>JABGQA010000084.1 GCA_018644665.1 Candidatus Poribacteria bacterium
AAGGATACGCCGCCTGCTTCATCCTCCCCATACACAACTTCCGACCATATCTCGCCGCGGACGTACCGGTACGCGGAGTCGGACAGGAGCTTCGCCGCCGTCCCTGTCACGCCAATGCCGGCCAGCAACGGCCACGCGCGGGCGTCGAACCCGAACCCGCCTCGCGCCGCCGGCCACACGGTCAGCAGGACGCCGCTCATGGCCAGCGCGAGAAACACGGTGCTCGTGTCATCCGTCTCCCGGACCCGCTTCACGGCGACGACGGCGATACCGCCCACGAGGCCAGCCGCCAGCGCCAGCAGATCGCCGCGCGACACCCCGCCAAGGCCACCGTCCGGCACGAGCAACAGATAGACCCCGGCGAATGCCAGGCCCACGGAAGCCCACAGACGGCGGTCGATCCGGTCGCCCAGCACGAGCGGCGCGAGGAGCGCCGCCCAGATGACGTTGGTGTACAGGAGCACCGTGCCCTTGGCGAGGCCGATGTGCGTGATGGAGTGGAAGTAGATCAGCATCGCGCCGGCGCCGCAGAGGCCGCGGATGCCCAGCCACAGATAGTTGCGCGGAGCCGGGGCCCGCCGACGCGCCAGAAGCGTGAAGCCGACCAAACCGCCGCCGATCAGGAACCGGAAGAAGGTAGTCTCGTACGCGGACACGCCGGGTAGGCCCGCCGTCGCGCGCACGAGCAGCGCCATCACCGATATCAGAGCCGCCGACCCGCCCAACATCGCGAAGCTGGACGCCCGGCGCGAGCGGTCAGCGATCAACTACTGGCGCTGGCGATGCCGAATACCTCGACCTCGCGCACGCGCGCCGGCCGTTCGATCAGGATGCGGAAGTACTCCCGTTGCCGGCCGCCGATCTCTCGCCAGCCGTGCTCGATGACCTTGTCGTTCGGGTCGGGGGCCGACTTCGTGATGATGATGTCGTCGACGGTCCGCGTAACGTCGATCAGGATTCGATCCGTCTCGAAGTTGATCCCGCCGAAGTCGAACGCGGGCTGGATGACCCGTTCGGCGCCCTCGACATCGCGACGCTGCCGAACAGTCTTCACATCGCGCCAGATCTCACGTTTCGCGTCCCAGTACTTCACGGAGAAGCGGTAAAGGTTGTCGTTTTTGAGCGTGATACGCCGAACTCTGCGGGGCTTGTCCAACTGCAACACGAACTCACGCGGGTCAGCGAGATTCCGCGTCTCCGCGACCGTGGACAGCTTGCCGTCGTTCAGGTACGGGTGCGTCGCCTCCGTCCCGGTCGACGCCAGCGCGTAGTTCTCGCTCCACTCGGTCGTCAATAGAGACGACAGGTTCGCGCACCCAACCACCGTCGCCGCAACCGCGAGCGCGGCGCACGCCATCCCGAGGTGTCGTGCCATATGTCCGTCCCAGTGTGTGGCGTGTCCGCTGCATGTGCGTCCTACGCCTGACGAACGACCGAGCGCGGCCGGACGGTGACCCTCGCGAAGGCTGTTCGGGCGCTCGCCCGTGTGCTCACCCGTCGGATTCGCCACGTAGCGGCAGCAGCATGCGCTGGATGTTGTCCAGGCAGTAACGTGAGGCCTCTTCCCCGGCCTCTGAGAACGCCGCGCCGCCCGGGCGGTTGAGGAGATCCTCGGAAAGCGCCGACGCCGGTCGCCAGTGCGTCTCGAGGATCAGGTAGTCCTCGTACCCCTCCTCGACGTACCGCGCGAACTGGCCGGCCCAGTCGATGAGGCCCTCACCGACCGGCACGCTCACCATCTCGCCGGCCTCGTTCCGGTCGCCGTCCTTCATGTGCCCGTGGACCGTCACGTCCTTGATCTGGTCGTACGCGTCCGGGAACGGCGTGATCCCGGCGTCGGCGTACAGCTCGTTGGCGGGGTCCCAGATCGCGCGGACGTTGCCGCTACCGAGTTCGTCGATGAACCGGCGCGTCAGAGCGGCCGTCGACAGCGACGTAGACGCCTCGTTCTCCATACCGAGCGTGATGCGCTCGGCCTCGGCGAGCCTCAGCGGTTCCTCGTACGCGTCGACGATTTCCTGCCACCGTTGCTCTGTCTTGCCTGTCTCCCAGAACGCGAAGCACCTGAGCAGGCTCGTGTCCAGCTCGTGCGCCAGCGCGATGCACTTTCTCAGGATGTCCATGTGCTGCTCGCGCTCTTCGGCGCTGTCGATGTCGCACTTGAAGAACGGCGTGGCGATGCCACACACCTTGATGTCGGTGTCTGCGAGCGCCGCCTTGATCATGTCTACGTCGGCGGGCTGGAGGTCCTGCGGCGGCTTGTCGTCCACCGACCGTATCTCGACAGCTTCCAGATCGTAGTCCGTGCAGACCTTCACTACCGTTTGGAAGTCCTGCGATATCTCGTCGGTGATCACGCCTAGCTTGAACATGCAGCCAAGTCCTCTGTGGTCCCGCGCGCGGCGTCCGTGTCGCGGCCGCGCGGCGTCAGAAGTCGAGCAGATTCCCGTCGGCGTCGAATGCCATCTCCGCCCTGTCCCCGACGATCTCCAGCGATGGATTCTCGGCGACCTCGGGCAGGAGAGCTTCGGACACCAGCACTTCGTCGATGTGCAGCGTTGTATGGATACGCACGGTGCGCGACGCCTCAGGTGGCGTCAGCCCCACCGTATTCAGCACCCACGCCAGCGCGTTCCGATCCGTGTCGAACGCCACGGGCGTCTTCATGCCGTGCGGCGTATTCGCCGTGAATGCGTTCATCATGGTCGAATGCCGGTCGATGCTGTCGACGAGTCGCTGGGTCGCGACGTCGGCGAACCCGATGCCCGATGCGTTGCCGTCCGATTCCGGGGTCAGTCCCCTCACGAAGATGCGCATGATCGACGGGCAGCCGTCCGGCAACGGGTACAGGTCCGGGAACATCGCGCGCCCGATGAGGTTCGTGTCCATGCCCGTGCCGCTGATGTTCTTCCCCATCTGGTCTACGATGAGGCAGTCGAGTTCGTCGGCCGGTAGCCTACCCATCAGGTTGCGGGCCTCGACGATGAGCTTCTGCTCCGTCTGGATCAGCTCGTCCGGCCCGACAGCGGTCACGGACGCCGTCTCGTCGTACGCGTTCTCAAGGACCGCGAGCCCGAACGCCACGCTGCTGCGCGCCAGGTGCATCTCGGCGGCTCCGAGCACGATCTTCTCGAAGTCGTAGCGCAGGAACGCCTTGTGGTAATGGCTCGCGCCGTGCTGCTTGCCAATGCCGATGGCCATCATCTTGCACAGGCCGCTCTCGATGGACCCGTGGAAGTCCGTGTGCGGCTTCACCCGATTGATGAGGCCGACGTGATCCGCCTCGTGGGCGTAGCGGTCGAGATACACCGGCGTTCCGTTCTCGAGGTGGCCGACCTCCACGACATCCATCGTGCACCGGATGGGACAGCCCATCGTGTCTTCGGTGATGCCGTAGTGGTGCAGGACCTCCGCCTGGCCTTCCGGCGTCGCGCCCCCGTGGCTGCCCATCGCCGGGAACACGAACGGCACGCCCCCGAGGCCTTTGACGTGGTCCACCGCCGCGCGCACTATCGTCGCGATGTTCGCAATGCCGCGTGACCCGGCGGTAAGCGCGACGCTGTCGCCTGGCTTGATCCGGTCATCCAGCCGCAGCGCGGACAGCTCCGACGAGACCGCTGCCGGGATGTCGTTGAGCACGGGACGCGGAAAGCGCTGCTTGACGCGCGCCATCCGCGGAAACTGCGTGTTGGTCAGTTCATCCATACGGCGGGTCGCTCCTCGGGCGGCTCGGACGGCAAAGCGGCGGAACAGCGGGTACTATTCTGCCACGACCGGCCGCGCGACGAAAGAGCCGGGCCCCAGTGACCGCTCCGCACCACCACCATGGGCCGCGCGAAGCATGTGGGACTCCGACTACCTCCTCGGCGAGATGCCCGGCGAGGCCGAAACGGCCGACGAAGTCGCGTTCCTCCTAGAGGCGCTCGAGATCGAGCCGGGCGATCGTATTCTTGACGTGGCGTGTGGCGCAGGCCGTCACGCTGCCCCTCTCGCAGCAACGGGCGCGCGGGTAGTGGGCGTCGACACGTCGCCCGACCTGCTCCGGCGCGCGGTTGCCGACAGGGACGGATCGGGCGCGGCCTATGCGCGCGCGGACATGCGGGCGCTACCGTTCGTCGAGGAGTTCGACATCGCCGTGTGCCTGTTCGCCTCGTTCGGCTTAGTCGGCGAACCGCAGGATCGCGATGCGATGGCGTCCATCGCCGGCGCCCTGGCGCCGGGAGGTATCCTGCTCATCGAGTCGTGGAACCCCTTCGCTGTCGCGGACATGGGCGCGCGACGGAACTGGTGGCGCGCCGGACGGACCCTCTACCTCGCCGAGGCCCATTACGACGTAGCGACGGGCGTCGTCGCCGACAAGCGAGAGGTGCTGGACATGGCTACCGGCTCCGCGCGTTCGTGGGTGCGTCGCACGCGGTTCTACACAGCGCCTGAGCTGACCGGCCTCGCGTCCTCGGCCGATCTGCGGGTCGCGCGCCTATACGGCGATTTCGACGGCAGCGACTACTCGCACGACGCCCCCCGCCTGATCGCAGCGCTCGAGAAGTCCACCTGATGCGGCCGCTAGTGGCGTGCGCGCGCCTCGTTCGCCCGCACAGGCTGGCGATCCTCACCGCGTTGGTGCTGGCCGGGATCACGACCGCATCGCAGGGCGTGGCCGCGCTGCTCATGGGCGACCTCGTGGACCTCGTCGATGGCAGCGGATTCCCTCTGACGGCCCGGCTGCTGAAGATACGCCGCGTCTTCGACGGCGTGCAGGTGACGGTGACGGGCGCAGAAGATGCGATCCGCCTGATGCTGGTGATCATGGCGGGCCTGATCGGGCTGGTGCTGTTCAAAGGCGTCGCCGGCTACGCGCGCACGTACCTGCTCGAACGTGTCACGTACCGCACGATGCGGCACGCCCGCAACCGGCTGCACCAGAAGATCCTGTCGCTCCCGTTGGGCGTGATCTCAACGCAGCGCACCGGTGATCTGATGACCCGGTCGGTGAGCGATGTCCAGCAACTCACTGCGAGCGTGCACGCCTTCTCGAACGCCCTCCAGTCGCTTGTCACCATCACCGGGCTTCTCGCCTTCATGTTCGTCCGGAACTGGCTACTGGCGACGGGCACGTTCCTCTTCGTGCCGCTGATAGCGGTTGCGATTTACGTCCTCGGTCGGCGTATACGTCGTTCCAGCGCCCGGTTCCAGCGCGAGCTAGGCGCGGTCACGTCGCGCTTGGAGCAGAACATCGGGGGCCTGCGCGCCCTCAAGGCGTTTGGCGCGGAACACGCCGAGCACCTGAACTTCAACGCCGACACGCTGGCGATGTACCGGACCGGCATGCGACGCGTGCGAGTGTTCGCGTTGCAGGGCCCGACCACGGAGGTCGTCATGGTCACCGGCATGGCGGGCGTGTTCGGCTTTGGATGCTGGCTGATCCTGACCGGTTCCCTGACGTTCGGCGCCCTCATCGCGCACGTGTTCCTCGGCGCGATGCTTGTCGACCCGCTGCGCAAGGTGGGCCAGTTCTACGCCGTCTTCCAGCAGGGCTTGGCGTCGATCGAGCGGATCGAAGCCGTGCACGGCCTCCCGAGCGAGGACATGGACGTAGGACGCGTCGTGACGGACGCGCAGGGGCAGATCCGCTTCGATGACGTGTCGTTCAGGTACTCTGACGATGGTGAGGTGGTCTTGCGCGATGTATCCCTGGTGGCCGAGGAGGGACAGACGGTGGCGCTCGTCGGCAGGAGCGGCGCAGGCAAGACGTCGCTGCTTCACCTCATCCCGCGGTTCTACGCGCCGACGTCTGGCAGCATCCAGCTCGACGGCATCGACACGCGGGAGTTGTCGCTCCACTCGCTACGCGGCCACATGGCCCTCGTCCCGCAGGACACGGCGCTCTTCGCGGGAACCGTCGCCGAGAACATCAGGCTAGCGCGCCCGGATGCGTCGGACACGGACGTCCGCGCCGCCGCGACGCGCGCCTTCGCCGACGACTTCATCTTGGAGTTCGCTGACGGGTACGACACGCCCATCGGCGAACGAGGCGTGCGGCTGTCGGGAGGGCAGCGCCAGAGAATCGCCATCGCGCGCGCCTTCCTGAAGGACCCGCGTGTGTTCCTCCTCGACGAGGCGACCGCGTCGCTCGATGCGGAGTCCGAGGCCGTCGTGCAGAAGTCGTTCGCTGAACTGATGCGCGACCGGACGACCTTCGTCATCGCCCACCGCCTCTCAACGGTCCTGCACGCCGACACGATCCTCGTAATGGATGCCGGCCGCATAGTCGAGCGGGGGCCCCACGCCGATCTGCTTGCTGCGGGCGGGCTCTACGCGGAGCTGTTCGCTACACAGTTGCATGCGGGCGATGCGCGACCGCAGACCTAGTACACCAGCGACCTGAAGTCGTTCACGGTGTGGAACGTGATGAGGTTCACATCGTGAGCCGATCGCGCGCGGGCGTCACCGGATCGGCTCAGCACATGTAGGTCGTCGCCATCGACGACCATGCTCGCATAGTGCCGCGACTGCACTGCGGATGCGCCCGCCGCGACAATGCCCGCGAAGCTCCAATCCACGCAGTTCCGCGAGAAGTGCAACTGCAACCGATGACGCTCGTTGTTCGGCAAATCGAAGCGGTCCGAGGCGAGCCGGTCGGGACGGGTCATGCTGTCGGTGGCGTGCGAGCTGAGCAGCCAATACAGCGGCGACGACTCGTCGTAGAGAATGTGGAACTTCATCTGGCCGCCGGGCAGCGGCAGTAGTGCGACGCGCCGGCCAGACGGCGTTCGCTGCAGGGACGTAACCATCGAGCCGTCTTCGTGTTCGGCCACCTTTGCCACCGCCGCGTATCCCGTGCCGCCCGTGTACGCGCGCATGTACAGGTGGAACGTGCGGCCGGCCGGGTCGTGCCACTGGTGGTCTGGGTCCACGAACTGCACGACGTTCGTCTCCAGCCAGCCCAAAGGCGTGAGGGGATGTTCGGGAGTTGGCGCGACGCCGTCGTCCTGCGTGTTGAAGAACGGCACGCCGTGCCAGTCTAGCTCGTCAAGCGGGACCGCCTCCTGGAACACCAGTTCGGACGCGTACGTCCACGCGTTGGGGTCGGTTAGGTCGTCGGTGAACGTGGCGCGCATCAGCACCGGCGCGAAGGCGCTCGCATGCGACGCGCGAGCGTCACGAACGAGGCGTTCCATCACCAGGTACACGGAATCGCGGGCGTAGTGGACGTTGCACGGCGCTTGGTGCCAATACCCACCGGTCGTCAGCGCGCGCGTCTCCGACCAGGTCGTGCCGTCGTCGTCCGATCGGATGGCTATCAGATGGCGTCTGTGCCCCAGCACGTACACGCGCCCACCCGCGCAGAACGGGCGGGCGTGCATGCCTGCGAAGTCGCCCCGGTGTGTCCACGTGCGGCCGCGGTCGTCCGACGTGTAGATGCGCCCCAGCATATCGAGGCCAGGGACGCCTTCGCGGGCGGCGAGCCCGCTAGTCTCTGACATGCCCGCCGTGCCCGGTCCGCCGAGGTCGAGCGTGGCGACAACGCGCCCACTGGGCGTTCGCGCGATCCCCGGGCTGTTGCAGTAGATCGTCGCGGCGTCCGGCGACTCGTAGACGGTGACGAACTCGTTCGCGAGCGGCGTGCCGGCGTTCATCTGTCGGCCTCGGGAGATGTCGATGTGCGTGCCGAGGCGTAGCCTATCAGGGCTGCGTCGCCGCCCCCAAGACGGGCGTCTCCGCGCGGCGCCGGCCGTCCCGGTTGCCGAACAGGCGGCTCTGTGGAAGACTCCTGCGCGGCTACACAGTGGAACTGAAGGGACGTGTGCGTGGGGAAGACAGCCGTCGTAGCGGGCGGAGCGGGGTTCGTCGGCTCGCACATGTGCGATCTGCTCTTGGCGAACGGTGTTCGCGTAGTCTGCCTGGACAACATGATCACTGGGAGCGAGCGCAACGTCGCTCATCTCGCCGATGACGAGCGGTTCACGCTCACACGCACCGATGTCATCGAGCCCGTCGCTGTAGCCGGAGACGTGGACTATGTCCTCAACCTGGCAAGCCCGGCTAGCCCAACAGACTTCGACACCCTCGCGATCGAGATCATGCGGGTTGGGGCCTGGGGAACGTACCACCTTCTGGAACTGGCGCGCGAGAAGAACGCCGTGTACCTCCAGGCGTCCACGTCCGAGGTATACGGGGATCCCCTCGTCATGCCACAGACGGAGGACTACTGGGGCAACGTCAATCCCATCGGCCGCCGAAGCGTGTACGACGAGGCCAAGCGCTACGGCGAGGCGTTGACGATGGCGTACCACCGCAAGTACGGACTGGCCGTCCGCCTCCTGAGAATCTTCAACACGTACGGCCCCAGGATGCGACCCGACGACGGGCGCGCGATCCCGACGTTCATCTCGCAGGCCCTCCGCGGCGAGGACGTGACGGTGCACGGCGATGGGTCACAGACACGCAGCATCTGCTTCGTCGCCGACGAGGTGGACGGCATCCATCGACTGCTGATGTCGGACGAGACCCAGCCGGTCAACGTGGGGAATCCCGACACCGAAGTCACGATGAAGCGGCTCGCGGAGACGATCGTACAACTGGCGGGCAGCGGCAGTCGCATCGTGTACGAGCCGCAACCCTTCGAAGACGACCCCAAGCGGCGCAGACCGGACATCACGCGCGCCCGCGAGATTCTGGGATGGGAGCCGCAGACCGGTCTCGACGAAGGGCTGGGCCGCACAATCGAGTTCTTCCGCGGAGCCGTCTAGGTTGCCCCGCGCCGGCGGTCGTTAGCCGCCTTCGATGACCCACTCGCGCACCGTGCCATCCTCCGACCCTGACACGAATCGTCTCCCGTCCGCGCCGAACGCCACATAACGCACCGGGCCGACGTGGCCGGTGAGCGTCGCCGCCGCCGTCCGATCGCGCATGTCCCAAACCCATACTGTCCCGTCTGCGCCGCCGGAGATGAGGTACCGTCCGTCTGCGCCGAAGGCAACGCTGTGCACGTACGGCGCCCGCCCACCTGACCGCGACGGCTCGAAGACGGTGTGTCCCTCGAGGGCGTCCAGCCGTTCGTGCGTGTCGTGGTCCCACAGCACGATGCCTCGCGTGGATTCGGTGGCGCCGAACGACGACGAGATCGCCACGGCCCACAGGCGCCGCGGGCGGGAGTAGGCGAAAGCCAGTATCGGCAGCTCCTGCCACTGGTCGCGGTACGACGCCTCGACCTGTGGCGGCATCGAGTCACATGATCGCATTCCCGCGGACACCACCCACGGCGCCGCAGCTTCCTGCCACTGCGGTGGAAGCAGGCCCACGAGTTGCACGTTGAGCGGCCGAGTCGCGAAGACGTGACCGGGCGGCAGCATCGCGCGCTGACGCCTCTCCGGCAGCGGCAAACCGCAGGTCGCGAGGTCTCCGGGTGCTAGCGCGGACATGGCCACGGGCCCGCCGCTGGCTATGTCGTAGACGCGCACGCCGGCGCGGTCGTACGTGCCAACAGCGAGGAACCTGCCGTCATCTGAGAACCGGAACCAACGCGCAGACCGCAAGCCCGTCGACAGCACGGGCCGCCGCTCGGCGCTACTCCACACCTCGAGCGTCTTCCGTCGGCCCGCAGGCATCCAGCCGACGGTCAGGGCCCGGTGCGTCCGCGGCCCCACCATGCCGTCGGGCTCCCACCGGGTATCCGGCCCGGCCTCGGGCGGCCCGCCGTCCGCCAAAACGGCTGCGCGCGATCCGTCAGTCGGCAGCGAGTACCATTCCAGTTCGCCCGTGGGGAGGTGTTCCCACGCCGCCAGGATTGCTCCGCCGTCCGCGCGCAGCCGCAATGCGTGTTCGCCGACGGGCGGCAGCGGGAAGTTGGCGTAGGTAGAGTGCGGAGCGGCGTGCGTGTCCCAAAGCTCAATCGCGCCGTCGGAAGCGTAGCCGGCAACCCAACGCCCATCGTGCGTCAACGCGATGGAGTCCAGTAACGCCGCGCGTCCAAGACTCAGAGTCTCTGTGTGCGTAAGACCGTCGGCGGAGAACAACGCCACCTCGTTGGCGACCGCGATCGCGACCCGAGCCTCGGACGTCGCCGACGCGGTCACAGCGCCGCGCCCGTACGTCGCAAGGGGTCGCACGTCTATCGGCGCGGCCGTCGCAATGGCGCAGACGGCGAGCGCAACGCACGTCGCGCTGACGAGACGCCGCGCGGCGTTCACGCCTGCGCGCCCAGCATGGGCGTGGCCTTCGCGCGCTTCACGAGATCCGACAGCAGGCGCTCCAGCTCATCAGCAGAAGCGGCGGGACTGAACTCGTGCGCGTCGATGACCAACGGCGCGCCGAGTACGATCAAGGGAGCCCCCAGCGACGGCATCGCCACCGCCTGTTCCACGGACAGTCCTCCGACGGCCTGTATCGGTATGGATACCGCGTCCACCACGCTCTGTAGGTCGTCAAGAGGCGAGAGCCCCGTCACTTCCTTGCGAGCGTCGTAGCTTGTGTGGACGAGTATCACGTCCGCGCCGAGTTCTTCGAGTCGGAGCGCACACGCGGCGGGGTCGTCCGCGGCCATGATGTCCCCCATGACGCCGACGCCGTAGTCTTCTCCCGCCTTGACCACCGCGCGGATCGTCGCGGGATGCGCGACGCCCATTACGACGACCCAGCTCGCGCCGGCCTGCGCCATCATCTCCGCTTCGAGGTACCCGCCATCCATCGTCTTCAGGTCGGCGACGACTGCGTTCTCCGGGTACGCCTCGTGCAGCGCCCGCACGGCGTGTAGCCCCTCGCCGAGGATCAGCGGCGTCCCGGCCTCCAGCCAGTCCACTCCAGCGCGCACCGCGACATCGGCGAACGCGAGAGCGTCCTCTATGTTCGTGAGGTCCAGCGACACCTGGACGATGGGCTCTTCCACTCGATACGGGCGAGCGATCGGCATTTGGGTCCCTTTACGCGGGATGCAGCACGGCCTTCACGGCGTGCCGTTCCTCGGCGGCAGTGTAGATGGCTTCCCACTCGGTTACAGGCGCCACGTGCGAGATCATCGCGTCCATGTTGAGCGATCCGGCCGCGAGCAGGCGGAGCACGTTTTCCCACGTGCGCCAGGTATGGCTGTACGACCCCTGGACGCGCACGGCCTTCGCGACGATCGGGTCGAGGCTGAGGCCGAGTGGCTCCATGTTCCACGCGATCTTCGTGATCTGACCGTTGCGCCGGACGATCTCCATCGCCTGGGCGAACGCCGCGTGCGCTCCGGCCGCGTCGACCACAAGCCTCGCGCCAACGCCCCCGGTGCGCTCGGCCACAAGGTCCTCCAGCCTGTGCTGGCTGACGTCGACGACGGCATCGAACCCGATCTCCTCGGCCGCGGCAAGGCGCACGGCATCCTCGGGGAGTCCGGTGATGACAACACGGGCGCCACCGGCCTTCGCGACCTGCGCCGCAAACAGCCCGATGGGCCCCGGCCCAAGGACGACCACGAGGTCGCCCGGATCGAACTCGCTCTTCACGCACACGGCGTTGTACGCGACGGCAATCGGCTCCGTAAGCGCGGCGTGCTCGAACGGCACATTGTCCGGGACGCGGTGCAGGCAGCGCGCGGGGACGCACACGTAGTTCGTGAAGGCCCCGTCAACTCCGTAGCCGAAGCCGAGCCTGTCCGGGCAGATGTTGTACTCGCCGGCCCTGCAGAACTCGCACACGCCGCACACGTGGGCGCCGGTCTCACTGACGACGCGGTCGCCGACTGCGAACCCCGCAACGTCCGCGCCGGTCGCCGCGACCACTCCGCAGAACTCATGCCCCTGGATGACCGGGACGTTGATGGGGTACGTGATGCGATTCCGCCAGAATTCGACATCGCTCCCGCAGACGCCGGCGGCCTTCGTTTCGAGCAAGACATCCGCCGGGCCGATTGAGGGCTCCGGCACGTCCCGAAGCTCGACTTCCTTGTCCCCCAGACCGTACTTCACGACAGCCTTCATCGTGGCTAAGTCCCTCCCAGCCGGCTCAGACAGGTGACGCCTCACGCGCACGCAGTCTACCATGGCGTCGCCAGCCACGGTCTCGCGCCAACGGTCGCGGCGTCTGCCGGCCGACCACGCTGAGGCCAAGGCCGTCGCCCCGCTTGTCGCGCGTGCATCGTCGTCGTAGTCTCCTGCCGCGGCCGGCGCCCGCCCACCGTTCGCGACTCGCAACGCCGGGCGCCGCCACGATAGGGAGGCATGACGCGATGCTCACTGCTGGTGCAGCGTGCGTAGACATAACGCCGCCGCTTGGAACCCTCATTCCAGGACTGTTCCACGAGCGACGGGCCGAAGCCATCCACGACCCTCTGCACGCGCGGAGCTTCGTGGTCGGCCTAGGCGACGAGGCCATCGCCGTCGTCGTGTGCGATCTCATCGGCATCAAGCGCGACCAGATCGATCGCGCCAAAGCGGCAATCGAGGACGCGACAGGACTGCCCCCAGCGCGCGTCCTGGTCTGCTGCACACACACGCACACGGGAGCGCATACCGGCGACGACGCGTACACCGCGTTCGTAGTCCAGCGGATAGCCGACGCCGTCCGGCTGGCATGCGAGAGGCGCGAGCCCGCGGAGATCGGCTGGGCGAGCGGCCACGAGGATCGTGTCGTGTTCAACCGGCGGTTCCACATGCGCGACGGCGGGGTGCGGACGAACCCCGGCTCGGGGAACGCTGACGTAATCGAGGCAGCCGGGCCTGTCGATCCCGAGGTCGGCGTTCTGTGCCTAAGGCGCGCCGGCGGCGGTACGGTCGGGCTGCTGGGCAACTACGCGCTGCACTACGTCGGTGGGGGCGATCACGAGCGCGCCGTGTCTGCGGACTACTTCGGTTGGTTCTCGCAGTTCATCCAGGCGCTGTGCGGCGAGACGTTCGTCGCGGCTCTGGCCAACGGCGCGTGCGGCGACATCAATAACAACGACGTGCTGGGGACATCGCGGCCTAAGAACGACCGATACCAGCACACGAAGCGGGTGGCGGCTCTTGTGGCGTCGGCCGCGTATTGGGCCGTCAGCGAGATGGAACTCACAGGCGATGCGTCGATCGGCGCCGCCATCGAGGAAGTGCGCCTGCAACGCCGCGCCGCTCCTACGGCCGACGCCGTGGCAACAGCCGAACACGATGGCCAGCAGACCGGGGCCACGATGGGACAACGCGCGGCCGCGCGCCGCGTGGCCCGCGCGGGCGCCGACACATCCTCGCACGCCCTGACGTGGGTGCAGGCGCTGCGAATCGGAGATGTCGCGCTAGTGGGTGTGCCGGGCGAGCTGCTGGTGCGCCTTGGCCTGGACATCAAGCGTCGCTCGCCGTTCGGGCAGACGATGGTCCTGGAGTTGGCGAACGACAGCATCGGCTACCTGCCCGACCTGCGCGCATTCGAAGAGGGCGGGTACGAGCCCGAAGCGAGCGTGTTCCAGCCCGGTGTTGGCGAGCAGATCGCCGACGCCGCCGTCGCTCTTCTCGACGACCTTCACGCGCAGGCATGAGCCACAACCCGCACAACGGACAGGGATGGACCTGCCATGGCATCGCGCGCGCGCAATCTGGATCCGTTCTCGGCGACAATGGCGATGGTCGCGGAGCGCCGACCGCGCCTCGAGTGCACGGCCACCAACCGCGCGGAGTGGCGTGCGTGGCGCAGCGCGTTCGACGCGGCGCTCCGCGAGAACCTCGGCAAGCTGCCCGACCCCGTCCCGCTCGATCCAGAGACCACCGAGCGGGTGGACTGTGGCGACCACTGGCGCGAGCGCGTGGTGTTCGACACGACGGCGTGGGATAGCGTCCCTGCATACGTGCTCGTGCCAAAGGACGTGGCCGCGGGCGAGCAACGACCCGCCGTGTTGGCAGCGCATGGTCACGGTCGCGGTAAGTCGGACATGGCGGGCTCAGTGCCAGAGGATGCGGAGGCCCTCCGCCAACTGAACTACGACTACGGCAGGGGGATGGTCGAGCGCGGCTACGTCGTGATTGCGCCTGACTGGCGCGGGTTCGGCGAGCGTGGCAGTCCAGCAGAATGGGTGCGATCCGGCCGCGATGGCTGCAATGTCAACTACATGGCGTACGGCTACTTCGGCTACCACCTGCTGACATTACAGGTGTGGGACGGCATGCGCGCCCTGGACTACCTGGCGTCCCGCCCCGAGGTGGATGAGGACCGCATGGGCTGCCTGGGCCTGTCGTTTGGCGGCACTATGACGACCTATCTAGCCGCCTTAGACGAGCGCATCAAGGTCGCCTGCATCAGCGGGTACATCAGCACGGTCGCCGGGGACGCGATCACGTCGCGCGGCAACGGCAACTTCTGCGGCGCGCAGTATTCGCCAGGCCTGCTCGACATTGGGGACATCCCCGACGTCGCGTGTCTGATCGCGCCCAGGCCACTGGTGGCGGAGATGGGCACGCAGGACAACTGCTTCGTGATCGACGATGCCCTCGCTGGCTACGCCGAAGTCGAACGCCTGTACGAGGCGATAGGCGAGGGCGACAAGCTTGTCAACGACGTCTTCGAGGGCGGGCACCAGTTCAGCGGAGCCGTCGCGTACGACTGGTTCGAGCGGTGGCTGTGAGGGCCGCGACGGGCACGGAACGCCACACCACGAGGCCCACAGTGGGAAGCGCCAACCAACGCAAGGAGTACGCCCGATGCCGGTAAATGCGGGCTCCCGTCCCAGCCGCGTGTGGAGGGTCGCTCTGGTGGGCGCGCGCCGCGGATCCAGCTACGGCAACCTGACGCATGCTGACCCGCGCTTCGAGATAACGGCGCTATGTGACGCGAATCACGACAGCCTCGCCGCGTACCAACGCGCGCTGGGCCTGGACGACTCTCGCTGTTTCACTGAGTACGACGCCCTTCTCGCCGCGGGTGGGTTCGACGCGACGATCGTCTGCACCCCCATCCCCTACCACGCCGAGCAATCGGCCAGCGCGATGGACGCCGGCTTCCACGTGATGAGCGAGGTGACCGCCGCGAACACAGTGGACGGGTGCGCGAAGATCGTCGAAGCGGCGCGACGCACCGGCAAGACCTACATGCTGGCCGAGAACACGTGCCACCGCCCGCTGTTCGCGGAGTGGCGACGTCTGTTGGATTCGGGCCGGTTGGGCGAGCCGATCTACGCGGAAGCCGACTACATCCACCCCATCCCACAGCTTCTTGTGGATGCCGACACTGGCCAGCAGATGTGGCGCGCGGAGCGCCCGCCCATCCACTACTGCTCGCACTCGCTCGGCCCGATCCTGATGCTCACAGGCGACAGGATTGTGCGCGCGATGGGAATAGGCGCCGGTACACGAATCCTGCCCGAAGGCGGCGTCGGCGGGGTCGACGTACAGCTCGGCGTGTTCGAGACCGCCAAGGGCGTCATCATCAAGATGACGCGCACGCAGGTCGCGCCGCGCCACCGCCCCATCCACTACTACCACATACAGGGCACAAAGGGCTTCGTCGAGACCGATAGACTCGGCCCGGAACCGGGGAGCCCTGTTCAGCGGGGCCTGCTCTATGTCGAGGGTGAAGCCGAACACACGCAGCAGGTCGAGTGGCCCGAGGTGGACACGACGTACCCAGACTACGCGACCAAGGGCGGCCACGGCACGAGCGACTACCACACGCTCCTCCGATTCCTGAGCGCCCTCGACGCAGGCGGCAAGGCGGAGATCGACGAGACGCGCGCGTGGGACATGACCGTGCCCGGACTCATCGCTGCCGAATCCGCTCAGAACGGCGGCGCGTGGATGGACGTCCCTCAGGCGTGACAGCCGGCGTCCGCGAGACGACCTTCAGGGCCCGCCATGCCGTCGGCCTGCGCGCCAGTTGGGCCGGCACACGGCTGGGTTCTCGCCCCGCGCGTACTGCGTGGAAGCAGCTTCCGACGCGGGTTCGGCGCGCATTGCCCACCTGTTCACGGCAGTGCTATAGTTGATACGCGCCGATCGCGCGCCCGCGTCCGCTCACGCCGAACGGAACACAGATGCCCTCAGACAACGTCCGCGTAGGAATCATCGGTCTTGGGACCGTCGGGACCGGCGTCGTGAAGATACTGCAGCGACGCGCCGCGAGCCTCGAGACACAACTCGGGGCGCGAATCGAGGTGCGCGGCATCGCCGTGCGCGACGTCACGAAGACGCGAGGCGTTGAGACGACACCCGGCACACTCACGGCCGACGCCGGAGAGTTAGTGCGACGTGATGACATAGACATCGTCGTGGAATTGATGGGCGGCACCGGCGCCGCGAAGGGCTTCGTGCTAGACGCCCTGCGCCACGGGAAACACGTCGTCACGGCGAATAAGGCGCTAATAGCCCTCGAAGGCAAAGACGTGTTCGACGCCGCGCACGAGAACGGCGTCGGCGTCTACCTGGAGGCGAGCGTCGCTGGCGGCATTCCGATCGTCCGGTCCCTCCACGAGGGGCTCGCCGCGAACGAGATCGAGAGCATCTACGGCATCCTGAACGGCACCTGCAACTACATCCTCACGCAGATGTCCGCGCACGGCCAGGCGTACGACACGGCGCTCGCGAAGGCGCAGGAACTCGGCTACGCCGAGGCCGACCCGACGGTCGATGTCGGCGGTCACGACACGGCCCACAAGCTGGCAATCCTCTCGTCGCTCGCGTACGGGTTCAACGTGGACAGTGATCAGCTCTTCTGCGAGGGCATCGACGGGCTAGAGATCGCCGACATCGAGTACGCCCGCGAGTTGGGGTACACGATCAAGCTACTCGGAATCTCGCAACGCAGCGGTGATGGGGTCAGTGTCCGCGTGCACCCAACGATGATCCCGGACACGAGCGTGTTGGCGAACGTCAACGACGCCTTCAACGCCGTCGCGGTTGTCGGGGACGCCGTTGGCCCGACGCTGTACTACGGTCAGGGAGCCGGCGAGCTGCCCACGGCCAGCGCAGTCGTGGCGGACATCATCGACGCTGCGCGGGTCGTCGTCACGGGCTCGCCTGCTGAGATCCCCTCGTGCTGGGACCCCAACCGGGCGAAGGCGATGGCAATCGACCCAATGGACTCGTGCGAGTCGAGGTACTACCTGCGTCTCCAAGTTGAGGACCGGCCCGGCGTGCTCGCCGACATTGGGGCCATCCTCGGCCGCCACGCGATCAGCATGTCCGCTGTGATCCAGAAGGCCCCGCACTGCGAGGACTCGGTCCCGCTAGTGTTGCTCACGCACAGAGCGCTCGAGGCGAATCTGCAAGCGGCTTTGCGCGAGATATCCGACCTCCCTTGCACGAGACAGCCGAACGTCTGCATCCGGGTAGAAACCGACCTTTAACCGTCCGGTAAGAGGGCACGAAACCATGTCCGTCCTGCCCGGCATGAGGTATCCCGCGTGGCGCGGGCTCATCGAACACTACCGCGATTGCCTGCCGGTCACAGACGACACGCCCGTGGTGACGCTGCACGAGGGCGCAACGCCATTGCTCCCGGCCCTGAAGCTATCAGCGGCTCTCGGCGGAGGCGTTGAGGTGCACCTGAAGTGTGAGGGCCTCAACCCAACAAGCTCATTCAAAGACCGCGGCATGACCTTGGCGGTGTCGAAGGCCGTCGAAGAGGGCGCACGCGCTGTCATCTGCGCCTCGACGGGCAACACGTCGGCATCCGCGGCGGCGTATGCGGCGCGCGCCGGGATACGCAGCGTCGTTCTGGTGCCCAACGGCGAGATTGCGCTGGGCAAGCTCGCCCAGGGGATGATGCACCGAGCGATGGTGCTGGCAGTCGAGGGCAACTTCGATACGGCCCTCGAACTCGTGCGGAGAATCTCGGACGCGCATCCGATCGCCCTCGTCAACTCGGTGAACCCGTACCGCATCGAGGGCCAGAAGACAGCAGCCTTCGAGATATGCGACCAGCTTGGCCGGGCCCCGGACTATCAGGCCATGCCGGTAGGCAACGCCGGCAACATCACGGCGTATTGGAAGGGCTACCAGGAATACCTCAAGGGCGGCATCGTGAAGGCCGCGCCGGCGATGATGGGCTTCCAAGCGGCCGGAGCGGCGCCGATCGTCGATGGCACGCCCGTCTCAGACCCGACAACGCTGGCCACGGCCATCAAGATCGGCAACCCCGCTAGCTGGGTTACCGCGGTCGCTGCTCGAGACGAATCCGGCGGCCTCATCGAGCGCATCACCGACCGACAGATCCTGGACGCCTACTCGCTGCTCGCCGCGACGGAGGGCGTGTTCGTCGAGCCAGCGTCCGCGATCTCGGTTGCCGGCGTGATCGCCCTGAACGAGCGCGGTCACTTCCGACCAGGTGACTGCATCGTCTGCATCCTGACGGGCCACGGGCTGAAGGACCCGGACCGCGCGATCGCCGAGGCCCCGGAGCCCAAAGTCGTTCCCGCCGACGTCGACGCGATCGTTGGGGAGATACTGTCGTGAAGGCCGCCCGCGACACGAAGTTCATCGTGATACTCGTCGACGGAGCCGCCGACTTCCCGTTGGATGAACTCGGCGGCCGCACGCCGCTCGCCGCCGCGGATACCCCGAACATGGACGCGGTTGCGCGCGGCGGCGTGGTTGGGTCGCTCGACCCCATCCCAGAGGGCCAGAGCGCCGGCAGTGATGTCGGCAATCTGTCCGTGCTCGGCTACGACCCGGATGTCTATCTCACCGGTCGGGCGCCGTTAGAGGCGGCCGCGATGGACATCGCGCTCGGCCCCGCCGACGTGGCGTTCCGCTGCAACCTGGTCACCCTCGACGACGGGGTGATGCAGGACTACAGCGCCGGACACATCTCGACCGAAGAGGCCGCGGAACTCATCGAGTCGGTCGAAGAGGCGCTCGGCACGGCGAATCTGCGTTACCACGCGGGCGTACAGTACCGGCACATCCTCGTGGCAGGCGAGCAGTACGCGGAGCTAGGCGCGACGCCGCCGCACGACATTATCGGACACGACTACGCGCCCTACTTGCCAACCGGAGAAGGCAGCGAGGACGTGCGCGAGTGGATGGTCGCGTCGCGCGCGGTGCTTGCCGAGCATCCTGTGAACCGAAAGAGGGTCGCCGCCGGCAAGGCGCCCGGCAACAGCACGTGGCTGTGGGGACAGGGCAAGGCCCCGACGTTGCCGACGTACGCGGCCAAGTACGGTGTGAACGGCAACGCGATCTCCGCCGTCGACCTCGTTCGCGGCATCGCGCGCTACGCAGGACTGAGCGTCCTGCACGTCGACGGGATCACGGGCTTCCTCGACACCAACTATGTCGGGAAGGCCGAGGTAGGATTGTCCAGTCTGGACGACGCGGACTTCGTGTACATTCATGTCGAGGCGCCAGACGAGGCGGCCCACCTCGGCGACGCCGCTGCCAAGATCGAGGCCATTGAGGCCATAGATCGTGAGATCGTCGCGCGGGCGTTGGCGTATGCGGGGGGGAATGCAGCGACCCGGATCGCGGTCCTTCCGGACCACATCACGGCGATCCGTACGCGGACACACGCGCCAGGTGCGGTGCCGTTCGCGGCGTGCGGCGTCGGCATCAAGGGCGACGGATCGACAAGCTACTGCGAAGCCGTCGCCGCGCAGGGCAGCTTAGGTTTTCCGAGCGGACACCTCTGGATGGACTGGTTCCTGGGCCCGACGGGATAGGAAAGGGCGGACAATGGCGGATACATCTACCTGGCCGACGAAGGTCGGATTGGCCGAGATGCTCAAGGGCGGCGTCATCATGGACGTCGTGAACGACGAGCAAGCGAAGATTGCCGAGGACGCTGGCGCGGTGTCCGTGATGGCGCTCGAGCGGGTGCCGTCGGACATACGGCGCGACGGCGGCGTGGCGAGGATGTCGGATCCGGCGATGATCCGCCGCATCATGGACGCCGTCACGATACCGGTCATGGCGAAGGTACGTATAGGCCACTTCGCCGAGGCGCAGATCCTCGAGGCCATTGGCGTCGACTTCATCGACGAGAGCGAAGTGCTGACCCCGGCCGATGAGTCGTTCCACGTCGACAAGCACGCGTTCAAAGTGCCGTTCGTGTGCGGGTGCAGGGACCTCGGCGAGGCGCTGCGGCGCATCGGCGAAGGCGCCGCGATGATCCGCACCAAGGGCGAGGCCGGTTCGGGCAACATCGTCGAGGCCGTGCGGCACATGCGCACGGTGCAGACGGGGATGCGGCGCCTGCAGGGCCTGCGCAGCGACGAGCTGATGACCGAAGCCAAGGAACTCGGGGCTCCCTTCGACCTGGTCGTCCAGATCGCCGAGACCGGCAGGCTGCCGGTGCCCAACTTCTCCGCCGGTGGCGTCGCGACGCCTGCGGACGCGAGCCTGATGATGCAGCTCGGGGCGGAGACGGTGTTCGTCGGGTCGGGCATCTTCAAGTCCGCTGATCCGGCGCCCAGGGCGAAGGCCATCGTCGATGCCGTTGCGTACTACGACGACCCCGGCAAGCTCGCGGAGATCTCAGAAGGCCTCGGGCAGCCCATGGCCGGGTTGGATGTGCGTACCATGCCCGAGGAAGAGCGCATGGCGAGCC
This sequence comes from Candidatus Poribacteria bacterium, assembly GCA_018644665.1. GTDB lineage: Bacteria > Poribacteria > WGA-4E. The sequence continues at coordinate 20,476 of JABGQA010000084.1, forward strand.
GGGGCTGGTAGCGACTTGGCGAGCACCATCGGTATCCTCAGTCTGCAAGGCGCCGTCGCGCCGCACGCGGAAGCCGTCCGCGATTGCGGCGCGGAGGCCCGGTTCGTCCGCACGGCCGAGGAGCTATCGGCGTGCGACGCCCTCATCATCCCGGGCGGGGAGAGCACGACGATGGGCATGCTGATGGAGCGCTTCGACCTGCTCCAGCCGATCGGCGAGCACGCCCGCGCGGGCAAGCCCGTGCTCGGGACGTGCGCCGGCATGATCGTCCTATCGAAGGACATTGTCGACAGCGACCAGGCGAGACTTGGACTCATGGACACGCGCGTGGCGCGCAATTCGTACGGACGCCAGGTCGAGAGCTTCGAGTCGCCTGTGAGCATTCCCGCGCTCGGGGGCGACGACTTTCCCGGGGTGTTCATCCGCGCGCCACATGTCGAGGCCATGTCGGCCGACACTGAGACGTTAGCGGAACTCGACGGCCGCGCGGTGTTCGTCCGCCAGGGACGCCTGCTGGCGAGCGCGTTCCATCCGGAACTCACGAGCGACAGGCGGCTCCACGAGTACTTCCTGGGCATGGTGAACTCATGAACCACGTACGCGAGAGAACAGAGCGGATGAGCTCCGATTCGGCGTTCCGCGTCGGCTTCTTCCGCGACAGCGAGCGCCAGGCCATAGCCCTCACCATCGACGCCGCCGAGGCCGACCTCGACGATGGCCCCGACGGCGTGCGGTTCACCACGCCCCTGAAGGTCGCGGGACACGCTTACCGCGACGGCGACGAGATCATGATTTCCGCTCGAGTGTCGGCAGAAGTGGCAATGCCGTGCGGCCGGTGCCTCGTGGACATGGCGGATACGGTCGCGGCGGACATGCACGTCATGTACGCCCCTGAGGACCAGCGTCCCGACTACCTCGAGGGCGAGGAGGAGGTTGGACTTGGTTATTACGAGGGAGGTATTATAGACATTCGTGAGGATGTCCGGCGGTACCTCCTGCTCGAGATCCCGGTGTGGCCCGTCTGCGATGGTGACTGCCGGGGCTTGTGCGCCACGTGCGGGGCGAACCTCAACGACGACCCATGCGACTGCGCGCCGAGCGACGACGAGAGCGCACGCACGCCACTGGCTCGGGAACTCGACCGCCTGTTCGACAACTGACGAACGCTCGCTCAGATTCACTAGGATAGGTTGATGGCGCACCCAAAACGACGTAAGTCCCAATCTCGCACGCGTATGGGCCGCTCGCATCACGCCCTCCGCGCGCCGGCCCTCGTCACGTGCCGCAACTGCGGCGACCGCATGCGCCCGCATCACGCCTGCCCGAAGTGCGGGTACTTCAAGGCGCACAAGTGGCACAAGCCGGTCATCTCGGTAGACGTAGATTAGTTCGCGCGCCGGGAGGGCTACGATGGCATCGGAGCCGCACGCGGTAATCCGCGGCACGGGGGCGTACGTCCCAGAGAAGCGGGTCACCAACCACGATCTTGAGCAGCTTGTCGACACGTCGGACGAGTGGATTCGCAGCCGCGTCGGCATTGTCGAACGGCGGATGGCCGAAGCTGACAAGGCCAGTTCAGATCTCGGCGCGATCGCAGCCGAGCGCGCGTTGCAGGACGCTGGCGTTGATCGCGACGAGGTCGACCTCGTCCTATGCTCAACCGTGTCGCCCGACATGATCTTTCCCTCTACAGCCTGCCTGATTTCCCGCGCGTTGGGGATCGAGCATCGCGTCCCGGCGATGGACCTTGCCGCCGCGTGCAGCGGCTTCTCCTACGGCCTGCACATGGCGAATGCCCTCATCAGATCGGGCATGCACAAGACGATACTGCTCGTCGCGGCGGAGATGCTGACGCGCCACGTCGATTGGACGGACCGTGCCACGTGCGTGCTGTTCGGTGATGGCGCCGGCGCCGCGGTGATACAGGCGGGCGACGCCAGCGAAGGCGGCATCCTGCACAGCGCCGTCGGCGCCGAGTCGCAATACGCGGACCCGGAGCTACTGGCCATCCCCGCTGGCGGATCGCGCATGCCCGCGACGGCCGAAACCGTTGCGGATGGGCAGCACTACATTAAGATGGAGGGGCGCAAGCTCTTCAAGGTCGCCATGACGCTCATGCCGGAGGTCGTCAAGGACGTCCTGGCCGAGGCCGGCATGACGATGGACGACATCAAGCTGCTCGTGCCGCACCAGATGAACATGCGGATCGTGGCCAACTTCTCGGACCGACTCGACATTGAGATGGAACGCATCTACGTGAATGTCGACCGTTACGGGAACACCTCGTCGGCGAGTGTCATAATCGCCCTCAACGAGGCGATCGAGCGCGGCCGCGTCGGCCCCGGCGACAAGGTATTCCTCATCACCTTCGGCGCCGGTTGGACCTGGGGCGCGAACATCATCCAGCTGTAGCCGCCCGCTGCCCTCCGTCCCACAGTGACAGCAATGAGCAAGACGGCGCTGATTTTCCCGGGTCAAGGCTCCCAATACGTCGGCATGGGCGCCTGGCTAGACGACCACGCCGAGGCCCGCGAAGTCTTCGACCACGCCGAGTCGTCTGGATTCGACGCGCGCGCGATATGCTTCCACGGCCCCGAAGACGCTCTTAAGCGTACGTCCGCCACCCAACCCGCGCTCCTGAGCGTGTCTGTGGCCACGCTGGCACTGCTGCGCGCGAAGGGCATCGGCTACGACGCGGTCGCCGGGCACAGCCTTGGGGAGCACGCTGCGCTCGTGGCGGCCGGCGTGACCGACTTCAGCTCGGCCCTTGCGGTGGTGCGTGCGAGGGGCGCGCTCATGGATCGCTCCGACTCAGACCGCGCCGGCGCGATGGCGGCGGTCCTCGGTCTCGACGCGGAGCCCCTCACGGACCTGTGCGCGCAGTCCAGCGACGGCGGCGAGGTCGTCTCCGTCGCGAACTACAACTGCCCCGGTCAGATCGTCGTGACTGGAGATGCCGCAGCCGTGGAACGCCTTGGGGTCCTCGCTTCTGAGGCCGGCGCGCGGCGTGTCGTGCCGCTCGCGGTTTCGGGCGCGTTCCATTCGCCGCTGATGGCCAGCGCCGAACGCGGCATGGCCGACGTTCTGAGTGACGTGCCGCTACGCGCTCCCGATGTAGGGTTCTACCCGAACGTCACCGCTGAGGCGGAGTCCGACCCCGAACGCATCCGCGAGCGCCTCGTTACGCAGGTCACTCATCCCGTGCGCTGGGAGGAAACCGTGCGCAACATGTGCGCAGCCGGCGTCACGACGTTCGTCGAGGTCGGCGCGGGGCGGGCGCTGTCCGGGATGCTGCGGCGCATCGATCGAGGCGCGACGGCCCTGTCCACGGACACACCCGAGCAGTTCGAGGAGGCGGTCGATGTTCTCGCTCGAAGGTAAGGTCGCGCTGGTAACGGGAGCATCACGCGGCATCGGCCGAGCCGTCGCGCTCGCGTTCGCCGCGCAGGGCGCGGACGTGGCGCTGTGCGCCCGCACGGAGGAGGCGTTGGAGCAGGTTGCCGGCGAAGTGCGCGAACTCGGCAGACAGGCCCTCGTGCAGGTCGTGGACGTGCGGGACGCGGCCTCGGCCGACGCGGCTACGGCAGCGACGGTCGACACGCTCGGGCGGCTCGACATACTCGTCAACAACGCCGGCATCACCCGCGACACGCTCCTCATGCGAATGAAGGACGAGGACTGGGAGGACGTCCTGGCGACGAACCTCACGGGCCCGTTCTACTTCACCCGCGCCGCCGCCCGTATTATGCTTAAGCAGCGGGGCGGCCGCGTGCTGAACATCTCGTCGGTGGTCGGCTTGATGGGGAACGTGGGTCAGGCCAACTACGCGGCGTCGAAGGCGGGTATCATCGGCGTCACGAAGTCGCTTGCGCGAGAGCTTGGGCCGAGGGGAGTGACGGTGAATGCCATCGCCCCGGGGTTCATCACGACGGACATGACATCGGGCCTCAAGGACGAGCACCAGACCCGGTTGCGCGATGCAATACCCCTGGGCGCGTTCGGGGAGCCGGAGGACGTCGCGGCGGCAGCTTGCTACCTGGCGTCCGACGCAGCGAAGTACGTGACTGGGCAGGTAATCCAGGTGGATGGCGGGATGCGGCTGTAGCGGTCCCGGCACACGGCGAGTCGGCGGTGCAACACGGGCGCTCGGCGACGGGCGTCAGATGAATGGAGACGACTTCGATGGCAGATCAGTCCGAGAAAGTACGCGAGATCGTGGCGCGCGAGTTGTCCGTCGACCTCGACCAGGTCACCGTCGAGGCCTCCTTCATGGACGACCTTGGCGCCGACTCGCTCGACACAGTGGAGTTGGTCATGGCCTTCGAGGACGCGTTTGGGGTGGAGATCCCGGACGAGGACGCTGAGAAGATCCGCACCGTGCGGGACGCCATCGACTACGTCAACGCCAACGCGGGCGCGTAACCCAGACGACGACGGCGGGCGAGAGCCGATGGAACGAGTCGTAATCACCGGCATGGGAGTCATCTCCCCGCTCGGGTTCTCCCTCGACGACTACTGGTCGGCGCTGGAGTGCGGGCGGTCAGGGATCGGCCCGTTGACGCGGTTCGACAACACAGACTACCGCACGACCATCGCGGCCGAGGTGAAGGGCTTCGACGGCGCCGACTACCTCGACGCCAAGGACGCGCGGCGCCTCCCGCCGTTCATCCAATACGCCGTCGCGGCAGCCGGCCTCGCGCTCGAGGATGGCGTGCTGCCACGGGGGTCGTTCGACCCCAACCGAGGCGGAGTCATCGTAGGGTCGGGGATCGGCGGCCTCGACATCATCGAGGCCCAGCACGAGATCCTCCGTACGAAGGGCCCCAAGCGCGTCTCGCCGTTCTTCGTCCCGCACGAAATCATCAACATGGCCCCGGGGAAGATCTCCATCGACTTCGACCTACGGGGACCCAATGCGGCGGCTGTCACGGCGTGCGCTACTGGAAACCACGCGATCGGCCAGGCGTACCATGTCGTCGCGCGGGGCGAGGCGGATTTCATCCTCGCGGGCGGGACTGAGGCGGCCATCACGCCGTTGTCCTTCGCCGGCTTCTGCTCGATGAAGGCGATGTCCACGCGGAACGACGAGCCGACCACGGCCAGCCGTCCGTTCGACCTCACGCGCGACGGTTTCGTCATGGGCGAGGGCGCCGGCGTGTTGGTCCTCGAATCGCTCACGCACGCACGTAAGCGAGACGCACGCGTGTACGCCGAAGTCGTGGGGTTCGGCATGAGCTCCGACTCGTTCGACATCGTCAGCCCGCCTGAGGATGGCGACGGAGCCGCGCGCTCGATGCAGGCCGCGATCGACGGGGCGGGGATCACCACCGTGGATGTCTCCTATATCAACGCGCATGGCACCTCCACGCCGATCGGGGACGTCGCGGAGACGAATGCCATAAAGACTGTGTTCGGGGCCGGGGCCGGGCAGGTCCCGGTCAGCTCGACCAAGTCCGTGACCGGTCATCTCCTCGGGGCGGCGGGCGCGATCGAGTTGATCGCCGCCGTGCAGGCGATCGAACACCAGCGTATTCCCCCGACCGCGAACCTGAACACACCCGACCCCGTCTGCGACCTCGACTTCGTTCCCAATGTCGCTCGCGAGGCCGACGTCGAATACGTCATGTCCAACGCATTCGGGTTCGGCGGCCACAACACAAGCATCATCGCGCGCAGGTGGCATGACTGACTCGCCGGCCACCGACGACGACGGGGACGAACGCCTCGGGGACCTCGAGAGCGCGCTCGCCTACCCGTTCCGTGATCGTGACTGGCTACGCTTGGCCCTGCGCCATCGGTCGGCGCCCCCAACCGACGCGGCCCACCCATCCAGCAACAACGAGCGTCTCGAGTTCCTAGGGGACGCTGTCCTCGATCTTGCCATCCGCGCGTTCCTGTTCGATCGCTACCCGGAAGCGCAAGAGGGACTGCTGACGCAATGGCGATCGCAGATCGCGGCTCGAGCAAGTCTGGCGACGCTCGCGGGGACGCTCCGGCTTGACGAGTACATGCGCCACCACGTGCCCGACGCAGAGGGCCGACCCGCCCAGCGCGAACGACTGCTGGCCGACGGTGTCGAGGCTCTCCTTGGAGCCGTCTACTGTGATGGTGGCTATGGTCGGGCGGGCGCCGTCGCCAACGCGCTCCTCGCGCGGTCGTTCGAGGAACTGCCTGCTGATCCCCGTGAGGGCAACCCGAAGTCCGCCCTGCAGGAACGGTGGCAGCGCGCGTGTGGTGAACCTCCGCGGTACGAGGTGTCGCACGTCGAGGGGCCGAGCCACGCGCCACATTTCACCATGGTCGTCATCCTTGGCGAAGACAGAGGCGAGCCGGGATCAGGCTGGACGAAACGCGAGGCGTCACGCAATGCCGCGCGCGCGACCCTCGACAAGCTCGAGCGTGGGGACCAGACACACCTGCCTGACCCCCTGCCGTCGGCTACGTTACCGATAGGTGGTGACGTCGACGATGCATGACGCGGCCGGATGGCGACGCCGAGGCCGCACAGGTGAATGGACGGCACTGTGGAACGCATGGCGTATGTCGGGCTCGGCTCCAACGTCGGGGACAGGCTGGCGAACCTGGTGGCCGCAACGGAGATGCTCGACGGTGATGGTTGTCGCGTGACCGTGGCCTCGTCGGTGTACGAGACGGAGCCCGTTGGGTACGCCGACCAGGACTGGTTCCTAAACGCCGTAGTCGGAGTGGGTGTGCGCGCCACCGTCCGAAACTTCCACGCGCGGCTAAAGGGTATTGAGGCCGATATGGGCCGACGGTCGCGACATAGGTGGGGCCCCCGCGAGATCGACCTGGACCTTCTCCTCTTCGAGGGGGAGACCGTCCAGGACGACACCCTCACGATACCTCACCCGCGCATGCACGAACGCGCCTTCGTGATGAGGCCGCTGGCGGAGATCGCGCCGGACGTCACGGCGCCTTCAATGCCCGCGACCGCGCACGAGGTACTGAACCGGCTCAACGACCCGGCGGAAGTGCGCCTGGCCTACCCTTCGACAGTCCTGGCGCCTGCTTCCCAGGCGCGTCGGAAAGCGTGATAATCATGCCCCTAGCGCGCAGGATTCTTGTGCGGCGCGAAGCTCAACCTATCCTCCACACGTCGCGTCTAAGTTACGGCGCGACAGGAGACGGCGCGTCTGTTCCCAACTGGCGACACGTACCCACCGGGCCTGAGGTTCTCCACGTCATGAAAGGTCAGCAGGGCAAGGTGAAGCCTTCCACTGGACGCGATAATCAGCGTATGACTTCCCGAATAGCTCCGCCGCTCGCCGTTGTCGTCGCCGCCCTCGTGTGTGTGACCGCGTACGGGCAGTCGTTCGTAAACGGCCCCTTCGCCATCGACAGCGCGGGTGAGACGGGCGTCCCCAGCATCAATCCGGCTATCCAGCAAGCATCCGTCGTCTTCGAGACCGGCGGCGCGGGACACTTCCGCGTCATCATAGACACGCACGGTGTCGGCGCTCTCGGCGCGCCCGACGGCGTCTTCGACGTCGACGACGACTGGGTGTGGATGGGAGTCGCCGGGATACAGCCGACGCCCGCCTTCGGCGTTGGAGACACGTCTGTGGCCGGCCGCGCCGACTGGGACGGCCTCACGGTCTGGGAGGGATCCACCGTCGCGGACGATGGCGTGTACACTGCGCAGGTAGAACTCGGCGCGTTGCCCGACGACATCACCGGCGGGACCGCGACGACCGCGACCGTGCAGATTGAGGTGGACACGCTCGCTCCGTCGGTGTCGCTGGACATAGGCGCAGTGTCGCCCAACGGCGACGCGTCGCAGGATTCAGTCACCGTTACGTACGCGGTTTCCGAGGCGACGGCGGAAGCGGAGTTCTCGACGACGAGCGGGCCCGTGCTGAACGCTCCGGCCATCACGCTGCCTGCCACGCTTCCGGCGTCCGGCACGACCGTATGGGCCGGCGTAGACGTCACCGGCGCGGCCGCCCCTGACGGCGCCTACGAAATCACGCTGACGGTAACAGATGCCGCAGGCAACACCGGCGCGGCGACCACCGCTGTGATCGTGGATACCGAGGCGCCTCTGTTGACGGGCCTGGAGCCCGCCGCAGGTAGTCGGCTGAACAGCGCAGTAAGCGAGATCGTCGCCAGCTTCGACCCGTTGTCCGGCGCGCCCATCGAACTCGACGGCGCGCAGATCACCCTCACCGGTTCGGCAGGCGCGATCGCAGGCACGCTCGAGCAGGATGTAGCCGCGAACACCGTCCGTCTGCGTCTCGACACGCCGCTCACGACTTCCGCCGAAAACGACACGTACACGGTCGATGTGACCGCCGCGGACGAAGCGGGCAACGCGGTGACGCGCAGTTCGTCATTCACGTTCGACACCGTCGCCCCAGTCCTGTCGCAGGTGACCAACGCCGACGGGCTCCCGTTGGGGCCAGGCGTGCCGCTGACAGCCTCCGACACGCTGTCGATCGCACTCGTCGAAACGGGATCGGGCATCGACTTCTCCGGCGCCGCCGCCATACTCACCGGGCCGTCGGGCGCGCTCACACCCCTGGCCGTCGAGACATCGCCCCTACAGCTATCCGCGGGCTACGCAAACCTCTCTGAAGAGGGCGTGTATACGTTCGTCGTGGACGGCGTCCGCGACCTCGCCGGGAATGTCGGGGAATCTCGCACGGTGACGTTCCTCCACGACACGACTGCGCCGACGATCGACGCTCTGAGCCCGCTGGATGTGCAAAGCGGCGCCACGGGCCGCTTCCGCGAGCCACTCGAAGCATTTGCCATGACCGTGTCGGACGAACTGTCCGATGTTGACTTCGCAGGATCGGCCCTGGTTGTAACGGGGCCTGGCGGCGCGGTTTCGGGATCGCTCGTTGACGACAGCGCGAACACGCTGACGCTGCAGCTCGATGCTCCGCTTAGCCGCCTCGGCGACGAAGACGGCTCCTACACCGTTCGCGCGACCGTCGCCGACACTGCGGGCAATCTGCGACAGCGCACGTTTGCCTTCGTGTACGACACGCAACCGCCAGCGGTGAGCGCATCCGTTCCCGCCGGGGGGGCAACGGTCTCCGGCGAAATCAGCTTCTTGGAGGCGACCGTCAGCGACGTGACGTCCGGCGTGGACTTCACCGGCGTCTCGGCGCTTCTCACCGGCCCGGACGGCGAACCGGTTCCCGCGTCTGTTCTGGCGCAAGACGCCGACACAATCCGCGTCTCGTTCCCGACCCTGCGGGATGACGGCTCTGCCGACGGCACGTACCGACTCCAACTCACACTCGTCGACCTTCACGCGAATACGGCGCTGGACGTCCGCGAGTTCACATTCGCCGGGCGCGCGCCCCGAGTCGCACAGTTCGTCCCTGGCGACGGAGCGGCGACCAATCAGCTTGCGCAGATCAGCGTTACGCTAGTCGACCAGGCCGGCTCGGGGCTCGATCTCGACGCGTCCGTCGTGCGCGTGACCGACCCCGACGGCGCCGACGTTCCCGGACGCGTCTCGCACGACGGCGACGCCACCTTGAGCTTCGTCGCCGATGCCCCCATCGCCACCGACGGCTCCGTGGACGGCGCGTACGTCGTGACCGTCACTGCTGTGGACCGTCGTGGGGCCAGCGGAGCCACCGCGGCTGTCGTGACACTCGACACACAGCCTCCGACCGTGGTGATCCTCGACCCCGCGGATGGCTCGACGTTCCCCGATGCGACCCCGACGATCGCGGTGCAGCTAGCCGATGAGGGAGCGGGCATCGACTTCGCCGCCACCTTGGTCGCCCTGGCTGCCCCAGACGGATCACCGGTCACGCTCAGCGTGCGTAACGACGGCGCGGGCGGACTGCTCGTGTCGACCGCGCAGTTGACGCAGACGGGGATCTACCGGCTGACCGTCACACCGGCGGACCGAGCCGGCAACGCCGGCCTGGCCTCCGATGCGCTGCTTAGCCACGAGATCGCGCGCCCGTCCGTCGTGTCCATCAGTCCTGCGAGTCGCGGATTCGTGAGCGACATAGACGCCGTGGTCGCGACCCTCGCAGATGCGTCGAGCGCGTCGACGATCGAGGTCATCGCGCCCGACGGCTCCAGCCTGGTCGGCAGCACCGAATTCGCGGCAGGCGTGCTCACGTTCGCCCCGGAGACGGCTGTGGTCGCCGACGGCCGAGACGACGGTGAGTACACCGTCGTCGTGGTCCCGGCCGACGCGTCCGGCAACGCGGGCGAAGCGCGCAGTTTCCGCTTCACGTACGACACGCAACCGCCTGAGATCACGTCAGTCGACCCGCTGGAGCTGCTGAACGCAGAGGTCTTCCTCTCGCGCAGCATCGCGCGCATCGTCGCGAGCATCGGCGACGCGACCTCTGGGCCCGACTTGAGCGCGTCGAGCGTGCGGCTTCTTGATGAAGCCGGCGCCGAGGTCTCAGGATCACTCGTCGACAACAACGACGCGACGTTGTGGTTGCAGTTGGACTCGCCGCTGATCGCGGGCGGCGCGAGCGATGGCCATTACACCGCTGAAGTCATGGCGGCCGACCGCGCTGGGCACATCACCGTCCTGAGCCAGGCTCTCGTATACGACTCGCTGGCGCCGACCCTCGTGTCCTCGGCGCCCGCTGCCGACGAGACCGTCGCAGAGACGATCACGAGCATGACCCTGGAGTTCGCGGACGACGGAGGCAGCGGCCTTGATGTCGCCGGGACGCAGATCACGCTCCGCAGTCCGGACGGCGCGACGATCGCCACGAACCGCAGCGCGGAAGGCGATGTCGTCACCGTTACGTTCAGCCGTCTGACCCAGGTCGGGGGCTACATCCTGCAGGCCCAGGCGTTGGACCGCGCAGGGAACCTCGCGGAGAACGCGGTGTCCGTACCGTTCTTCGTGGCCCTCCGCGTGCCAGCGGTGACGTCCCTGTCGATCGGCGGGGCGTCCGGCGTCAGCTTCACGAACGACCTGAGCGAAGTCCGCGCCGAGTTCGTGGACCGCAGCGGCGTCGGTCTCGACTTCACGGACGACGGGTCGCGCATTGACATCGGCGGGCCAAACGGTCCAGTGGGCGGCGAAGTCGCCGTCGATGGCTCCGCACTCGTCTGGACGCCGACGGTGATGTTGGCGACGAACGGCGCGGACGACGGCGAATACACGATCTCTGTCACACCCGTCGACCTGTCGGGCCGCGCGGGAGCTGGATTGGAGCGGCGTATCGTCTACGACTCGCAGGCGCCGCGCATCGTGTCCGCTTCACCCGCGGACACAACCCTAGCCACCACGTTTGTGCGTGACTCGATCTCGTTGCTGGAAGTCACGATCGAAGACATGGGGCAGGCCGGGATCGAACTCGCGGGGCAGTCGGTCGAACTGGTCCGGGCGAACGGCTCGGTAGTCTCTGGGCGACCCGCGCACGACAACGTCTCGACCGCGCGGTGGCAACTCGACGCGCCCCTGGCAACGGACGGCTCGGACGACGCTGTCTACACCGTGTCCGTGACGGCAGTAGACCGGGCGGGCAACCGCGAGGTCGCGGAGTACGACGTCGTGTACGACACGCAGGCCCCCGCATTCAGCGGCTCCACCCCTGCGGACGGCGCGTCGATCATCCCCAGCCTTGGGCAGATCCAAGCAACCGCGTCGGACTCGGGAAGTGGCATCGACGCGAGCGCCACAGCATTGGCGCTAACGGGCCCGGACGGCGGCGAAGTGGCCGGACGCCTGAGTTATGACGGCGCCGACGGCTTCACGTTCGACATCGAGGGGCGCCTCACGGATGTCGGCGAGTACCGGCTCGCGGGTGTGTTCGTCGACCGCGCCGGGAATGCGCGGACGGTCGACATGTCGTTCTTCCACGCTGCGAACACGCCGACGGTGCTGAGCACATCGCCAACGACCGCGCCGGTCGACGAGGCATTCGCGCCCGCCGGCCTGGATGAAGTGAGCGCTCGTCTGCAGGCTACCGGAACCGGCGGGATATCGCTGCTATCGTCGCAGTCGGTGATTCGCCTTGCCGGGCCCGGAGGCGCGAACGTACCCGGTCTCCAAGCGTCGAGCGGGGCCAATGACATCGTGTACCGCCTGACGCGCGCGCTGGCTGACGACGGCTCCGACGATGGCACATACCAGATCGTCGTCGTCCCGGCGAACGCTGCCGGCATACAGGGCCCCACCGAGACCTTCACCTTCGTCTACGACACGCAGGCTCCGGAAGTCGACTCCAGCCTCGGGACCCTCTTCCCGCAGGCCGGTTCGCCCGGGGCAATCGCGGGCTTCTTCGTCAGCGTCGACGATGAGGCGCCGGCGTCCGGGATCGACTGGGACGCTGTAGACAACAGTTGGCTCGTCCTGGAAGGGCCGGATGGCTCCGAAGTCGACGCCCGCGTCACCGGTGACGACGCCGCCACGCTGTCGCTGGTCATGACGACGCCCCTAGCCAGCGATGGATCGCAGGACGGCGAATACGTCCTGGGCATCTTCGTGGCCGACCGCGCGGGGAACGAGACAGTCGTCGGATTCGCATTCGACCTCGACACGACGGCTCCCGTCGTGGACGGCGGTTCCCTCGTCGTGAACGAGATGCCCGTCCTCCTCGACACGAACAGCCTCGACTACCCGACCAGCGTCAACACCGAAACCGGCGTCACGATACGGGTGAGCATCGCCGATGATCGGGCCGGCGTGGATCTCGCGCGCTCGTCCATCCGACTAGTGTCGCCACAGGGCGAGCCCATCGGCGGCACGCTCCGTCAGAACAACGTGGATACGCTGGAACTCGTCTCGGGCCCGCTATCCGTCGAGGGCCTGTATCGCATCACCATCACCGCGCTGGGTGCGGACGCCAGCGGCCTTGGCATCCAGCCTGAGAGCACCCTCGGCGCGACGTTCCTCTTCGAGAAGACCCCGCCGACCGCCGAGATCATCGACGCGGGCGGGACCGGGATCTTCGAGAGCGAACCGGCGCATCTGGCGGGCTTCGCAAGCGATCCGCCCAGCGGTGAGCAGGCGGCCGCGTCTGGCGTCGCCCGTGTTGAGATCGGCGGCACAGGGCCGGACGGCTCCGATCTGGAGTGGGAGGACGCTAAGGACGAGAGCATCGAGCAGCAGAAGGCGTGGTCCGAGTGGTCCGCGGAGTTCCTTCCCAGTCGTTCTGGGAAGTACCGAGTCGTCGCGCGCGTCACGGACAAGGCCGGCAACTCGAACATCATCGACGTGGGGACGCTTGAGTTCACCACCTCGTTGGCGTTCAAGGGCCCGGTGTACGTGTGGCCCAACCCGCTGAGCCGCACGGGCGGCGATGTCGCGCATTTCTCCTTCGCGACGAACCAAGCCGACCGGGCAGACGTCACGGTGAGCGTCTTCGACGTCTCCGGCACGCTCGTGTACCAGAAGAGCGGGCAGGCGGATCGCGACCGGTCCTCCAACGGGCAGACGATCACGTGGAGTCTGCGCAACGGCAGCGGAAACGAGGTCGCGAGCGGCATCTACGTGTTTAGACTGGAACTGAGGGACGGCCAGAGCACCGCGCGCAACATGGGTCGCATGCTCGTCGTCAGATAGCCACGGCGCCGACTACGGAGAGTTAAGCATAGTGATGAAGGCCCCAACAGCGATCGTCGCAGTTGCCCTGATGGCGGTTTCCCTCGGCGCGCGCGCGCAGGCGGACATCAACGAGAACGCGGGCACGCGGGCCGTGCCGTTCCTCAAGATGGAGTCCGGCAGTCGCGCGGCCGCGATGGCCGGCGCGTACACCGGCCTCGCCGACGACGCCGACGGCCTCTTCTGGAACCCGGCGGGACTCGCCGGGATCGCCGCGAAGCAGCTCACCGGTACCCAGAACTTCAGTTTCGGCGGCATCAACCACGAGACCGTGGCGTACGCCCGCCGCCTGACCGAGAAGGGCGTGGGCGCGGTGAGCTTCCAGGGCGCCTTCGCCGAGATCGAGAGACGGCTAGGTGACACCGAGGAGGCGGACTCGCTCTTCACTGCCAGCACCTACGGCTTCGGGTTGAGCTACTCGCACGCGCTGAGCGACCTTGCAGTGGGCGGCACCCTGAAGCTGCTCCAGGAACGCTTCGACATCGAGAACCACACCGGCGTCGCGATCGATGTAGGCGCGCTCTACAACGCCGACGACTACTCGGTCGGCGTGAGCGTCCTGAGCCTCGGCCCTGAGTTAGACGATTCGGCTCTTCCCCTGACGCTACGCGCGGGCGGATCGGCGATGTTGGCCGATGATGGGCCACTGGCCGTCGCCGACATCGTCCTCCCGAACGACGACGACCTGAGCGTACGCGTGGGCCTCGAGCAGTGGTTCTTCGATCAGGTGGCTCTCCGCGTAGGCTATCACGTCACCGGCGCCGAGAACCCCAACAAGGGGTTCGCCCTGGGCCTCGGGCTCAAGTCGGAGGGCACGAAGTCGCTAGAACACGTCGAGTTCGAGTTGGACTACGCGTTCATCCCCGAAGACGGCATCGCCGACGCGCACCGCGTGTCGTTCATCACGCGCTTCTAGACGCCTCGCCGCAGGTCGTTGCCAACAACATGTCGGCTGTGTGCCGCGTGATGCGGGAGGCACGTCAACGCCTTCCCCTCGCAGGTGTACAGACCCGGGGAAGGTTGGGGTGGGGTTCTCTCGCCCTCTGCAACAGCAGCGTGGCGAGCGACATAGCCGGCGCTGCCGCCCCTCACGTCAGCCGCCGGGCTTCGCGAGCCCGAAGTCCGACAGGATCACCTGCGCCGCGTTGTGCCCGGGGAGACCCGTGATGTTCCCGCCCGGGTGGCAACACGAGCCGCACAGGTACAACCCGTCGACACAGGTGCGGTAGTGACCGGCGCCTGGGAACGGCCGGTCGTACCCCACCTGCCCGTGGCCGTACGCGCCGACCAGAAGGTCGCCGTCCCGCATGTTCGGTAGATGGCGCTGCGTGTCCACCGGGCTAAGTGTGAAGGACTCGATCACGGCTGCCCGCAGGTTTGGCGCGTAGCGAGCCCAGACGTCCAGCATACGGGCTCCGTGCCCCTCCTTGGCCGCGTCCCAATTCGCGGCGTCGCCGTCGAGTCGGTAGGGCAGCTTCTCCCACATGAACGCGGTGTGGAGGCCGTCTGGTGCCTGCGAGGCGTCGAGCCTCGTGGGCGAAGCTCCCCACATCACCGGCGGAGGGATGGCGCCACGTTCGTGGCTCTCCACGATGTCGTCGAATCGCGCGTCATCATCCAGGCCGACGATGGTCATGAGCGCGTCGTTAAGATGCGGCGCGCCGTCGGCCGCGGCGTAGGCCGGTGGCTCGCGTAGGTTCACGTACAGCCCAAACAGCGGAGCCAGGAGGTTGTACCGGAAGTCCGCGGCGTTCTCGCGCCACGCCGCGGGCACTACGCCAGGCTCCAGCAGCTCCAACAACGTCTGTTGTGGGTTCAGCGACGAGGCGACGAGGCCGCTCGCCCGGTAGCAGACGCCGTCTGTCGTCTCGACTCCGACTGCGCGACTGCCTTCCACGAGGATGCGCCGCGGCTCCGCGTTCGTCACTACGCGTCCGCCCGTCTCCTCCACCGCGGACACGAGCGCGTCCGCGAGCCGGGCCGACCCACCCACGCACATCTGCGCCTTTCCCACGGACGCGAGCAGGGCGGGAATGTGGTGGCCAAACCCCGGTAGCCGGAGGTCCACCTCCCGCAGACCGTTAAAGAACAGCAGCCCTGCGCGGACGGCAGGATGGCGGAACTCGCGTTGCACGAACTCCAGCGGCGATAGCTCGCTCGTTGCCAGAAGCAGGCGGCCCTCGGCGGAAGACTCCAGCCGGGCCCGACGCACGGCCGGCTCTACCGGCGGCGCTTGCGCCTCCCGCGTGAGGATGTCGGCGACGATGGGCAGGAAGTCGTCGCGCCATCGCCGCAGGGCCCTAGCATCGGCCGCGTCTATCTCCGCGAACGAATCCGCGGTGCGATCGAAGTCCGTCCACCACTCGATGGCCCGCCCGTCGGACAGCAGCAGCGCGACGTTCAGCTCAGGCTCGATGTACGAAGCGCCATGCCTTTCCATTTCGAGGTCGCGGTACCACGGCATCTGCGTGACGCCGCGATGGAAGAACGAGTGGATGTTGTGACGGAACCCAGAGCCGGCAGGACGCTCTACCGTAGTCAGTCCGCCGCCAGCGACGGCGTTGCGTTCGAGGCAGAGCGTGCTCAGGCCCGCCTTCGCGAGGTACGCCTGGAGGACGAGTGCGTTATGCCCGCTCCCCAGCAGTATGGCGTCGTACGTCCGGTCTCCGGCGTCACTCATGCCCAACGCGCCTGCGACGCGCACGACAGCCTCCGCCGGATCATATGTCTATGTCGGCTACGACGGGGAAGTGGTCGCTGGGGAACTGGCCGCCTTCGGAATACGTGATGATCTCCGAACGCGTCGCTCGCGCCGCGCCACGAGTGAGAATCCAGTCGATCCGGCCGCCATCGCGCGGGCCTCGGTACCCGTGGAACGAGGCGAGGCCTTGCGGAGTCGACTCCCCTTCCTCCCACGTGTCACGGAACGGCCCGTCCGTGACAAGCAGGCGGTACGCCTCCTCCTCGCCAGCGTTGGCGTTGAAGTCGCCCGTCATGATGATCGGCAGGTCGGCATCAAGCGCCTCGAGCCGTTCGACGACGAGGCGCGCTGCCTTCGTTCTCGCGTCCTCAACGTCGTGGTCGAAGTGCGTGTTGATGAAGTACAGCTCGCGCGACGTATCGAGATCGGCGAAGCGGATCCACGTCACCATGCGGCGGTTTCCGTGGCCCCAGGTCGCGGATCCCACGACGTCGGGTGTGTCGGACAACCAGTAGTGGTCGTACTCGATCGGGTCCAGCCGCTCCGGGCGGTAGAAGACAGCCATGAATTCGCCGTGGCTGCCTCCGTCACGACCAAGCCCAAGCCATGCGTAGCCGGGCAGATCGGCCTGCATGTCGCGGAGTTGGCGGTAGAAGCCCTCCTGCGTCCCGATGACATCCGGCGCCTCGGCCTCAATGAGCGCCTTTGCCACCGGCCGGCGAGCGGCCCACTCATTCGGGGGCGTGTCGTTCCAGTGCTTCAGGTTGTACGTCATCACGCGCAGGTTGCGTGTCTCGTCGTCCATGTGGGCCTCTCGGTGTCGTCGCTGAGCGTCGCGCCGATGTTACCACAATGGCCCTGAATCCGAACTGTGCGATAATCGCCGGACACCTGCGAGAAGCACCCATGAAGATCGACGACGTCAGCCTGTTTCGGGTCGAGGGCCAGTGGCGAGGTAGCGGCCATCCTCACGGTAGCCGCCAGTCGCAGGCCCTCGACGTCTACCCGGAGTTCAACGACACCGGGGGCGGGTCGGGTCGCGTTTCGGACGAGTTGCGAGCGATCTCGGCCATCTACCTGGAGATCCGCGCCGACGACGGCACGACAGGCGTCTTCGGCCCGATCCAACGCTCTCAGGCGTTCGTCATCCACGAGCATCTGCGTCGATTCCTCTTGGGCCGCGACCCCCTGGCCACCGAGGCGCTACAGGACCAGATGCTCCGCATGAACCGGCATGGGCGCTCAGGCCTCTTCATGACCGGCGTGAGCCCTGTCGACTGTGCCCTGTGGGATCTCAAGGGTAAGGCGCTGGGCCTGCCCATCTTCCGCATTCTCGGTGGCCCTACGAGGGACGCCGCCCCGGCCTACGCCAGCATGCTCGGGTTCTCGACCGAACCCGCCGCCGCCGCGACCCGGGCCCTCGAGTACAAGGGCATGGGCTTCACGGCGCAGAAGTGGTTCTTCCGCAACGGCCCTGGCGACGGTTACGAAGGCCAGCGCAAGAACCTGGCGATGGCCGAGGCCGTGCGCGAGGCCGTTGGCGACGGCTACCCACTGATGTTCGATGCGTTCATGGGGTGGACCGCCCAGTACGCTACGGAAATGGTCCGCCTACTTGAGCCCATCCGTCCCACGTGGATGGAGGAGCCCGTGCCGCCGGAGCGCGTCGGCGAACTCCGTAGAATCCGTCAGGCGGCGCGCGTGCCCATCGCGACCGGCGAGCACGTCTACACCCGTTGGCAGACGAAGGAACTGCTCGTCGGCGAGGCCGTCGATTTCCTGCAGAACGACCCAGACTGGACGGGTGGCATCACCGAACTCGTGAAAGTGTGCGCCCTAGCGTCGGCGTTCGACGTACCCGTCGTGGCGCATGGACACTCCCTCCTGGCCGCGCTGCATGTCGCTGCGTCCCAGTCCCCGGTCACCGTCCCGTACGTCGAGTATTTGGTCCAGGGACAGGAGTCCAAGCAGCACTTCCACAAGCCCATCTACCGACCGTCAGACGGCATGGTTGCCCTGCCGGACTTGCCGGGCCTCGGCCTCGTCGTCGACGACGACAAGATCGACCGACGCGAGGAGCTGTCCTTCTGACGTCCTTGACCACTACGCGCGCCCTGGTCACTGCCATTGCGTTGCTGACGACGTTCACGGTGACAGGCAAGGCGGCCGATGACGCCCTCATCACCCACGGCCCCTTCCTAGGACACGCAGGCGACAAGGAGGCCGTAGTGTGGGCGCGCTTTGCGCAACCCGGCATATACACCCTCTCACTCGCCAACGAAGCCACGGGCAAACCGGCCGGGGAGCCGCTATCAGCCCTTGCCGGGGAGGCGGCCGACTTCTGCGTGGTGTGGCGACCCACCGGGCTCGCGGCTGACACCGACTACGAATACACGATCTCTTCCGGCGATGTGGCTGTCGTCTCAGGCTTGCGTCTCCGCACGGCGCCGCGGGACGACACCCCCGCGCCTGTGGTCCTCGGGTTCGGGTCCTGCGCGTCCGATAGCCGGTATCCTTCGCAGCCGATCTGGACGCGCATGATCGACGACGGCGTCGACGCGATCGTGCTGCTGGGGGACACGCCGTACATCGACTCGACCGAACTCGCCGTGCAGCGGAGCCGGTACCGCGACCTCTACGGCATCCGCGAACTGCGCGACGCCTTGGGCCGCGTCCCGTTCTACGGCACGTGGGACGACCACGACTTCGGGCGGAACGACACCGACGGCGTCCTGGAGGGCAAGGAACGCTCGCGCCAGGCGTTCATCGAATACCACGGGAACCCGTACTACGGGCGAAGGCATGAGGGCATCTATACGAGCTTCCGCCGCGGCCCCGTGGAGGTGTTCCTCCTCGATACCAGATGGTTCGCGGCAACGGAGCCGTCGCCAGTGGATCCCAACGTGACGACGCTGCTCGGCCGCGTGCAGTGGGAATGGCTCAAGGGTGCCCTGGCTGCCTCGTCGGCGCCCTTCAAGCTGATCGCCTGCGGCATGGTGTGGAACGGCGCGGTGCGACCCAACAAGCCCGACCACTGGATGAGCTACCCGCACGAACGAGAGGCGCTGTTCCGGTACGTCGGGCAGGCAGACATCACCGGCGTTGTGCTGATCGGCGGCGACATCCACCGCACGCGCGCCCTCCGCTACCCGACGACCGCGACGGCGGGCTACGATCTAACGGAGCTCATCACGTCGCCGATGGCGAACAGCGTGATTGAGGCCGCGAACGCGCCGAGCCCCCATCTGCTTTTCGATGTAGGTGATGAGCAGACGTACATGCGCGTGACGGCAGACCGGACGACGCTCCGCGCGGAGTTCCGCTCCGTCGACGGATCCACGCACTACGTCGCGACGTTACCCGCGGATCATCTGCGAGCGAGCCGCTGAGGCGACGGCGCCGGTGGCACAAGGGTCGGAGGCCCCCTGGGGGATCATGAAGACGCTGTTGATACTGCGACACGCGAAGTCGAGTTGGGACGACTCGATGCTGCGCGACCACGACCGTCCGCTCAACAAGCGAGGCAAGCGCGACGCGCCCAGGATGGGGCGTCTCCTGACTGACGAGGGCCTCGTGCCGGACATCATCGTCACATCGACCGCGCGGCGCGCCGTCGACACTGCGGAACTCGTCGCGGAAGCGGCGCAGTACACCGGTGAAATCCTGCGCGACGAAAGCCTATATGGGGCTCCGGCGTCCGTGTACCTCGATGTCCTGCAGTCCATGGACGATGCGAACGCCACAGTGATGCTGGTAGGGCACAACCCCGCGATCGAGCATCTCGTGGGGACGTTCGGCAGCAGGCCGGAACGGATGCCCACGGCCGCGCTCGCTCGCGTGAGGCTGCAGACCGAGGACTGGGCCGCGGCCGACCCATCTCACGATGCGGAACTCGTCGACGTGTGGCGCCCGAAGGAGCTGCCCTGAACGCCTCCGAGCCGGCTCCCACCGCGCGTCGGCCCATGCGCCTCAATACCGCGATCAGTTCGCGCGCATGACAACGAGACGGGACACGCGAGCGCTCCTCGCCATGTCTGCGGTCGTGGTGGTGTGGGGCTCTGCCTTCCCCGCGATCGGCGCGGCCGTCGCCGTCTATTCGCCGGGCCACCTTGTCCTGCTGCGCTTCCTCGTCGCATCGACCATACTCGCCGCGCACGCTGTAGTCGTTCGGCAACGCCTGCCCGACCGTCGGGACGTCCCCATGCTGTTCGTCGCCGCGCTTGCCGGCGTTGTCGGGTACCAGACCGCCCTCTCGTACGGCCAACGCGTCGTGTCGGCGGGGGCTGCCAGCCTGCTCGTGAACACCTCGCCAATCTTCACGGTGTTGCTTGCTGCGGCATTCCTCGGCGAGCGGCTGACACGCCTGGGATGGCTCGGCGTCGCCGTGAGCTTCGCGGGCGCCACCGTCGTCTCGCTCGCGGAAGCAGGGGCCGTGAGACTCGAGCCTGCGGCGCTCCTGGTGGTCTTCTCCGCCGCCGCCGGGAGCGTGTACACGGTCCTGCAGAAGCCTTTCCTCACCAGGTACCGGCCCGTGGAGTACGTGTCCTACGTCGTCTGGTCGGGGACACTCATGCTCCTGGTGTTCATGCCAGGCCTTGCCGACGCCGTGCGGCACGCGCCCATGAGAGCCACCGGGGCGGCGGTGTACCTCGGCGTCAGCCCGTCCATCGCGGGATACGCGCTCTTCACCTACGGATTGTCGCGTTTGCCGGCTTCCCGCGTGGCGTCGTTCATGTACCTCATCCCCGCCTCGGCCCTGGCGATCGCGTGGCTGTGGCTAGGCGAAGTGCCGACCTGGCTCACCCTGGCAGGAGGTGTCGTCTCGCTGCTTGGCGTCGTCGTGGTCAACCGTTGGGGCATGCCGACGACTGACGCGCGTCTTGCCGAGCCGACACCAGGCAGGCCACAATAGTTCCTCCTCACTCCCAAGGGGTGCCATGGCGACGATTCTCCTTCTCGCCCGCGCGTTTCGCGAGCATGGGCACGCGCAGGTCGAGGCGTTCGAGGCGGCTGGCCATACGGTTGTGCGCAGTCCCGCCGCCAATGCGATGGACCCCGACGAGTTCCTCGCCTGCCTCGCGGCCGACGGCCTCGGCGAGCGGGTAGACGCCATCGTGGCGGGTGGCGAGAAGATGACTGCCGCCGTCTTCGACGCCATGCCACGTCTGCGCATCATTGCGCGCTGGGGCATCGGCTACGACATGGTCGACCTGGCGGAGGCCACGCGTCGGGGCGTGTACGTCACGAACACCCCCGGGCTGCTGTCCGAATCTGTGGCCGACCTGGCGTTTGGCATGATGATGGCGTTAGCACGGAGGCTCCTTGTCGCCGACCGACAGACGCGCTCAGGTGATTGGAGCCACGTCTATGGGGTCCACGTCTGGCGGAAGACGCTGGGGATCGTCGGGTTCGGTGGGATCGGTCAAGCGTTGGCCAGGCGCGCTCGTGGCTTCGACATGACGGTCGTGGCGTGTGATCCGAAGGCCGACACGGATGCCGCAGAGCGGCACGGAGTGCGGCTTACGGATTTAGACGAACTGCTCGCCTGCGCAGACTTCGTCAGCCTGCACGCAGACCTGAATGACGCCACGAACAGGATGATGGACGACGCCGCCTTCGCGCGCATGAAGCGCGGTTCGTTCCTAGTCAACACGGCGCGCGGTGGATTGGTCGACGAGGCTGCTCTGCTGGATGCCCTCGAAGATGGGCAGCTAGCGGGAGCCGGCTTGGACACGCACGCAGTGGAGCCGCTCCCGGCGGATCACCCGATGCTTGGCCGGGACGACGTGCTTCTCACGCCCCACATCGGCTTCTCCGCGCTCGAGAGCGTGGCGGAGGTGAACGCGTCCGTTGCCGATGCCGTGCTGGACGCGCTCGAAGGCCGCAGGCCTCGGCACGTAGTGAACGCGGCGGTGCGCACTGACGGGCCGCGAGACGGCTAGTCCTATGCTGTCTCGGGAGGCGTTCACGCGTGCGCTCGGGTGCCGGGCGCGTCACGCCGCGCGAAGCGGGGACGCCATCGACGGGCCACGCTCAGGACCCGGCGCTCTGGTGCGCGCACCTGAACCCACGTAGGAGCGACGACGGCGACAATGGCCGAGCTGTGGCGAACATCGAAGTGGGTGAGACTGCACGACTGGGATTGGATCGCGGGGCCCCTCATCCCCGGTCAGGAAGAGTGGAGCAGCAAGAGGGCGACCCTCGTGCCGTCCAAGTTCTACTACCATGTGCTCCGCGTATCGGACGTCACACAACTGCGGCTCGAGTCGTTCGACGGGCCGGTCCGTGTTCTGCCGCATGACGGTGTGTACGAGCACATCCTGCGGCTGTACACCACGCCGCGGCCGTTCGGCGCCATCCTCCACGACTTCCGCTCCAACGACTATCCGAGCGACGAATGGGCGACTCTTACCAACCGCATGCGCCTCCTACGCGACACGGGCATGCTTGTGCGTGACGGCGACGAGGAACCGCCCGACTGCCACGCAGTGTTCAAGGCGGCCCTGTTCCTGTTTGGCATATGGCAGCTGGAGGAGGAATTCGCTCCCGCCCTGGAGGCGGTGGCTGAGCTACAGCCGCGAGCGGTCGTCGAGATTGGCACCGGATGGGGAGGCAGCCTGTTCTCGTTGGCGCAGGTGGCCGACCCCACGGCCCATCTGGTAAGCGTGGACATCCCGGGAGGCATCGGCGGCGGCGGGTACACGCGCGCCTACGCGCCACGGTTCCGCCAGTTCTGCTTCCCGGACCAGCAACTCACCTGCGTGCTCGACGACTCGACGCGTCCGGAAGTCGTCGCCCATGTGCGGGAGAGCCTGGCGGACCGGCCTGTGGATGTCCTCTTCCTCGACGGCGCGCATTCGTACGCCGGGGTCAGCGCCGACTTCGACAACTACGCCCCGATGGTGCGCCCGGGCGGCTGTGTCCTGTTCCACGACATCGCTCATCCCGAAGGCGAGGAGCCTAGCGAGCTGATGCAGGTTACTCGGTTCTGGGATGAAGTGAAGGCCGGCCACGACTACGAGGAGTTCGTCCGCGACGATCCCGACGGCTACCGTATCGGTGTCGGGCTCCTGCGCGTGTAGACCGCGTCTACGTGCCGGCCAACGCCTCATCGACGCGTCGTTCCCACAGCCCGTCTAGCTTCTCACCACACTCGCGTAGGCCGCCCGTGGCTTCCGGTCCGCGTATGATCGGCGTGCGCTGCTCGTGCTGCGTCCAGCTGTCACCGTCGGCGAATTCGGTGTGCAGGAAGTGCAACGCGACGCCTGCGCGGCCCTCGTCGGTGTTGTTCGCCTTAGTGCAATGCGGGGTGCCGTAGCAGAAGAACGCCACGCCTCCCGCCTTCAATTCGACGGGCACGCCACCCTCGTCGTCGGCGTCGAACCGAATGTGGTGATTGCTCATCGGGTCGCGATAGTGTTCGTAGTCGGTCGTGAAGCTCTGCGGCATCACGTGGATCGTCCCATTCTCCACGGTAGCGTCGTGGATCGCGATCCACATCGCCGTGCCCCGGAGCGGGTCGCCGATCTTGAAGTAGGCGTTGTCCTGATGCCAACTGGTGCCGATCCCACGTCGTGCTGGCTTCCAGAACGCTTGGTCGAGATGTAGGCGGAAGCTGTCGCCAATGAGCGCTTCGATCGCGTCTGCGACCTTCGGCGCGAACGGCAAGGCCTGGCACAGCGGGCTCTTGTCGTTGAGTGGGATGACCTGCAGGTTCTGTCGTTCACCGCCGTCGTCGTTGACGGCGCCGTCCTCCTGCACCGCGACGTTGAGAGGGCGTTCGCTGCCCAGCTCGTCGTATATCCGCGTCAGCTCTACGCGCAACGCCTCCAGCTCGCGAGGCGTGAAGAACGGGTCCGCGAACGTGTAGCCTTCGGTACGGAATTGGCCCGCCTGGGCCGCCGACAGCGACATAGTCGCCCCTCCCTATCCTATTCGTGCGGCCACGACCTGCCAGCTGCCGTCGGCTTCCGGCATACAAGTCGGCGCCGCGAGCGCGCACGCGTTCAACGCGAAGCTGGTGGCGAAGCCGTTGGGGCCTCTCCCTGCTCGTACACGCCGATCCGCCGATACCGGGCGTATCGCTGCTCGACTACCTGCTCCGGCCCGAACGCCGTCAGCTCGCCCAGGTGTCGACGGATCGTCCGTCGGACCCGGCGGAACGTCTCCGGCGGATCGCGATGGGCGCCCCCCGCGGGTTCTTGGACGATCTCATCGATGACGTCGTGTTGCAGGAGGTCCTTGGCCGTCAGCTTGAGCCCCTCGGCCGCCTCCGGGGCGTGCTCGCCCGAGTCCTTCCACAATATGCCGCTGCACGCTTCGGGAGGCGCGACGCAGTAGACCGAGTACTCTAGCATGAGCGCCACGTTGCCCATGGCCACGCCGAGAGCCCCTCCGCTCCCGCCCTCGCCGACGACGACGGCGATCAGCGGCACAGGTAGCGCGGCCATTTCGTGAAGGTTCTCCGCGATCGCTGTGGCCTGACCGCGGGTCTCCGCGTTCACTCCCGGGTGTGCGGCCGGCGTGTCGACAAAACTGATGATCGGACGGTCGAACTTCGCCGCGAGCCGCATGAGCCGCCGGGCCTTCCGATACCCCTGCGGGTGCATCATGCCGAAGTTCGTGAGGATGTTCTCCTTGGTGTTCCGCCCCTTCTGCTGGGCGAGGTACACAACCGGCTGACCCTCGAACCATCCAACGCCGCCATGCAGCGCCGGGTCGTCACCGTCGACGCCATCGGTGTGCATCTCGACCCGATCCTCGATCAGCGCCTGAACGTAGTCCGAACCACGCGGCCGTTGCGCGTGTCGCGCTAGCCACACCTTCTGCCAGGCGGTGAGGCCCTGGTACACGTCGTCCCGCGCTCGCTCGTACGCCCGTTCGAGGAGGCGAACGTCGGCGTCTAGTGATATGTCGGCATCGGCGAGCGTGGCGCGCAGTTCGGCCAGCTTCGCCTCGACGGCGAAGAGCCCGTCCTCGAAGTGGATGTCTGTCGGATCCACGGGCGCCTATCCCTTCCGCGCGAAGCGTTTGCCGGGGTACTGCCGAACGACGGACTTCATCTCGAGCAGAAGTAGCACGCCCCCGACGGCGCCGGCTCCCAGGCCGGTGAGTTGTACGAGCGCGTCGATGTGCGTCGGCTCCGCGGACAGTGCTTCCCACACGGCGGATTCGTTCTCGGTCATGCCCGTGGGCGCGCGTTGCGGGGCGTCCGCGGCCGGGACATCGGTGTCCGCCTGCGTCCTCCGGGGCAGAGGCCGGCCGGATGGTGCGGGCGCATCGGGCAGCGCGAGCACGGCGTCGACGAGTTCGTCCGCTGTCGACACAGGCATCGCGCCGTCATCGATGAGCAGGTTCGACCCGGCAGCTTCATCGCAGTCGTCCCAAGGCACGGCGAACACTTCGCGACCCTCTTCGAGGGCCCGATGCGCCGTGATGAGCGCCCCGCTCCGCTTCGGCGCTTGCACCACGAGCGTGGCGCGGCACATCCCGCTAATGATGCGGTTTCTGGACGGGAAGTTGCGCGCGGTTGGCGCCGCGTCCATACGGCGTTCTGATATCACCGCGCCGGACGTCGTCACACGCTCCGCGAGGTCGGTGTTACGAACCGGGTACACAGTTGCGAGGCCGTTAGCCAGTACCGCGACCGTCCGGCCGCCCTCGTCGAGCGCGCCCAGATGCGCTTGTGTGTCCACTCCCTCGGCGAGGCCGCTGACGACCGTCAGGCCGCGCGCGGCCACCCCGGCGGCCAACTCACGCGCTCTACGCAACGAGGCGGCGTCCGCCCAGCGCGAGCCGACGATCGCGACGCACGGTTCGCCCTCGACCAACGCCCCCTTGACGTAGAGAAGGGGCGGGGGATCGTAGATCTCCCGAAGGAGAGACGGGTAGGTCGCGTCGGCCGCGCGCACGAAGGACAGACCCGGCGTGTGCAGCAACTCTTCCGCCGGGCCGAGCCCACGCTCACGGGCCTGCATTACCGCGACGACGAGCCGCGACGACAGGCCTGCGCGTCGCAGCTGAGCCTCGGGAGCGGCCAGGCACGCGGCCGCGCTGTCGAACTGCTCCAGCAGCTTCCCCAGCGTCGTCGCGCCCACGCCGCGCGCGAGGCTCAGCGTGATGAGCGCGCGCGTCTCCTCGTCCGGGATACCCGCGCCTACGACCGCTATTTCATCGCTCCGGCTTCGGCGGCGGCCTTTGCGGCGACTTCCTCATCGGTCAGATACCGGTAGATCTCGAGTTCGTAGACGATCCGGTCGCCGGTGTCGGTGTTGTCGCCGCCGGCGCCGCCGCCCGCGAAGACCGAGGAAGGCCGCCGGATGCGGAGCCGCGCGCCCTTGCCCTCGACATTCATGCCCACAGACGCGACACGGGGGATCGGATTGCGGATCCACTCGCGCACCTGAATCCACTCGTCGTCCATGGACAGATAGTCGAAGGCAACGACCATGCCCTGCGGCAGCGGCATGTCAAGATCCTTCGTCCGCGCGACGACCTTGTGGATGGGGCCCGGCTCCTTGAGGCGCACTTCGGCGACACTAAGCTTCTCATGGTCCATCCAGTTCGGGTCGTTCTGGTCGTACATCGGCGACCCGGTCTTGTCGCTGGTGAACTCGTTGCCGTCGTTCATGAGCGGCTTGTTCGCCACCCCGCCGTTCTCCTGCGTAGCCAGGTTCTCGCTCAGCGTTCCCGACGCCGCCCCTATGATGGCCGCACAGCCCGCGACCAGGGCCGACGATACCAATGCGCCGGCGACGACAAGAAGGGCTTTCTTCCGCATCGCTACACTCCCGTGTTTGTGCCCCGCGCCGCCTCGATCCAAGCGGCGCCGACGGAGGCTCAGCCGTCCGACCATTCCCACTTCGTTCCCTCGCGCGTATCCAGAAGCTGCACGCCGGCCTGCGCGAGCGCATCGCGAAGCGCGTCCGCCGTGTCCCACTCCCGACGTTCGCGCGCTTCGACGCGCAACGTAGCGACGAGGTCCACGATTGCCGAGCACGCCTCGGCCTCATCAACGCCCGCCTCTAACTCCCACCCGCTGCCGTCACGCCCGTCCTGCAACGTGACTCCTGAAGCGCCAAGAGCGTCTCGCACGCGATCGGCCTGCTCCCATTCTTTGGCCTCGCGTGCCTGGTGCCTCAGGACTACTGCCACGCTCACCAGGCCGCTCAGCCTGTCGGAGTCGCCAGCCGGATCCCCGGCGCGGATGCCGAGCACGGCACCCATCACGTCATCCAGGAAGGCTGCCGCGGTTGCCATCGCACGCCGCGCGTCGTCTGTCGGCTCGGCGTTCTCGTCAACGAAGCGGTTCGCCGCGTGCGTGAACTCAAACAGCACGCCGAGACCGCCAGCGAAGTTGAAGTCATCGTCCACGAGCGCGATGAACCTGGCCGCGGCCGCCTCGGTCGTCGCGACCAACTCAACGGCGGCCGCGTCGGCGAGCGGCTCGCCGCCTTTCGCTGGCGCCGCGTCGTCCGCGCCCGCTGCGAGTGCGTCCACGCAGCGGTTCAGCCGTCTGGCAGACGCGACGTTCTCGGCGATCGCCTCCGGCGTGTAATCGAGCGGCTTGCGATAATGTGTCGACAGGTAGAACAGCCGGATGGCTTCAGTTGGGTACTGTGCGACCGCATCGCGCACAGTGATGAAGTTGCCCAGCGACTTGCCCATCTTCTCGCCGCCCACGCGCAGAAGCGCCCCGTGCAACCAATAGCGTGCAAATGGCACGCCCGTAGCCTTTTCGCTCTGCGCTATCTCGTTTTCGTGGTGCGGGAAGATAAGGTCGGCGCCGCCGGCGTGGATGTCCGCGGTCGTCCCGAAGTACTTCATGACCATGGCCGAGCACTCGATATGCCAACCCGGCCGGCCGCGCCCCCACGGACTGTCCCACCACGGCTCGCCTATCTTGGCGCGCTTCCACAGCGCGAAGTCACGCGGGTCACGTTTCTCCTCGTCCACATCGATGCGCGCGCTCACCCGGACATCGTCCGCCGAACGGTTCGACAGCTTGCCGTATTCGTCGAACGACTCCACTCGATAGTACACGCCGCTCGACGTCTCGTACGCGGCATCGCCGTCCATCAACTGTGTGATGAGTGACTGCATCTCCGGCACGGTTTCCGTCGCTCGCGGGGCGACATCCGGGGGAAGCACCCCGAGCCCGGCCATGTCCTCCGCGTATTCGCCGGCGTATTTGGCCGCCCACTCGAGCGCGTCTGCGTCGTTCTCCTGCGCGCGCTGGATTATCTTGTCGTCGATGTCGGTGACATTCTGCGCGAACGTCACGTCGTACCCACGGTGTGTGAGGTACCTGCGAATGACGTCGAAAGTGACGAACGTACGGGCGTTGTGGATGCCCTGGTAGTCGTAAACCGTGGGCCCACAGCAGTACATGTTCACCTTCCCGGGGGTGAGAGGTACGAAGTCCTCCATCCGCCGAGTCAGTGTGTTGTGTACCCGTATCGCCATGTGACTTCCCCTACGCCACGTCGCGCTGATATAGCGTCGCGATCGCCGTCGCCTCGATCGCTTGTCCCGTGCCGACGGGCCCGACGCCTTCGCCTGTCTTGGCCTTCACGTTGACGCGCCGTTCTGGGATTCCCAACGCCGTCGCCAACCGCGCCCGCATGTTGGGAATGTGCGGAGCCATCTTTGGGCTCTCCGCGTGGATGGTGCTGTCGACGTTGACGATCGCGTGATCGACCTCGACGAGCGCCCTCACGCGTCGCAGGAGCCCAATGCTGTCGGCGTCTGCGTACGTCGGGTCGGTATCAGGGAAGTGCGTTCCGATGTCCCCCAAACCCGCCGCGCCGAGTAGCGCGTCACAGATCGCGTGCGCGAGGGCGTCCGCGTCAGAATGCCCGGCGAGCCCGTGGGAGTGCGGCACATCCACCCCGCCGAGCACCAGCCGTTTGCCCTCCACAAGCCGATGGCTATCATAGCCCAGGCCTGTACGGATTGCTAACAGTTGACCGTCGCTGAGAACGCTCACGATGTCGCGCTTTCTCTGTCCCGCGAGAGTAAGTACTCCGCCATGGGGAGGTCGTCTGGCGTAGTGACTTTGATGTTCCGCGCGTCCCCCAAGACGAGTTGCACGGGCCGGCCGACGCGCTCGATTAGGGACGCGTCGTCCGTCGCACTGATGCCTTCGCTCCGCGCCCGGAGGTGCGCGTCGAGAAGCAGGTCGAGGCGGAACGCCTGAGGGGTCTGGATGCTCCAGAGCCACTCCCGGTCGACGCTGCCGGCCACGCGGTGCTCGCCGTCGCCGCGCTTGAGCGTGTCGGTGACCGGCACGGCGACCGTCGCGGCGCCGACCTGCCGCGCCGCATCCAACGTCATGCGCACCATGGCGCTCGTTACCAGCGGCCGAGCGCCATCGTGGATAACCACGAAGCGCGCGGAGTCGCGGCACGCGAGGAGGCCGCGGAACACCGACTCCTGCCTGGAGCTTCCCCCGGCGACGACTGTCACCGCCTCGGCTAAGCCGTATGGCGTCACCACGTCCGCGGCGCACGCATCCACATCGCCCGGCGCCACGACCAGGAACACGCGATCGACCCGGGGCGACGCCAGGAGGCCCCGCAACGTATGGACGATCAACGGGTGGCCCGCCAGGGGTGTGTACGTCTTGCCGACCGCGCCGCCGCCCATGCGCGTGCCGCTCCCCGCAGCCGGGACTACCGCCACTGCGGGAGATGGCGTCATGTCGGAAGGCGGCATATGTCTGCCATCCCGGTGGGACATATTGAGGTTGGACACCGGAGGATCATACGCGCGGCCGCTACGCGACGCATCACTCGCCCAAGGTCCCTGCTTGCGGCTACATTGGGGGAGACCGCGCGGCCAAGCCGGCGCGCCGCTTCGCGCGTAGCGGAGTCAGAGGGCGTCACTCACCCGCCGTCGTACGGCGCCGTCCGCTGGGCGCCGAGGTCCGCCGTGTAGGTTGTCCGCGGCTCTCGCGTGACGCCCCAGTCGAACAGCGCTACGACCGCGGCGACCGTGAGCCACAGCGCGACGAGCAACAGGCGACGCCGCATGACGACCTCCAGGGCTCTACTCGCGAGTGACCTCGGCATCTTCCGCGTAGAATTCGACTCGGAACACGCCCTGGCTGGTGATGTTGCGTTCCTTGAGCCACGCGTTCAGAGCGTCGCCGTCGGGCGCGGTGAACTCGCACACCATGCGCCCTTGCAGGGTGTCCGCGTACGCCCGGATGTTGCGTATGTCCCCCTCGGCCGTCTGCATCTCGACGAGCAGCTTCTGCAGACGCTGGTGCGGCATGCACGCGATTACGTGCGATGTAATGTATCTCGGCACAGATGGCGCTCCAAGTTGTAGCGTCCGCCCCGAACAGTCTACCTGTACGGGCCTCGTGAGTCGATGCTGACCGCTGGCGTCGGCGACCCGCCGGCCGCGCACACGCCGACAGGTGTAACGGTTGCCCCGTTCTCGCGTTGTTCCAGTGCTATGTGACAGGAATGTGCCCGCATACTCCCTCGGAGGAACCCGGATGGCCGGCGCCCTACGCGTCGCTGTTATCGGCCTCGTGCATGAGCACATCTGGACGGTCGTCAAGCAGGCGTCCGAGTTGCCGTACGTCGACCTGATCGCGGCGGCTGACCCGGACCCGGAGTCCCGTGCGCGCTTCGGCCAGGCGACGGGGTGCGACGCGGACTCCCTCTACGGAGACCCGAAGGACCTTCTCGACGGCGAGTCGTTCCACGCCGTCATCAGCGGCCTCCTGCCCGTCGAACACGTCGCCCTGACGGAGCTCTGCGCGGAGCGAGGGCTCGCGCTGTTAGTAGCCAAGCCCATGGCGACCACCCTCGACGAGATGGACCAGATCGTCACGGCGGTGCAGCGTACGGACATCCCCTTCATGGTCGACTTCCCTCTCCTGTGGTCAGCCCCAATTCGGGAGGCCGTCAGGCGAGCGCGCGACGGGGAAATCGGTCACGTGTACGAGGCGCGGTATAGGGTCTCGCAGCCGCGAAGCGGTTCACCGAACGGCTCCGCCGAATACGCCAAATGGTTGTACAGCCCGACGCACAACAGTACGGGAGCGTACCTCGATCTGTGCTGCTACGGCGCCCAGGTCACATCTTGGTTGCTCGGCGCTCCGATGAGCGTGATGGGCACGGGAGGCACGCTCGCCAACGACGATCTGAACGTGTTCGACAATGCGATCCTCATCGCCCGGTACGCGAACGCGTTCGCGATCAGCGAGGCCACCTGGAGTTCGTTCGGCGCCCAGACGCCCGCGACGCTCGAGCTGCATGGCGCAGACGGCATCCTGAGCGTCACCGGACAGATGCTCGTGCGCTTTACCGCGCAGCACGCCGTCGGCGTTCCGATCGAGTTGGATCCGCTACCGGAGGGGTCGCGGAACGGTGTCGAACACTTCTGTAACGCGCTGCGCCTCGCCGAGCCGTTTGCCCAACCGTTCACGCTGGCGACGACCCGCCGTGCGCAGGAGATTGTCGAAGCCGGCCGTCGTTCCATTGAGACCGGCCTTGAGTGTCCGTTGCCGGTGAGGTAGTCGGCCGCACCGTGCACCCCTGCCGCGAGCTGAGCCAGACGGGCACGGTCCCACGCTTCATCGATTCCCACCGCGTGTCCCGCGTTGGCGCTCCCACGCGTCCGCGATGCGATTGCCGTTCTCGTCCTTGGGCAACGTGAATACTGCCGCCACCGGTCCGGCCACCGCCTCAGCCGGCGCCGCGACGCTCGCGCTCGCAAGGGCAACGGGACTGACCGAGTACAGCCGGGCGGCGAGTTGACCGTACGCGGCGCCGTCGGCGACCACCAGTCGCACCGTCACCGCCCGCGGTCTCGCCTTGCCGGTGTCCCCGCCCCAAAGCGCCGAGATAGTCAGACGATCCTCGCCGCCAAGCCAGGACACCCCCGCGTCCGGTTGGTCGGCGGCCGGCGCCATGTGGACGTCGGGTTCGGCGCCGTCGCCAGAATTCGTCGTCTCCCCGCGCCATCTGCTCACCACCGGCAACGCGAACTGCGCGATCCCATATCCCCGTGTACCTCCGGGGAACGCCGCATCCCAGTCGACCCGGAGCGCAATGTCGAGGCCCCCGCCCGGCGAAGGCATCCAACTGTCCCACGATATCGGCGGCTCGAACCACAACGTCGTGGCGCCGTAGTCGCCACTCGCCATGCGGCGCTCAGCGTCGGCAACGCGCCTTCTCAGCGTCGAGGCCGTCAGTTCCCACGCGCCGAACGCGACGGCGCAGATCACGAACGCGCCAAGGGCCGACTTCCAGTGCTTTGGCGGCCGCATGGTGTGTCTCCCGCCCGGCTCAGGCCACACCGCTCGTAGCCTAGCGCTCCAACCCACGTCCGCGCGTCGCCCAGTGCGAGCCGTACTCAGCGCGGTGTCCGCCGGCGTGCCGGCCCGCGCCGAGATCGGGCCCTTCTCGTATACTGGCCCCGGTGGCGCCCACGCAAGCAACGCCGGGCCAACGCGCCACCCGCGCGGCGGAGCGGCCGTCGTGCGCCGCGGGGCGACATCGGCAACGTGCCCGCGTCGTTTCCTTCGGCGTTGCACAGTTGTCGGGACGACTTCGTACACGGGAGCGGACGAGTGCAACCAGCGTTCCGCACAGCATGTCTCGTTTGCGCAGGTATCGCCCTAGGATGGTCGGGTCTGCCGCATGGCGCCTTGGCCGCCTGCGTCGCCGCCGCCGTGGCCCTCGTGGCGCGACAGGCCTGGCGCGGCCATGGCGTGGCGATGCTACTCGTCTGCGCCGCTTGGGTCCGTTGGATAGCGGTCGCGAGCGTCGAGCCACCTGCCGTACCCGCCGGCGCCCACGCGGAGTTGGTAGGAGTAGTGCTCGAGCGCGTCGAGCGAGAAGCGCGAACCGACCTACGCGTGCGCGGCTGGCTAAGAGAGGATGGCGCCGCGACATCGGAGCCCACGACGGTCGTGGCGCGGTGCCGGGATGGCGTTGACGTCGGGGTGCGGTACGGGTCCACCGTCAGCATCGTCGGCGACTTCGAGGCGCCCTCGGGCCGGCGGAACCCGGGTGGCTTCGACTACGGGCAGTATCTTAGACGTCGCGACGTGCACGGCATCCTGCGTGTGGCGCCAGGGGCGGTGACCGTCACGGGCGTGGGCGGCTGGGCAGTTCTGCGGGCGTTGGACCACGTCCGGGCGCGGGTCCTGCGTGTGTTGGATGCAGGCCTCGACGAGCCCTACGATGCGCTCGCGGCGGGAATCCTCATCGGCGAGCGACGCGCCATTCCCAACGACATCCTCGACGCCTTCCGCGACGGCGGGGTCATCCACGTTCTCGTCGTGTCCGGCGCAAACTTCGCGCTGCTTGTGGCCGCGACGTATGTGCTGCTCGCGGCGCTAAGAATGCCACTACGGGTGGTGTACATCGGCACGATGCTGCTCGCGATTGCCTTCGCGGCGTTGATTGGCCCCCAGCCACCGGTGCTGCGCGCGCTGCTCGTATGCCTCCTCTACCTGACCGCGAAGCTGATGGAGCGGTCCACAAGCGCGATGAACGCGCTCGCCGTGTCCGCGGTCGTGCTACTGCTGTGGAATCCCTACTCGCTCTTCGACGCCGGATTCCAGCTCTCTTACGCCGCAACGGCGGGCCTCCTGTACTTCACGCCGCGCTGGCTGGAGACGCTCAAACCCATTGGCGACCGCGTGTGCCGGACGTGGCCGGGCCGGTTGGCGTGGACCTGGCTGGTCGGCGCTGGGGTCGTGACAGCCGCGGTGCAGATATCGACCGTCCCGGTGACGCTGTACCACTTCCAGCGCGTCAGCATCGCTGGGTTCCTCGCAAACCTCCCAGTGGGCATCATAGTCGCCCTTGCCATGGTGTGCGCGATGGTAACTGTCGGCGTTGGGTTCGTTTCGATCGCGGCCTCCGCCATCCCCGCAAACGCTCTCTGGCTGCTTCTCAGATGTCTCAACCCGATCGTGGGATTCTTCGCGTCGGCCGAGCATGCCGTGTTGTTCGTCCCACGGGCGTCGGCCCCGTTCCTGGGCGCGTACCTGTTCCTGACGTTGACGCTGACGCACTACCGCGACGTCCGTCGGCGAACGGCACAGTGGGGAGTGGTCGCCCTGGCCGCTGCTGCGTGTTCCGTGTGGGGTGTAGCGTTGGTGACGCCTGGGGGCCTGCTCACGCTGACGTTCCTGGACGTCGGTCAGGGCGACTCAGCCGTGGTCGAGTGCCCAGACGGGACGACCGTCGTCGTCGACGGTGGCAATCGTAGGCAAGGCGTCGACTACGGCGAAAGCGTCGTCGTGCCCCACCTGCTGCACGCGGCCGACATGGACATTGAGAACGTCGTGATGACCCACGCGGACATGGATCACAGCGGAGGGCTGCCGTATGTCCTGCGCAGGATCGGAGCCGCCCGGGTCGTGGGAGTCGCTGAAGATGCATCGCAAGGCGCCGTGGCCGCCGTCCGCGTGGCGGCAGAGGACACGGACGCCCTCGTGCGTCACGGCGCCGGACTGACGCTCCACGCCGGTACGACGCGCGGCCAACCGCTCAGTGTCGAGGTCGTGTACCCCCGATCGCCGGGAGACGTCGACATCCTGGACGACGACGCCAACGCGGATTCGCTCGTGCTACTGGTGCGGTACGGCGCGTTCCGAGCTCTGCTAGCGGCGGACATCGAGGCGGGCGTGGAGGCGTTCCTCGCTCAGGCCGACGACGAAGGCTGGGCCGACATCTCCGCGCATGTCCTCAAGGCGCCCCACCACGGGAGCGATACGTCGAGCACACCCCGGTTTCTCGCTGCCGTGCGGCCGGAGTTGGCGGTGATTTCAGCGGGTGCGCGCAACCGTCATGGCCACCCGTCTGCGGCAACGTTGGCCCGCTACGAGGCTGCCGGTATCCGCGTCCTCCGCACAGACCACGACGGCGCGGTGACCATCTCCACCGACGGGCGACGCTGCTGGGTACGTACGGCCGCCCGCTGACAAAGAGGCTTCACCCCGACGACGCCTCGTCCGCCAACTCGCGTGCGGCCTCCAGCTCCATCTCATGCAGCTTGGCGACGCGACGCCGAAAGTGCTCCTCCGTGCTGAACCGCGCCCCGACGAACGCGCGGATGATGTCCTCGGCCAGCCACGGCCCGATGATCTGCGCCCCAAGGCACAGGACGTTCACGTCGTCGTGCTCGACGCCCTGGTGCGCGCAGTGCGTGTCATGCGCGACCATCGCGCGGATTCCTGGGCGCTTGTTGGAGGCGATGCTCGCGCCGACGCCCGTCCCGCACACCATGAGTCCCCGGTCGACATCGCCCTGGCGGACGGCGTCGCACACCAGTCGCGCGATGTCCGGGAAATCGACAGGCTCGGCCGTGTAGCTCCCGAAGTGCGTCACCTCGACGCCGAGCTCGGCGAGGATCGCCTGCACAGGATCGATCATCGCGAACCCGGCGTGGTCGTTGCCGAGGGCTATGTGCATTCTCGCTCCTGCATCAGTCGCGTCGAGGAGGCTTCACGCGGTACGGCTCAGGGGTCGCGGCGGCCTCCGCGTCTACGGCGGCTTCCGCGTCTTCTACGCCGGACTCCGGCGCCGCCGCGGTCGAGATCGCCCCCAAGGCTTCCTGCAAGAGGCGCGCCTTCTGTTCCTCGACCGGGTGTGGGTGGATCCCGGAGATCGGGGCGTGCCCGCCGCCGGCGCCGGAGATGACCGTCGCGTGCTTCACGGGGAACAGGGACATCGTCTGCGCGAACGGCTGGATGAACCGCTCGAAGTTCTCGATAAGGTAAGCATCGAGAGCGGCCTTCCCGCCCAATTGCACGATGTCGATTGTGCGCTTGAGTTGGTCGATTTCAGCCTGCGCGCGGCCGCGCAGCTCCGCCGCCTCCGCCCGCGCTGCCAGAACCATACGGTCCTTTTCGGCCTCTGCGGGCGTGAGGATCTCCGCGATTGTCCTTGCGCGCAGCATCTCGATCCGCTGTTCCTCCGCCGCTATCGCCGCCCGAACGCCCGCGACGCTCGCCTCTGCATCGCGCGTGGCCTGCTGCACGCCGATCGCCGAGCGCTGCTTCTCCTCGGCGACCTTCACGCGCGTCTGGGCGACGAGGCTCTCGCGCTCGTTCTCCGCGCTCCTCACCGAGACTTCTGCGCGGCGCGTCTCGGATTCCTCCTTCGCTGCCGCGCGCGCTCCGGCCTGTGCCTCGCGCGACTGGGACTCCGCGTTCGCCGACTGGATGCGCTTCAGCAGCGCGATGTACAGCTCCGGCTCCTCGACGCCTTCCAGCCGGTGGTCGTCCACGTCGGCGATGTTCATCGCCGTGATCTCCAGGCCGATGCCCTCCAGGTCGGCCTTACACACGCGGATCATGTTCTGCACGAGACGATCCTTGTCGGTCATCACCTCTTCTGGCGTCATCGTCGCGATGGAGTCGCGCAGGTGACCTTCGATGATCGACGTCGCGATATCGCCCAGTTCGTCCCAGCTACGCGTCATCAGCAGGATGCGGCGGATGGCGTTGCGCAGACCCGCGCCGGACGACGCGACCGCGAAACTCACCGTCGCAACCACGGTCAAAGGCACGATGCCTGCGGCGATCGCGGACTCCACACGCACACTGGTTGTCTGAGGTCGGAGGTCCATCTTGAAGAAGCGGTGGATGAGCGGGTACACGAAGGTGCGACCACCGCGAAGCGTGGTGAAGTCCTTCCCCTTGCCCGCGACGATCGCCAGTTCATTCGCCCCGACGATCTTCATCTTCGTGACAAGTTGCACGATCAGCGTGGCCACAACGAGCAGCAGGAATACGGCGGCAAAGCTGATCATGACACGCCTCCCTTCGGCGCCTCGGGCGCGGCCGTGAGCAGGTCGCGCACGCTGATTCCGAAGCCTTGTTCGAATTGCTTCAGGAAGTCGACGAACGCGTCCGGGCCGCGGTTCACAATCCCGTTGATCCCGGTGCCTTCGTCCATCACGACGACGTTGTCCAGCTCCAGGTTCTTGGCATGCTCGGCGTACGCCTCGAACAGACCCGCGAGCTGTTGCTGCGTGAAGAGAGCGATACGTCCGAATTCCCCGCCGTCAGCGACGATACGCGCCTTCTGTTCGAGCAGGTCGTTCACTGTGCCTTGCACGACTTCGACGGCCCCGGCCTCCCCGTCGGCGTGCGTCTCAGAGGCCTTGCGCTTGGCGTCCGCCTGCAGCGTGACGTCGGACACGTTCTTGAGGCGCTGCAGATCAACCGCGACATCCTGGACGGACCGTTCCCCTTCGCTCGACGCCTGCTCCACGGCGCTGTCGGCTTCGAGGCGCGCCCTTTCGATTTCGGCGACGCACTCGCGCCTAAGCACCTCCAGCTCCTGCTGCGCAGCGATAACCGCCTCGTCCGCCTTGCTCGTCGCCATAGCCTCGCGGCGCTGCTGGTCGGACTCGGCCCGTTCCGCGATCGCGCTCAACCGCGCCTCCTCGATCTCCACCTCCTGTCGCTTCCGCGACAGCGTCTTGTTAGCCAGATTGGCGAGGTAGGTCGACGTGTCCCATATTTTCTGGAGCGACACAGACACGACGCTCATGCCGAACGTGCTGAGGTCCTGCGTGCTGTCCCGCAGGAGTTCGGCGCGGAACTGCGCTCGTTCGCCCTCGCTGTCCGTCGTTGCCGGGACGCCCCCGTCGGCGTCCGTTGGCGCAACACTGTCGCCCTCCGCGACCCGGTCGTCGATGTCCACGCTCTCGACCATGCCGATGGCCTGCAACGGCGTCGTCTTGTTGAGCGCCCCGCGGAAGTTGCCCACCATCATCTGCTGGATCTGCTCCTGTATCTCGCCGCGCGACTTGCCCATGAGCCGCTCGACGGCCGAATACAGGAGGGTCTCGTCTTCGTGGTCTACACACACGCACGCCGTCGCGTCCGCCCCGACGGTAATGCCGTTGGCGGAGTTCACGCCCTCAATGCGCACGTTGATCGGGATGATGCCGAGATCGAGGCCTTGTGCGCTCTGGAAGTACGGGATCACGAACGTGTAGCCGCCACGTTTCAGCCGGAACCCGTACTCCTTGCCGTGTATGTTCGTCTTCGCGCCCGTAACCACCAGCACCTGGTTGGGCGGGCACACGCGGATAAGGGACTTCAGTATGGCGACGAGGCCGAAGAATGTCGCGACGGCCACAATGCCGCCGCCGACCGAGAACGCTTCGCCGGAGAGCAGTATCGCGCTGAGATCACCCACGGCCGAGCTCCTTCACATCAGGTAGGCGGGTTCGTCTGGCTGGAGTTCGTCGTCGAATGCCCGGACGTACACGCAGTCGTCAGAGACGCTGACTATGCGCACGATGTCGTCCGTGGCGTAGAACGTGTTGGGGTCTGCGGCGAGGGCGAACCGTTCGGCGACGGACTGCCCGATGGTCACGCGGATGCGGCCCATGGCCGTGTCCGAGATCGGTACGGTCACTGCCGCCCGCTCGAACAGCATCTCGTCGTCGTCCAGCGAGGAATCCACGACCTTGTTCTGGAAGCGGAAGAACGCGCGCGCCATCACCGCGGTCACCAACCCGCCGCCGACGGCCCACATGGCCGTGCCAACCGTGCCGGCGGATGTCTGTCCCGCGACGAGCCCAAACGGCCCGAAGCCCAGACAGAAGTAGACCAGCATGCGCAGGTAGCGGAACATCGACAGCAGGGGGGCGTGTACCTGGCCGCCGTCGCCCTCGCCGTCTTCGGCCCCGTCGGCATCGACCGCGGCGTCTCCGTCGTCCCCGCCTGCGCCGTCACCGTCGTCCGCGCCCAGCAGGCCGAGCATGTCCACCAACGTCACGCCCACGCCGAACACGGCCGCGAAGATGTAAACGAGCATCCGCCTTACCTCCGTCCCGTGTCGTCGGCCTGCCTAGCTTCGCGGGAAGAACACGTCGAGCAAGCCGTCTATGTCCTCGACGCCGACGCCGTACGATTCCTCGTACCGGGCGTGCACGCGCTCCTCGCCGCCCGTCACTCCGGCGAGTGGGAACGTCACCGGCGTGCGGTTCATCCGGGACGACTCGGACATCGCCAGGCTCATTTCCTGGTCCAGTCGTCCGGCAGCGGCGCCGTATTCCGGTGGCTCGCCCGAGTCGATCGCCTTTGCCACAGACAGCAACTCATCTGCGACGGCGATGTGCCCGTCCCGCAGCGCGAGATGGGCCAGTGGATTGTCCCACGCCACTGTCCGACCGGGGAGCTCAAGGACGATGCTCTTGACCACGTCCACCCCATCGACGGTATGGGCCACCCGCGTCGGCCTGTGTGGTTCGGCGATCGCGCCGGACTCCAGCTCCTCCGCTGGGACGACGTGGATGGCGTCCTCGATGATGGCGCCCTCGGTCCCGTGGATCTGAGCCATGCCGTTTACCTTGCGCCCGAGCGACCGCGCGTGGATGACGTTCGAGTACATCATAACGGCCGTCGCGCCGCCCTCGAAATCAAGATAGCCCATCGACCAGCGTTCCGACGTGTGATGGCGCTTCATGCGGTCGGTGTGCGGGACGACAGGGGTCTCGTGCGTGATCCCCAGAATCGACGTTGGGTCGCCGCCCGCGCGGATGCGGAGCATGCTCATCCCGTGGTAGCCGCCCTCGTGAAAGATGCGGTAGATGCGCGAGACGTCCCCGATGACCCCGTCGGAGATGACCTGGGACATGAAGCGTTCTATGGGCACGCGATAGTAGTTTTCGGCGACTTCCAGCACCGTTCCGTGCTCGGCGGCCGCGTCGATCATCATGTCTGACAGCATCCGCGTCGACGCGATGGGCGTCTCGACCAGCACGTGCTTACCTTGGCGCGCCAGATACACGCAGACGGCGTGGTGCGCCGGCCCGGGCACGGTCACGTCCACGACGTCGATGTCTTCGTTCGCGACCATCTCGCGGATGTTCGTGTACGGCGTCGCGGCGTATTCGTCGGCGTACTGCTTCGCGACGGCCTCGTCTATGTCACAGATCGCGACGAGCCGGTACGTGTCCGCGAGCTTTGGGATCACCGGGAGATGCGCGCCGGCGCCGCGCCGACCCGCTCCGACGAGGGCGAGGTTGAGAATGGGCATGCGCGCGGTCCTCCTGTCCGAACCCGGTGACGAACTCTCAGTGACAAGATAACGGACTTTACCTCCACCGTCGAGTGCGCGGGGCGCCTGGACCGACGGTGTGGCGGGAGAGCCGTGAATGCGGCTAGTGTTGGCACAGCACCCGTCACGAGCCACACGCAAGGAGCCCGGCCCGATGGTCACAGGCAGCGAGACCGCGATCCGAGATCTACTGAGCCGCATGACGTTGCGCGAGAAGATCGGGCAGATGTGCCAGGTCACGAGCCCGAGCGAGCGTGGCGAACAGCTCATCCGCGATGGCGGGATCGGCTCGTTCCTCAACGTGGTTGACCGGGACACGTGCGACCGCTACCAGCGAATCGCGCGTGAGGAAAGCCGCCTCGGCATCCCGCTCATCATGGGGCGTGACGTCATCCACGGGTTTCGGACGGTGTTCCCGATCCCGCTAGGCCAGGCGGCATCGTGGAACATGTCGCTGATACGCGACGCCGCGCGGATATCCGCGGTCGAGGCCGCGTCCTGTGGCGTCAACTGGACCTTCGCACCGATGATCGACATCGCCCGCGACCCACGCTGGGGACGCGTCGCCGAAGGCGCGGGCGAGGACACGCACCTGGCGTCCACCGTTGGGGTGGCGATGGTCGAGGGCTTCCAGGGCCCGGACCTGTCGGCCCCGGACGCGATCGCGGCGTGCGCGAAGCACTACGTCGGGTACGGCGCGGCTGAAGGGGGGCGCGACTACAACACCACGGACATACCCGAACGAGCGCTGCGGGACATCTACCTGCCTCCGTTCGAAGCCTGTGTCGATGCTGGCGTCGCGACGCTGATGAGCGCGTTCAACGAGATCGACGGCGTGCCGGCGACCGGCAACGCCTTCGCCCTGTCCGACGTGCTGCGCGGGGAGTGGGGCTTCGACGGCTTCGTCGTCAGCGACTACAACTCGGTCACCGAGATGGTCGCGCACGGAAGCTGTGAAGACGACCGGGAAGCCGCGTGTCAGGCCGTGACGGCAGGGGTCGACATGGAGATGGTGAGCGAGTCGTATCGCGAGCACGTCGAAGGGCTGGTCAGTGACGGCGCCATCTCGATGGCGGTGGTCGACGAGGCGGTCCTGCGAATTCTACGCGTCAAGGCGCGGCTCGGGCTGTTTGCCGAGTCCGAAGCCGTCGCCCCGGCCCCCTCCGCCGAAGTCGCGCAGAGCAGCCTCGAGGCTGCTCGGACGCTGGCGCGCGAGAGCATCGTACTCCTCGAGAACGACGGCGTGTTGCCGATCGCGGCGAACGTCGGCTCCGTCGCGGTTGTGGGGCCGTTGGCCGACGCGCCTGCCGATCAGCTCGGGTGCTGGGTGATGGACGGCCGACCTGACGACTCCGTGGCGCCTCTGGACGCCCTGCGCGAGCGCCTCGGCGAGGATCGCGTTCTCTACGCGCCCGGCCTCGACTCGTCGCGGGACACCCACCGCACAGGCTTCGCCACCGCGGCCCAAGCCGCGAGGGACGCGGACGTCGTCGTCGCATTCGTGGGCGAGGAGGCGATCCTCAGCGGCGAAGCGCACTCGCGGGCCTTCCTCGACCTGCCCGGCGCGCAGAACGAGCTGCTGGAGGCGCTGGCGGACCCCGGCACGCCGATCGTTGTCGTCGTGCTCGCCGGTCGGCCGCTCACCATGGGCGCGGTAGCGTCGAAGGCGAGCGCCGTCCTGATGGCCTGGCACCCGGGCACGATGGCCGGGCCGGCGATCGCTGACATCCTGTTCGGCGACGACACTCCCTCGGGCAAGCTGCCCATCAGCTTCCCGAAGACGGTCGGACAGATCCCAATCTACTACGCGCACAAGAACACAGGCCGGCCGCCGTCTGCCGGGGCGTACGGGATCCCGCTCGGTACGCCGTTGGACCCCGTTGACTTCACGACTGGCTACCTCGACGCAGACCCGGAGCCGCTCTACCCGTTCGGGTACGGCATGAGCTATACGCAATTCGAGTACAGCGACCTCGAGGTCTCGGTCGAGCAAGTGCGGCTTGGTGGGTCGGTCTCCGTGTCCGCGACGCTGCGAAACGTTGGCGACGTGGCGGGCGTCGAAGTCGCTCAGCTCTACGTCCGCGATGTCGTGGGCAGCGTCACCCGTCCGGTTAGGGAGCTGAAGGGTTTCCAGCGCCGCGCGCTAGAGCCGGGCGAGGGCTGCACCGTGACATTCGAGCTGTGGACGGACGCGCTGGCCTTCCACGGGCGAGACATGCGCCGCGTCACCGAGGCCGGCGAGTTCCACGTGTGGATCGGGGGTAGCGCCAAGGCCGACCTACGTGGCACATTCCACGTCGTCGACTGAGGCTACCGCGTTACCCGTCGGCTGCCGGGAGGACGATGAACCACATCCTACGCGACGCCCTGCTGGTCGGCACGGGGGGTTTCTTCGGCGCGATCGGGCGCTTCTACGTCACGGCGTGCATGCAGGGCCGGTCGAAGGGCTTCCCCCTGGGAACGCTGACCGTGAACGTCGCGGGTTCGCTCGCGCTCGGGTTCCTGGCGTCGCTGCTCGCTCAGCGGGCGCTCGGCGGCGCCCACTGGCGTCTAGTCCTCGGCGTCGGTTTCCTGGGCGCCTTCACGACGTTCTCGACGTTCAGCTATGAGAGCGTTCGGCTGTGGGCAGACGGGCGCTGGGGAGCGTTGGCCGCAAACGTCGGTCTGAACGTAGGCGCATGCTTGGCCGCGGCCGCGCTGGGCGTCTTCGCCGCGCGCTGGGTCACGACGTAGCGGGCATCAGCCGCGCGCCGCTACCAACGCCTCGAAACGGTCGACGTCCTGCCGGATGAGGTCGAGGCTGCCGGCCCAGAACTCTGGCGTGCGTATGTCTATGCCGAACCGCGCGGACAACTCGCCCGCATCCGCCATGCCGGTGCTCGACAGCAGGTCGTCGTAACTCGCCCGGAACGCGTCCGGCGCCTCGGAGTACCGGGCGTACAGCCCCAGCCCGAAGAGCAGGCCGAACATATACGGGAAGTTGTAGTAGCTCTGCCCGTAGTAGTGCGGCTTGGCCGCCCACATGTACGGGTGCAGCAGGTTGGGGTCGAGAGCGTCGCCGTACGTGTCTAGCTGCGCGCGCAGCATGATGTCGTTCAGCTCCGACACCGACAGTTCTCGGTCGCGACGGCGCTCGAACGTCTCTTGCTCGAACAGGTACCGACACGTGATGTCGACGACGACCTGACAGGCGCTCTCGAGCGTGTTCTCCACGATGACGAGCTGCTCCGCCTCAGACGCCGTCCTGAGCGACGCCTCACGCACTATCGTCTCGCAGAAGGTACTCGCCGTCTCGGCGAGTACCATCGGCGTCGAGCGTTGGAGCGGCGTGCGTATCGCCAGTCGCAGGTTGTGGTACGCGTGCCCAAGCTCGTGCGCCAGCGTCCGAACGCCGGAGAACGACGGCTTGAAGTTGGTCAGAATCCGTGACTCGTCGTCGCGTAAGCGCATGCAGAACGCGCCGTCGACCTTGCCCGCCCGCGGCTCCGCGTCGATCCACCGCTCCGAGAACGCGCGCGCCGCAAGGTCACGCATGTCCGCCGAGTACGTGGCGAAGTGCTCCAGGATGAAATCCTCGGCGTCGGCGTACCGCCATGCGCTCTCGTCGCCGCCCACGGTCGCGAACAGGTCGTACCACGCGAGCCGATCGACGCCGATGGCCTTCGCCTTGGCGCGCAGGTACCGTCGGAAATGCGGAAACGCCTCTCTGGCGGCGGACATCATCGCGTCGAGCGACTCGCGATCCATGTTGTTGCCGTGACACGCCTCGTCTAGCGGCGACGCCCACAGACGGCCGGCGGAAAGCGTGTTCGTCTCGCCTTTCACGCTGTTCAGCGCCGCGGCGATCGGTACTGCCGAGGTTTCCCAAGCCGCTAGCTCGGCCTCGTAGGCCTTACGACGCACGTCGCGGTTCGGATTGTGCGCGAGGTTGCGCACCGCGCTCATCGGGTGCTCTTCCGTCTTCCCGTCCAGTTCCAGCTCGACGGTGAGCTGCGACGTGAAGTTCCCGTACAGCTTCCGCCACGCGGAGCCCCCGCTGAGCGACAACTGCGCCGCGAGCACCTCCTCGCCGGGCGACATCAGGTGTTCGGCTTCCACCTTCGCGCGACGGACCATGAATTCGTGATCGGCGGCGACCTCCGAGCGGTCTATGAGCGTGTCTACGTCGAGTGAACCCAGCCACGCGGTTAACCGCGCGTCCAGCATCTGCACCTTCAGCCAGTGCTGACTCAGCTCGCTGTTCTTTGCCTGCGCGAGTTCGTTCGTGCTGTCCGTAGCGATGAACCCGTGGATGTACGCGACGAGCCCGGACTCCTTGGCGAACGTGGCGTTCAGGTGGGTCATCACCTCCTCGAACACCCGCACCGTCTCGTCGTCGACATCCGACGTGCCGCGCGGCCCGATTGCATGGTCGGCGAACAGCGCCACGAGTGCGTCCATCTCCGCAATCGCGTCGACCATCGCGGCCTCAAACTCTGGGGAGTCGAGTCCGGGGTAAACGACGCTCATGTCCCAATGCGGTAGGCGGTCAGACATCCAAGGGCTCCACGGGATCGAGTCGCATGTGTCTCCGCCCGTCAGCATGCCGTGGGCGGGCAACGGAAGCGGCGCTGCGCTGATTCACGATTCTAGCACACCGGGGCGGCCCCGGCGCGC
Organism: Candidatus Poribacteria bacterium; assembly: GCA_018644665.1. Lineage (GTDB taxonomy): Bacteria > Poribacteria > WGA-4E. The sequence continues at coordinate 65,462 of JABGQA010000084.1, forward strand.
GGCCGGATGCGCTCCCGGCGCCGGTGAGTGCGGCACTCAACCCCGTGGTGACATCTCCCCGCGCAGCCCTCTGCTGGCGGGAAACTCGCGGGCGTCATCGTACGACATCGACGACGTCGTGGCAGGGCCGCGGCGTCCGACCTACCCGACGAACGGCTTGCCGACGATCTGCTCGTACGCCTCCTGATACCGGGCGCTCGTACCCGCGACCACATCGGCGGGCAGAGGCGGGCCGGGGTAGTCCTTCCCCCAGTCGAGCGTCTCCAGGTAGTCGCGCACGTACTGCTTGTCGAAGCTACGCTGCGGGCGCCCGGGCTCGTATTCGTCCGCGGGCCAGAACCGCGACGAGTCGGCCGTGAGGGCCTCGTCGATCAGGATGATCTCGCCGTCACGATCGCCGAATTCGAACTTCGTGTCGGCGATGATGATCCCGCGCTCGGCCGCGTAGGCCGCCGCTGCTTCGTAGATCGCGATGCTCGTGCTGCTAAGGTGGTCCGTGAGTTCCTGCCCCACGATGTCCGCCATCGCCGCGACGGAGATGTTCTCGTCGTGACCGGTGTCCGCCTTCGTAGCGGGCGTGAAGATGGGAGTCGGAAGCTTGTCGGACTCTCGCAGCCCGGAGGGCATCGCCTCGCCGCAAACGGTGCCGTGCGCGCTGTATTCCTTCCACGCCGACCCGCTGATATAGCCGCGCACCACGCACTCTATGTCGACGCGCTCCGTGCGCAGAACATACATGGTCCGCCCGGCGAACACGTCGTCATACTCACGAGCCACAGCAGGAAACTCGGCCACGTCCGTGCTGATTAGGTGGTTCGGGACCAGATCCTTAGTGTAGGCGAACCAGAACGTGGACAGAGCGGTAAGGACCTTGCCCTTGTTCGTGATGCCGTCGGGTAGCACGACGTCGAACGCGGATATCCGGTCAGTCGCCACGATCAGCAGGCGATCGTCGAGGGCGTAGATGTCCCGTACCTTGCCACGATGCAGGAGATCCAGGCTGGGGCAGTCGGTCTGGACGATGGCGGATGGCATCGATTCCTCCCATGGGACCACGTGCGCTTGCGGGACCGGTCGGTCGATGCGGCCAATTGTGCCGCGCGCATCCCCGGCATTCAATGTCTCGAATGCGTCGCCGAAGCCCCGTCTTCCATAGGTGACCCTACGGGCGGATGTACCGCCCAAGGCCCAGACTGAGGATGCTAGTCGAGCACCGCAGCAACTGATCGCCCAGCACGAGTCCCAGGAAGAAGGGCACCGCCCGTCGATAGGCGGGGAATCCGGCGATTCGCAGGAGCACGGACTTCACCGACCAACTCACCATCACGGGGAACCAGAAGTAGATCATCCCGCCCCAAGACGCCCCGGAGAGCACATAGCCAGAGGAATGGAGCGGCCACCAGATCAGGTGCGTTCGCAGAGCTTGAAGCAGCACGACGAAGCTGAACCCACCGATCATGTACGGAAACGCCTCGAAGTTGGGGCCGCGCGGCGCCTGCAGCCACCGTTGCACGAGGCTCCAGGTCTCCCAGCCGAAGTAGTGGCCTCGGCTCTGCGCGAGCGCGCCGTACGTGTACCCGACCTGCAGGTACGACCAGAACGTCGCCACCGCGCCCGCGCCGATGGCGAGAATCATCGCGCCGACAAGGCGTTGCGTGCCCATGCCGGCGCGCGCGCCGATATAGAGCATCTCGGCCTGGTTCGGCATCGAAGGCGCGCGGTTGGCCCGGTTGAACGCGTAGAAGAAGCTGACGATGGTCACGTTGGCGCCGCCCAGGCGTCGTGTGCCCACGATGTCCGTCAGCATCTGGCGAGGGTTGATCCAGTTGATCTCGAGATACGGCGGGCCCAGCGCGGCGCGGACGTGCGAGAAGGCGAGCGAGAACGCGAGGAAGAACACATAGTAAGCCGCCGCCGCCCACAGCGACATGCCGGCGGTGTAGCAGAACACGAGCACCGCCCCGACGCTCACGGCGCCCAAGATGGCGAGCTTCTGGTCGGGCAGGCCGGCGGCGGCGCCTTCGTCGCGGGTGCCCCGTATGGCTCCACGGACGAACGTCTCCAAGTGCCGCCGCGCGAACCACAGGGCCAGGACCGCGATGCCCATCCAGGCGCCCGCCGCGCGCTGATCGAGATGCAGATCCTGTATGCCCACCACATCCGCGACGACCCGCTCGACGCGCGTCAGCCAGAAGAAGAACCAGAGCGAGAAGCCGAGGTCCAGCGGCATGAAGAACGTGAGGCCGATGACGGACACATCGAAGCTCATGTTCAGGTACCCCATCGCCTGCCAAGGGCGCTCCGTGATGTGCGGGTCGAGCCGGTAGCCTCCAGGGAATCCAGGCACGGCGGGGAAGAGGTCGTGCAGCGAGTTCAGGACGCGGAGCCCAGCCGCCAACGCGAAGCCGATCCACATCGCGCGCGTACGCCAGAACCGCGGCGCCGTCGTCATCTGCAGCGGAAGCTGTGTCAGCGGATAGGTGAGTTTCTCGCGCTGCATCCAGTGTTCGCGCAGGAGCAGGGAGAAGCACAGCGTCGACGTGAACAGGCCGAGGATGAGCCCGGACCAGACGAACACCGGCGCGACCCACGCGCGCCAGTGATCCGCCACGACGATGCTCGAATCGCCCTGGAAGTACCCGGCGTAAACGTCCGGGTCGCGCGCCATGAACCACTCGGGGATGAACCGGAAGAACAGCTCGCGGTACTGGTTCTCGTCGTTCGCGAACCAGAACGGATGAGCCAGCGTGTGCATCAGGATCGACATCATCGTATGGCCGGCGACGGTCGAAACCATCGTGACCATGATGTAGACGACGAGAAGCTCCGACGGCTTCAGGGCAGCGTGCGGCCCCACGCGCTTGAGAGCCGTGTTGACGACGAGCAAGATTGCGAGGGTGAAAGTAGCGTTCGAGAAGGGAGATATAGCCGTGTAGACGTAGTACCACAGCTCGCTGGCGATGGAGATCCAGTAGGCGTTGACGAGAGTCACGAGCAGGCCGACGAGGATCGCGCGTCCGGTTACGACGCGTCCGTTGGCAGGGGCCGTCTCGATGGTGTCGTTGATCCCGTCGGGGAGTGGCCAGGCCGGGCCGCGTTGGCGAACCTAGCGCGCGTCGGTCTTGATGTCGGCCCAGGTGGATGTCAGCTTGCCGGCGATGTCGATTGCGAGCGCAAGACCCTCCATCACCTTCGGGATGTCGTCAGGGCCCAACGCTCGGTTCCACAGGTACACCTCATCCAGCACGCCCGCGAAGTCCTGGGATGACCCCATTCGCCCTCCGATCGACACAGGCAGGTCGTTCTGCTGCAGGTCGCCCGTGGCGCTGTCGTTGCGGCCGACCTCGACGCCGTCCTTGTAAAGGACCACGGCTGCGCCGTCGTACGTCATCGCGAGGTGCGCCCACTCGTCAGGGAAGTTGGCAAGATGCGGGCTCGTGTCGAACCGCGCGTCGGCGTGCACCGTACCGAACAACCCCTGCGCGTCGTCGTACTGCAGCGAGTACGGGTACTCATCGCTCTTCTGTTTGATGAGGAACTTCGCCCAAGCGGCTTGGCCTTCGACCGGCATGGCCCAGACTGCGATCGTCACACCCGTAACTAGGCGCAACGAGTCGGCGTCTTCGACGACCACCTCGGAACCCCCGTCGAACTCAATCGCCCCGCCGGTGTGCCCGGGCGCCCACGCCGGCTGACCTGCGAACGTGCCGTTGTTGCCGAGGCCCGACGCGTCGGCGGTCGTATCCCCGTTCCCCTCGTCGAAGGTCCAGAACCCAACGAGGCCGTCCGTCAGCTGCGCGTACGCGCAGGTGGCGGCCACGAGCATCGGTACGATCACTGCTTGTCGCAGATGGAACATGGGCCCCTCCTCTATCCCGCATGTGGGTTGCCCGATTATAGGCGGCCCTACTCCAGGCCGCAATCGGCCGGATTGGCTGGGTGTGACCATGAGTAGCTCGTAGGCCGGAGTCGCGGGCCAAACGCCTCCGCCCTGTGGACGCGTGAACGTCTTCCCCTTGCAGGGGAAGATTGAGATGGGGTCCCGGCGTCACCTCACGCCCGCCGCGGTGTTCCCAGCGCGTGATGGCGCCGCCCGGCCGGGCGCCGTTCCTCTGCCATCCCGCGAAGCGCGGCGACCACGGATCTCTGCGCAGTGACCATGTCGGTGACTCGTCGCCGCGCTCAGATCGGCGGCCCGCCGGGGCCGCGACGGCCGGCGTCATGACCAACAGAGAACACGCATGCCGCGTTGGCCTTGCCACCGACCTCGGCGCCTGTGCAATACTTCCCGGCGGGATAGGGGGACGTCTCCACCCGCTAGGGCGGAGGCGGCTGAGATGCCACTATGCCACGAAGTGCGATGGGAGAGTGCGGTGAGTTACCGAAACCGACCGGGATCGAGCAAGACAACCCTCATCATCGCGGCAGTCGTCGCGATCGCGGCCGTGATCGTCGGATTCGCGTGGGGATGAGGCCCAGGTTCGCATGTGGCCTGAAGCGCCCCGACCATCGCTGTGGTCGGGGCGTTCGCACTCCAGGCTACGACGCGATCAACTCCCGCGCCGCGTCCTTGAGTACGGCCATCTCGTCCATGTCCGTGGCATCCAGGTAGCACCGTACCAGCGGCTCCGTGCCGGACGCGCGGAGCGCGATGAACGCGCCCCCATCCAACACGAGCTTGTGCCCGTCCAGCGTGACGATGCGCTCCACGCGTCTCCCGGCGAACTCCGTCGGCGGGTCGTCGTCGAAGCGCGTCAGCAGCGCCCGCTTACGCTCATCCGGGAGTTCGAGATCCAGGCGATCGACCTCTCTACGTCCCACACGCGCGAACAGGTCTTCGAGCAACTGCGACAGGGTCGCCCCACGCACCGCGACCATCTCCGCGACCAGTAGGCACGCGAGGATGCCGTCCTTCTCAGGGATGTGGCCGCGCACGGTCATCCCGTTGCTCTCCTCGCCGCCGAGGATGAACTCCTCCGGCGCCTCGAGGGAGCGTTCGCCGATGTACTTGAAGCCTGTCGGCGTCTCGACCACCGACGCTCCGTGATGCCCGGCGACCGCATCGAGCAGATGCGACGTCGGGACGCTACGGACGATCTCGCCACGCCACCCTCGCGAGGCGATCAGGTAGTCGCTCAGAAGCCCAAGGACGTGATTCGCGTGGATGTAGGCGCCGTCGGCATCCACGATCCCGAACCGGTCGGCGTCTCCATCGACGGCCACGCCGAGAGCGGCATCCGTGGCGCGCACCCGCCTGACGAGGGCTCCGACGTTCGCCTCGACGGGATCAGGCCGCGTGCCACCGAACAGGGGGTTCTCCTCGTCGTGGACGGTCTCCACGGTGCAACCCGCTTCCGTGAGTAGCTCAGGCAGGTAGCCGCGCCCGGCGCCGTAGAACACGTCCGCTACGACGGTCAGCCGGGCCGCACGCAGCGCGTCGACGTCGAGGATGTCGAACAGTCGGTCGCGGTACGCGTCGTACGGAGAGTACCACTCGATGCGGCCAGCCTCCACCTGCGCCGATACGAGCGCGTCCTGTTCTGCCCGCGCAACGGCGAACTGCGCCGAGTCAGGGGCAGCGGCCAGCAACTCGGCCGCCCGGGCCTCGATCCGTGCCGTGAGTTCGGGTGGGGCCGGCGCCGCCGTCGCGGGCGAGAACTTGATGCCGTTGTATTCGGGCGGATTGTGGCTCGCGGTCAGCACGATCCCGCCGGCCAGGCCGCGATCCTGGATAGCGTGGGCGACAACCGGCGTCGGCGTCGCCCGTTCAGGCAGAAGCGCGCGGATGCCCTCCGAAGCGAACGTCAGGGCAACGGCGCGCGCGAACCGTGGCGACAGGAACCGGCCATCGTAACCGATCGCGATCGACGCGTCGCGACCGGAGTCCTCACGCACGACCTGCGATATCGCGCGGATCACGACCTCCACGTTGCGGAAGGTGAACTCCTCCGCCATGATGGCTCGCCAACCCGACGTGCCGAACTTGATCGTCGCCATTCGGAGTGCTCCCGGCGGCGCGTTGTGGGGTAGGTATCGCGCGTGCTAGAATCGCGCAAAGCCGCTTGGTGACTGATGTTTCAACGGTAGCACTCGGCCCACGATCGGTCAAGACAACGGCGTCGGGAGTCGAGTTCCGCGTTGGCCGCGCGGCGACGCCGGGCGTCACTCGGAGAGGACGAGACCATGGCCCGCCCTCCGCACGGATACAAGATCCAGCCGTGGTCTATCCTACGGTTCGCGCGTCTGCGCGCAGCCGAACTCTCGAGGTCGGACTTACGGTTCGCCGTGCTGCGGTACGCCGACCTGTCGCAAGCCGTGCTCGCCGATGCGAACCTGAGCGGCGCGGAACTCTACGGCGCCCGCCTTTGCGGAGCCGACCTGAGCGGCGCGGACGCCCGAGAGGCGGACCTACGTCAGGCCGACCTGACCGGGGCGACGCTCGACGGCGTCCGACTCCAAGGAGCCAAGTACGACGACGGCTCGATGTTCCCCGAAGGTTTCGACCCCTCCGTGCATTCGATGACGCGCGTTCCGTCGCCCTGGGCCCGCGCCCGTGCCGGCGAGTGACCGGCCCCGTCCGGCTTCCTACCGTCCGCTGCGGCCCCGGCCTGGCGGACGCCCTAGTGGGCTTGTAGACTAGCCTGGAGTCGGTTGCGCCCGAGCCCTCCGTACGGAGAGGGTACGCCGGCGCCGTCGAAGGAGGCCTCCGATGGCGACGCAGCGGTACGTACTCGGCATCGACGCAGGCACGACCGGCGTCACGGCCGCGCTCATCGACACGGATGGGCGCATCGCTGCGAGCGCGACTGCCGAGTTCCCGCAGTACTACCCACGGCCGGGATGGGTCGAGCACGACGCCGACGAGATATGGACGACGACGGCTCGTGTCACGGCCGAGCTACTCGAAGGCGCTCCGCCCGCCGAGATCGCGTCCATCGGGATCACGAACCAGCGAGAGACCGCCGTCGTGTGGGACCGGACCAGCGGCCGGCCCATCCACAACGCGATCGTGTGGCAGTGCCGTCGCACGGCCGCTCGCTGCGAGGCGCTCCGCGACGCGGGGCACGAGCCCGCGATCACCGCGACCACCGGTCTCGTCGCCGACCCGTACTTCTCCGGCCCCAAGATCGCATGGCTCCTCGACACTGTGCCTGGTGCGCGTCAGAGGGCCGACGCGCTCGCCTTTGGCACGGTCGACTCGTGGCTGATATGGAACCTGACCGGAGGTCGCGCGCACGTCACCGACTTCACGAACGCGTCCCGGACGATGCTCCTGGACATCGAACGCCGCGCGTGGGACGACGACATGCTGGCCTTGCTAGACGTGCCGAGGGCTGTCCTGCCGGACGTCGCGCCGTCGCGGGCGTCGTTCGGAGTCACGCGGTCCGTCGGCTTCCTACCGGACGGCCTGCCGATCGGAGGCGTCGCGGGAGATCAGCAGAGCGCCCTCTACGGTCAGACCTGCTTCGACCCGGGAGACGTAAAGAACACGTACGGAACCGGGTGCTTCCTCCTCATGCAGGCGGGCGACGAACGGCCGCAGTCGGAGCACGGCCTCCTGACTACCCTCGCGTGCGCCGCCGACGGATCCCCTGCCTACGCCCTCGAGGGCAGCGTGTTCGTGGCCGGGGCCGTCGTTCAGTGGCTTCGCGACGAGCTGGCCATCCTCGACACGGCTGCCGACTCCGAGGCGCTCGCGGCATCAGTAGCCGATACGGGCGGGGTGACGTTCGTCCCGGCGTTCACGGGCCTTGGGTCGCCGTATTGGGACGCGGACGCTCGCGGCGGGATCCACGGCCTCACGCGGGGCACGACGCAGGCGCACATCGTCCGCGCCGCGCTGGAAGGCATCGCGCACAGTTCTGCGGACGTAGTTGAGGCGATGCAGCGCGACATCGGCGCGCGGCTATCGACGTTGCGTGTGGATGGCGGGGCCAGCGCGAACGACTTCCTTATGCAGTTCCAGGCCGACGTCCTCGATGTCGAGGTCGTGCGCCCACAGCAGATCGAGACGACGGTGCTCGGCGCTGCGTACCTCGCCGGTCTCGACGCCGGCATGTGGTCGCCTGACGATCTCCGGTCGCTCAGCGACGGCGCCCGTCGGTTCACACCCACGATGCCCGCGACCAATCGAGCCGCCCATCGCCGGGCCTGGGCGGACGCTGTCGGCCGAGTGCGGTGGACCCCCTCGCAAGGCTAGCGCCATGCTGCTCAAGTCTCGGTACATCGTCGTAGTGAACCTCGTCATTCTGACGACGATGGCTGCGTTCTTCCTCGTTGACGACTTTCGTCTGAGGAAGTCGCACATCGACGCGACCGTGCAGGGCGCCGTGGCCGGCGTCCGTGCCCGGGGCATCGCGGACACAGTCGCGAGGGACATTGGGGACCTCGTCCACCCAGACGAGACGCTGTCCACCGTGCGGCGCGAATTCCGCGGCATGGCCAAGGACCCGGCGCTCCAGCGCGACGTGCTGGATGTACGGCTCGCTCTGTCGCTCAAGGTGCCTAAGGTGTTCGCAAGCTTCTCTGGTGAAGCGGAGGAACTCGAGCGGATGACCGGCCGCGGCACGTTCCTCACGCTCTCCGATGAGGAACTTAGCGAGATAGACACCATCATCACCGGTCTGGGTGTTATCGACTCGTTCGGCGTCGGCCAGGTTAGCCAGATGGTCATCCGCCTGGTGCCTTACCGTGGTAGCTGGGCAACACGCATCCTCATTCCCTACGCGTGGGCGGTGCACCCGGTTCAGGAGGAAGATGCCGCGACCGCGAATGAAGTCGTGAACGCGGTGACGGACGTGGGCCTCATAGAGATCGTCCTGGACTCAGGGGGTGTCGCCGGCTACTGGCGCGACTACAGGTTAGTCCACCTCCTGTTCATCGTGCTCATGGCCATCACGCTCACGTTCTTCATCGACATGACGACCGATCGGATGGTCCTACGCCCGCTGGAGCGACTCACGGACATCATCACGCGCGCTGAACGAGGGGAGGTGGACACGTCTGAGCCGTTCCCTCAGAATGAAGTGGGCAGAGTCAGCGCTACGCTGACCCACATGCTCGCCACGATGCAGCGACTCCATGGCGAACGCGTCGAGGCGCTCGGCCGCCTCGCGGGCGGCGTGGCCCACGAGATCCGCAACCCCCTGAACGCCATTTCCATGTCCGCTCAGTACCTGAAGGAACTGACGGACAACGCGGACCTCAACGCCGAGCAGAAGCAGGACGCCGACGAGGTGTTGGGGATGGTCCTGAGCGAGGTCAAGGAACTTGACCGCATCACCGACCAGTTCATGAACCTGACCCGTCCGGCGAAGATGGCGTGGGAGCCCGCCGACATAAACAGGGTCATCGAGCGAGTGCTCGCGGACTGCGCGCTGGTGCTAGAGGACGCAGACGTGGTCGCCCGGCCGGACCTCGCGGACGGCATTCCGCCGCTCAGGCTCGACGTTGTGCGCATTCGGAGCGCCATCTACAATCTCGTGCAGAACGCCGCGCAAGCGATGCCGGACGGCGGTTCCCTTTACGTCGCGACGCGCTCCGAGCCAGACCACGTCACGGTCGAGATCCGGGACACCGGCCGCGGGATGTCGGCCGAGACGCTTGACCAAATGTTCGACCCGTACTACACGACGCGCGAGAACGAAGGCGGTATGGGCTTGGGCCTGACACTCGCCCGAAACGCCGTGTTGGCGCACGACGGCACAATCGAAGCGCGCAGCCGCCGGGGAAGCGGCTCGGTCTTCCACGTGCGCCTGCCGTACCAACCCGACGCTGAGCCGCAGACCAAGGAAGCTGGGTAAAGCCGTATGGCGAGGGTACTCGTCGTCGACGACGACCGGACGCAGCGCGCGCTGTTGCGCAGATTCCTCAGAAACGACGGCCACGAGATCGAAGCCGCCGAGGACGGCGTCGCCGCGCTCGCGGTCGTCCAGAGCACGCCCGTGGATGTCGTTGTCACCGACATGCGCATGCCGGGGATGAACGGCCGCGAACTGCTGCGGCGCCTCCAGGAACTCGACCCGTCCCTGCCCGTGATCGTGATGACCGCCTTTGCCGATCTCCAGGACGCCGTGGACCTCGTGACGCGAGAGGGCGCGGCCTACTACATCCAGAAGCCGATCGAAGACATGAAGGTGCTCCGGGAGGAGATCCGGCGCGCGGTCGGCGACGCCGCCGACGACGGCGACGCCGCCGACGCCCCGCCTTCCGTCGCAGGATCCAGCGGCGATCTGTTCGCCGATATCGTGGGCGGCAGCGCGCCGATGCAGAAGCTCCTGCGAGAGATGCAGCGGCTGACGCCGATCCTCGCAGGGCCGGCGACCGTCCTCGTTACCGGCGAGAGCGGCACGGGCAAGGAACTCATCGCTACCGCGTTGCACCGTTGCGGGCCGAGGAGCGACAAGCCCTTCGTCGCCGTGAACTGCGCCGCGATACCCGACGAACTGATCGAAGCGGAGCTGTTTGGCGCCGAGAAGGGGTCGTACACGAGTTCCACGCAGACCCGCGCGGGCTACTTCGAGGAGGCGGAGGGCGGGACGGTCTTCCTAGACGAGATCGCCGAGGTGAACGCCACGATGCAGGTGAAGCTGCTGCGTGTGCTGGCGAACCGTGAGTACGCCCGAATCGGCACCAGCAAACAACGCACCGCGAACGTGTGTGTCGTCGCGGCCACCAACCGAACGCTCGAGGACGAGGTGCGGCAAGGCCGCTTCCGTGAGGACCTCTTCTACCGGCTGAACGTGTTCCGCGTGCACGCGCCCCCGTTGCGGGACCGGCGCGAGGACGTCGCGGATCTCTCCGCTTATCTCCTGGCGCGATTCACGTCTGAATTCGGCCTGCCGGCCAAGTACCTGACCGACGAAGCGCTCGCGACGCTGCGCCGGTTCGCGTGGCCGGGCAACGTTCGCCAGCTTGACCACTACCTTCAGCAGACTGTCGTGATGAGCGACAGCGACACCATCGGCGTCGAGGATCTGCCGGCCGAGACGGACGAGCCCAGCGCAGAGCCGTCGTTCCTCTCCGAAGTCCTCGAGCGCGAGCTGTCCCTCGAGGATGTCGAGCGGCAACTGATCCTCGCGGCCCTGGAGCGCGCGGACGGCGTACAGACCGCTGCGTCGAAACTCCTCGGCGTGTCCCGACGGAAGCTCCAGTACCGCATGGAGAAGCACAAGATCCCAAGCGACGCCTTCCGCGACGGCGGCGACGGCCCGCAGGAGGACGACGAGGAATGAACTCCGAGACCATGCGCGCCGTGCTCAAGACGGGCGCCGAGACGGCGGATATCGTAGACGTGCCGCGACCCGCCCCCGGCGTCGCCGAGGTACTAGTGCGCAACCACGCCTGTGCGGTCTGCGCATCGGACCTGGGCGGATGGGCGAGCCCCGACATCGGCGACCGCGACCGTGGCGGCTGGAACGCGAGCCGTCCGGGGATGACGGGTCACGAATTGAGCGGCGTGATCGAGGACGTAGGAGCCGGCGTGGCCGCGTCGCGCATCGGCGAGGAAGTCTGGATCGACCCCATCTGCGGCTGCGAGGAGTGTCCGGCGTGCGCAGGGAAGCGCTACAGCCTGTGCCCTGACGCGAGCGTCATTTGCGGCGGCTATGCGGACTACGTGACCGCGCCCACACACATGGCGCTGCCGATCCCCGACGGGGTGTCGATGAACGTAGCCAGCATGATCTCGGACATGATGGGCACCCCGATGGGCGCCACGCGACGCGCCAACATTGAGGCTGGCGAGACGGTAGCTGTCTGGGGCCTCGGCCCTGTAGGGCTGGGGCTTGTACAAGGCGCGCGCATCGACGGGGCCACGACGATAGTCGGCGTCGACCTGCACGCGAACCGACGTGACCTGGCGCTGGAACTCGGCGCCACGCATGTGGTCGACCCAGCGACCGACGACCCGGTCGCCGCTGTGCGCGCCCTAACCGGCGGGCGCGGCGCCGATGCGGTGCTTCACTCTGTGGCGGCAGCGGGCGCCTCGGCGCAGGCGTTCGACGCGTTGCGGATGGAGGGCCGGATGGTCACCGTCGCCGGATTCCCGCCCGCAGGTGGGCAGATGCCGAAGACCGTCATCGGCAACTGGGCCTGCTATCATGCGGACTTCCCGGAGTATATCGACCTTCTGACGGCCGGGGCCTTCCGCCTCGACCCCTATGTGACGCACACGTATCCGATGGCGGACGTTGAGGCGGCGTTCCACACGCGTCTGCACAAGCCAGAGGAGTCGCTGAAGGTCATCGTCGAGATGGTGTGAGCTGGAAGGGACGCCGCCGTTGTCAGCCATCGCATTGCCCATGCTGCTCGCGCTCGGAGTGTCGGCCGCCGCGCCGGCTCCGCTGTACGATCGCATCGAGCACGCCTACGCCGACAACGACAGCGTGCGCATCCACTACGTGAGCATCGGCGACGGCCCTCTAGTCATCATGATCCACGGCTTCCCGGACTACTGGTACACCTGGCGTGGGCAGATGGACGCCCTCGCCGAGACGCATCGTGTCGTCGCGCTCGATCAGCGAGGGTACAACCTGAGCGACAAGCCCCAGGGCGTAGAGAGCTATGCCATGCCCAATCTGGTCGAGGATGTCGCCGCCGTTCTGCGGCACTCAGGAGCGGAAACGGCGACGATTGTGGGACATGACTGGGGTGGCATGGTGGCGTGGCAGTTCGCGTTCGCGCATCCAGAACTCACGGAGCGGCTGGTGATCCTGAACCTACCGCACCCACGCGGTCTCATGCGTGAACTCGCCACGAACCCGCGTCAGCAGGAGAACAGCCAGTACGCCCGCGACTTCCAGCAACCCCACGCACACGAGTATCTGAGCGCCGAGGGCCTCGCGGGCTGGGTGAACGACGAGGCCGCGCGCGAGCGGTACGTCGAGGCCCTCGGCAGATCCGACTTCGAAGCGATGGTCAACTACTACAAGGCCAACTACCCGCGCGAGCCGTACACGGAGGACGCGTCACCCGTGGTCAAGGCGCGAATGCCCGTCCTGATGTTCCACGGCCTCGACGACCCGTACCTGCTCCACGACGCCCTGAACCGCACGTGGGAGTGGCTTGAGCGCGACCTGACGCTGGTGACCATCCCGGGCGCCGGGCACTTCGTCCAGCACGACGCGTCCGCGCTCGTCACCGAGACGATGCGTGCGTGGCTGAACCAAGCCGACGCCGTTCGACAGTGAGGCGCGTCACACGCAGCCGTGCCCGCGCAGCGCACGCCGCCGTCCATGCCGGTGCGTCGAAGCAACCGGTCTCAGAGTTCCCTCCGTAGATCGATGTGCCAATCGCGCCCCGTGTGCACCTCACCGTCCGATGACGTGAGACGCCACGAATTCATGTACGGCTTGGACTGAACAGGGCGGTACCCAAGCCTAAGATACAGCGAGTACGCGCGTTCGTTGCCTTCGGGATCGACGCCTACGTACATCTCCCGGCTCCCGCGCGCACGCGCGATCTCCTCCATTCCGTGGATCAAGAACGTGCCGACGCCTTGCGACCGAAACTCAGGCCCGATGCGGAGGTCGATCATGCAGGGCAAGAGGGCGATGTCCGGCGCGGCGAAAACCAACAGGCCAAACCCCAGCACATCGCTCTCCCACGCGACTACTAGGTACCGACAGTTGACCCCTAGGGCATCTCGGATTCTGTCGCTGTGTACGCTTCTCTTGGGCGAATAGCGCTCCAGGGCGTCGAGATCCTCAGGTCTCGCATCCCGCACTCTCAGAATGGCTCCGCCATGGCCCACTGGTGTGGCCCTCGATTCGTTGAGCGCGGGCCCACAGCGGCCGGGCCGTCGGCTGACACGCGCCTGACTGGGACGTGCCACCCAGGCGGCCTGTCCCTCGCACCACCACCACGGGCGGCGGCGTCACGCCATCATCGCTCGCAATCCGCCAGATGGTGGGAAGGCGCGTGGCCGTACCGTAGCACAGAGGCGGGCGATGCTCGCGGATTTGTTTGGGGCTTCACTCTGGCAGACGACTGTGGCGCCCGGTGTCGTCTCCGGCGACCAGCCGTAGGCGGTCGGCCCTCAGTCGTCGCCCTCACTTGAGCGCCGTGATGCCGCCGCGTAGAATGTGGCCATGTCCCTAACCCAAGCTGCTCCCGTCGGTGCCTCTGCGCCCGGAACTCCCGTTATCAGAGTCGAAGCCCTCACCAAGCGGTTCGGCGACCTCACTGCAGTCAACGGCGTGTCGTTCTCAGCGAACAAGGGCGAGATCCTTGGCCTCCTCGGGCCAAACGGCGCCGGCAAGACCACCACCATCCAGCTCATGCTCGGCCTAACGACGCCGACCTCCGGCGACATCACGATCTTCGGGCAGGACCTGCGCAAACACAGACGTGACATACTCAAGCGCGTCAACTTTGCCTCGGCGTACATCTCGCTCCCATCGAACCTGACCGTCGAGGAGAACCTCACGGTGTTCTCGCGGCTGTACGGCATCCGCAACGGGCGTCGACGGATGACCGAACTCCTCGAACTCTTCGAGATTCCACACACGCTCAAACAGGTCACCGGCGCGCTGTCGTCGGGGCAGATAACGCGGCTCAACCTGTGCAAAGCGTTCCTGAACGATCCCGACGCCCTCTTCCTCGACGAGCCAACCGCCAGCCTCGACCCGGACATCGCGGACAAGGTGCGCGTGGCGCTGGGCGACATTCAACGCGAACGCGGCGTGACGATGATCTACACCTCCCACAACATGCAGGAGGTCGAGACGATGTGCGATCGCGTCATCTTCCTGTCCCGCGGGAACATCGTCGCCCAGGGCACGCCCGCCGAGGTGTTGAAGAGCGCGCGTAGCGATTCCATGGAGGAGGTCTTCATCGCCATCGCGCGGAATGGCGCGATCAAGGACGTCGCGGAGGCCGAGGAAGACTGATGTGGCTCCGCGTCGGCGCGATGGTCGCCCGCTACATGTACCTCTACCGACGCAGCCTGGCCAGGTCGGGCGAGGTGTTCTTCTGGCCGGTCATGGAACTCCTCGTGTGGGGCTTCCTGATGACCTACCTGCGTCGGCATATGCTGCCGTCCGCGATCGTCTGGCTGCTCGGCGGGATGATCTTCTGGGACGTGCTGTACAGGTCGCAGCAGGCGATCACGCTCTCGCTCTCGGAGGACATCTGGGCCAAGAACCTCATCAACCTGTTCATTGCGCCGATCAGCGTCTTCGAACTCCTGCTGGCGACGTGCTTCATGGGCGTCATCAAGGCGACGATAACGATCCTCGTGCTCGGCACGCTCGCCTCCGTGCTGTACGCCTTCGACATTCTGACGATCGGGGCGGCGCTGCTGCCCTTCATGCTGGTCCTGCTGCTGTTCGGGTGGGCTCTGGGCACATTCACGATGGGCCTCATCCTCAGGTTCGGCAAAGCCGCCGAGGCGTTGGTGTGGGGCATCCCGTTCCTTGTGCAGCCCTTCTCGGCGGTGTTCTACCCGGTGGACGTCCTGCCCCAGCCTTTGCGGGCCGGCGCCCACCTGCTCCCGTCGACGTACGTCTTCGAGGGCATGCGCGCGGTCATCAGTGACGGCACGTTCGATGTGAATACGCTCGGAATCGCCTTCGGCCTGAACCTGGTGTACCTGGGTCTCGGGTCCCTGTTCTTCGGGCTGATGCTACGGACGGTGCGCGAGCGCGGCCATTTGAGCCGACTGGGCATGGAGTAGACGCTCGGCCCACGCCCTCCAAGGAGCGAAGTTGGCATCCGAACCGGAACATGATGCGGGTCAGGGCGACGACGAGACCGACGTCCTCTCTGACCTCACGCCCGAGGCCGCGGCCCACTACCCGCGCAACTTCCGCGCGATGGCGCTCTACACCTCGTTCATGCAGATGGGGTGGATATTCAAGACCGAGAGCACGGTCATCCCGATGTTCGTCACCTACCTGACGACGAACCCGATGCTCATCAGCGTCGTCCCGGTGCTGTCGCGGCTCCCGCAGTTCCTTTCACAGTTCCTCTTCCTCGGCGTTGTGGAACGCGCCCGCCAGCGCAAGCGCGTCCTGATCGCGGCAACGACGCTCTTCACGTTCGCATGGGGAGGCATCGCGGCGGCGTTGTGGTTCGGCGGCGGCCTCTCGCCCGGTGTCATGCTGGCGCTGTTCCTGACGCTCTACGCCGTCGGCTGGACCGCAATGGGCGTCGAGCGTGTCTCCAACCGCGTCATGCAGGGCTCCCTCATACCCACGCGTCGGCGAGGGCGCGTGTTCGGCATCGGCGGGTCGATCGGCCGGTTTTCCGCCCTGATTAGCGGGGCCGTGATCGCGGACTTCATGAGTCGCGATACGGACTTCCGGCTGAACTTCGCCCTCCTATTCGGCATGGCGTTCGCGTTCTTCGTCGTCACCGTGCTCTGTCAACTCACCTTCCGAGAGCCTCCTCAGCCGCCAGCCGTGTCCGGCCACATGCGGCTCGGCCAGGTAGCCCGCGACGGGTGGCGTCTGCTGCATGAGGATGTCGACTTCCGCCGCATCTTCCTCATCGGATGCTTCCAGTCGTTCTCGGTGAACCTGTTCGCGTTCTACGTTCCCTACGCCCGAACCTGGTCCACCGCGCCAGATCACCTCCAGCGGCTTGGGTTCGCCCTTGGGCAGGGGCTGACAATACAGCATGTAGTGGTGGGCGTGCTGTCGCTGGGGCTCGGCTTGCTCGTGGACTGGAAAGGCAACCGTGTCGTGCTACGCGGCCTGTGCCTGCTGCTGGCGAACATCCCGCTGCTCATCATCCTGATAGGCCGGTACGTACCGGCCGACGCGCGCCTGACCGCGCTCCTTGGCGTCTATGCGATGATAGGCTGCCTGCCGGTGATGGCGCGCGTGACCGGGAACTACGTCTTGGAGATAGGGCCGGCAGACACGCGGACCCTGTACGTTGGGATATTCGGCTCGGGCCAGATCGTGACGTTGGCGTTCCCGCTGCTGCTGGGCGTCGTGGTGAGCGGGTTGACACGGATGCTGGGGGCCAAGCTCGCCTACGAGGCGGTCTTCCTGTCGTGTTCCGCCCTGTTTTATACGAGCGTATTCCTCGCGTCCCGGCTGCGCGAGCCGCGCCACGGCTAGGCGGCGCGCGCGTCTCAGCCGGATCCGAACGTCCCATCCTTGCGCTTGTGGATATAGATCCTGCGGCCGTCCGGGTCGGGCACCGAGAACTGCGTGCACCACTCGCCGTCCACGGGCGTTCGCTCGATAGTCGCGCCCCGCGCCGTCAGTGCCGCCTGCGCCTCGTCGATGTCGTCCCCGGCGAGCGCTATCACCCACTACCCGGCGCCGACACCGCCTCCGCCTCCCCTCCGCACAGGGCGATAGTCACGTTGCCTGCGGTGAGTTCCGCCCACCCCCGGTCGTCCTTGCGGAACGTCAGCTCGATGCCGAGGGTGCCGCGGTAGAACGCCACAGACGTCGCGAGGTCCGCGACATCGTACTGCACGTAGTCAACGCCGCGAATCTGCATCGACCGTCTCTCCTGGCGTCGGAGACGCGCCCCGGCCGGATTCAGTTGCTGTACGGCACGGTCCCGTATTCGTCGACATCGTAGCCCCACTCCGCGAGGTACGCGGCGCTGGGTAGAAACTCGTCCCCTCGCTCCGCGAGATGCGCGCTGAGGGCGTCGTCGAGGGAACGCGCCAACTCGGCATGCTCCGGCCGATCGACGAGGTTCTGCAGCTGGTGCGGATCGGCCATGTTGTCGTACAGGAGCCACGGCCCCGCGAGCGATCGAACGTACGTCTGCCGTGTGGTGCGCAGCCCACGGTATTCGCGGCCGGCGAGCCGATCGTGCTCGGCTTCGCGCGCGTCGTCGTCGGTGATGGCATCGAGGTATGCGCGGGCCCCGGGTGATCCCTCGTCCGACCTCCACTGCCCGAACGGGTGGTAGCACGCGATGACCGTCGCGCCATCTGATGGGGCCTCGCCACCGCGCAGGTACCCCGAGAAGTCGCGCCCCTCCACCGACGACGGTATCTCCGCGCCCGCGAGCCCGAGTAGCGTCGGCATCATGTCGAGGACGTCGATGGTTGTGTCGGCGACGAGCCTTCCGTCCCGCCCCAACAGCGCCGGGTACCGGAGCAGGAACGGGATCCGAATCGACTCGTCCCACGGATTCTGCTTCTTCCACAGCCCTTGCGAGCCGATCATGTCGCCGTGGTCCGACGTGAAGACGAAGATCGTGTCGTCCGCGATCCCCTGTGCGTCCAGCGTAGAGAGCAGCCGCCCCACACAGTCGTCGAGCGCGGTGCAGTGGGCGTAGTAGCCGGCAAGATCGTGGGCGGCCGCGTCGGCGACCTCATCCGGGACGTTTGGCGGGAGCGCCACCTCTTCCGCGTCGTACATCGCCCGGTATTCATCCGGGGCTGTGTGGTACGGCGCGTGCGGAGGGCCCCACGAGAGCATCAGCAGGAACGGCCGAGGCGCGTCGCGCTCCTCAATGTACGCGATGGCAGCGTCCGTCTGCGCGACGGCGTCGTACCCGTCCCACGTGATCGCTTCGGACGAGTCGGCCGCGTAGTACGGCGAGTTGTTGTAGTCGTGCGTGCACTCCAGCACCTGCCAGTGCTCGAACCCCAGGCGCCGGTCGGGTGGGATGTAGTTGCTGCGTCCCTGGCCGTCGACGTGCCATTTGCCGATGTACGCCGTCGCGTAACCGGCGTCGCGGAACGCGTCCGCGATACTGGGCCCGGCTGGGCGTACGGGCACGTCATTCACGAACACCCCGTGCGTCAGGGCGGTCTGACCTGTGAGGAGGCATCCGCGCGACGGCGAGCAGACCGGCACGCCGGCGACAGCGTACTCGAAGTTGACGCTCTCAGCCGCGAGCCGGTCAAGATGCGGCGTGAGCACATCGGGGTTGCCCGCGTAGCCGGTGGCCTGGGCGCGCCATTGGTCGCCGAACACGTACACGACGTTCGGACGGTTCATCTGCACGCTACCTTTCGCGCTCGTGGAGCGGCGTCCAGCCGCGGCCGGGGTGGTACGCCCTCCCCGCGAAGAACCGCTCGCGCATCTCGTGGAATACGGACGCGTCCCGCACCTCGCGCTCCGGCCGCTGCGGGTCGCGGATCACGAAGTCGGCCTCGGGCGGGTGGCACGCCATCGTCACGGGGTCGCGCTCCGGCGTGTAATCCGACGGGTCCTCGCCGATGTTGTTCGGCACGGCGTCGTCTTGGTAGCGGAGGTCCAGACTCCATCGCACGTCTTCCGTGCGGTTCTCGAAGGACGCGTGCGCGGTCAGGTTAGTCAGAAAGAGGACGTCGCCCTCGCGCATGGGCAGGGGCACAGGCTTCGCGCCGGGCAGATCGTCGTCCGCGATCTCCAGATAGCCCCCGTGCCCGCCGGTGTAGTGGCGGATGATGCCGTCACGATGGCTCCCCGGTATGACGAACAGGCAACCGTTGCCCTCATCCACATCGATCAGCGGAATCCAGCATGTGAGCACGAGCATATCGTCGCAGTGGGCGAGGAAGTAGCCCGAGTCTTGATGCCATGGAACTTCACCGCGATCCCAACTCGGTAGCTTCGGGCGCACGCGATAGACGGACGACCCGATGATGGTCGGCCCGACCAGCGACTCAACGGACGACAGGAGGCCTGGGTGCGTGAGAGAGTGGAATATCTCCGGGCCGGTGAACCGGCCGCTGAATATCGGCCCCATCACGTCCCACACGCTGTCCGGGTACCGCTCGCAGATCAGCGCGAGCCGCCGCTCGAACGGGGCGTCCGCGAACGTCTCGTCGAACGTCCCTTCGCCCGCCAGGCGTTCGACCTGCGCGTCGATGACTTCCGCCAGGGCCGCCTTGATCGGCGTGAGATCGGCCGGCGGGACCACGCCGCGCTTCACGACGTAGCCGTCCTCGTCGAACTGCTTCCGCTCCGCTCGCGTTAGGGACATGCGACCTCCGTTACCCGCGGTTCTCCGGGGCGTGTCACGCGGCGCGCGCCGCACCCACGCGCTGACCGCGAAAGCCTATCCGCGCGGGCATCTGACAGCAAGGCCAAGGCGTCGGACGGCGCCCGAAACGCGCTTAGTGGCGTGCACTCGGCCCGCACGCGCGCCGTCGGGGCGGCTCAGCGTGCACGTCTTCCCTTACTGGGGAAGATGGAGATGGGGTCCCGGTGCCACCTCACGCTCTGTGCGCCCTGTCGTTCCGGCCACCAGCCGTCCGGGCCCCACCTGTGCGCGCCCCGCCCCGTCACACCTCCGTAGGGGCGTCCGCTCGCGAGGCATGCGCTCCGTCGCGGCGTGGCAGCCTGCACGTCTACCTCTTGCACGCAACACTGAGATGGGGTCCACGCGTCACCGCGCCGTGCTCGAGCAACCGGCCTTAGTCACACCTCGACCCGCGATCCCCGCGCCGGAGTGGCCGGGGAACGGCGGGAGCCGCAGAGACGTCCCGGAAGCACGGCACTGTTGGTGGGATGGGGGTGTGCCCTCGCGTGGCTGCCGCCAGCTCCATCACCGATCGCTCAGACCGTTCAGGTACTCTTCCAAGTTCGTGTACCCGTCCGAGTCGTCGTCCCCATTCCCGTCCGTCGGGTCGTCCGAGTCGAGCCCACGCGCATGTTCCCACGCGTCCGACATCCCGTCGCCGTCGGTGTCCGGCGGCGCGAGGCCCGCTGCGAGCGCAGGCCAACCACCAACGTCGGCTTGGCTGTCAATGCGTCGGTGCGTCCTTGAGCGCACGCCAGCGATAAGACGGATGTCAGCCGAGTCACGCCGCAGAGAAGCCCCAGCGTGATCGAGCACCGCCCGATACGAGGCGTCTGCCTCCTGCGTCGCAGGGCGGTCGGCGCGCGCCACCGGCTCCTCGGCGAGTGTGAACTCAGCGCGCTGCACGTCGGCCACGTAGCTCCCACCACGGACGCCCCACCGAACCGCGTCGTAGTTGTCTGCATCCCACTTGGGATGCCCGTCGAAGACGTTGCCGGCCATATACCCAACCGTCACGTCCTCGTCCACGGCCTTTGGCGCGATCGCGTGAGAGTCCGGGCGCGTGTTGGGTCCCCGCCGATATGTGTTGCCCACCAACACGAAGTGACCATGTGCCAGGTTCGTATATCCCTCGGCGTTGTAGATCACGTTGTTGCGGAAGTCGAATATCGCTGATGGGTTCGCGCGACTGCCGCCCCCCAACGTCGGATGTCGATTGCGGCTACTCGCGAGCAGGTTGTGATGAATGCTCACGTTGCCCACCGTATCGCGATACGACGACAGCATCGCGTGCGGCCCCTTGTGGTGCGTGCTGTCGTGCAGCGCCTCCGCGAAGATCGACCACTGCAGCGTGAAGTTCGCGAGCCCACGGGTGTCCATGATGCCATCGACGCCCCACGTCGCGGTCACATGGTCCAGGATCACGTCGTGCGCGCCGGAGATGGTGATCACGTCGCTCTCCGTGCGACTCTCGTCGCCGAGCCGGAACCGGATGTAGCGGATGATGAGGTCGGACGAGTCGCGTATGTGCAGCCGCTGGCCTTTGAGCGCTATCCCGTCGCCGGGCGCCGTCTGTCCCGCGACGGTCAGACCGTGGACATCACGGATGTCGAGCGCGGACTCCAGCGCGATCGTTCCGTCGATGGCGAACACGATCGTCCGTGGCCCATCGGTGGTCTCGACCCCGCGCCGTAGTGAACCGGGGCCATGGTCTGCGAGGCTGGTGACGTGGTACACGTCGCCGCCGCGCCCGCCAGTAGCGAAGCGACCATACCCCTCTGCCGTTGGGAACGCGAGCGTGCGCCGGCCGGCGTCGGCTGCGTCAACGCCATCGTCCGCCATCGCGACGAGAGTTGCCAGCGACCCGAGAACAACAATGCCGGTTAGGGCAGCCGGCCTAACCGCGAACCTGAGTGAGCGCATGTACTTCCCTCTCGGCGCGTCGGGGCGTCGCGCACGGCGACCCGCGTCACGTGAAGTCGCCTACGGGTCGGTCGGTGGGTCGTCATCGTTCCGCCAATACCGGTGCTCGAATGCCCCCAGCAGGTGCAGCACGACGAGCCCAACCGCAGTCGCGCCTGTGGCGAGAAGCACCTGTCCCATGCCGACGCATATCCCCACGGTGGCGACGAACAGGATCGACGCGGCTGTTGTCAGCCCGAGGACGTGCCGCTGCGCCCCTATGATCGTCCCGGCGCCGACGACGCTGAACCCTGTGATGATCGTCTGTATCACGCGGATCGGATCGCCGCCTGCTATCTGCCTCCCAAGCTGCGCCTCGAACACGCCGATGCCGATGTGTGAGAGGCTCACGAGCAGGGACGCGGACCCAGCCACGAGCATGTGCGTCCGCAGGCCGGCGGGCTTGCCCGACCGGTCGCGCTCCCAGCCGATGAGCCCGCCCAGAACCATGGCGAACGACGCCTGTGCGAGGTACACCAACTGGCCCATGCCGAGATCGATCACCGCCATCGCGTCTACTCCCCCGGCGGGACGGTAGTGAACAGGGGAATCCACGCGCGATCGCCGACGTCGACTCCACCGTATCGTAGCGCACCGGCGGACGCACTACCACACGCCCGTGCGCGATGGTGGCTCGCGCGAGCCGAATCGCCATATCATAGGGGTGCGCCGGGACCGGGACGCGTAATCCACACCGGGAGGATTGGGTTGATGCGGGCTATGTCATGCGTTGGGGTCGCGATGGCCATCCTATGCCTCGCGGCGCCTGCGACGGCGGGCGAGGGCGCGGCGTCGTTGCTGGACGCGTTTCGACAGGTCGACTGGGATTCCCGCGAAGTCGGCCAGGGCAAGGATCTTGCCGACGACGCGTGGAAGACGCGAATCCGTGTAGAACGCGGCCTCGTATCGCTCGGCGCGGACGCGGTCCCAACGCTCGTGGACGCGTGCTCCGACTCGAACCGTCACGTGCGCCTGTTGGCCGCGCACGCCCTCGGGTACCTGAACGACACATCGGCTGTCGCGGCGCTCGTACGCGTCGCCGGTGAGGACGACTACGCGGCCGCGCGACTGATGGCCGTCGAAGCCCTCGGACGCCTCGGCGCCCGAGACGGCGAGGCCGTCGTCAGGGCGGCTACCGCGGACACCAACCGATACATACGCGAGGCAGCCGCGTGGGCTCTTCCTCGTACCGTGTCGGGCGAGGGCGTCGGCGATTCCCTTCGTGAATTGGCGCTCGCCACGTGGGCCGACGAGCCATTGGCGGCCGCGATCGTCGGCGAGCTGGCCCCTGACTTCGCCCTGAGCGACGCGGACGGGGACACAGTCCGTCTGTCGGACTACCGCGGCCACAAGAACGTCGTCATCATCTCACTCCTGGCGGATTGGTGACCGGTGTGCAATAGGGAGTTGGTCCAACTCCAGGAAGCACACGATCGGTTCGCCGAAGAAGACGCCGCCATCCTCGTGATCGACGCTCAGGAGACATTCCGAGTCCGCGATTGGCGCGACAAGCTGGAGTCGCCCTTCACGTTCCTATCCGACCCCACGGCATGGGTGTCCGCGCGGTACGGCGTCGCGAAGCAAATCGTGGTACATGATGAGTGGGTAAGCCTTCCGTCCGCGTTCATCGTGGACAAGGAGGGCATCCTCCGGTACGCCCATTTCGGGCGAGGCTGGCCGATGGAGGAACGCGCCACCCCGCAGGATCTCCTAGCGCACCTGGCCGAGTAGGCGGCCGACACGGTTCCTCGCGCCGACGCGCCGACGCGCCGAAGCAGTGAACCGCCAGGCCGCTGGCGACACTGGCTCTGTGCCCCGGACGGCGTGCGACGTGCGCGGTCAACCGGGGATGCCGAGGTTGCGTTGCAGGACTGTCCCGCGAGGCGCGTATCGCGCCGGCGCGAGCGAGGAGACGGGAAGTGGTGGACAAGCTGGGCGCGCGGGGCGGCGGCACAGCCGTACGCCGGGCGCTGATATTCTCGCTGATCGCCCACGTAGTTCTGGCTATGGCGCTCCTGTTCGAGTTCCTGACGGTCCGCGCTCGCGACGCGCGCGAGGAGGGCTTCCTCGCTGTGGAGTTCCCCCGTACCTCGCCTGAGCGCCGTACGATGCGCCGACCCAAGAAGGCGCCGCAGAGGGCCACCGAGAACGCGGCGCCCTCGCCCACGCCCGTCATCGCCCGACGCAACATCGGCGACGCCGTCGCCCTTCCTCTCGTCGACGACGGGTACGCGGCCTCTGCCCCATCCTCCGGCGGATGGGACGGCGCCGCGGCAGCCACCGTCGAGCACGTCGCACGGCCGGTGAAGCAGTTCCAGGCGATGCCCAAGCAGACCTTCAGCGCCGTCGCGACAACGGCGCCGCCGCCCGAGTCGACGCGCGAGGTCGAGGGCGTGCGCGTCTCGACCGCGTTGACCACGGCCGCCCCGTTCGCCGCGCCACCCCGCCAGGCCCGCGTTGAGCGTCGCGAATCCGATGCTCCCAGGTTCGGGCCTCTCGCCGGCGCGACTGCCCCGGGGCCCGGCCAGAAGACCATGACCGGCGCCGACATCGCGCGCGTCCCAGGCACAACTGGCGACGTGCTCAAGGCGCTTAGTGTGATGCCGGGCATCTCGTCGCCGATGGACATGAGCGGCGAGTTGTTCGTCCGCGGCGGCAGCTCCGAGGAGAATCGCTTCTACTTCGACCGCATCCTGCTGGGTTACCCCTACCACTTCGGCGGTCTCACATCGACTATCAGCTCGGACATCATCGACCGGGTCGATGTCCACGCGGGCGGGTTCGGCGCGCAGTTCGGCGAGGCCCAGGCGATCATCGACATATCGCCGCGAGCGAAGAGTCGCGACGGGTTCCGCGGCAGCGTCGACGTGAACCCACTTCTGACCGAGTGGTTCATGCAGTCGCCGCTCGGAGAGAACGGCTCGGCATACGTCGCCGGGCGTCGCAGCTACGCCGATCTCATCGTGCCGAAGATCGTGAATATCGAGCAGATCACCGCGTTCCCGCGCTTCTGGGACTACCAGGCGGGAGCCGAGACGGACCTGTCGGACACGCAGCATCTGCGGCTGACGACGTTCGCGTCGCAGGATTACATGCAGCTGTTCCTCGCAGCCGACGACGTCTCAGAGGACCCGGAATTCGCCGGCAAGTTCCACTACCAGTACGGCTTCTACGGTCGGGGCGGCACGCTGACGTCGGACTTCGGTGAGCGCGGGCGGCTACTCACCACGGCGTCCCAGTACGGGTTCGAGATCGACATGGGGTTCGGCGACGGGTTCTACCTGCGCCTGGATCAGGACCTCAGCTCCCTGCGACAGGACGGAGCCTTCCCGCTCTCGTCATCACACACGCTGGAGGTCGGCCACGAACTTCTGACAGGCGACACGACGACGGGCGGGTTCTTCTCGTTGCCCCCGGACGAAGGCGACCCCGACTTCGACTTCGCCGCCGAGGCGGTTCGTCACGCCGATGCCCAGGAGCGCTTCACCTGGCTCCAGGGCTACATGCAGGACCGGGCGCGGATGACGGAACGGCTAACGCTGACGCTGGGCGGACGCGTCGGCTACTTCAACCTCACGGGTGACACGCGCGTGGACCCGCGAGTCAGCCTCGAGTACGACTGGGAAGCCGGGCCGACGATCCGCGCCGCATGGGGTGTCTACCGTCAGAGCCCCGAGCCACCGCAGATCCTCGAGAACTGGGGCAACCCGGACGTCACCAGCACGCGCGCGACGCACTATATCCTCGAACTCGAACGGCAGTTCTCGGATGAACTACTCGTCAAGGCGGCGGGGTACTACAAGGAACTGGACGACCTCGTGACCCGCGACCCGGCCGCGGTGTACCTCAACCAGGGCGACGGCTTCGCGCGTGGTCTCGAGCTGTTCATGAAATACACGCCCTCCGACCGTTTCCTGGGTTGGTTCAGCTACGCCTATGGACTCTCCGAGCGCCGCGACACTCCGACTGCCGAGCGAAGGCTCTTCAGCTTCGATCAGACCCACGTCGCGACGACGGCGTTCAGCTACCGCCCCGGTGGGAAGTGGGACATCGGCGCCAAGTGGCAGTACTCGACGGGCTTGCCGTACACGCCGGTCGTGCGAGCGGACGCAGTGGTCGGCGCGGACGGCGAGGTGGAGTACGAACCCGTATTCGGGCCGCTGAACTCAGAGCGTCTGGCGCCGTTCCACCGTTTGGATGTGCGTATAGCGCGGCTGTTCAGCATTGCCGGCGCTCCAGCGGAAGCGTACCTGGAGATCCTCAACGCGTATAACCGTCGCAACGTCTTCCAGCTCGAATACAGCGACGACTACTCCGAGCAGGAGCCGCTGTACCAGCTCCCCTTGATCCCCTTCATCGGCATGTCTACGCGATTCTAGGCGTCCCTACCGCTTCCCCGCCCGCGCGAACCGTGTCATTCTGGGCGCCAATGCCAGATCGGTTCACAGCGGAGGCGTTCACATCGGCGCGCACGCGGACACGCTTCGGCGATTCCTGTCGCACTACGGCCCGGGCGGCCCGGTCTTCGTGGCCCGCGCTCCCGGCCGCGTGAACCTGGTCGGCATGCACATCGACCATCAGGGCGGCGCCGTAAACCCCATCGCGATCCGCGAGACGCGCGTCATCGCGCGACACCGACCCGACGGGGTGGTCCGCGTCGCCAACGCGGACGCGCGCTTCGGCGAAGGGGAGTTCGCGCTTGCCGACATCCTGCCCCCGGGCGCGGTGAACTGGAGCGACTGGACGCGTGAGGTCAGCGCCCAGCGGGAGGCAGACGGGCGCGCCGTCGACTGGTCCGACTACGTGAAGGCGGCCCTGATCGCCCTGCAGGAACAGGAGCGCGACCGCAAGGGTCGGTACCTGCGTCGGCTCAGGGGCATGGACCTGTACGTCGAGAGCGATGTCCCGGTCGCGTCCGGCCTGTCGTCGTCATCCGCGCTCGTCGTCGCTACCGCTTACGCGGCGATGGCGGTCAACGACATCAGCCACAGTCGCGAGCTGTTGGTGCGGCTTCTCGGTGAATCGGAGTGGTACATCGGGCTGCGTGGGGGGATCGGCGACCACGCGGTGATCCTGCTCGCCAAGGCCGGTCAGCTTTCGCACATCGAACTCCTGCCGACGCGTGTGGAGCACGCCCCCTTCCCAGCCGACTGCCGCGTCGTGGTCTGTCACTCCGGCGTGTCCGCGGACAAGTCGGCCGGGGCAAGGAACACCTACAACGAACGCGTCGCGGGTTACGGCATCGGGCTCATCTGGCTGCGACGACGGTTCCCCGCCCAGATGGCGCGCGTAGAGCGGTTCCGCGACCTGCATCCTGCCCACATGGGCATCCCCCTCGCCGAGTTCTACGCGATGCTCGCGACTTTGCCCGTGCGCGCGAGTCGGGAGCGCCTTGCGACGCTGCTGCCGGATGACGCCGCCGCGCTGTCCACCATCTACCACACGCACGACGAGTACCCGGACGGCTACCGGCTCCGGGGCGTCTGTCTGTACGGAGCCGCGGAGTGCGAGCGCAGTCGCCGGGCTCTGAATAGCCTTCGCGCAGGCGACGCAGAGGGAGTTGGGACGCTGATGGACGTATCCCATGACGGGGACCGCGTCTACGCCGCTGGCGGCGCGCCATTCACGGCGGATGTCGGTGACGAGGCGATGGCGCGCCTGTCGGCGACGGCTGCGTCGCCCGAGCCCGACGCGGCGGCCCTGCACCTACAGCCGGGCGCCTACGCGGCGAGTTGTCGCGAACTGGATGAACTCGTCGACTGCGCGCGTGGCGTCGACGGCGTCCTGGGCGCGGGATTGGTCGGCGCAGGGCTCGGTGGGTGCGTCTCGATGCTTGTCCGTGAAGATCGCGTCGAGGAACTGGCCGACACCGTGCAACGTGGCTACTTCGAGCCGCGGAGAATCGAACCGTTCGTCGAGGTGTGCGCTCCCGTCGACGGCGCGACCGCCGGCCCAGCCTAGACGGCGCACGCCGAGCCCGCAAACTCCCCTATGAACGAAACAGGGCGCCCGCGTTGGCGGGCGCCCTGTTGATGTTGCGGGATGGTAAGGAGGCTATTCGCCTGCCATCTGCCGCATGTACTGTGTGATGGCCACGATCTGAGTCTCGGCGCGCCGCAGGGCGCGGTCGAGGTTCGGGTTCGGCGGCGTGACGCGGATGCCACTGGCATCCGTGTAGAACGCCGTCAGCCGACCGAATGTGTTGATCGCGTCCTGCCACCGCTCCAACTGCACGTACCCGTCGCCCATCTGCACGAGTGCGACCTGCATCGACTCGCTGCCGGGATAGGTTTCCGTGAGCGTGTTGAAGTCGGCCAACGCGTCCAACACTGCTTGCGTCTGCGCAGGCGTCACGTCCGCTCCGCCGATGGCGGAGAGGGCCGCGTTGAACGCGGTTTCGATCGTGCCGTATTCGAGCGCGGCCAAGGCCTCCTCGGTCTCCTCGATGTAGGTGAGGACCGTGTGCTTCGACTGCTCGCTCGCGGACTCGAGTTCCAGCACGCTCTTGTAGAGGGCGAGGGCTTCCTTGAGCTTCACGATCCTCACGGGGTCATCTTCCGCGAGTTCGATCGTCTCGTTGTAGCGAGCGTCGCCGACGCTGATGAAGGCGTCCGCGGCGTATTCGCTCTCGGGGTAGTTGCTCGCCAACCGCTCGTAGACGCCGAACACCTCGTCGGGACGGCCGACGTTGTTATAGCACGCAGCAGCCGAATACAGCGCTTCCGCTGCGCTCGCGTGCGTCGGGTAGTTGTCCGGCACCGCGATGTACGCGGGCAACGCTTCCTCGAACCGCTGAGCAGCGAAGAACGCCTCACCCACCTGGTACTGCCAGAGGCCGGCGTCCTCGTTGGTCGGGTAACGGTTTACGAGGCCCTGCAGGTGTTCCGCCGACGCTGCGAACAGCGTCGGGTCCATCTCGCTTCCGCGCGCGAGGTCATACATAGTCACGCCCGCGTAGTAGAGCGCCGTCTGTATCTCCTCGGCCGAAGCAGTGATGTGCCCGTTGTCCGACAGCTGGACAAAGCGCGGTAGCACCTCCGCCGAGATCGGCAGATCCACCGGGCCATGCACGGCGTAGGACACCACGCCCGCCTGGTACAGCGCCGGCCCGACGAACACGCGCGCGTTCTGCGGCGCCTGCGCGATCGGCTCGGCGAACTCCGCGACCTTCAGGTAGTCCTGCACGGATTCGCGCGACGCCTGCTTGTAGGCAGTGTTCGCGGAACCCTCGGTGTTGTCGAAGAGCGCGCGCGCCTGACGGGAACGCAGGTTCGCCACCTGGTACTGCGCCTGCACTTTCTGCACGACATCGCCCGTTCGCACGGAACGGTCGCGGGCGTCCTCGGCCTTGGCGAGCGCGGTGTCGATGTTCCCGGTCTGCACGTACAAATCGGAGGCGCGAACGCCACCGTCCGCGACCATCAACTGGACTTGGTCGCTTGTGCTGTTTGCGAACCTGGTCTGCAGGGCTTCGAACTTCGCGATCGCTTCGTCCACCGCCCCGGCTTCGCCCGCCGCCGCCGCCTGGGTCAGGAGCACGCCCGCCCGGTACAGCGCCTGCGCCGAGAAGTCGGAGTCGCCGCCGACCTCCGCCGCCATGCTGTAGTTCGCGACTGCCTGCGCACGGTCACCCAACTGGTTCTCGTAGATGTCCGCGAGCGACAGATACGACCGCAGTTGCATGTTCGAGTCGGTCGAGTGCTCCGCCAGGTACTGATACTCAGTCGCGGCGGTGTCGAACTGACCGATCTGCTGGTTCAGACGCGCCAACTCGATGTGAGCTGCTTCGATGATCGGCAGCTTATCGGGGTCGGTGACCGTGCCTTCGAAGCTCGTCACGACGCCCAGTGACTGGATCGCGGGCATCACGCGGCCGCCCTGCGACTGCGCCAAGCCACGCGTGTAGTTGATGCTCACCATGAGCGAGTCATCGACTTTGCCCCGGTCGCGATACGCCAGCGCGCTCCCGGAGAGCTCCTCAGCCTGTGCGAACCACGGCGCTCCCGCATTCTCGTCGTCGACGATCAGCATCTCGCCGTGCTTATACGCGCTCACTGCCGCCTGGTAGTAACCCAGCGGAGCCTGGTCGCTGGTGGGGAACAGGTCCCCTAGCGCCTGGTATTCGGGGGCCGCTTCGGCGAAGCGTTCCTCGCCGAACAGCATGTTCCCGATCTTGAGCTGCGCGGTTACGCGTGTGCTCTCCTCGGCGGAGTCGCTCGCGACGACCTGCCGGAGGCCCGGAATGACCTCGTCAACATCGTGGCCGAGCTTCTCCAGCGCGAGCACGCGGAGCAGGTTACCGGAGTTGACCGCCTTCTGCGCGCGATCGTCGGGGCGATCGGAGTAGTCGTTCGTCAGCTTGTCAGCAAGCGCGACGACCTCTTCCCAAGTGGCATCACCAGTATCCGCCAGGGCCTTGGTCGACAGGGTCAGACCGTAGAGCGCGTCCGGCGCGTTCTCGCTGTCCGGCGACGTGTCGACGACGACGCTGAACGCCTCGACCGACTTGCCGAGGTTCTCCGCCGTGCGCGGCTCTATCGAGTAGAAGCAGACGCCGATCAGGTACTGCGCAGCGTCGACGTAGTCACTACCCGGGTACCGCTCCACGATGTTCGCATACGCGACGGCGGCTTCGGTCCAGCGCTCCTGGCCGCGGAGCAAGTCCGCCAGCCGGATGGCGCCCAACGACTGCCACGTCTCGCCGAGTGCGTCGTTGTCCGCGATGGCGGCGTAGTGGTTGATCGCCTCGTCGATGCTCTTCTCTTTTTCGAACGTCTCCGCCGTGAGAACTGCGGCGCGGCCGAAGTTCTCGCTCATCGGCGGAATCAGAGCGTACGCGGCGCGCGCGTCGCCCCACTGCGACAGCTTCTCGTGCACGTTCGCCTTGTTCAGGATCGAGTTCTCGAGCAGGGGTAGACGCTCCGGGAACTCGTAGTCGAGGTTGTATACGTCGTCGGAGTAGTCCGCGATGGCCGTGGCCAACGGCGCGACCGCCTTCTCGAACGACGACAGGTCGTTGTCCCGCTCGCCGATGCGGAAGTGGCTGACGCCCACCTGATAGAGGGAGCGAAGCTTAACGGCGTAGAACTTGGGCAGGTCTTCGAAGTCCAGCACGCGGCCGTATTCCTGCGCCGCGACGGCGAACCGCTCCTGCTCGAACATGATGTCGCCGAGCTTCATCTGGATCTCGGACGCCTGCAGGTCGAAGTCCTCGTCGTCTATGTGCGCGTCGACGAACGAACGACCACGCTCAAGCACCTCCTCGTAGCGCTGCAGCTCGCTCAGGCTCCACAGTTCGCCGTACAGCGCGTACGGAGCCAGGGGATCGTCCGGGTGACGGTCCATGAGATTGCGGTACCACTCGAGGGCGCTCTCGTAGGTCTGCATCTGGTAGTACGACTCGGCGATCTGGAACGTGGCGTGAGCTACGTACTCGGAGAGCGGGTCCTCGTTCAGGACGACCAGGTACGCCGCGATGGCGTTGTCGTAGCTCTCGACGTCGATCGCGCCGGACGCGCTGTTCGCGTTCGCGTACTTCAGATACGCCTCACCGATGCCGTACCGTGCCGCGGCGACGTAGCCGCTCTCGGGGTACAACTCGACGACGGTGCGGTACGCATCAGCAGCGCTCGGGAAGTCCCCGGCTTCGATGTAGTTGTCGCCGATTTCGTACTGGATCTCGGCGCGCAACGCCATGTTGTCGGTGTTCTCAATCGCCAACTGGTAGTTCTGGATGGCGTTGTCGTAGTCCTTCTGGCGCGTGTAGATCGTGCCAAGGTCGAAGTACGCCGCGGTAACGAAGCCTGAGTTCGGGTGGTCGGCTACGAAACGGTTGTACCGGTCGATCGCTTCCTCAAGACGGCTCAACTGGAGGAGGCAGTAGGCGGCCTTGTAGTCCGCTTCGGGGATCAACGGCGAACTCGCGAACGCCTCGGGCGTGAGGTTGTCGAACTCTCGGAACGCCTGCTCGTAGTTCTGTTCCAG
Organism: Candidatus Poribacteria bacterium; assembly: GCA_018644665.1. Classification (GTDB taxonomy): domain Bacteria; phylum Poribacteria; class WGA-4E. The sequence continues at coordinate 97,340 of JABGQA010000084.1, forward strand.
CAGGAACGTCTGCGCGATCAGGTGCTGAGAGTCGTCGCGGAACTCCGAGTTCGGGAACCCATCGACGATCGCCGCGTAAGCGACGCGCGCGCGATCGTACTCGACCAACTCGAAGTTCAGCTGCCCGATGGAGTACCACGCGTTCTCGAGGTACAGGCTGTTCGGGAAGTTGTCGATCAGTTCGCGGAACTTCGGGTCCGCTTCGTCGAACTTCTTCTGCTTGAAGAGCACGTACCCCCAGAGGAACGTGATGAGTTCCCTATGCTTGGGCACGTGAGCGTCGCGGTAGATGTCCTCGATCGTCGTGACCGCGGCATCGTACCTCGTGACATCGTCCGTCTGATCGGCGATCTGCGCGTTCGCAAAGGCGATCTTGTAGTTCGCCAACGTCTTGAAGTCGGGGTCGATGACCTCCGTCTTCACGAACGGCTTGACCGATTCTTCGAGCGCGGCCTCGTACTGCTCGATCGCCTCCTGATACCTCTGGCCAGCGAGGTACTGTTCCGCTTCCTCGAACGCGGTCCTTACCCGCTGCGAACTGCCGCTGGGCCAGAACAGCACACCCAATAGCGCAGCTACTCCGACGCCGACTAGGAGTTTATCGCTCATACGATCCGATCCCTCCGGTACGTCCTAAACTCACACTACACTCAGAAGCCGGGATTCCTGCTATCGAACCACACCGATCTTCAGACCATCGCAAGTAAAACCGCCCAAGGCTACACGGTTTCGTCTGACCGTTCAACGGTCCCGTACCCGTCTCCAGTCCGCCTCGGACGCTCGCCCCGGGCCGCTCTGATGCGCCCGCGCACAGGGTTAGTAAAGCGGGAGCGTGACATCGGCGATTGCCGATACGCTGCCGGCGACGAATGCGCTCAAGCCGCCGTATCCGCTCCTTCGGTTGTCGTACGTCGCCTGACGCGCCAGCGCGACGGCTTCCTCGCCGCTCGCGTAAAGGCCATCGCCGAACGACTCCTCGCGCGACCGGGCCGCCTCGCGACGGGGGCGCAGGATAGCCGCGATGAGTTGGTCGATGCGCCAACTCTCGTGCATGGGCGCTTCGGACGCCGCCATCGCCACGGGCGACAGAGACACCTGCGCGCCAGCGATCTCGCGCGGCTCCGCGGCGACCAACTGGACCTGCATGAGGTCTTCGCGCTTCGCCGCGCTCTGACGCGTCCGCGGCTCCAGCGCCTGCGACGCCTTCGCCACAGTTGGGCGAGACTCGCCAGCTGACGTCGGGGCCACCGCGTGCGCCGTCTCGGAGTCGGAGGGCGCGCCGGTCCACACTGCCTGTCCGATGAAGACGAGAAGCGCCGCCGCGGCCGCCAGTCCAGCGAGACGCGCTGGCTTACCCCACCGCGAGCCCGGCAGGCTTTCTGCCTGTCGCGCCAGCCTCGCTGGCAGCGAATCCATGTAGCCTGGGGGCGGAACGACCGTCATCGCGTGCCGTACGGCGCGTGAGATGCGCTCCGCCTTCGCCACTTCCGAGCGGCATGCATCACACGCGTTGAGGTGCGCGCGTACAGCCAGTTGCTCCGGCGGATTCAGCGCGCGAGCGCTGTATCCATCCACGCGCGAGCGTGTTTCCCGGCACGTGAAGAACATGTCACCTCTCCCTCGACGAGCCGTGGAAGTATGGCTCGAGACGCGTCCGCAGGTGCCTACGCGCGTTGTGCAGCCGCGAACGCACAGTTCCTTCTGGGATCCCAAGCGCTCCGCTGACCTCGGCGCAGCTCAGTCCCTCGAGGTCGAACAGAACGACCACGGCACGGAGTCCAGGGGCTAGCTCCATCACGGCCGCTTGCACCTGCTCCCGCGCCTCCGCGTGTTCCAGTGCGACGTGCGGCAGCGTTGGCCGTCGAGCCATGTGCCCGCCGTCGCGACGAAGTCTGTCCAGGAAACCAAGACGCCGCCGGCTCCCACGCAGCCGGTTCAGCGCGACGTTCATGACAATCCGGTATAGCCATGTGTCCATTTCCGCGTCACGCCGGAACTTCCCAAGCGACGTAAAAGCCTTGAGGAACGCCTCTTGCACGACATCGTCGGCGGCCTCATGCGACGGCATCATGCCCCGCGCGACCCTGTACGCCTGGTCGCGGTGCTTCTCGACAAACGTCACGAACGCCGAGTGCGCGTCGACCGCATCCGGCTGCCCGGCGATGTCTCGTGGAATGGCTTCGGTCCAGTCCATGCGCTTGCCTCTTCGTCGACACCCACCCGTTAGACACCGCTCCCGGCGGGACGTTCACAGAAACTGCGCGAGCGACTAACGGGTCGCTTCGTAGAGGTACATGGCGGCGAACCCAACGACGAACGCCACCGCAACGCTTGCAGCGAACACCAACCCAACGCCCACCCACGCGGCGACGTTGGCCCGACCGCGCTTCTTGTCCCAGAAGTGCTGCGCCTGGTTAGAGCCGTCGTCCCGCACGAGTTCCAGCGATGTCTCCTCGGCCCGGTCGCTGATGCCTACGGCCTGGCGTCGCTCCCGCCGCACCTTGTCCTTGAGCGCCTGCCGAGACGGCGTGTCACCCACTTGCGTGCCCCTTCCCCGCGCTGGCCGAGGCCGAGTATAGGTACCGCCCCGCGGGCCGGTCAAGGACGACCCCAAGGTCGGGTCTCGGTCCTAAGGTTGACGGCCCGGCGTTAGGGTGGCCCACTACCCGACGCCCGGAACGGCTCCCCGCCACCGCGTCAGTCTGGCCGCCATGGAACCCGTCTCACAGGATCGTGCGCCGCGCCTCCTGTACATGGACCACCTACGCGTCTTCCTGACGGTCCTCGTCATCCTGCACCACGCTGCGATCACGTACGGGGCGCCCGGCGGGTGGTACTACCGCGAGGACCCACCCAACGGGCTCGCGGCCGAGGTTCTCCTGACTCTGTTCGTCGCGACGAACCAGGCCTTCTTCATGGGGTTCTTCTTCTTCATCGCGGGGTACTTCACGCCGCAGGCGTACGACCGCAAGGGCGCGGCCGCGTTCCTGAGCGACAGGGCGAAGCGCCTGGGAATCCCGCTGGTCGTGTACGCGCTGTCCATCGACCCGGCGATGGGGTATGCGCTCAGGGCGTCGGCGCGCGGCGCGGGCGAGTCCCCCGCAGATGCGTTCCGAGCGGTGATGGGCGGGTTGCCTCGCATCGGCGTCGGGCCGCTTTGGTTCGTCGAAATCCTCCTGATCTTCTCCGTAGTCTACGTCGGCGTGCGCCTGTTGGCGCCATACCAGCAGGGCTCGGGGACAGCGAGCCAGACTACCGCACGTGTTCCTGGGTTCGTGCGGCTCGCCGGGTGCGCGCTGGCTCTTGGCGTCGTGAGTTTCGCCGTCCGCGTGCGCATCCCCGTCGGCGGCTCGCTGCCCTTCCCGCACATCCAGCCGCCATACGCGGCCCAGTACATCGCGATGTTCCCTCTCGGCGTAGCGGCGTACCGGCGTGGATGGCTCAGGGCCGTCCCAGACCGCTACGCCCGCGCCGCGGGATGGACCGTGGCAGCGCTGATCGTGTTCTTCTTCGTCCTGTTCGGCATAGGCGAGTTGGCATCGACGCCCATCGGCGCCTACATGGGAGGATGGCGGTGGCAGGCGCTCGCGTTGGCCTTGTGGGAGCAGGCGTTGGGAGTCGCGATGATCGTGCTGCTACTCGCGACCTTCCGCCGACGCGTCAACGAGGCGTCCGCCATCGGGTCGAGGGCCACGGCATGCGCGTACGCGGCGTACATCCTCCACGCGCCGGTGCTGCTGGGAGTGTCGCTCGCGTGCCGCGGGTGGGAGGCGGGCGGCTTGGTGAAGTTCGTCGCCGTCGGCCCCGCGGTAGTCGCTATGACGTTCGCGCTGGCCGACGTCGTCCGGCGCCTACCAGGCGCGCGGGCAGTGCTCTAGGCGGTGTGCGCTCGCTGCGGCCGCTGCCCGTCCCGCCAACCGGCCGTTGAGGCAACGCCACGGCCTCGGGCTAGAAATACTGCCCGGTGCCGAAACTCCACTTCCACTCGGGCGGGTCCGTGTCCAACAGGTACGCCATATCGGCGCGTACGGCGGGCGCCGCGAGTCGCTGCAGGCCGAGCCGGAGTCCGACGCCAACCGCGCGTTTCGGGTCGGCCACGTCGAAGGGGTCCCACCAGACGTAGCCGATGTCCCCGAACGCGGCCGCCTGCGTCACCAGATACGAGTTCGTCCATACAACCTGCCGTGCCTCGGCGTTCAGGCCGACGCGGCGCCGCCCGTCGAACGAGCGGCTGGGATACCCGCGTACTCCGTTGCGTTTGTCCAGGAGCAGGTTCAGATCCCGCGTGGTCCGTCCCAGCGACGCGGCGTGCGCCCTCCATACAAGCGCTCGCGAGTCGCCCCCGCGGATGAACATCCGCGCCGACCCTGTGAGCACGACATCCTGCATGCCACGCGTGCCGTCGCGCCCGTTCCGGATGACGTACGGCACGCGCGCGGTCGTCTTCATCTCGAACAGCCCATGCGTGCCCAGCATCTGCGAGTAGCGATACGACGCGGTCGGGCGCAGTTCGTCGTGGTCGTTCGCCAGCGCGCGTGCGCCACCCCCGACGGAGAGCGTGAGCGCGCCGCCGAGCGGTATGTCCTCCACGCGGCCCAATCGGTCGATGTTCCGCGCCTCCGTGAACCGCAACCGCTGCCAGGTAACGCTCGCGCCGGCGAGCGCCGCCGTTTGCAGCGGGGCTGCTGAGGGTGACACCGAGAACCGGCGCTCGGTGTTTCGCGTACTGAAGAACGCCGGGTCGTCCACGATAGTCAGGTCCGGACCGGAGTACGTAAGGTCGTACGCGTCCGCCTCGTGCGACACCCAGAGCGTGTACTGCACCTGACGCTCGGCTTCACCGGACACGAACGTCGTCGACGCGAATTGGCGCTTCACGCGCCGCTCCCACTCACGCAGCAGGACGCCGTCCCGCTGGAACTCGGACACGCCGCCTCGCTCCAGCGCCGTGAAGCGGAAGCTCCACCGCGAACGCAGTGAATACAGCGGATGCAGCAGGCTGAGCTCCCACGCGTCCACGTCCGGCCGCGCCTGCTGCTCGTATAGGGCCAACATCTGCCACCGAGACTGGAAGACGTTCGGCTCGAACATGCGGATCGCGGTGCGGGTCCTGAACGGCGTCTCGTCGCCCTCTTCGTGTGCGACATCCGGTTGCTCGCGGCGAACCCGGAACGACCAATCCTGGCCAGTTCCCGACAGGTTCGAGTCCTCAAGGCTGACTTGGAACCCCACGTCGCCGTTCAGCACATCGTCAAGCGTTGTCTCACCGCTGCTGCGCACGAGCCGCGCTCGCGGCACGAGCGACCAGAGATCCCGCACATCCACGAGTATGTCGATTTCGCCCGTCTTGGGATTTGGCGTCGCCGTCACGGTCACATCACCGACGTACGGGCGCGCCCGCAGAATGCGCTCGCTCTCGACACGGTCCTCCTCGACGTACAGCCTCCCCGGCACGAGCATCAACTGCTGCTCGATCACTTCGGGCCGTGTGCGGCGCAGCCCGGTAACGGTGATGTCACCGACGCGGCCCTCGTCGATTTCGATGCGGATGTAGTAGCCGTCCTCGAATTCCGTGATGGCGGGCTCACGGATGCGCGCGAACCGGTACCCGGCGTCGTGGTACAGCTTCAGCGTGGCGTCCAGCACCTTCCCTAGTAGGACGGGGTCGTACGGCCTCCCTGGCAGCGGCGCTACGAGCCGCAGGAATTCATCACGGAAGAGGCGGAACCCAATAGGCGTGATGCTGACGAACGGCAGCGGCGGATCGGCGGGTTGCCAGGGGTCGGCCTGCGCTCCCGCGCGCAGTGGGAGGCCCAGCAGGATCAGGGCGAGGAGCGGAGCGCCTATTCGCGCGCGCAATGCGCGCGTGCTGGGCGGCTGCGTCACTGTCGCGCCGACTTAGGCAACCCGCGCGTCTCCCATCCGGTGGTGTCGTTGGCCTGGCGGCCGTGGAACCGCAACGCGGGCCCGCAAGTTTACCGCGCGAGGCGCGACCGCCCACGTTGGCGCGCGTAGGAAATCGTAGCCGACGAGCGGCGCCCGAGGAAGCCGGCGTACTTGGCGGGCGCCCGCCGTGCGACGTCCGGCGACGGCGTCGGGAATGCCGTCCGGCACCGCCGGCTATGGTCAGGCCAAGCCGTACATGCGGCGTACCCCGGACGGCCACCGAACACCGAGCGTCAGGTGCGGTCTCGACCAGGCTGAATCCTGGCGGCGCCGCGCCGGGTCATCGGTCTAGGGCCCCTTGCGCGGCCGCGACAGCGAAACCGCCGGCCCCCGGGGCCTGCCGCGCAGGGCGGCGTGGTGCTCTACACCCGGTTGGGCTAGCCGTCGCATCGGCAGACAGGCGTCGCTGCGTCCGCGTGCCGTGTCTCTATCCCGCCTCAACCACCTCGCGCACGCCCGGCCACTCGCGCCAGATGTCGAGGTACCCGTCGAGGCCGTTCTCCCCGCAATCCTTGTGGCGGAACCGGAAGATCGCCGCGTAGCGGATGCTGTGGGAAGCGTTCGGCGCCGCCGAGTGCTTCAGCGCGTGATGCGCGATCACGACATCCCCGGGATCGCCGGTGAGGTGTACCGGCTCCCCTGGCGGGTGCTCGGGCGGCATACCGTCGGCCAGCATCGCGTGGCCATGCTCGCGGAAGTACCCCTCATAGAACGTGTGCGACCGCGGCCACACGGTGAAGTTCCCGCTGTACGGCTCGGTCAACGGGCTCAACAACACGACAGCGAGCCCGGTGAACCCGCGCGTGTACACGCCCTTCTCGATGCCGTTTGTGCCGCTCCCGAGTCCGTCCAGATGCCCTCCCGGCGGGCCCGGCGTCTGCCACAGCGCGCCTGGGAACCGCAACGCGATCTGCGCGGCTCCGGCCTTCCCTACGTTCCCTGCGCCCAACATGGACTCCGCGGCCGAGAACACGGGCGTGTCGTTGAACAGCCCGGCCATCACGTCGGACCCCTGCACTTCCGTGCAGTACGACCGGGCCCGCATGGTCGGCAAGTCGTCCTTGTTCATGCCCTCGTAGCCGAGGGAGTGGTTGATGGCGTGCAGTGCTGCATCCACCATCACCCGCGGCACGGCGCCGGGAATCTTGACGTAGCCCTCTTCGTGGAAAAAGCGCTTCTGCGCGGGTGTCAACTGCAATGCGTTCCTCCTCGCGTTGCTGTGCGCACGTGACGCGCGGCGGGCATCGTAGGGTACGTGCCGCGAAGGCGCAACGGCCCGGTCGACGCGGGCGACAGCGGCGCAAGGCGGTGGGGTATACTCTTGGCGGAACGCCGTCCGGCTCCGCCATATCGTCTGCGTACCGCCGCTCCGGGGAGATTGTCGATGAACCGCACTGCCGCGCCACTGCTGGTAGCCCTGATGTTGGCGGGATCGGCCGCGTGGGGCGCTATCGACTCCGGCGGGCGCGACCCGATGGACGTCTTGCGCGCGGTAGGCGCCGCATACGAGGGCCTCGAGCGCTACCACCTTGTCGCGCAGGCCAGCGTGCGCCACGACGATGGCTCCCACGACCCCGTCGAGAGCGTGACGCGGCTAGTCTTCGCGTACGGCGGCGACGGCAAGATGCGCGCGGAGATCTCCGGGTCGGATGGCAGTGTCGTCCTCGTCTCCGACGGCGAAACCCTCTGGCAGTACTTGCCCGAGAGCAAGGAATACACCAGGCAGGCAACGGCCGATTTGCCGAGCGGCGCGGCGGAGACCGTCGTCCTCGGCTTCACCGCTCAGTACATGGGCATAGCGGACGCCGTGCAGAGCGCGCACATCGTCGACCACGAGACGGTGGACTTCGGCGGCCGTGAGATCGACACCATCGTCGTGGAGTTGACATACGCGGAGGGTGAAACGCCGCCGGAACTGGAGGGCGTCGTCAAGCGCGTGTGGATCGACTCGGCCTCGCACCTCGTCATCCGCGAGGAATTCACGATGCACCACCCGACGTCGGACGGCGGCTCGGTCCAGTCGGACAGCGTGCTCAGCCTCGTGCGCGCCGACATGGCGGATGCCGTTGGCGACGAATTGTTCTCGTTTGCCCCGCCAGACGGCGCGACCGAAGTCGAGCCCGGGCCGTCCGGCGAGCCGGGACCGGCAGACCTCACGGGCCAGGAGGCGTCCGACTTCACGCTGAAAGACGGCGACGGCGCTGAGGTCACGCTGTCTGCCCTTCGCGGCAATGTGGTCCTGCTCGACTTCTGGGCCACCTGGTGCGGCCCCTGCCGCGTCGTCATGCCCACCCTACAGAAGCTGCACGAGGAGTACGCCGACAGGGGTCTACTGGTCTACGGCGTCAACAACGAAGAGCCTACCCTCGTCCGCGAGTTCCTCACGGAGAACGGCTACACGTTCCCTACGTTGCGCGACCCCAGGTCGAGCGCCTTCCTGCTCTATCAGGCGCAGAGCATACCGACGACAGTGGTGGTCGGCCGCGACGGCGCCATCTCGGCGTACCTCGTCGGGGCGCACCCCGAGGAAGCCTACCGCGCGGCTCTTGCGCAGGCCGGCATCGAGTAGGCCCGCCGGACGGCGCTATTGGTGGCCGCGTCGCGATGCCCAGAGGCCGGCTGCGGTGCGAGTTCGCTTGGCCGCCGCGGCGCCTGCTTCGGGGTGCTCCCCCAGGCCAGGGACCAGAGTGCGACCGGGCCTTTCCCACTCCACGCTGCCCCCATTCTGTGGCGTGCCCGCGCCCACCGACCGGCATTCTCCACACCCGCGTAACGCGCCCGCCTGTTGACCCCTCAAGGGCGTCGTGCTAGACTCCTGGCTGCGTCGACGTACCCCGGAGAGACTAATGAGTGACGAGCGCGCGCTGCGCGAGATGATCTGCGAAGTCGGGCGACGTCTATACCAAAAAGACTACATCGCGTCTAACGACGGCAACATCACGGCCAGGCTCGATGATGACGTGATACTCGCCACGCCCACGGGCGTCAGCAAGGGCGACCTCACGCCGGATATGCTGTGCAAGGTGAACATGCAGGGCGAGCAGGTCGAGGGCTACCTACGCGCCTCATCCGAGGTACGGATGCATTTGCACTGCTACCGCAAGCGCAGCGATGTCCACGGCGCCGTCCACGCGCATCCACCGAAGGCGACAGGGTACGCGCTCGCTGGCATCCCCCTGGACCAGCTATCGTTGCCCGAGACGATCGTGTCTTTCGGGTGCATCCCGTTGGCCCCGTACGTCGTGCCGGGCGGGGACGAACTGCCCGCATCCATCGACGGGCTCATCGAGACGTGCGACGCCATCCTGCTGGCGAACCACGGCGCGGTTACCGTAGGCGCCGACCCGATGAGCGCCTATTACAAGATGGAGACGCTCGAGCACACCGCCCACATAACTTGGGTCGCGCACACGCTCGGTGGCGTGAAGGAGATGACGCAGGCCGAGGCGGCGCAACTCCTCGAACTCCGTGAACGCCTCGGGTACGGCGCCAAAGTACCGCTTTGCGACGTCAGCCCCAAGATACAGGCAGCCCGCGACAGCCTGAATGCCCCGGCTGCCCCGGCGGAGTCGGCAGAGCCGGAATCGGACGCGGACCTCGTCGCGCTCATCACCCGGGTAGCAGCCGACGTGCTGCGCGAGCGCGGCATCACCTCTTCGTGATCGATCACGCGCGACGCACTGTTCGGACCTCGTAGGACGTCCTTCAGATGGGCGCCTAACGCCACAAGGAGTATCGGTACATGGCCGGTGAAGCCCTGGGAATGATCGAGACGCGCGGACTGATCGGCGCCATCGAGGCTGCGGACGCCATGGTCAAGGCCGCGAACGTCAACATGGTCGGACTGGACAAGGTTGGCGGCGGGCTGGTCACCGTGATGGTGCGCGGCGATGTCGGAGCCGTGAAAGCGGCCACCGAGGCCGGAGCCGAAGCGGCGCGATCCGTCGGCGAGTTGGTCTCCGTCCACGTCATACCGCGCCCGCACTCTGAGATCGAGGCGGTTCTGCCCACGTCGGAATAGGCCGAAACGCCGCAGGCTGATGGGTGGGCGTCAATGCGTTGTCATCGCCCATGCCCGCGGCAACAGTTGATGGCCCCTTCCCAACGAACGGGAAGGAGGCGATGCGGTTTGCTACGCCGGGTCGGCCGCTCCGCCATGTGCACGGGGCCGCCTGTCAACGGCGGCCGTGGGCCACGTCCGCTAACGGTTGAGGAGCCCGATGGCCTCCATAGACGAAGCCAGAATCCGCGAGATCGTCGCGCAGGTCGTCTCCGGCATGGACACTGCGGCGGCCGCGCCAACGGCCGACGCCCCCGAGGTGTCGACGCCGGCGACGACCGCGCCTAGCGTAGTCGGTCACGGCATCTTCGGCACATCCGACGACGCCGTCGAAGCTGCGGTGGTCGCGCAGCGGGAGCTTGTCGCGCTCAGCCTGGACACGCGCGAGAAGATCATCGAGGCCCTGCGAGACGTCGGCCGACGGCGCGCGCGCGAGCTCGCCGAGATGACTGTTGAGGAGACAGGCATCGGTCGCGTCGAGCACAAGATCGGCAAGAACGAAGGCGCCGCTGATCTGAGCCCCGGGATGGAAACGCTCGGGTCCGAGGCGACAACGAGTGACGAGGGTATCCTCATCGTTGAGCGAGCCCCGCTCGGTGTGATAAACGCCATCACGCCGACAACGAACCCAACGCCGACCATCATCAACAACGCGATCATCATGGTGGCCGCGGGCAACTCGGTCGTGTTCAGCCCGCATCCCCGCGCCGCGAACTGCTGCCTGCAGGCGATGGCCTACCTGAACGACGCCTGCGTCGAGGCTGGTGGGCCGCGCAACATCCTCACGGCAGTCGCGAGCCCATCGCTGCGGAACGCCAAGGAGTTGATGGAGCACGACTCCGTTGACGCAGTCTGCGCGACCGGCGGTGGTGGTGTCGTCCGAGCGGCGATGCAGACCGGGAAGAAGGCGTTCGCTGCCGGGCCTGGGAACCCTCCCGCGCTCGTCGACGAAACCGCCGACCTAGGTCATGCGGCGCAATCCATAGTCGACGGCGCTTCATTCGACAACGACGTGCTCTGCATCGGCGAGAAGGCGTGCGTGGCCGTCGAGGGCGTATACGACAAACTGCTCCGCGAGATGACCAATCGCGGCGCGCATCTCATTCGCAAACACGAGACCCAGCTGCTTCTCGACACTGTGGTCCAGGGCGACCACGCGAACGCGGACATGATCGGCAAGGACGCCGTCGTCATACTCGAAGCGGCTGGTATCCGCGCGTCGAGCGATGCTCTTATCATCCTCGTCGAGGTCGACGAGACGCACGAACTCGTGGTCGAAGAACTCCTTATGCCGATCGTCCCCATCGTCCGTGCGCGGGACTTCGAGGACGCGATGAGGATCGCGAAGGCAACCGAGGGTGGGCGCGGGCACACGGCCATGATCCACTCGCAGCGGATCGACCGCATCCGGGCATACTCGCGGGCGATGGAGGTCGGCATCCTCGTGGCGAACGCGCCGTCGTTCGCGTGCGCGGGCATAGGCGGCCCGGGTTTCCTGGCGATGTCGGTCGCAGGTCGCACTGGCGAGGGCTTCACGACGCCACGAACCTTCACGACCGAGCGCCGCCTGAGCCTGATCGGCGCAGTGGCCGGGTAGAGAGTCGGTGTCGGTGCCGGCCCCGCATCGCGGGCCGCGCGTGCGCACACACTGTCACGCTGGCGCTGGCTTGCGCTGTAGAGCCCTTCCGACACGTGCGGAGACGCGTACCCGTGAAGAAGGACATACGTCGCCAATTCGAGGAAGGCGCCAAGCTCAGCCGCCTCATCGGGGACACGATGGCCGGCGACATTGAGCTGGCGGCCAAGGCGATCATCGCCTGCTACGCGCGCGGCGGCAAAGTGCTGTTGTGCGGCAACGGTGGAAGCGCTGGAGACGCGCAGCACCTCGCCGGCGAGTTGGTTGGCCGCTTCCTCCGCGACCGACGCGCCGTGCCTGCCATCGCGCTGACGACCGACACCTCCGTGCTAACGGCCATTGGCAACGACTACGGCTACGACGCCGTATTCAGCCGACAGGCCGAGGCGCATGTGAGCGACGGCGACGTCTTCATCGGCATATCGACCAGCGGGAACTCCGCAAACGTCCTCCGCGCCGTCGAAGTGGCGGCGGAGCGTGGCGCGACGACAATCGGTCTTACAGGCAACGATGGCGGCGAGTTGGCTCGCGTCGCCGACATCGCGCTGACGGTTCCATCGACTAGCACGCCCCGCATCCAGGAGGGCCACATCGCCATAGGGCATGTGCTCTGCGACCTGGCGGAGCGCGTTCTATAGGCGGGCGCGGAGGCGAGGCAATGGGTGAACTCGATCTTCACGCGGTGGTCCTTGCAGGTGGCAGTGGCACACGCTTCTGGCCGCTGAGCACCCCCGAGCGCCCGAAGCAATTCCTCGCCCTCTTCGATGACCGCTCGCTACTTCGCCACGCGGTCGATCGCCTGCTGCCGCTAATGCCACCCACGAACATCTGGATATCGACCGGCGCCAACCTTGTCGACGCGGCGCGCGCGGAACTCCCCATGCTCCCGGCGTCGCAGTTCGTGATCGAGCCGGAAGCGCGCAACACGTTGCCGTGCATCGGCTTGGCATGTGCGCGCGTCCGCGAGGCGAACGCTGACGCCGTCGTCGCGATCGTGTGCGCGGACCATCTCATTCGACGAGAGGACGAGTACCGCGCGCTCCTGAACGACGCGGCTGCCTCGGCGATGGCTTCGGGCGATCTGACGACATTCGGCATTCGGCCGACGCGGCCCGAAACCGGGTACGGGTACGTCCGTTACGAAGGTACGGCGACCCGCGTCGGACAGCACGATGTCTACAAAGTCGCTGAGTTCGCGGAGAAACCCGACCGCGAAACTGCCGAACTATTCGTCAATTCGGGCGATTATCTCTGGAATAGCGGCATGTTCGTGTGGAGCGTGCGCGCGTTCTTTGCCACACTGCGTACACACCAGCCGGAGATGCACGCGCAACTGCAGGATATGGGATCTGACGCTGGCGCCATCGCGCGCATCTACCCGACTATGGAACGTGTCTCAGTCGACTACGGGTTGATGGAGCGCGCAGGCAACATCGCGGTCATTCCGGCCGACATCGATTGGGACGATGTCGGGAGTTGGGAGTCTGTGTGGAGCGTTTGGGAGCGCGACGCCGACGACAACGCCGTGCGTGGCGAGCACATCGGCTCCGACACGAGCAAGTGTCTTATCTTCGGTTCCGACAAGCCGGTGGTATCCTTGGGGGTGGAAGGCTTGGTGATCGTGGACACGCCAGACGCCGTGCTCGTGTGCAGGCGGGATAGGGCACAGGACTTGAGAGCGCTCGCTGAGGAGGCGTTCCGCAGGCGCTCCGACAAGGGGGACACGCATGGCGACTAAGAAGGCGTTGATAACCGGCATCAACGGTCAGGACGGCTCTTACCTGACGGAGCTCCTCCTGGAGAAGGACTACGAAGTCCACGGCATCATCCGGCGCGCGAGCACATTCAACACGGGCCGCATCAACCACCTGTACCAGGACCCGCACGACTCCGGCGCGCGACTGTTCCTGCACTACGGCGACATTACCGACTCCACGAATCTCGGGCGGCTGCTCAACGAAATCGAGCCGGATGAGGTCTACCACCTCGCCGCGCAGAGCCACGTCCGCGTGAGCTTCGATCAGCCGGAGTACACGGGCGACACGACCGGGCTCGGGACGACGCGCATGCTGGAAGCGATGCGCGGCAGCGGGGCGAAGCCGCGGTTCTATCAGGCCAGTAGCTCTGAGATGTTCGGCGACGTCCGTGAGACGCCGCAGACCGAGTCGACGCCGTTCTGCCCGCAGAGCCCCTACGGCGCTGCTAAGGTGTACGCCTACTGGATGACCGTGAACTACCGCGACGCCTACGGCTTCCACGCCTCCAACGGCATCCTTTTCAACCACGAGAGCCCGCGACGCGATCCGCGATTCGTCACCAGGAAGATCACTCGCGCCGTCGCGCACATCCGCGAGGGGCTCCAGGACAAGCTGTACCTCGGGAACCTGGACTCGAAGCGGGACTGGGGCCACGCCGAGGACTACGTCCGCGCGATGTGGCTGATGGTGCAGCAGGACGAGCCGGACGACTACGTGGTAGCGACGGGCGAGACGCACTCGGTGCGGGAATTCCTGGTGCACGCCTTCACGCACGTCGGCCTGAACTGGGAGGACTACGTCGAGATCGACCCGCGGTACCTGCGGCCTACCGATGTGAACCTACTGCTGGGCGACGCTTCGAAGGCGCGCGAGAAGCTCGGGTGGATACCGGAACTCACGTTCGCGGACCTCGTCACCGCGATGGTCGACGCGGATGTCCGGCTGCTCGAGGAACAGAAGTCCGGGATTCTTGGCCCTGAAAGCCGCGCGGTTCGAGAATTCGGCTGATGGTCAGGCAGCTGCGTCCGAAGACGACCTACGTCGCGACGACGGGGGTCAAGGAATACCGCGCGACGATCGCGAAGCATGTGCGACCGGACGATGTCGTGCTCGAAGTCGGGTGCGAGTGGGGCACGACCACGGACCTGATCGCGGACGTCGCGCCGGACGTCATCGGCACGGACATCAGTCCCGAGTGCATCGCACGCGCTCGGGAGATGCGCCCCCATCTGCAGTTCGATGCGATTGACGCCTTCGACATGCCAGCCCTTCTCGCGTTGGGCAAGTCGTTCACGAAGATCTACGTGGACCTCTCGGGTTTCTCAGGATACGCCTCCCTGCTAGACTTGCTGTCGCTGCTGAATATGTACACGTACACTCTGCAGCCGCAGGTCATCGTCGTGAAGAGCCGTTCGCTCAAGACGTTCGCGCATCGTTGCGTTCCTTGGCGCGGCGAGTCGGAGGAGGAGGACAGGGCATGAAGGCGGTGTGGAAAGGCGTCACGCTGGCGGAGAGCGACGCCACGCGCGTCGTGGAGAGTAACCACTACTTCCCTCCCGACACGCTACGACGCGGGCACGTGCGCGAGAGTGACACGCAGACGACGTGTGGGTGGAAGGGCGTCGCGAGCTACTACGATGTGGTCGTGGACGGCGAGGCGAACGAGGACGCCGTGTGGTACTACCCGGAGACGAAGGAAGCCGCGCGCGAGATCGAAGGGTACGTCGCGTTTTGGCGCGGTGTGGAGATCGTCGAGTAGGCGCCGGCAAGGCGAGGAGGAATCGCCGTGGACGCGGACGTTGCGGAACAGCTCGCAGGCGAACGTGTTCTGCTGACGGGTGGGGCCGGGTTCCTCGGGTCGGCCGTACGGCGACGCCTGGAGGAGCACGGGTGCGATGTCTGCGTGCCCCGCAGCCGTGAATACGACCTCAGGCTAGAATCTGAGGTCGACCGCGTGTACCGCGACATGCAGCCCACGGTCGTGATCCACGCGGCCGCCGTGGTCGGTGGGATCGGGTACAACCGTGACGCCCCAGCGTCGATTTTCGACGACAACGCGCGGATGAACCTGTTCCTCCTGTCGAAGGCGCGCGAGCACGGCGCCAGGAAGTTCGTCGGCATCGGGACGATATGCGCGTACCCGAAGACGCCGCCCTCGATCCCGTTCCGCGAGGAGGAACTCTGGCACGGCTACCCGGAGGAAACGAACGCGCCCTACGGCTTCGCCAAGAAGCTCCTGCTCGTGCAGGGCCAGGCGTATGCGCAGCAATATGGCTACAACGCGACGCACCTGCTCGTAGTCAACCTGTATGGTCCAGGCGACAACTTCGACGAGGCGAGTTCGCACGTGATACCGGCGATGGTGCGCCGGTTCATGGAAGCGCGCGACGATGGTCGCGACGAGGTCGTATGCTGGGGTGACGGCACTCCGACGCGCGAATTCCTGTACGTTGAGGATGGCGCACGGGCGATAGTTCGCGCCGCGTCGCTCTACGACTCACCCGCGCCGGTCAACATCGGATCGGGCTACGAGATCTCGATGCGCGCTCTCGCGGAGACCATTGCCGACGTCGTAGGCTACACGGGTACCATCGCGTGGGACACCTCGAAACCGAATGGCCAACCCCGCCGGTTGCTCGACACGAGTCGCGCGGCGAGTGAGTTCGGGTTCCGGGCCGAGACGCCGTTCCGCGACGGCCTGTGCCGGACGGTCGAGTGGTACGAACGCGCGCGCGCATGACGCCCATCGAGTTCGGGACAGACGGCTGGCGCGGCATCATCGCCGATGACTTCACGCGTGAGAACGTCGGCCGCGTCGCGAGGGCGTACGCGTGTGTCCTTCACGCCGACGGGACGGCCTGCCGCGGCGTGGTCGTCGGGTACGACCGGCGCTTCCTGAGCGACCGCATGGCAGCGCACGCCGCAGACGAGCTGTCCGCGGCCGGAGTACCGGCCAAGCTGGCGTCCTGCCCTGTCACTACTCCCGCGGTGTCGCTGCACGTCGTCAATGGCAACCACGCAGGCGGCCTGATGGTCACCGCGAGCCACAACCCACCCGAGTACAACGGCATCAAGATCAAGTCGGATGTCGGCGGGTCGGCATCCGAGGAGTACGTCGCGCGGATCGCCGCGTCCGTGGACAGGCCGCCGGGGGGCCCTACGCCGACTGTTGTCGAACGAGCCGACATCGCGGCGGCGTACGTCGAGCGCCTGCTCGCGCTCCATGCGGACGACCGGCCGTCGCGCCGGTTGCGCATTGTGGTCGACTCCATGCACGGCTCGGGAAGCGGCATTGGGGCGTCGGTCCTGCGCGCGATGGGTCACGATGTCGTGGGGATTCGGTACTCAGCGAATCCGTTGTTCGGTGGCGTGTTCCCGGAGCCGATCCCGCCGCACATCGCCGCGTTGCAGCGCGCAGTGGGCGCCGAGGGAGCCGACCTCGGCGTGGCGCTCGATGGCGACGGCGACCGGATCGGCGCGGTCACCGCGGACGGTGAGTTCTTCAGTCCGCACCGCATCCTCGCGTTGATGGCATTGGCTGCGCTGCGTAGCGGCGCATCTGGCCGCATCGTCAAGACCGTGTCGACGACTGGGATGCTAGACCGCATCGGGCAGAGCTTTGGGGCGCCCGTCACAACGACGCCCATCGGTTTCAAGCACGTGGTGCACGAGATAGGCAAGGGCGGCGTGCTCGTCGGCGGGGAGGAGAGCGGCGGCCTGTGGGCGCCGGGCTACATCCCCGAGCGGGACGGCATCCGCATCGGCGTCATCCTCGCGAACATCGTCGCAGGGCTGGGCCGCCCGCTCCACGAAGAGTGGGATGCGGTCGGGCGGGAATTCGGAGCGTGGGAGTACCTTCGCCGCGACCTGGCCGTTCCGCTGGAGGCCCGCTCGCGGATCGAGGCTGCCGGGAAGACCATCGCGTCCGTCGGTGGCGCCCCCGTGGCACGGGCCGATACCACCGACGGCGTCAAGCTCGTGCGGGATGACGGGTACTGGCTGATGTTCCGGTTCTCCGGCACCGAGCCGCTGTTGCGGCTGTACGCCGAGGCGCCGACGCCAGCGATGTGCGACGACTTCCTGGCGGAGGCGGAGGAGATCGTCGTGTCGGCGCGCGGGTGACGCGCTCGTGCGTGTCGTGCGCCGCGGCGTTTGCCCATTTGTGCAGCCGGTCGCGCATCGGCCGTGCCGCGTCGTAGGCCCAGCCCGATCTCTTTGGCGGAGGCGTCCGTGCGCTGGGTTCAGCGACGGAGGCGGCAGGCTCGGCCAGCGCCGCAGGACAGGCTGCCCACTGCCACCGCTGCCCTCTGCCGACGTCGAGCAGCCCAGCGCAGCGGGTGTTGTCACGGCCGGTTGCCTGCTGGCTAGGCAAGGGCCCAGAACGCGCTGGTGACGCGGAGACCCCATCTCCATCTTCCCCAGTAAGGGAAGACGTTCACGCGTCCACACGACGGCGAAGGCCTGCAGGACCCGCGAGTCCCACCTACGACACGGATGAGCCGCCCACCCCTGCCGGCGCCATGCCCAGGCTACTCCTGTACGGTAGGATGGCGAACACAACCACCTTCCACTCATAGGGCCAAACGATGGAACCCGTACGCGTAGGCGTCATAGGGTGCGGTGTGATCGGCACGTCGCACATGCGCGCCGCGACAGAATCGCCGGACATCGAGCTGGTCGCCGCGGCCGACCTCATCGACGCGAACCGCGAGAAGGCGCAGACGCAGTTCTCGCCGAAGCGTCTCTACACCGACGGCGCCGACCTCATCGCCGACGATGAAGTGGAGCTTGTCGTCCTTGCGTTCCCGACGGCCTACCGTGGCTCCGTCGGCCTCGACGTCTTGGGCGCGGGCAAGCACCTGCTCACCGAGAAGCCCATCGCCATGAACGCGGACGAAGTGCGCGCGCTCATAGCCGCCCAGGGCGACCTTCAGGCAGCCTGCTGCTCGTCCCGATACCGGTTCACGCGCGGCGCGGAAGTCGCAACGGAGTTCATCGCGTCGGGCGCACTGGGCGAGTTGCGCACGGTGCGGCACAGGAACCTCAGCTCTGCGGGGAAGCAACCGACGACGCCACGTCCCGAATGGCGGCTCAAGAAGCATCTCAACGGTGGTGGGTACCTTGTCAACTGGGGGTGCTACGACCTGGACTACCTCCTGGGAATCACCGGGTGGGCGCTGAAGCCGTTGACGGTGTTCGCGCAGACGTGGACGGTTCCCGAGCCCTACGTGAGTCACATCGCGGACGGTTCGGACGCGGAGACGCACTACACAGCGATGGCGCGCTGCGAGGGCGGTACTATCCTGAGCATCGAGCGGAGTGAGTTCACCGCGGCCGAGGGCGACGAGGCGTGGGGAATCATCGGCTCCAAGGGCTCTCTACGGCTTGCGATGACCGCGTCCAAGCCCGGTCGGATCGTCTACGCGAAGGCAGACACCGAAGACGGCACGTCCGCGACGACGCTGTGGGAGGAGAACGAAGATCGGTCCATACACGCTGGGCCGTTGACCGACCTCGCAGCGGCGGTCAGGGAAGGCCGTCCGCCGAAGACGTCGCTCGAGCAGGCGCTTGTCGTGCAGCAGATCACCGACGCCGTTTACCGGTCTGCCGAGACCGGAGAAGCGGTCGCGATCCAGTAGGCAGCCCCAAACAGGAGGACGAGCGCGTGAAGTACTCGTTCATGAGCTTCTCCACGCCCGAACAGACGCTCGGCGAGATGATCGACCTCGCGAAGCGGCACGGATACGACGGCCTGGAGCCGCGCGTAACCAGCAATCACAAGCACGGCATCGAGCCGGACGCGAGCGCGGACGCTCGGCGTACCGCGAAAACGACGGCCGAGGACAGCGGGATCGAGCTGGCTTGCGTGGCCACGTCGTGCCGGTATGCGGATCCTGACTCGGCGCCGAGCAACGTCGAGCTGACGAAGCGCTGCATCGAATTGGCGGCCGATGTCGGCTCAACGCGCATCCGCGTGTTCGGCGGGAACCTGGGCTCGGACATCGACCGCACAGGCGCGATCACGCTCGTCGCGGAGTGCCTGGGCTCGTTGGGGTTGTTTGCGCAGGAGCACGGCGTGTCGATCTGCGTCGAGACCCACGATGCGTGGACCGACCCGAAGCACGTTGCCGCGGTCATCGGACGGATGGTGAACCCGGCGGTGGGCGTAAACTGGGATGTCATGCACCCGGTGCGCACAGGCGCGGCCACGATGGAGGAGTCGTTCGAGACGTTGAAGCCGTGGATCAAGCACCTGCATATCCACGACGGCGACGACAACGGGCTCGCGCCGATCGGCTCAGGCGACTACGACCACCGCGCCGTCGTGAAGTGCCTCGACTCGATCGGGTACGACGGGTATCTGAGTGGCGAGTGGATCAACTGGGACGACCCGTTCGAGTCGCATTTGCCGCGGGAAGTCGCGAAGATGCGCGAGTACGAGGCTGAGCTGGCCTAGTCCGTCGCGCACGCCGCCCGCCCATAGTGTCGGCGGGCGGCGCTCACCCCTACGGCGTATGTCACGCCGACATGCGGGCCTCGGCGTCTAGCACCGACAGCGCGTCGTCGCCGAAGATCATGGGGAAGGTCTTCCTGTCCTCATCGGCAGTTCTATGGATCGCGCCGTCCATGTAGCAGACGCTGTAGCCCCGACGCGCGATGTCGGACTCGTTTACGCCGGACCGGTGTAGCAGGAAGTTGTGGAGGACGACGACCTCGCCGACATCCAGTTCCAAGAACACCGACGGGTGGTTCTCCACGTGCTCCCGCTTGTCTTCCTCGGACACGACATGGCCGCGCTTCGAGAGTAGCCCCAGCGTGTGCGAGCCCGGAACCACCTCGACGCAGCCATTGGCCTTCGTCGCGGGGTCCAGAGCCGTCCATATGGTCGCGTAGTCGGCGCCATCGACGCTCGATAGCCCCCACCCGTCGCCGCCGTCCTGGTGGTACGGCAGCACCGTGCCCTTACGCGGCGGCTTGTTCATGAACATGCACCGGTACGCGGACACCCTCTCGCCGATGAGCTGGCGTGTCACAGCCTGGAACACCGGGTGCTGGGTGTACGCCAGGTAGACGGGGTCGCGCTCCCACCCTTCGATCTTGCGGTAGTCGTCTGACGGCCCCGCGAACTTGCCGCCGGGGCCGAGCTTGTATTCGGCTCCGCCCAGATCCAGTTGGAACCACATGCCGTCGTGTTGCACGCGGCCCTGCGTGATGTCGTCCGTTCTCTGGCGTAGGGCGTCGAACTCCTCGTCGGTCGCGACCTTCCCGAGACGCACGTAGCCGTCGGCGTGGTACTGCGCAAGCTGCTTGTCGGATAGCAAGTCTGTCCCCCTCGTCGTGGCGCTTCCTCTACGCCGTCACGTCGGCAAGCACGCGTAGGCACGCGTCGTTGATCATGTCGCCCGCGTCGGGATCGACCCGACATGCGTGGGTGACCTCGTAGCCGCCCTCCGGGTACGCCGCGCGCGTGGGCACGTAGCCTATCGATCCGTTCGTGTACCCGAGGAAGAACGTGTCGTCCGCCGGCGACTCGCGCTTCACCAGGGCTCCGTTCTCCGTGAAGATCTCGGCGGGGGCCGACGCCAACGCCAGGCCGCCGAACCGGAGGGCAGACATCTCGGCCTCAACCGGCTCCAATGGCTCGCCGGAGGCCCAACTCTCCGCGGCGCTGACGGCGCCGTCGCGTCGCCTGTTGGCCCACCAGAGCGATCCCTCGTTCCCCTCGGCCGCCTCGAGCCGCGCGATTTGCTGACTCAGTTCCGCGGCGAGTTCTCGCGCATCCTCCTCGGAGCCGTATCTGTAGCGGGGCAGGCTCTCAGTCGTGTCCGATGTCGCCACGCCTTCGGCGGCGTCCGTTGAGATTCGCTCCCACAGGTTGACGACCTCGCACCCAAGGCGTACACCTAGCGTCCGCGCCGGCTCGTACGCGTGGTCCATCGCCACGGGATTCAGGTCGCCGCACGCCCCCTGCAGGTAGAGCATCGGCGCGCCCGTCAGTTCCTCGACGACATCCCGCGCGCTGCCGGGGAAGTCGGCGGACAGCGACTGCATGCGCCCGCTCTGGCTCACAGGGTGGCAGGCAAAGTTCACGAGGCAAGCGAGCGGGTAGCCGCCTGGCGTCTCTATTCGCGCCACGCCGAGGCTTCGGTCCACCGGGCCGTCAGGGTTGTTCCCCAGCCAGATCGAGCCGTCCTCGCGCCGCTCCCTGCGGTTGATGGCGATGTCGCTCTCGCCCCACGCCAAGCCTAGCTGAGCCTCGCGCATGTCACCCAGCGCCTCCGACGCGGCGCCAGCAAGCTGATGGGCCAGGTGTGCGCGATACGCGTGGACGATCGTGGCCTCGTCACGGTCGACGCTCGGCCCGTAGTGGGTGTGGGTGCACGCCAGCATCACGCGATCGCCCGGGACGCCCGTGGCCGCTTCGATGTGGCGCCGTATGTCCGCGACGGTGTCGGCTTGTAGCTGCAGCAGGTCGCACTGCACGAGGAACGCCACGTCGTCCCCGTCCCGCAACGCGAGGCACGTCGCGTAGAGCGGGTCGTGCACGTCGGTCGACGGGCCGCGGCCCGCGAACCCGACCATGGGGATGCCGACGGCAGGAGTGATGTCGGCTCGGGCTACGCCTGCTTCGAGGCTGGTTGCCATGTGCCTCTCCTCTACGAGTCGTGGATCTGGAGCAACCCGCGTATATTCCGGCCTGCCTTGAGATCCTCGAAGGCCTCCGGCGCGTCCTCCAGGGGGTATGTCTTGGTCACCAGTTCGTCGAGCTTCAGGCGCCCCTGCTCGTATAGGTCCAAGAGCCGGAGCATGTCCACGCGCATGCGGGCCGAGCCGTACATCGACCCTACGAGTCGGCGCTCGCCATACGGAAGCATCGCTATCGGGATGGACGCCTTGGCGTCGCCAGAGCCGATGCCGATGACCACCGCCGTGCCGGCGAACGCCAGCATCTCAAACGCCTGCTCTACTGTCCGCGGATTGCCGATCGCCTCGATCGCATAGTCGACGCCGTCGCCATCCGTGAGTTCGATCGCGGCCTCGACCGGGTCGCACTCGGCCGCGTTGATGACGTGTGTCGCCCCGAATTCCGTAGCGTGCGCCAGCTTCTCGTCGCGCACATCGATGGCGATTATCTTGCCAGCCCCGGCGAGCACGGCTCCCTGGACGGCGTTAAGCCCGATGCCGCCCGCGCCAATCACGGCAACGGCGCTGCCCGGTTCCACTTTGGCAGTGAACAGCACTGCGCCCACGCCGGTCGTGACGCCGCAGCCTACCAGCGCCGCGACGTGTAGAGGCGTTTGCGCCGGAATCGGGATCACCGAGTTCTCCATGACGACGATTCTCTCGGCCATCGTCCCGATGCGCGACATGAGGTTGTACTGCACGCCGTCCTTGCTCATCGGGAACGAGCCATCGACGAGGCAGCCACGGGCCGAGCGCCAGTGCGGGCGGCACAGGTTGGGCTTGCCCACCGTGCAGTAGCGACACCGGCCGCAGGCGGTGATGAAGGACATCATCACGGCGTCGCCTTCGCTCACGGACGTCACGCCTGCGCCAACTTCCTCGACGATTCCGGCAGCTTCGTGTCCGAGCACTGCCGGCAACGGCTGCGGGATCTGACCCGTGATCGCAGACAGGTCGCTGTGACAGACGCCGCTCGCGACCACACGCACCATGACGTGACCGTCACCCGGTGCGTCGAGGTCGAGGTCGTCCACGATCACAGGGCCGTTGCGCTCAACGACGGTCGCCGCGCGCACTCGCATGTTCAGTCCCTCCGTCTGCACTCGTGTCGTGGCGCCGCCAGCATACTGCACGCCCCAAATGCGCGCAATCGCGCCCGTGTCGTTGTCAGGCCGTCCCCGCCGCGCTAGGATGCACGCGCCATCACCCCACGAAAGGCGGGACGTGCACAGAAGCGGACGCGACGTAACGGGATCGCCGGTCAGCATTCGCGTCGGAGACGGCGTCATCACCGAGTGCAGCGCGACGGGCGTGACGGATGGTCGGCTGCTCGCGCCGGCGCTCGTGGACATACAGCTGAACGGCTACGCGGGCGTCGGCGTGAAGTCGGACGACCCGAACCCCGAAGACCTCCTCCGCATGGCGCGCGCGGTGTGGGCCACTGGCGTAGGGTCGTTCGTGCCCACGGTGACGACGGATTCGTGCGAGCGTATCGACGGCGGTATACGGCGGGTGCGATCGGCATGCGCCCAGGACTCGCTCTTCGCGTCGAGCGTGCCCGGCATCCATGTCGAGGGCCCGTACATATCGCGTGACGACGGCCCCCGCGGCGCGCATCCGCTGGAACATGTGCGGGCGCCGGATTGGAACGAATTCTCGGGGTGGCAGGACGCGGCCGATGGCACGATCCGCATACTGACGCTGTCGCCCGAGTGGGACGGTTGCGCCTCGTTCATCGAATGTGTCGCCGACACCGGCGTCGTCGTCGCCATCGGCCACACGCAGGCGACGCCCGAGCAGATCGACGACGCCGTCTGCGCTGGCGCGACGCTGTCCACGCACCTAGGTAATGGCGCCCACGCCATCCTGGCCCGGCACCCGAATTACATCTGGCACCAATTGGCGGAAGACGGCCTGTGGGCGAGCTTCATCGCCGACGGCCACCATCTGCCCGCGGCGACTTTCAAGGCGATGCTGCGAGCCAAGACGCTCGAACGCGCCGTGCTGACAAGCGACGCGGTGAAGTTCGCCGGCATGCCCGCAGGAGCGTACGGAGACGACGGCGACTTCGCGGTCGACCTGCTGGAGAACGGCCGCGTGCAGCTCGCGGGGACTCCCTACCTCGCCGGGGCGGGGCTACCGTTGGTACGGGGCGTTGAGAACGCAGTACGCTTCGCGGGCGTGCCGCTCGCGGCGGCGTGGCGACTTGCCGCACACAACCCAGCGCGACTGCTCGGCCTTGAGGATCGCGGCGCATTGATCGCGGGAGCGCGCGCGGACTTCGTCGTGTGCGACTGGGACGCCGACGCGTGCGAGCTCTATGTCCGAGAGACCGTCGTCGCGGGCGAGGTCGTGTACGCAGCGTAGGCGAACCGTCAACTAGAGGGACGACGCATGGACGTTGGCTTCATCGGTGTCGGCGGGATCGCAGGGAACTACCTGAACAGCCTCGAACGCATCGCGGACGTCCGCGTGTCCGCGGTCTGCGACATTGATGCTACCCGCGCGGGCTCCGTCGCAGAGCGCTTCGGTAGTCGGACGTACGACGACCATCACGCGATGTTTGAGGCAGAGCGGCTCGACGCTCTGTTCATCGCGGTGCCGCCGTTTGCCCACACCGACCAGGAGATCCTCGCCGCGAAGCGTGGGATTCCGATGTTCATCGCGAAGCCGGTGGCGATGGACCTCGACACCGTCAACGCCGCCCTCGCCGCCATCCGAGAGCACGAGGTGATGACAGGGGTCGGGTACATGTGGCGGCACTCGGACCTGACGGACAAGGCCCGGGAGTTGCTCGGAGAACGCGCGATCGGTATGGCCATCGGGTCCGTGCACGTGAACACGCCCGGCACCGCGTGGTGGCGCGTGCTTGGTCAGTCGGGCGGGCAGATCGTCGAGCAGTCGACGCACATCTACGACCTCGCCAGGTCCTTCTGCGGCGAGGCGGCGCAGGCGCACGGGTGGGGCGGCGCGGCCCTGAATCCTCGAATCGACTTCGAGGATGTCACGACGGTCAACATCCGGTTCGAGGGTGGCGCCGTGGGCGCGATGACATCGACGTCCAACGTGCGCACCGGAAAGTACAGCCTGGAACTCATAGGGAACGACTTCCACCTTACCCTCAACTACGGCGCCAACCGGATGGCCGGCCACGTGGGCGAGGAGACCGTCGAGTACGAAGCCGCGGAGAGCGGTTACTACATCCAGGTCGAACGCTTCATTCGCGCTGTACGTGAGGGAGACGCCAGCCTGAACCGCTCCGACTACGCGGACGCGGCGCGCAGTCTCGCGTTGACGCTGGCTGCGAACGAGACACTGCGGACTGGGCAAGTCGTGGACGTCCCCAAGATCGCTTGAGAGCAAGTCGAATGTCCCCGGGCGGCGCGCGACTCTCCGCGCCCACCCACCAATCCACACGCAGGACGGAACGTATCGATGGCAGACAAGGTACGAGTGGCCCTCGTCGGATGCGGCGGCATCTCGGGCGCGCACATGAACGCGTATTCGAACCTCGCGAAGGCCGGTGTGCTCAACGTGGAGTTCGTCGCCACGTGTGACGTGCGCGAGGAATCCGCGGAGACGCGCGCGAACGAGGCCGCTAAGCTCCAGGACGGCCGCAAGCCGAACGTCTATACCGACATCACGGAGATGCTCGACAAGGAACCCGACATCGAGGCGGTGGACATCTGTGCGCTGCACCGCGTGCACCACGATCTCGCTGTCGCCGCGCTGGACGCCGGCAAGCACGTCATCATCGAGAAGCCCCTCGGGGTAACGATGAAGGCGTGTGCGCTGATCCTAGAGGCGGCGCGCCGCAACGACCGCATCCTCGCGACCGCCGAGAACTACCGGCGCGCGCCGAACCAGCGGGCCGTCAAGTGGGCGCTCGAACAGGGGTTGATCGGCGCGCCGCGCGTCCTAGTGTACATCGATTACGGCGAGTCGCTGGGGCCTTGGGGCTGGCGTGACTCGAAGATCAACGCGGGCGCCGGATGGGTGCTCGACGGCGGCGTGCACTACGCCGACATGTTCCGCTACCACCTCGGCGAGGCGTACGAAGTCTACGCCGACGTGCGGTCGTTCGACCCGCAGCGCTACCAGGCGCGCGAGGAGAAGGCCGACCCCATCCGCGTGACGACCGAGGACTCTACGCTCGCCATCGTGAAGTTCGAGAGCGGCGCGGTGGTGCAGTGGAGTTCCGTTCGCGCGGCTCCCGGGAAGGGCTTCAACCAGCACCTCATTTACGGCGAGGAGGGCTCGCTCGACTACGGTGGGAACCTCACGCTGCGCGGCAAGGACGCGATCGACGTTAAGCCGGACTACGAGAAGGCTCTGTCCGACGACGACCGCGCGCGCCTGTATCCCGGCGGCGTCACGGACAGTATTGCCACGGAGCTGTGGGAATTCGCGCAGTCCATCCGTGACGACTCCTACTACCCCGAGACCGACGGCGTCGAGGGGATGAAGGCGATGGCGATCTGTATGGGCGTCCTCGAGTCCGCGTGGATCAACGCCCCGGTCAACCTGCGGCAAATCGAGGCGTGCAGAATCACGGGGTACCAGGACGACATGGACCGTGAACTCGGCGTGCTGGACACCAAGTGGAACGTCTGGGCGACGTTCTAGGCAGCTTCGATGTCCTCGACGGCGCGCCGGGCAGTGGCCTTCACGCCGCCGTCGACGTCGTTCTCGGCGACCTCGCGGAGGAACTCCAACGCCGCGGGGTCGCCTATCTCGTGCAGCGACGAGACGACCCAGTTCCGGACGCTGCAGTGCTCGGTGTCGTCGCGATGGTACGTGTCGATGAGGGGCTGCGTGGCGCGGCGATCGGCGAAGACTCCCAACGCGCGGGCAGCGTAACCGCGTACCTGCCAGACCTCGTCATCTAGCGCGGCGAGGATCGGGTCGAAGGCTCCAGCGTCGCCGATCTCGCGCAGCGCGAGCAGAGCGTGGCCGCGGGCGTATTCGTTGAGGTCAGCGTCGCGAGCCACGGCCAGCAACGGCTCTACGGCGTCGGCGCCCAACTCGCCGCATGCGAAGCACGCCTCCTGACGCGTCTTCCAGTGATCGTCCAGCAGCATCTCGACAAGCGCGGGGATGTCGCCCGCAGACTTCGCGGCGTCTACCCGCGCGCGCAACGCGTCCAAGGCTTCATCAGTCAGCACGGGGGTGTTCTCCTCTTCCTGGTCGCCGGGTCTCCAAGGCGGGCGGTAGTCTACGTCGCGCCCCAGACGCGGCCAAGCGGGTCGCCCGCAGCGTTGGGTGACGTTCCGCGCGGTCGTTACATGTCGGCGTCGGCGAGGAGCGTTCTTAGGTGCGCGACGGCCTTGGGCACGGCCGTGCCGGAGGGCTCGGCCTCCCATCCCTCGTAGACGACGGACATCCAACCGTTGTAGTCGACGCCCTTGAGGATCTCGAGGATGCGCGGGTAGTCGAGCCACTCCTCGACGCCGGACGCCACGCGGTAGAACTTCGCGCGTACGTGCACGGCCCTATGGGCGCTGGTAGAAATGCTGTTGTAGAGCTGCTCCGCCGCGTCGGCGGAACGGTCGGCGCCGGACGCGCCCGGAGATCCCACGTACTGCCCGGTGTCGAGGATGTGCGAGAAGTACGGGCTGTCGATCGTGTCCAGGATGCGCAGGACGTCGTCGCCGGTGCGCGTGACGCAGCCGTGATTGTGGTTGTGCAGGCCGATCACGACGTCACGTTCGGCGGCGTAGTCGACGACCTCGCGGATGGCGCCGAACATACGCGCCCAGACGGCATCTTCCGGTTCGTCCTTGGGTAGCCACGCGGCGAATATGCGCACGAGCGGGACACCCATCCGCTGGGCGACATCGGTCCACTTCTTCGTCAGGTCGATGTCGCTCCGCAGCGCGTCTCCCGTCTTGCCAAAGTTGTTGCTGACGGCGAGGTAGGAGATGGCTAGCCCGCGACGGTGGCACGCCCGCCGGATGTCGCGTAGCGCGCCGTCGTCCGTGGAGGAGAACGCGCTCGTGTGCAGGTCCACGCCGTCTAGGCGCATGTCGTACGCGGTCTCGAGGAGACCTTCGAGCGTCATGTCGCCCGACGGGAAGACGTCCTTGTAGCTCAGCGACATGCAACCGACCTTAATCATCGTCCCTCGCCCTATCCGTGTTGTTGTCGAGCCTGGTGAGCGCGGCCCAGGCGCGCTCGACGCCGGCCGCGACGTCGTCCGAGATGCGGACACCGGACTGACGCGCGCTCCAGTTCATCGGCTGGAACGCGGCCTCCGCCTTGAGCCGTTCCAGCGGGAGAATCGGCTCCCGATCCGCGTCCAAGAGCGCATCCACCTGCCAGTACAGGTAGCGACGCGTACGGCCGGAGCCGTCCCAATGTTCCTCGACGAACGGTTCCGAGATCGCCGTCCCCGAGGCCATGATGCCCTTCGGCGGCGTGCCGAGACGTATCAGGAACACCCGGTCGCCGATGCGCACCTGCTTGGTTCCGCAGCTCCATCGCTGTTCGACCAGCCCGCCGTCGTCGACCCGTCGCTTGGCGTCCCGCAGCTCCGGCCAGTCCCAGTACTTTGGGTTCCAGCAGAGGAGAAACGCGCTCATGCGCTCCCCACGGCCGCTTCGATATCGTCGATCTCCTTGGCGATGCCGTCCGTCAGCACTTCATGGCCGTCCGCTGTGACGAGTACATCGTCCTCAACGCGCACGCCGATGCCGTGGTATTCCTCGTCAACACCCTCGGCGCCTTCCGATATGTAGATCCCCGGCTCGATGGTGACTACAGCGCCCTCCTGGATCTGGAACGGCTCGCCTTCGGATTCGGCCGGCGCCGAGTCGTGCGTGTCCAGGCCCAGGTGGTGGGCAATGCCGTGCATGAAGTACGGCCGATGCGCGTTGCCCTCGAACAACTCCTCCGGATCCTTGTCCTCGAGCCACCCTAGCTCGACCATGCCCTGGATCATGACCAACGCCCCCACGCGCTGGAGATCCTTGACGGAAACTCCCGGCTTCGTCGCCTCTGTCGTGGCCTTCTCGGCGCGCAGGACGATCTCGTAGATTCGCCGCTGGGGATCGGAGAACGTGCCGTTGACAGGGTACGTCCGCGTGACGTCCGAGGCGTAGTGGCCGTACATGCATCCTGCATCGATCAGCACGACATCGCCGTCGTGCAGCACCCGGTCGTTCTCGACGTAGTGCAGGCAGGTGGAGTTGTTCCCGCCCCCAACGATGCTGGAGTACGAGGGGCCGTCGGCTCCCCGCGAGCGCCAGCCGTATTCCAGTCGCGCCTGGATCTCGTACTCGTACGCGCCGGGCTTGATGTGCGGGATGGCTTCGCCGTAGGACGCGCGCGAAATGCTCGCGGCGTGTCGCATCATGTCGAGTTCTTCCGGCGCCTTGTGCACGCGCATCGACGCCAGGAGCCACGTGGGATCCTTGAGTTCCACGGCGCCGTGGCCGAGCCTGTCGCTGGACTTGGCCGACCGTTCGTACATCGCGAAGAGCGTGCGTCCCAAGGCCGTGTGCACGTCGGGCTTGAGGTACGCATGCCACGCGTCGAGGAAGAGCGCGGGGACTTCCTTCTCGAGGTCGGCGACCGAATGCGCTGTGTCGGCGCCGTAGTCGTCGACCGCGCCTTCGACGCCGGCCCGCGAGCCGTCCCATCGCTCGCTGTGTTCATCGCGGGGCGGGACGAACAGCACGTACTTCTGTTCTCCGTCGTGCTTCAGGAGTGCCGCGACCGCCCCCGGCTCGGGGAAGCCCGTGAGGTAGTAGAAGTCGCTGTTCTGCCGGAACTTGACGTGGTTCGGCGTGGCTGGGCCGGCGGGAATCACGGCGACGGTGTCGTCGCCCATCGCATCGAAGAAGCGTTCGCGCCGACCGCGAAAGAAGTCCTGAGTCAGGATAGGACCGGGCACGTCTCACCCCCTTGGGTGTGGTTTGCGTTCGTCTCTCGGCGAGGCGCCGAAGAACGCCCGGGCCCGCTCCTCGTCCACCGGGTTCGTGACAGCAGCGTCCCGTTTGAGCGCCGTGCCCACGATGACGCCGTCGGCGATGCGCACGACATCGCGCACATCGTCTACCGTGACGCCGCTGCCTACAAGGAGTGGCGCGTCGGGGAGCGCGTCCCGCACGCGTGTGAGGTCGTCCCGAGACGTCTGCTTGCCGGTGCCCGCGCCTGTGACGATGATCGCGTCCGCGAGGCCGCGCTCGAATGCCTCCTCGGCCAGCTCCGCAATCGGGACGTCGCTCCCTAGCGGCGCAGCGTGCTTCACGGCGACATCCGCGAAGATGAGTGTCGAAGCTCCGAGCCGAGTGCGTTCACGTAGGGTCTCGGCCGCCCGGCCCTGTATGATCCCTTGGTCGGTGACCATCGCCCCAGCGTGCACGTTCACGCGGATGAACTCGGCCCCGGCTACCGTGGCGACCGCGAGCGCGGCGTTCGCGTCGTTGCGCAGTACGTTCACGCCGACAGGCACAGCGGCCCGTATCTCGTCGCGAACCGCGCGTGTGAGAGCCGTGATTGCCGCGACGGTCACTGCCGGGACGGCCGCCGGGAAGAACGGGACATCACCGAAGTTCTCGACAATGATGCCGTTGGCCCCGGCGTCCGCGAGGGCGTTCGCGTCGCGCCTCGCGGCGTCCTCGACGGCGGGCCAGTCGCCGCGCCATCGCGGGCTGCCCGGCAGCGCGCCGAGGTGGACTACGCCCAGAAGGGGGACGCAACGCGGGAAGAGTGTCCAGAAATCCATAGAGCCGCCGCACCTGGGGAGTTGCTCCGCGTCTTATACCCGATGGACCCCGGCGCCTCAACCGCACTCCGCCGAGCGGGTGTGCGGACGGAGAGTTGGTCGACGAGGGCTGCGGGGCTCAGAAGGCGCTAGGTGACGCATGGACGCCATCTCCATCGGCCCCCGCCCGAAGAAGACGTCCGCGCCTCCGCCAGCGGACGGCTAGCGTGCCCGCCTTCGACCCATCAGTTACCCATGCCCACGCCTCTGCCGGTAACCCGCAAGGCCGGCCGCACCGCGAGAACTACCCCGCCGGCGCACGTGCAGGTCTAGACGCACGCGTTGGCGTCGTGGCGCCGTGTCAGGCGAACCGCACTGAGTTGATCGGCGGGAGGTGGTTCCCGACGCACTCCCATGACTCACCGCGATCTGCGGATGCGTACAGGTTGCCGGTTGTCGTGCCGAAGGCGACCGCGTCGCCGCTGACGTCGAGCGCGTGGCGGAACGTGACGTCGAAGCACTCGCGCTGCGGCAGTCCCTCGCGGAACGCCGTCCACGTGGCGCCGCCATCTTCCGTGCGGGACACGCATAGGGCGCCGTCGACGGCCACGCGCTGCTCGTCCGAGATCGCGGGCACCACCCACGCCGTGTCGGCGTCCTGTGCGTCCACCGCGATGGCGAAGCCGAAGCTCGCGGGCCCGTCGCTCTCGGACACCTCGTGCCACGTGGCTGCGCCGTCGACCGATCTGTAGATGCCGCAGTGATTCTGCTGCCACAAGGTGTCGGGCGACGACGGACACGCGACGAGAAGATGCGGGTCAGCGCCGACCTCGGAAGTCGGGTCCGGCAAGTACTCCGACGAGATGCCCACGTTGCGCGGCGTCCAATTCTCGCCTCCGTCCGTCGTCTCGAAGACCCCCGCGACGCTGACGCCGACGAGCACGTGGTCCGGGTCACGTGGATCAACGACGACTGAGTGGACGCCTGGGTGATCCCGCCCCGCCCCGAACCACTGCGTGAGCCTCGTGGGGTCATTCCATAGCGGCTCGTTGAGCGTCCATGAAGCGCCGCCATCGTCGCTGACGAAGAGGCCACCGGGCTCCGTGCCGGCGTACAGGCGGCCGGGCTCGCCGGAGCCGGCAGGTGCAATGGTCCACAGGTAGGTCAGGGTCGCGTCGCTCCCGTCCGCTACCTTCGCGCCGTCTGGGTACGCGGGAACATCCAGCTCGTCCCACGACGCGCCGCGGTCCTCTGACCGATGGAGCTTGACGCCCCAATGCCCGTGGTCCAGGCACGCCCAGTAGGCGCCCGTGCGGGGATCGGCCGCGGCGTACGAGAGCCCATCGCCGAGGAATGCCGGCGCCGACGCGCGCCAGCCTGAGCCATCGTGGTCGACAACGAAAAGGCCCTTGCGCGTGCCTACGAGAAGGCGAGATCCGTCCATAGCCTAACCCCCTGAGAGAGACTGCACGACGTACAATTCGGCGTCCTGGGCCAGCGGATCCGAGAGTCGGCTCCGGTCCTGGACCAGCACGTCGTCGACGAAGATGTTGACGTGCCGACGCAGCGCTCCGTGCTCGTCGACAAGGTAGGACGTCAGCCGAGGGTACATGTCGCTCAGCCTGGATACGGCCTCGGCGACTGTTGCCGCGTCGACATCAACAGAGTCGAGGCCCGCGAACAGTCGTGCGAGATTCTTCGTGAATCGCACGTGCGCCATGCGACCTCCCATCCTGTATCAGCCATCGCCGACTGTGCCGGTCCTGGTGGCGCCCGTGCGTGGCCTTTGCGCGTCGCGAATAGGTGTGTTCGCCGGCAGCATCTGGCAACCGCGATGCGCTCGGTCTATCGTGAGAACGCCCGCGGGCATACGTGCGGTTGCAGCGAGGGCGCGGCTAAGGGGCGGGCGACGCTCCGCGTGCGGGTCACGTGGGCGGCGGATCCGGGAGAGGCAGGACCGGCGTCGCCGCAGGCGCGGCAGCCGGGAGGGGTCCCTCTCCAGCGATCAGCTCGGGCAGCCCCTGCTCGAGTTCCATGGGCTCGGTGAGTTCGTCGGAGAGTTCGGTCAGGAAGCGGCTGGGTTTCATGAGCACGAAGCCGCGCGACTGGCTGCGTCGCGTCTGCGGGACAGCGAGGTACAGCTCGTCCTTCGCGCGGGTGACAGCGACGTGGAACACACGCCGCTCCTCCTCCTCGTCCTCCACCGAGTTGATGGCGAAGTCCGTAGGGAAGTAGCCCTCTGCCAGCCACGGGATCAGGACGACCTCCCACTCCAGGCCCTTGGCCTGGTGGATCGTGGAGAGCGTCAGGTAGTCGTCGGCGTCGGGCCCCTCTACGACGGTCTCCGTCGAGAAGTCGCCGGCTAGAGCGACGTCGGCGAGGAACGCCTCGGGCGTGGCGTACTGCTCTGCGAAGGCCTGGAGGCCCTTCACGTCCTCGCGCCGCATCCGTGCGTTCTCGAACTTCGACGTCATGTAGTCGTCATAGAACCCGCGCAACGTCTCGCCGATAATGTCCGCGGGCGAGTCCATCTCGTCCAGCGCGGCGATCAGCTCGACGAACTGGCCGTAGAACGGCCGCGCGTGCCGCGGGAAGACCTGTGCCGCCTCGGCGCCCTGCGCCGCTTGCACCGCGTCCTCGGCCTCTGACACGAGCATCCAACATCGCCGCGACAGCACGCCGCCGACTTTCGGCAGAAGCTGCAGCGCACGCATCCACGCAAGTTCGTCCTGCGGGTTGTGGACGAGGCGCATGAAGGCGACGACGTCCTTCACATGCGCCTGCTCGAAGAAGCGCAGCCCGCCGCGCACCTTGAACGGGATGTTCCGGCGACTCAGTTCGAGCTGTATCTCGGTCGAGTGCCAGTGGCTGCGGTACAGCACCGCGATGTCCTCCAGCGTGCGGCCCTCGTCGAGCAGATGCAGCACGTACTCGGCGACGAAGCGCGACTGCATGAGGTGGTCATGGCATGGCACGATCGCCGGCCGATACCCGGACGG
The DNA here is from genome assembly GCA_018644665.1 of Candidatus Poribacteria bacterium. Classification (GTDB taxonomy): domain Bacteria; phylum Poribacteria; class WGA-4E. The sequence continues at coordinate 131,130 of JABGQA010000084.1, forward strand.
GCGGGACGCGCGCAGTTCCTTCGGCAGCCGCTGCGTGTTCATCGCGATGCTGCCGTTCGCCAGTCGGAGGATTTCAGGCGTCGACCTGTAGTTCGTCTCCAGCCGTATCTCGCGGACATCGGGGTACCGGTCGCGGAAGCCAAGGATGTTCTCGAACCGCGCTCCGCGGAAGCTGTAGATCGACTGTGAGTCGTCGCCCACGACGCAGACGTTCCGGTGTCGGCCGGCCAGCATGTCTACGACTTCGCCCTGGATCGCGTTGGTGTCCTGGTATTCGTCCACGAGGACGTGCAGGAACTGCTCCGCCAGACGTTCGCGGATGTCGTCGTGGTCCCGCAGGAGCGTGCGCAGGTCCGCAAGGAGGTCGTCGTAGTCGAGGAGATGCCTCTGCCGCTTGCGCTTGGCGTACAGGTCCAGCACCTCGGCGATCGGCTCGCCGTCGTCGATGAAGTCCGGGAAGCGTTCGTCGAGCACGTCCGCGAGCGGGGCGAGGGTGTTCGCGACGAAGCTCGACATCTTGGCGAGGACGGACTTCTGCGGGAACCGCCGTTCCTTCACCGGTACACCGGCCTCGGTCACGCAGAGGCCCAGGAGGTCTCTGGCGTCCTCGCGGTCGAGGATAGTGAAGTCCGGGCGCACCCCGACGCGGCGGCCGTACTTACGCAGAAGGCGGTTCGCGATGTGGTGGAACGTCCCACCCCACACGTGACTCGTGTCTTCCGGCGTGAGCAATTCGGCCCGATCCAGCATCTCCCTTGCGGCCCGGTTCGTGAACGTCACGAGGAGTATGCGCGACGGGTCCACCCCGTTCGCGATGAGCCAGGCGAGTCGGCTTGTCAGCGCGCGCGTCTTGCCCGTGCCCGCCCCAGCCACGACGAGGATGGGCCCGCCCGGCGCGGTCGCCGCCGCCATCTGTTCGGCGTTGAGTTCCCGCAGGAACGCGAGGGACTCAGGCGTGACGCGCGATCGGAGGGTGAACTTGCGTGCCATGGCCCGCCGTAGGCTTCGGTGTGCGCGCTCCCGCGCATCTGGATGCGGCGTGCACGTGATCGGTCAAGGACCCGCGCGCGATGAATCCGCGCGCCCTGACTCACCGTAGACTCTCCTATATGCTCGTGCAAGGCGCCCGCATGACCACAGCGTGGTCAGGTTGACAAGGCCGTCGGCTCGGGTGACACTCGCCTCGTGTCGGCGATCCGTGCGGTACGCTGCACGCCGACCCGTGAGCGCACACATTGGGCGCATGTGCCATGGCACGTGTGCCGATAAGGAGAGTCCATTGCGGAAGCCACTGTACATCGTGTGGGCGTTCCTGGGCGTGTGGCTGGCGTTGCCGTCGGCCCACGCCGCGACGCACCCCATCTATCGCCAAGACAATGTCCTCGTAGGGGCCAACTTCAACGACGGCCCTGGCAGCAGCGACATGACCCTCATCATGCGTATCGACAGCGACCCCGCCGACGACGGGTGGGTCGACGAGGGTCATCCGGTGAAGTACCTCACGAACCCGGACAACGACGGGATCGAGGAGGGGTGGACGCAGATTGTCTACGATGACTCCGGCTGGGAGGACGGTGAATCCGGGGTCGGGTTCGCCGATGGCGACGACAACACTACCACGCCCGGCGGGCTCTTCTCGATCTGGACGCGTTACTACTTCGACATCCAGGATGGCTCCACGATTACGACGCTCACATTCCGCGCAGACTATGACGACCAATTCGCGGCATGGCTCAACGGGGAACTCATCATGGCGTCGCCGGGGGTCGCGGCCCTCATCGACGACGGCGACGAGCCTCCCTTCGACCTGAGCTCGGGAGGGGTGCCCAACCACGGGTCGAAGGAACTGGCCGCAGGGCGGCCCAACCCCGCCCGATGGAACGGTGGCGGACAGGAAAACGTCGATCTCACGTTCGACTTCGCTGGGCAGACCGCACTCTCTGTTGAGGCGCGGGGCAAGCTCGCGACGACTTGGAGCCGCCTCAAGACGACGCGATAGTCGCGTCGGCGGCGAACAAGCGCGGCATCCGTCGCGCGGAAGGAAGACACATGTATCGCAGGGCTGTGATCTCACTCGGTATGGCGGTGGCCGTTTCGCTGACTGCGTCGGCGGGCGTCAAGGGGCTCGAGATCTACGACACCGGCAACGTGCTCGTAGGCGCGAACTTCAACGACGGCCCCGGCAGCAGCGACATGACGCTCATCATGCGCCTGCAGAGCAGCGCGGGCATCTACGCGGATGAAGGCGACGCCGTCACGTACATCGTCGACGAGCAGCCGGCCTCGGGGTGGACGAAGGTCAACTACGATGACTCAGGTTGGGAAACCGGCAACTCCGGCGTTGGCTTCGCGGACGGTGACGACAACGTCGATGTCGGGTCGGGCAAGCTGTTCATCGTCACGCGCTACGTCGTCAACATTCCGGGCGCAGGCACCATCACGAACCTCGAACTGCTCGCCGACTACGACGACCAGATGGCGGCGTGGCTGAACGGCGAACTGATCGTCGCCAGCGCGGGCGTGGCCGACATGGTGACGGCTGGGTCGGAGCCCGCATGGGACATCACGTCCGGTGGCGCGCCGAACCACGGTTCGTCCGAGATGGCTGCCGGGTCGCCCAACGAGGCGCGCTGGTCCGACGGCGGGATCGAAACGACCAACATCACGTTCAGCTACGGCGGCGCGGTCGCCGTCGAAGCTCGTGGCAAGCTGACCACGGCGTGGGCGGCGCTCAAGACGCGCTAGTCCTCGCGCACAGGCGCGTTCGGGTCAGGGGCGCTCGTCTACCAGACGGTCGCCCCTGATCGCGTACGCCCACTAGATCGGCGCGACGCACGCCGCGTACTAGGCTAGCTGCTGGATGCGGCCGGCGGTCTCGGTGACGCGCCGTAGCGCCTCGTTGGTTTCGCGCAGACCCGACGTCATGCCGTGGGCCGCCTCGGAGATGGCGGCCATGGCGTCGGCCACCTGGCCTGCGGCGGCTACCTGGTCGACTACGGCGAGCGATGTCTCGTGCGCCGACTCCACCGTATCGCCCAACGAGGAAGTGAGTTCCTCGAAGGCGTCCGCGCTGCCCTGAGACCGTTCGATCGCGCCATCGACAGCCTTCATCCCGCCCTCGGCCACCATCACGGTGGTATCGGTGGAGTGCTGGATCTCCGCCGCCAACGCGCGGATACCGACCGCTGATCCGTGGCTTTCCTCCGCCAGCTGGCGGATGTCCTCCGCAAGGACGGCAAAGCCCTGACCCACGGATCCCACTCGCGCGGCCTCGATGGATGCATTGAGCGCGAGTATGTGCGTCTGCCCAGCGATGGCCCCGACGAACTCCGCGATCGTGTGTATTTCGCCCGTCCGTTCCCCTAGTTCGATGATCTGGGTCGCCATAGAGCCGACCTCGGATCGCACCTCGTGCATGCCGTCGATCGTCGCCTGCACAGCCGCGCTGCCCGCCGTGGCCAACTGCATCGACTCGCGGGATCTCGCCGACGCGAGTTCCGCCTGCCGCCTGACATTGGCGAAGGACGCGTGGAGTTCCTCAATCGTGACGGTGGTCTCGGCCACGGCCGCGGCTTGTGACTCGGCGGAGCCTTCCTGCGCTGCGGCAGTCGACGCGATCTGGGCGACCGCGTTCGTGAGCGTGTCGACGACCCCACGAATGGATCGCCTCACGCCGGATGTGACCAGCCAACTGACAAGGGCGGCGGCCAGCAGGCCGCTCAGCACCAGCCCTATGAGGTACATGGTTCCGGCCGCCAGCGCCTTCTCCGCTTCGTCCACCGGTGTCACGACCTCGACGACGCCGCGCAGGTCTCCCACCGCCCAGTCGGTCTTAGGCGACTCGGGGTGCGTGTTGTGGCACCCAACGCAGGCGGCACGCATACGGTCGGCTGTGGCGTAGCGCATCACCGTCCGCCCGTCCCGCTCCTCCAGTCGGTGGAACGGCTCCGTGGGGTCGCGCTCCAGGGCCTCCAACGCGTCCATCTCGAACGCGTCGTACGTCTCGCCGTCTTGTCGGTGTGGGAACGGGAACCGGCTGTAAAGGCGCACCGTCGCGCCGGGCTGTACCTCACCGACCCGTTCCCCAAGCACGCCAACCAACGTCGCCGGGAGCGGCAACACGGTGTGGTCGTCCGCGAAGTCGTAGTCGATTCCCATCCCCGCGTCCTTCGCGCGGGTCACCACCTCGTCGGTGTAGAACGCGCGTAGAGTCGTGACCATCCCCGAGATGGCGCGGGCCGTCGTCAACCCGGCGAGTTCCGTGTTGCGGTCCTTGAGACGGAGCATGTAGGCGGTTACGAGCGCCATGACGACGAGCAGGCTCGCCGTGATCGGCAGCAACAGCTTGGGCAGCATCGAGCCGCGCGCGTCCATCGGTTGTACTCCTGGCAGGGCGTCCGGCGCGTGAGCTGTCGTATGGCCGCCGTCCACCTGAGGTGGGACGTGCGCCGCTAAGCGATCTCCTCGAGGGCGATGAGCAGGCGGCCCATCCTCAATCGCAGAATCCACTGGTACAGGAACGCCAGCAGCAGCACCTGGACGTGCGTCGGCATGTCGGCGTCCGAGATGAGCGCGACAACCTCGTCGGCCTTATCTCCGACACTTCGCGCGCGCTCCATCGTCATCTCGTCCGCGGGCGCCGAGGAACTGACGCGTAGGAACTCCCAAATCTCGTCCTGTATCTCCGGCAGATAGCTGCGCGCGCGGGCGCGGTGCGCCTTCTCACCTGCCGCGACGAAGGCCGTGTTGGACTTCCAGTTGAGGAACACCGCGAGGGCATTCGCGAGTACGTCCCGCACGGAGTTGTCCTCGCCCGTTAGGAACTCCTCACCGGCTCCCACGAGGTCCGACCCGGCGCCCAACGTGCGGGCGGACCGGTAGTCGGCGATCTCGGCCAGCGCCTCGGCGTGCTCGTTCAGGAGTCCCCACAGGCTGCCGCTCGTGGCGATGAGCGTCTCGACCTGTTCGGTCACGGGATTGCCGAGGGTTGGGCGCGCGAAGTACGCGAGGCTGTAGAGGTCGTTCCGCCAATGCCAGACGACCGACGCCGTGAGATCCTCCAACGGAAGACCCACGGGCCGGACAAGTGACTGCCGTATGCGTTCGAGGGCGACGCGGGCGGCTTCGTCTCTTTCCACGTGCGTCTCCACGCGACGGGAGCTACGGCGTCTGCGCGCCTTGCGCTTCCACGAACACGGAATAGAGCGACTGCCCGGCCGTGATGAACAGGCGGTTCTTCCGCAGACCGCCGAAGCACACGTTGGATCCTGGCTCGGGGAGGTGTATCTTCGCGATCCGATCGCCGTCGGGCGCGAAGACGTGGACGCCGTCGAAGCCGGCCCCGCCCCATCCCGCGCTGGCCCACAGGTTACCGTCGGTGTCCACGCGCATGCCGTCGGAGACGCCCGGGGACATGTCAGCGAAGTGGCGGCCGTTCGCCAGCGTCGTGCCGTCGACGACGTCGTACACGCGTATTTCGCGGGGGTGGCCGTCCTTGTGGGTCGCGCCGGTGTCGCTGACATACAGCTTCGAGAAGTCCGGCGAGAACGCGAGGCCGTTCGGCTTCTCCATGTCACCCGTCGCCACGGTCACCGCGCCCGACTCCGGGTCGAGGCGGTAGACGTTGGCCGGTAGCTCGAACTCGGCCTTCTCGCCTTCGTAGTTCAGCAGGATGCCGTAGCCGGGGTCGGTGAACCACACGTGCCCGTCCGGGTGCAGCACGACGTCGTTGGGCGCGTTCAGACGCTTACCGTCGAACGCGTCCATCAGGACGGTGATCGAGCCGTCCAGTTCAGTGCGGGTCACCTGCCGAGACCTGTGCTCGCAGCTGACGAGCCGGCCCTGGAGGTCGCGCGTGTTGCCGTTGGCGCAGTTCGACACAGAACGGTAGACGCTTACCTCACCCGTCTCCTCGACCCATCGCATGATTCGGTCGTTGGGGATGTCGCTCCATAGTAGGTAGCGCCCGTCACCGAACCAGACTGGCCCTTCGGACCACCGCGTGCCCGTGTGCAGCCGCTCTACGGCGGCGTTCCCGACGTGGTACTTCTTGAACCGTGGGTCCAGTACCTCGACGGCGGGGTCCGGGTAGCGGACGGGATCGCCGTCTGTGCTAGCGGCGATGCAGGTAGCCAGGCTGCTCAGGAACATCGGCGAGGCCTCCTCGGCGGCGCGAGCTACTCTGGAACGCGCGCGTGCAGGTTCGGGATGGTGGCTCGGTGGTCGCCCTGGACGTAGTAGCCCTCGCCACCGTCGGCGACGGTGCGCACGAGAATGGTCTTCCACGGGCGGAAGTAGTAGTGCGGGTCGGTCTTGGGCGCCTCGTGGTCGGTGTCGTCGCCTAGCAGCACGAGGTCGCACACAAGCGTCGCGAAGTCCGTGATGGACCGCCCGTCCTGTCGCGCGACGTTCCGCGCCATCGACAACGCCTTGAGGTACACCTCGGGGCCCATGACTGCCGTGCCGAAGTTCAGCAGCACGCCGTGTTCGAGGTTCTCAACCGACTTCGCCATCACCAGGAAGTCCGTATACGACGCGGCCCCGAGGGCTGCGGCGTCCGCGTTCGGGTGTTCGTGGATGATGTCGTAGCCGATGCCGATGTGGACTGTCGCAGGCACTCCGAGCCGGTAGGCCGCCGCGAGGACGCTGACATCGCGATGCGGGAAAGCACCCTCCGATATCTCGCGGCCGACGGCTTCGCCAAGGCCGATGCCATCCGCCGCGGCCCGTACCGCGATGTCGTTGATCCGCCCCGTTTCCTCCCACAGTCCGAATTCGCCTGTGCGGATGTAGCGGGCGACGCTCTCGGTGGTCGCGCCGATGAGGGCGAATTCGTAGTCGTGGATCGGCCCGGCGCCGTTCATGGCGATGTGCGTGATGGAACCGCGTTCCATCAGGTCGATCAGATGGCGCTGCACGCCCGCGCGCAGCACGTGGGCGCCCATCATGAAGATCACAGATGTGCCGGCGTCGCGCGCGGCCGCGATGCGCGCGCCGACTTCGCCGAACTTGCGCGCCGCATCGGCGCCCATGTCGGGGACGTCGCCGTCGAGCGGGAGGATGGCGGTCAGGTCGAGGTCGTGCTGTCGTTCGGCCAGCGGCTTCACGATCAGCCGTGAGCGGTCGAACTTCGCGTGCGGCATCAGGCGCCTTCCCCGAACAGCACGTCAAACAGGGCTTCCTGGTGCTGGTAGCCGGGGATGATGATGTCGGCTCCGGCCTGGATGAGGCGGTTGCGCTTCCACTCGTTGACGTCTACGCGGCCCACCTCGTCGGACGCCACACCTACGGCGATGCCGTCGGCCTCCTTCGTGTTCAGGATCTCGACGTAGCCGTCCCCGAACGACACAAGTTCCGGGCCGCTAAGCTCGTGCTCCTCGAACATCTGCTTGATGACCATCGCCTTCGAGAAGTCTTCGATGCGGTCCAGCGCGGCGTAGATGCCGCCGTCGAAGTAGCCGTCCACTTCAAGGAGCTTGGCCTCCTCCTCGACATAGACGTAATCCGTGCCGCTGGCGAGGTAAAGCGTGACGCCGCGCGCCTTGAGGCCGTCCAGCAGCTCGCGCGTTCGCGGCATCATCAGATCGTCCGGCCCGCGCGCGCCCGACTGTAGGTCGTTGCGGCGCGACTCGATTCGCTCCATGAGCCGGTCGTTGTAGATCTGCTTATAGTCCAGCGGATCGAGGGCGTTCCCACCCAGCCGCTCGACTTCCTCCGCGAGCTGCATCATCTGGAAGATGGTCTGCTTCCCCGTCAGACGGTCGACGTACTCGCGGATATAGAGAGTGAGGGAGTCCTCCGTCTGCTCATCGCCGGCGTCGCGTAGGATCTCGACCATCATGGGGATCATGATGTCCTGCCAGCCCGTGCGGATGAGCGAGATCGTCCCGTCGAAGTCGAACAGGGCCGACCGGATGCGCCCGGACGGAAGGCCCTCGTTGCGGACCTCGACGGTAGTGTTGTCCGCGAACGGGCCGGGCTCGTACGTTGGGAATTCGGTCAGGTTCACTTGATGAGGCTCTGTAGGGTCTTGAAGTGTGGATCGCGGGCGTCGCCCAGAAGCTCGAAGATGAGCATCTCGGTGGAGATAAGGACCGCTCCGCTCTGCCGCATGCGGTCCAGCCCAAGCGCTCGGTTGTCGGAGGTCCTCGACGAGATCGCGTTCGCCACGGGGAAGACGTTGTAGCCGCGTTCCAGCAAGTCGATAGCGGTCTGCAGCACGCAGACGTGCGCCTCGATACCTACGATCACGACGCTCTCGGCATCCGCGTCGCGCAGGGCCTTGACCACCGGTTCGGCTCCGCACGCGGAGAACGAGGTCTTCTCGACCGGCCGGTACGCGTCGCCCAGAGCTGAGACGACTTGCGGCACGGTGACGCCGAGCCCCTTGGGGTACTGCTCGGTGAGGAGCACCGGCAGGTCAAGCGCGCGGGCAGCGCGGATCGCCACAACCGCGTTCGCGACGATGGCGTCGCCGTTGTCGATGACGTGTACCAAGCGCTCCTGAGTGTCGACGACGAGCAGCGCCGTCGCCTCGCGCGTGATTCGTGGCACGGCCATGCGCTATTCCCCGGGGAGCGGCCGCCAGTATACGAACCGCATCGGGACACCGTCAACGCGTGGACAGAGGCGGCCGCAGGTCACCTCGACCAGTCGAAGACGACGCTGAAGTAGTCGTCGCGCCTGTTCAGGAGGCCCTGGTAGGCTGACTGCGCGTCCTTTGGGGAGAGGAGGTGGCTGCGCAGCGGCTTGACGTCGATCTCGCCCCGCTCCAGCAACCGCATCGCGTGGCGCATCACGCTCGTCTTGTTGCCCGGCATGAACGCGGTGTGGCGCGTCGGCAGACGGTGCTCCCAACCACTGCGGATGGTGAGGTACTTGGTGAACACCGGCTGTAGCAGCGCGGCCATCGGGCGCGTCGGGTCGCTCTTCCAATGAACGCCGATGAGCGCGATTTCCGCGCCGATGTCCGCGAGTTCGACGGCAGACTGCACGGCGGTGGCGGACCCGCTCGTATCCAGGACGAGGCGGCACGGAGTGTCGCCGACTTGCGCCGCCCACGCGGAGCCGATGTCGGCGTCTGGAGCAGCCGTGTGCCGCACGCCGCACGCTTTGACGACATCGCGTCGCGCCGCCACGGGATCGAATGCGACTACCTCGTACCCTGACGCCTGGAACACCTGCGCCGCCGTCGCCCCGACGATCCCCAAGCCGAAGACGGCAACCCCATCACCTGGTCGGGCGACCGTTGTCACGAGCGTCGTCATGCTGACCGCGCAGAAGCGCACGTACACCGCGTCTTCCGGTGGCACGGACGTAGGCGCCTTCACCAATAGGTCGTGGCGAGCGTCGGCTCGGTGATGCGACGCGTGGCCGCGCTGCACGAACGCGACGTCGCCCACTGCCCAGTCATCCACCCCGTCCCCTATCGCGATGACGCGGCCGATGGACGCGTAGCCGGGTCGCACCGGGTACGGCTCCCCCTCCCAATGGCCGATGTCCTGGTCGTTCGTGTACGAGGCGAGTTCCGTCCCGGAGCTAATCGCGGATACGAGTGTCTCGAAGACCAACTCGTGGTCGTGTGCAGGAGTCGGGTCGAAGTCGAACGGCTCCAGGATCGCCGTCTGACGCTCTGTGAAGGTGATCCGTTGTGCTGCGGGCATCGTGTGCGTCCTCCCGACTGGCGCAATCGCTGGGAACTCCGCCACCGTGCCGGCCCGTGTCGCGTGGTGGTCTTTCGCCGGCCCGGCATGTCGGGCGTCGACGGGACAGGGCCGACAAGGCTACCGCGCCGCGCAGTACTGGCGCCGCCTCCGAGCATACCTCAACCGTGTACAGGATGGCTTCCCATTGTCGCGCGTGGCCGGTCTCGGGAGGCGGCTAGGGCGGCGGTCGCCTGTGCAGGCCCGCACGGGGCCGCGCCGTCTCGTGCAGACGGAGGCCTCGATCAGGTGGGCGGCGCCGGGCAGCAGCATCGGGCGCTCGTCCGGCGGGGCGTTGCGCCCGTGCGCTGTGTCGGTGTGCGCTTCCAACACCCGCCGGGCCAGGCGGCGGTGCAGTCGGCGACGGTGGCCGCGGATGGCGCATCCGGGCGCACGCGCGCTTCCCGGGACGATTGGAGGCGCGTGTCGTCCGCCGGCGGAATCCGCTGGAGGGTGCAGACCGCGCGCGGCCCGCGACGTTGGCAGGGCGTCGTTGCGCGGTTGCCATCGATGCCATCGCCGCGCCGGTGGCCAGTTGGGCCTACTCGGTAGCCATGACATCCACGCCCTGGCGCTTCATCGCGTACAGCGGCGACAGCTCCCGCTGGCGCGCCACAGCGTCGACGACCGCGGCGGCCACGGCGTCCACCTCGTCGGCGGTATTCGCGCGCCCAACGCCGAAGCGCACGGCGGAGTGCGCGAGTGAGTCGTCCATGCCAATGGCGAGCAGAGCCGACGAGGACTCCATGGACGCCGATGTGCAGGCGGACCCGGACGACAGGGCGATGCCGCGGAGGGCCATCAGCAGCGACTCACTCTCGACGAACTCGAAGCTGAGGTTGAGGTTGTTGTACAGGCGCTCTGTCGGGTGGCCGTTCAGGTGCACGAAGTCGACGCTGCCGAGAATCGCGTCGCGGAGTCGGTCCCGAAGCCCAGTGACGCGGCGACGTTCGTCATCGCGGCATTCGCCGTAGAGTTCGACCGCCTTGCCCAGTCCCACAATCCCGGGGACGTTCAGCGTCCCCGATCGCAGCTTCCTCTCCTGCCCCCCACCTTCGATCTGGGCCGTCATGCGGATGCGAGGCCGGCGCTTGCGGACGTACAACGCGCCCACGCCCTTGGGGCCGCATATCTTGTGCGCGGACAGGGCTATCAGGTCGACGCCGAGCCGTTCGACATCGCTGTCGTACTTCGCGAACGCCTGGACGCCGTCTGTGTGAAGGAGGACCCCCGCGTCGCTCGCGATACGCCCGATTTCGGCGAGTGGCTGGATCGTCCCGATCTCGTTGTGCGCCCATATCACCGAGATGAGCGCCGTCTCGTCCGTGATCGCGGAGCGCACGTCGTCGGGATCGACCATACCGAAGCGATCGACGTCGAGATAGGTGACGGCGAAGCCCTGACCTTCGAGTGTCTGGCACGGCTCGCGGACGGCGCTGTGTTCGACCTTGGTCGTGACTATGTGTCGCTTGCCGCGGTCGCGATATGCAGCCGCCACGCCCTTGATGGCGAGGTTGTTCGACTCCGTTGCGCCGCCTGTAAAGACCACCTCGTCGGGGCGACAGTTGAGGGCCGCGGCCACCTGCTGACGAGCCGCATCGACCGCCTCCTCGGCGTGCCATCCCCATGGATGCGTCCTGCTGGACGCGTTCCCGTACTCATGGGTCAGGTACGGCATCATCGCGTCGAGCACCCTGGCGTCAAGGGGCGTCGTCGCGTGGTGGTCCATGTAGATCGGGTCCATGTCCGCTCCTTCTGACAGTCATTATAGATCAGATGGGCGGGCACGGTGGGACGGGCGGGCGTCTGACGTGGGGTGGCTGCTCAGGCGCTGGAGGGCGGTGTCAGTGGACGGCGATCGCCCGTGGCGGACGCAGGACCGAGGTGCGCCGTGGCTCGTACGCCGGAGCTAAGGGTGCCGCCCGCGCGCGCACGCTTCGAGTTGTGCAGGCCAATGCGGCCACGTCTCCGTGGTGCCCGACCAGATGGTTGGGGATGCGACGCGTCGGGTCTAGGGCCCGGGGACCTCTTCACCCCAGTCGGTCACCGAAAACACCTTGTACTTTACCAGGATCTCAATGCGGCGATTGAGGCCACGGCCTTCCAAAGTATCGTTGGCGGCCTTCGGCTTGTGCGGCCCGTACCCCTGCGCGGAAATCTGGCGCGGGTTGACGCCCATCCCCTCGAACATGCGGAGCACTGTGTTCGCACGCTCAGTGGACAGTCCACGGTTGTCGCCGTACCTCGCCGCGGTGCGCGCGCCGAGTGGGACGTCATCCGTGTGCCCGACAACGGATATCTCGAAGCGGTCGTCGATGAAGCCCTGAAGCTGGTCGCGGATGAGGGCCTCCATCTTCGGGATCGCGTCACCAGGCAGATCGGCGCTACCCGACCCAAAGCGGGCGAAGCCCTCCTGCAACTCGATCTTCAGTCCCTGCGAGGTCATCGTAGCATCGACTCCGGGCAGCTCGCCGAGGTCCATGACCCCCTGCTCGAACTGCTGCTGCTCGACCTCCGCGACCACGACCTGCGACTCCTCGCCGACCTTCTGCTCCGGATCGCCCGGCGACGCTTCGGGGAGATCGTCGGCTCCCTTGCTTTCCTGATCCAGTGGCTCCGCGGCCATCGTCGCTGAGACTTGCTTGGCGCCCTCGCCCGGCTTGTGTGATCCGGCGCGCAACGTCGCCTTCGGATCCGCGGCCGCCTCTCGCGCGTGGCTGCCGCCTCCCTGCTTGTTCTTGCTGTCGTTCATCGACTGGCCGTCCTCGAGCGTGCCGGTGGCGGCCTCTCCGGCCATGCCGAACGCCCGGGCCATGCCCGAGAACACGTCCTTGATGGACGCCTCGTCGAACTGCGCCATTGTCATCAGGAAGACGAAGAACGTCAGCAGCAAGGCCAGCATGTCCGTGAAGGTCGGCGGAAGCTGGCCTGGCTTTGTGACGTCGCCTTCTGGCTTCTTCTTCTTGGCCATATTCCGTCTCCTGCACGCGGGTTCACGTCGGGGCTCGCGAGTGCGCTGACTATTGCTCTATCGGCACATGCCGCCGCGAAGAGTATAGTCCAGTCGGCGTCGCGGGACCAAGCAGGGCCGCACGCGGCGTGTGGCGGTCACGCCGGCTAGTACGTGGGCGTGTCGCGATGCCACTCGACCCACCCCACTACATGGCACATGCGTGCGCGACGCGCTGCCGCATGTCGGCGAGGGCTTCCCTCGGGCGCAACACGGAGTCTGAAGTGATGCGCGGCGCTCAGCAGTGAGCGCCGCGCCGGAAGCGAACGTGTCGTGTGCGCCTTAGCCCATCTGGCAGGTGTCGTAGGCCGCCCGCATGGCCTCGATGGGATCGCCCTTGGGTCCGAACTCGTGGCCGACATAGCCGTCGTAATCTGTGTCGGCGATCGCCTGCATTACCGGCGGGTAGTAGATTTCCTGCGTCTCGTCCATGTCCCGGCGACCCGGGTTCCCGGCCGTGTGGAAGTGCCCGATGTAGTCGATGTTGTCACGGATGGTGCGGATCAGGTCACCCTCCATGATCTGCATGTGGTAGATGTCGTACAGCAGCTTCACCCGCGGCGACCCAGTGGCCTTGCACATCTCGACACCCCACGGCGTCGTGTCGCACTGGTAGTCGGGGTGGTTCACCTTGCTGTTGAGCAGCTCCACGCAGATAGTGATGCCCTTGGCCTCCGCGTGCGCGGTGACCCGCTTCAGAGCCTCGGCGCAGATCTGGACGCCTTCGTCGTCGGGGAGGCCGTTCCGGTTGCCGCTAAACCCGATGAGCGAAGGTATGCCGAACTCGACGGCAGTCTCGATGTTCTTGTTCAGCTCGTCTTCGATGCGGTCGTGATTCTCGGGCTTGTTGAGACCGTCAGTGAGCGAGCCGTGCCCGCCGATGATGGCGATCTTCATCCCGGCATCGACGACCTTCTGCCAGTGCTCGCGAGAGAGCATCTCCACGGACTTGAAGCCGGTCTTCGCGGCTTCCGAAATCACCTGCTCCGGCGTGACATCGCCACGGTTGAAGCACCCAAAGCATATCGACTGCTTAATGGCCGGCATGTCGTGTCCTTCCCGACGTGAGTGAATCGCGACGCGCGCGTCGGCGGCACAGTAGCAAACAGGCCTCAGCGGGTCAACTTCGGCGCCGGTTCGCGCCCGCCGTTCCTAGCTATCCGCGTTGCCGGCTTTGGCAGCGGCGTGATAGAGTTGCGTGATCCGCACGTATCCAGGCGTAGAAGGGGCACGGGGTCATCGGCAGTCTAAGATCGCTCTTGCCCTACATCGCGCGCCACCGCCACATCATGGTCGGCAGCCTGGTCCTCCTGGCAGTCACCGAAGGCTTCGCATTCACAACTACGGTAGTGCTGCGCAACGCCATCGACAGCCTCCGTCCAGAAGCCGTCGAGTCTCTGAGTGTGGCCTGGTACGCACTGCTGCTGTTCGGCCTCGTGATCGTGCAGGGCGGGACGCGATTCGCTTCGCGGTACATGATGGGCCGGAGTTCCCGGTACATCGAGTATGAGGTGCGAAACGACTTCTTCGCGCACGTGTTGACGCTCGAGCCCGCCTACTACGTCCGACAGAACACCGGCGACCTTATTTCGCGCGCTATCAACGACCTGAACGCGGTTCGCATGATGCTTGGGCGAACGTTGATGTTCGCGTCGTCGTCCGCGGTGCGCGTGCCGGTCGCGGTCGTGTTCTTGCTGCTCATCAACTGGAAGCTGATGCTTATCACGTTAGTGCCGTTCGTGGCGCTGCCGTTCACGATGTCGCGGATGTCGACGCGGATTCACGCGATGTTCGAGTCGATCCAGGAGCAGTTCGCGACGATGAGCAACCGGGTCCGCGAGGGCTTCACCGGCGTCCGTGTCATGAAGGCGTACACGCGCGAAGCGGACGAGGAGAAGGCGTTCCTCGCAATGAACGAGGAGTTCATCGGCCGGAACAAGAAGCTCATCAAGCTGGAAGCGACGATCTTCCCGATCATCATGTTCCTGCCGGGGGTCAGCTTCGTCTTGCTCCTGTGGATCGGCGGGTACTACGTCGCATCGGGTCAGATGACGTTCGGGCAGTTCACCCAGTTCCAGATGGTGATGATGATGCTCGTGATGCCCATGGCGATGTTCGGGTTTATGTGGAGCGGCATTCAGCGCGGCGCGGCGTCAATGGGCAGACTGAACGACATCCTCACTCAGGAGCCCGAGATCCGCGACGAAATCGAGCCGACCGACCTGGAGCCGGCGATCGAGGGACGAATCACGTTCGCCAATCTGACGTTCGCCTACGACGACGGCACGCCGATCTTGGAGAATGTCACGCTCGACATCCCGGCGGGCGCAACCGTCGCGATCATAGGCCCCACGGGCTGTGGCAAGAGCACGCTGGCCAACCTGGTTCCGCGCTTATACCAGGCCGAACCCGGCATGGTGATGGTCGACGGGCGCGACGTGCGGGAATACTCCCTCAAACACCTTCGCGCCAACGTCGGGTACGTGCAGCAAGAGTCGTTCCTGTTCTCCGACTCGATCAGCGACAACCTGCGCTTCGGCGACCCGGAAGCGGACGACCACGCATTGCGTGAGGTGTCCCGCGTCGCGCACCTGCTCCCTGAGATCGAGGACTTCCCGGGCGGGTTCAGCACCGAACTGGGCGAGCGAGGGATGATGATCTCGGGCGGCCAGCGACAGCGCACATCTATCGCGAGGTCCCTGCTGCGGCGCCCCAAGATCGTGATCATGGACGACGCGTTCGCTTCCGTGGATACGTACACCGAAGAGACGATCCTGACCAACCTGCGTGGGTACCTCGACGACATCACGGTGGTCCTGATCTCCCACCGCATATCGACCGTCAAGGGCGCGGACACAATCGTCGTGTTGGACGATGGCGGCATCGCGGAGCAGGGGACGCACGAGGAGTTGCTCGCGCGCGGGGGCTTCTACGCCGACCTCTACGAGAAGCAGCGACTGCAAGAGGAGTTGGAAGCCCTGTAGGGCGCCTCGATGTTCCAGCACGACGACCTCTACGACGAAGACGAACTTACCAAGATCTACGACCGCGAGATCTTTCGCCGGTTGATCGGCTATGTGAAGCCGTACACCCGGCGAGTGCTCGTCGGGCTCGTCCTGATTCTGATCGCCGAGGGAGCGCGGAACGTCACCCCGCTCCTCGCCAAGTACGCGATCGACGAGCACATCAACAGCGACGCCCTGCGGAACCGCGATTTCGGCGCTGTGCTGCTCGCGTTGCGCGGCGTTGTCATCCTCTATACCGCGCTGCTCCTACTCGACCTCGTCGCGTCGTTCCTGCGCTCGTACATGATGCAGATCATGGGCCAGCACATCATGCGGGACATGCGCGTGCAGCTCTACGCGCATATTCACAAGCTGCACGCCGCGTTCTTCGACACGACCGCGGTGGGTCGGCTGATGACGCGCGTGATGAATGACGTGGCGGCCCTGAACGAGCTATTCGCCTCCGGGATCGTGGACTCGATAGGCAGTGTCATCGGCCTCATCACGATCTGTGTGATGATGTTCGTCGTGAGCTGGCAGTTCGCGCTCGTCACGCTCGCCGTGCTGCCGATCATCGCGATGGCGACGCTGTTCTACCAGGTGCTGTCCCGACGCGCGTACCGCGAATGGCGACGCCAGCTCTCGCGCATGAACGCGTTCATGAACGAGCGCATCGGCGGGTTGACAACGCTCCAGCTCTTCAACCAGGAGGCGAGCACGGTCCGCCGGTTCACCGGTATCAACACCGAGTACCTCGCCGCTGCGCTCCGCGCGGTACTGGCGATGGCGTTCTTCGGCCCGCTGATCGAACTCACCGGCGGGCTCGCGACGGCCGTCATCATCTGGTACGGCGGCGGGCAGGTGATCCAGAACAACATCTCCATCGGCGAACTGTTCGCTTTCCTGGTGTGGGGACAGAGGTTTTTCTGGCCCCTACGCGCGCTGAGCGAGCAGTACAACACGCTCCTGATCGCGATGGCCTCGTCCGAACGCGTGTTCACGCTGTTCGACACCGAGCCGGCGATCCAGGAGAAACCGGACGCCAAACCAATCGCGCAGTTCACAGAGGGCCTCGAGTTCCGCGACGTGTGGTTCGCCTACAACGAGGACGACTTCGTCATCCGCGGGATCGACCTGACGATTGAGCGAGGCGAGCGCGTTGCCGTTGTCGGCGCGACGGGCTCTGGCAAGACGACGCTCACCAACCTGCTATGTCGGTTCTACGACATCCAGAAGGGCAGCATCCTCGTAGACGGCGTGGACGTGCGCGACCTCAAGCTCACCGACCTCCGGCGCCGGATCGCCATCGTGCAGCAGGATGTGTTCCTGTTCTCGGGGAGCGTCGCGGACAACATCCGCCTGGCCTCGCCGGAGATCTCCGATGCGCAGGTAGCCGAGGCTGCGAGCGTCGTGCAGGCGGACAGGTTCATCGCATCGCTGCCGGGCAAGATGGACGCCGAGGTGAAGGAGGGCGGGAGCACGTTCTCCAGCGGGCAGAAGCAGTTGATCGCGTTCGCTCGCGCCCTCGCGTTCGACCCGGACATCCTCATCCTCGACGAAGCGACCTCTTCGATCGATACGGAGACTGAGGTGTTGATTCAGGAGGGGTTGAAGCGCTTGCTAGAGGGGCGCACTTCGATTATTATCGCTCACCGACTCTCGACGATACAGGACGCCGATAAGATCGTCGTGATGCACAAGGGCGAGATACGCGAGGTCGGAACCCATGCCGAACTGCTGAGAGAGCGCGGCATATACTATCGGCTTTACCAGCTCCAGTACCGAGGGCAGGAAGAATTCGCTTCACTCGGCTCGGACGTGGTGGGAGAAACGTCGTGACAAAGCGATCGTGCACAAGTCTTCTGATCCTCGCTTTCGGCGCGCTGACGCTCGCCGGATCGGCGCACGCGCTCGGCTTCCTGGAATTCCAGCAGGCGTTCGGCCGCAAGGGATCCGGGGGCGGCGCATTCAGTTCCGAGATCAACCTGGCCTTTGACGCCGACGGCGCTGTCTACGTCAGCGACGCAAAGAACCGCGTGATTCAGAAGCTCGCCGCCGACGGCACGCCGGTGTTCCAATACCCGGCCATGGGCTCTGACGAACTGCCCGTCGTGCTGGTCAAGCCGGGCGACATCGCTGTCGACATGGCGGGGAACGTCTACGTGGCGGACACGACCGCTGTTGTGATCCCGGACGAAGCACTCGACGGGCCGCCGGTCTACATCTACACACCGTGCGTGCACAAGTTCGACAGCTCGGGCGCGTTCGTCACAACGCTCGCAGTGGATTCCGCAACCGCGCTGCCCAAGTCCTCGCCGGTTATCCCGGTGAAGCAGATCCTCACGGCGGACGGCCGTCTCGCGCTGGCGATCCAGCCGAGCAACCACGACCGTGGCGTCGAGATCGCTGTCGACCGGCAGGGCAACCTGTTCATCCTCGACGCGGAGCGGGACTCGAAGCAGGTCGTATACAAGCATTCGCCGGATGGCGAGCGTCAGGAGACGTTCGGCCGCTACGGCTCGGGCGACGGCGAGTTCGATGGGCCGAAGGACATCGCCGCCGGGGCCGACGGAGGCGTGTTCGTCGCCGACACCGGCAACCATCGCATCGTGAAGTTCGACAACGACGGCGCGTTCCAGCTCGCGTTCGCATCAGAGGGTCTGGGCGGCAGCGAAGTCACGGCTCCGCACTACCTCGCCGCGACGATGGACAACCAACTCGTCGTCAAGGATGACTCGGCGTTCGTGCGTAAGGAACTGCGCTCCGTGCCCTTGGAGGTGCTGTCCCTCTCGGCGTTCTCCAGCGGTCAGCGGTCGTTCCGCGAACTGAGTTCGAACTCATCGCTTGCTCCGCTGTCGGATACCGATGAACTCGCGCGCCGCATGCGCCGGCTCGAGGAGTTGACCCTCCTCGACGAGATGGACGGTGACGGCAAGGCGATGACTGACAAGGCTCTGCAAGAGGCCGTCCGCATCCAGAACACGCTGTATCACAAGGTGATTCACCGCGTGCAGCGGTTCGGGGTCAACGGGACCTACTCCGACAGCTCGCAGTATCGCCTGGACCAGATGGATGAGGACCTGCACGACCTGAAGTTCGTCGGCGCGGACCCGGCCGGCAACATCTACTTGCAGGACGGCAGCGACTTCTCCCTGCGTCGCTACGCGCTGTCGGGCTTCTCGCTGCGCGCCAGCGAAGTCGACGCCATCTCGTCCACTCAGTTCACGAACCAGACCAACGACATCCTCGAAGACTACGAGGACATCGACCAGAAGCCGGACAACACACAGGACGAGACGACGCTCAACGGTCGCCAGCGCCTGCTGTTCAACTACGACCTGTCCGATCGCTGGAACCTGCTGGTCGAGAACGCGTCAACGCTTCGCAACCGCGACGGCGATCAGCTGTATCCCGAGCGGCTTGAGAACAGCATCACCTTCGAGGACCGGAACTGGGATAACGATCTGTACGTCGGGGTGAACCGGGTGGTGAACCCGAATCCCTACGAATACAAGGAGTTCAACCTGTTCGTGCAGCGCCAGGATGGGTCGTCCCGACTCGATACCGACGCGCTGTTCCCCGAGCTCAACCTGCAAGCGGGTCGCCAGAACGGCGACAGCAGCGGGACGATGTTCGGGCTGGATTGGGACATCCTGCGCGACGCGAACCTCTACGTGCAGTGGCAGACCCTCGACCCGAGTGACACGAGCCGCAACTACACGCGCGAGTTCTTCGACCTGGAGGGGAACCTCTACCAGGTGCTTCGCACGCAGAACAAGAGCGACGTGTTCATCGGCGAACTCAACATCAAGTTCTAGATCGCGCGAAGACCCATCGGTCCCACCCGGTGGGTCTTCGTGTGCCCGTCTACAGGTCTTCCTCGGGTGCGGGGATCCGTGAGCCGGGATCATCTCCGGACGCGTGCCTTCCGGGCGCACGGCGCCGCCGCCGATGGTGTGTAGGCCGTGCGCAGGGCACGACGTCTGATCCAGGAGCGTGGAGGGCAGTGGGACGGCGTTGCGCGTAGGTGGCGGGTCCCCGCCGACCGACACGGTGCGCCCGCCGCGGCGCGACATGGCGTCGCGCGGGCGTTGCACGCTGGGGAGGCTAGCCGGGCGGCGGCGGCGGGTCGATGTTGATCCCGGGTACCGTAGCTGAGACGACTTCCGCGGTGTGCGTGCCGTCGGGGCCCGTGTTCCGCACCGTTTCGATGTCGGTCACTGTGAGTTCCTGACCGCCCTGGAGCAGGATGTTCACGGGGACTTCGTCGACGAGGAACCCGCTGGCGTCGAACCAACTCCACACAACGCGCGCGGATCGCGTCTCGCGCGTCTCGTTCCGCAACGTGATCTGGTAGGAGAACTCCCACGCCTGGGCCGTCGGGTCGTCGTCGGGGCCGCGGCCCGGCACCCACCGCACGGCCTCATCCAGAATCGTGACGAGCGATGCCACGTCGGTGGAGACGTCGCCGAAGCTCTGCGCCACGATGACAAGGTCGACGATGTCGACGACGCCGTCCCCGTTGACGTCGGCTCGGAGGATGGCTCCCTCGTCCACCAGAGCAGCGAGGAACAGGGCCGGGTTGTCGACCGCGGCTACGTCGATACCCTCGCGAGCACGCGCTTCCGCTACCGGGTCGCCTACATCACAGCCTGCCAGCCCCGCGCCAAGCGCGACGGCCGCCGCCACGACGAGCAGGCGCCGTGCGAATCGCCGCAGCGTCGAGTTCAGAAGCTCACCATCCCCGCACATAGAGCGATCGGTCTCCTAGGGGCAGCTGCACGCGGGCGCCGTCGCGACGCTCCGATTCGACGACCGCCATCGACATCTCCTGGCCACGCACCGCCACGTCCACGCCACCGATCGGCGTCGTCCCGTCCTTGATCGCCGACACCAGGTCGTGGATGCAGTTCACCGATCCCGTCGACCGGGCCCACGCGGGGAAGTTCGCGGACGTCGCGCGACCGTGCTCGTCGAACACGTGCGTCTCGAACGCGTGGCCGTTGCCTCGCGTGCGGATCTTCCCACGCGACCCGTGGACCTCGAACTCGTAACCCGCGCAGCGCGTCATGACGCCCCGCACGCCGTTGCCGAACTCGAACGCGGCGCTGAGTATCTGCGGATCGCGCTCTAGCCCCGCCGCGCCACGCTCCTCAGGCTTCAGGTCCGCCGCGCCCTGCGCCGACACCACCGTCGGGTCGCCCGCTAGGAACAGCAAGATGTCGGTCGTGTGGGTGTGCGTCCACAGCGCGCCGCCCGAACTGTACGACACGACGAGTTGAACGTCCCCGATGACGCCCTCGGTGACTTGCTCACGGATCCGCCAGAACGCCTCCTGGTACCGACGGCTCGATCCGAGATTGAGAACTACCCCATGCTTCTCGCACGCCGCGCGGATGGCGTCCGCCTCCTCCATTGAGCAGCACATCGGCTTCTCGCAGTAGACGGCCCGGGCGCCGTTCTCGGCCGCGAAGATCGCGACTTCCGCGTGCGTGTCGGGGCGCGTCGTGACGCTGACGATGTCCGGCCGTTCCTCCTGGATCATGTCGCGGTAGTCGACGTACGTCTTCGGCACAGCCCACTTCTCGGCGAGCGCGACCGCCTTCTCCGGCACGATGTCCGCCGCCGCGACCAGCGAGACGCCGTCGGCCGCTAGGTATGCCCCTGCGTGGCAGTAGGGCGGCACGAAGTCGGGCCGCCCTACAAGTTCGTCGTCGATAAAGCCGCCCATGCGGCCACAGCCTACCAGAACCGCGCGGAGCGACATTACAGACGTACCTCCTGGCCGGACTCCGCCGAGTCGTACAGCGCCTGCGTGATTTGCGCGACCTTTAGCCCAAGGGCGCCGGTGTCAATGCTCTCGACACGGCCGAGGACGCTGTACACGAAGTGTTCCTGCGACCCACCGTAGCCGCGGCCCATGTAACCAAGCGCGCGCATCCGGCTCTCGTACGAGTCGATGTTCAGCGAGACGTCGGCGTCCATGCCGTGCACGTCGGTGTAGTACTTGAACGGACGGAGGCTGACGCCGCCCTCCGAGCCGAGGAGCTTGTCGCCCTCGAACTCGCCGAACGCGGACCAGGCGTCCTCGACGTACATCGTCACATCGCCGGCGAACCGGACGAACCCGTGCCCGAACTCTTCGACGTCGAAGCCGCTCTCCTCACGGCGCTTCGGGTCCATGTCCATCTCTTGGTACGTGGCTCCGCTCACGCTCTTCAGGTCGGGGTTGCCGAGGAGGTATACCAGACGTGCCATGCTGTACACTGCCATGTCGAGCATGGACCCGCCGCCAGCGCGCTCCTTCTGCACGAAATGCGGGGTCGCGTACCCATCCACGAAGACGCGCCCGCGTCGGCGCCCGTTGCTCGCTTTGGCATAGTAGACCCGCCCGAGCGCGCCCTCGTCGATGAGGTACTTCGCTGTGCGGGTTTCCTTACTGAACACCGTGCCCATCTGCACGTGGAGCTGCTTCCCGGCCGTCTGCGCGACGTCGTACATCGTCTGCGCCTCGGCGCCGACGCCTGCCATCGGCTTCTCGCAGAAGACGTGCTTGCCTGCCTCGAGGGCCGCGATGGTCACTGGCGCGTGCAGGAAGTTGGGCAGACACACGTCCACGGTGTCGAGGTCGTCCCTGGCGACGAGGTCCCGGTAGTCCGAGAACACGTTCGGGATGTTGTGTTCCGCCGCGACGCGCTTCGCTTCGTCCTGGTCGAGATCCGCGATAGCCACGAGGTCCACGTCGTCGCGCATCCCGGCGTAGCCGCGCACATGGCTCTTGCCGATTATGCCCGACCCGACGACTCCTGCTCTCAGCTTGCCTGCCATCTCACGTCCTGTCTCTGTATCGGTTCGCCGTGTCTGACGTCGGCCTACGTTATCAGTACGTGAAGGTGAGTGTCCATCGGCCCGTCACGCTGCCGACGACAGCCCACATCCCAAGCATGACGGCATCACCGATCGTGACGCCCAGGAAGAAACGCGTCGCCGTTCGGTGGGCCCTCATGCCGCCGAACTTCAGCACCGTGGCGCGGATGAGCCACGCCAGGAATACCGGGAACCACAGGTGGCGCAGCATCCACTCCCCGCCCATGATGTAGCCCAGCGGATGGAACGGCCACCACACGTACGCGCGGCTCATCGCGTTGAGCCCTATGACGACGGCCGCTCCAACGACGAAGTACGCGACGTACACGAAGTCCACGCCGACGGTGTGGTCGCGGATCTGACTCGAGAGCCGCGGGAACGCCCCGTCACCGACCCATGTCTGCGTGGTGGTGACGTATCCGCGTTGGAGGTTGCCGGCGAAGCCGAAGACCGTCCCTAGGACGATGGCGAGCATGATCGCGGCCAGCAGGACGCCGGGCCGCCGCAGCTTCAGCTTGTCGCGAAGGTACATGCTCTCCAGCATGGTGGGCATGGGGCTCGCGCGCTGGCCGAAGTCGACGAACTTGAAGACGGTGACTTGCGTCAGGCTCATCGTGTCGATGCGCTTAACGCCGAGCATCCCGACGAGCATGTTCGATGTGGTGAAGGGGATCTCGTGTGTCGGCGGCCCAAGTTGCGCGCGCAGTCGAGCGGTGACCATCGACATCGCGCAGTACCCCGCCAGGAACAAGACGGCGAACCACGGCGCCATGCCGGCGACGCACATGAACGTGAGCAGCACGGCGCTCGAGGCGGCCGCGCCCCACACGGCGAAGCGGTAGGGGCTGTCATCCCCCGGCGGATTCTGTGCCGCGCGCCACGCCACGCGAAGGACATGCGATAGATGCCTGCGGGACCAATACAGGAACAGGAGGGCCATCAGAACGACGGCGCCCATGCCCTGCATCCAGTAACCTGGGAAGTCTGGGATGTAGCGCAGGCCTACGGCGGCGCCGAGGACATGCTCCATCTTCCAGAACCAGTAGAAGAACCAGATCGAGAACGAGAGCGCCACTGGGATGAAGAACGAGACGCCGATGACGAACGGGAGGAACTCGACCCACACATCGCCGATGACGTTCCACGGTGACTCCGTAAACAACGCGCCCAGGGCGAACTTCCCGTAGGTAGGGCCCGGGACGAGCGGGAATAGACGGTGCAGGCCATTCATCAGGTTGAGCGTGGCGGCTCCGCCGCACGCGCCCCAGAACAGGCGACTCCTCAGGAGGCCGGAGCGCGGGTCGATGATACCCAGGGCGACTTGCGCCACGGGGAAGGCCAGGCGCTCGCGCTCGACCCACTGTCGCCGTAGGATGACGTTCAGACACATCACTAGGAAGCACATGGTCACGAGAAACCCGGACCAGTGGAGAACCGGGCGCACGAAGTGGCGCCACGCGCCCTCCTCGTACAGGTCCATTCCCGCGGTGTAGAGGCCTTCGACCGCGCCGTGGTCCCATACGAACAGCCATTGCGGCAGCATGTGGTGGAACAGGGCCCGCCAGTCGTTCTCCGCGCTGGTGAACCACTCGGGGTAGCCGATCGCCTGGGTGAGCATCTCGATGGTGTCGTGGCCTGCGACCGTCTGGGCGGCGGCCAGCATCGTGTAGACGATCAGGAGTTCGCCGGGGCGCAGGACGAGACGTGGAGCCACGTGGCGCAGCGCCAAGTTCAGGAGCGCCAGCGTGAAGGTGATGAACACCACGTGGATGAACAGCGACATGAGCGAGAAGCCCGCCCAGATGCTGGACACCCAATACTGCGTCGGCATGACGAGCGCCGCGGCGAGCGCGACGGACGCCAGTCTAATGTCGCGCGGGTCCGACCCGCTTTCTCCCCGCTTACCCCGCATCCATCCCCCTCGTCACCGTATGTCGATGATACCGGCGCTGGGCGGGTCGGCAGAAGGGGCGGGCCCGCCGACATCCCGCCGCCGGCCGGCGTGGATGTGCCGACGGTCGTGTTGCGGAATGGACGGCGCCTCGCGCGATGCGGTACATCCACAGTGACGCCGCGCGCCGCCCGCGCCCGACCGGGTTGCGCTCCACGCCAAGCGGCGCCCGCACGACCCGTAGGATAGGGACTTCGCACCGCATGACGCCCCCCACTCCGCTCCGTCCGCCGCGTGTCGGTGACGGTACGTGACTCCCCGCGGCCCGGACTTCCTCATCGTCGGCGCCCCGAAATGCGGGACGACATCGCTCTACCGTTCACTGAGGGATCATCCGCGGTTGTACGCGTCGACTCGCAAAGAGCCGCACTTCTTCTGCGACGTCTTGCCGCCTCACTTCCGTTCGATGGACGCGGACGCCTACTTCGCCCTGTTTGCTGATGCCCCTGAGTCGTCGCTGGCCTTTGAGGCTTCGACGAACTATGTGTACTCAGAGGCGGCCTGCCGGCGCATCCGCGACCACTCGCGAGACTCGCGGATCATAGTCATCCTGCGCGACCCCGTGGCGCGCGCCTACTCGGAATACTGGCACTTCCGCCGGTACGGCATGGAGCCGCTGTCGTTCGAGGAGTGCATCGCTACGGACGGCGAGCGGGAGGTTTCGCGGCGGTACCACGAGCGGGGGTTATATTCCCGCCACATTGAGCGGTACCTGGACACGTTCGGGGAAGGGCAGGTTCACGTTCTGTTGCTTGATGACCTCGCCCGCGACGCCACGGCCACCCACGCTGGCATTTGCGCCTTCCTCGGCGTGGATGCGCGCGCGCTCAACGTGGACAAGCCCCAAGGGCAGGCTTGGGCGCCGAGATGGCGGCGAGCCGGAGCGGCGTACGGCGGCTTGGTGTCGGATCGAACGGCGTTCACCCGCTTCGTGCGCGGCGCCACCCCACGTTGGGCGCGCCGCCCTGGCCGCGCGGTCGCCAGGGCCCTGCTGACGACCACTCGCGTGCCGCCGATGGCGCCGGAGACTCGGGCCCGCCTGCGCGACGGCTACGCAGCCGAGGTCTCCCGGCTCGAGTCCGTCCTCCGCCGCGACCTGACGGCATGGCGCACGTGAGGTCACAACCCGCATGCCGCCCGCTCGCCACCCCGCTTCATGCCGCGGCGCTTGATCCCCACGCCTGGCCTCGGGGCGCGTCGACGCGCGGCCTGTACATGCGTCTGCTGCGCGCCGTTGTCAGACGGGTCGCACTCGGAGAGGCCGACGAACTGCGCGCGCTGGAGCCAGATCTCGCCGACGCGGCCATCACCGACCGCCTCTGGGCCGAGCAGATGTACTGGTCCCATCGGTCGGCGCTTCTCATCGCGCATCAGCTCCTGGAACCGGTGACCGCCGGTGAGATGGGTCTGCCGGAGTCCTTCGCGGAGCGACTCCGCCAGCTCTTGGCGGCCGGGCGCCGAAGGACCGCGCAGCTCGTCACCGAGAGCGCTGCCGTGATGGCCGCCCTCGGCACGAGCGCCACGACGCTCAAAGGCGCGTGGCTCATTTCCACGGACATCTACCCCGCGCAGAGCCGGCTGTTCGGGGATCTGGACTGCGCGGTGGACCAGGCGACCGGCCGAGCTGTGGTCGTCGCCGCGCTTCGAGGCATTGGGTACGAGTACCGTGACCTGTCGAAGCCGGACCATCTAGCGTTCCAGCGTGTCGTACCTGGAATGCGGCTGTACGACGGCCTCCCGGCGCTACGCGAGCCTCTCCCCAACTTCGGGCCACACTTCGGGCGTATACAGCGCACGTTCTTCGTCGAGGTGCACTACGACCTCGATATATCCGGCGCGTTACGGGAGCCGTTCTACTTCGGCCCCGAGGACGCCACCGACGTCGCGCGCCACCTCGTGCTCACGTGTCATCACCTGTGCAAGCACGAATTCGCGCACACGATAGGGGTCGTGGACATCGCGTTGATGCTGCGGTCGTCGGCGCTGGACTGGCGCAGGCTTGCGGATCTCTGCGTCCGCTTCGGGGCCGCCGACATCTGCGCTGCGGGGTTCGGCATTGCCGAGCACTGCTTCGGGCCAGGGCTCGTGCCGTTGGACGCGCGAGCGTTCCGAACCCGCCGGGCGTTCGCGCGAGGCGCGACCCTCGGGTGGGCGCCAGCCCTCGACCCGCGCCCAACGAGACGAGGCCGATGGCTGTCCGTGGCGACCAATGGGTCCCGTCGCGCGGCGTACCGGTCGGCAATCAAGGCGTTGAGTCCGCACATCCCGCGGAACTTCCCTCTTCGGTGGGCGTACCGGCAGTTGACGACTGGCGTGACCCGCCTGCGGAACGCGAGGTACACCGATGTCTGACCCCACGCCGCTTCTCGTCGCGCGCGGGTCCATGTGGGACCAGATCACGCCACGGCCGCCTCGTCGCGACCTGGTGTATGGACGCAACCTGACGTGGACCACGAACAGCGAAGAACTGGAGGCTCTGCTGGCGGATACGCTCATAGCGCGGTGGCGCGCACTGGGAGTGCCGCACTCCGAGCCGGACATCTCGGCCAGCGCCTTCGTCGTGCCTGCTGGCTTCATGCAGGAAGCCCCAGCGTCCGCTGCGACGCCTGAGCCGGGGTTCACGGATGTCGTGCACCCGCACATCGGCTATCACATCGTCGGCCGCAGCGGCTTCGGCGGGTGCGCCTGGGATCGGATGACGGCGATGGCGTGCATCAGCGATGCCGCGGATATGGCGGACATGGTCGACCACGTCATACAACACGTGTGGGGCGCCGCGGTGATGCTGCATCCGCCCCTGTACGGCTTGCACGCAGCGGCTGTGAAGGCGCCGGCGGGCGGGGTCGCTCTCTTCGTCGGGGATTCGCGCGTCGGCAAGAGTTCCCTCGCCAGCGCTCTGGCGCTGGCCCACGGGCACGGCTATCTGACCGACGACTACGCGCTCCTGGACGGGCGCTCGCTGCATGTGTACGGCCGGCCATGGCGGCTGGAGCTGCGCGCCGGGGCGCTACGTGAGTTCTGGCCCGACGGCCCGCCGCGCGGCAGGACTGTCGGAGACAAGAGCGTGCTCGACGCACGCGAGCATGTGGCAGTTGCCGCGTCGGGCGCTGTGGACTTGGTGTTCTTTGTGCAACGCGGCGCGCGAACGGCCCTCACCCCGCTGTCACCTGAGGCCACGCGCGGCCACCTCGGCGAACCCGTCAGCATGTTCAGACACTGCCCGGACGTCACCCATGGGTACGAGGCGGCGTTCCACGCGCTTGCACTGTCGGCGCGCGGGTACACGTTGGCCGTGGACCACGACCTGGGCATCGCGCATGCCGCGACCGTGGTCGCTGATGCGATCGCCGCCGGCAGATAGGCTTCCCGCCCGTCGGTCGGTCGCGGGCGCCAGCCAGCCGCGATCGGGCGCATCGCGGCCCAGGCGCGTCGTCGTCTTGACACCCGGCCAACGCCGACGTAAGATTCCTAGGCGCTTACTCGGCGTAGCCCCCGTGGCGGAATTGGTATACGCGGCAGGTTGAGGGCCTGTGCTCTTTGAGCGTGCTGGTTCGAGTCCAGCCGGGGGCACCACTTCCATTCGTCTCGCCAAGACACACCCGACCCGACAGTTCTGTCGGCATGTCCCGCCTCCGCTCGTCCCGTACCCGGCATGGGTGAATCGTGCCCCAGATCGTCGTCGAGAATCTCGTGAAGACGTTCCGAGTCGCTGAGCGCGACCCGGGGATGCTCGGCGCGATACGTGGCGTAGTGCGTCGACGATACCGTGAGGTCCGTGCGCTCGATTCCGTCTCGTTCACGATCGAGCCGGGCGAACTCGTCGGGTACATCGGGCCGAATGGAGCGGGGAAGTCCACGACGGTGAAGGTGCTCTCGGGCATCCTCGTGCCGGACTCCGGTCGGTGCGAGGTGTTGGGCCGAACTCCCTGGCGCCAACGCCGGGAGCACGTGCGTGGCATTGGCGTCGTTTTCGGCCAGAGAACGCAGCTTTGGTGGGATCTTCCGGTCATTGAGTCGTTCGAGCTACTCCGCGACATCTATCGCGTGGCACAGGGCGACTACGCCACGCGACGCGATGAGGTCGTGTCGCTCCTCACGCTGGAGCCGTTGCTGGACACGCCCGTGCGCCAGTTGAGCCTCGGGCAGCGCATGCGATGCGACTTGGCCGCCGCGCTCCTGCACTCGCCCGCGCTGCTGTTCCTCGACGAGCCGACGATCGGCCTGGACGCCGTGGCGAAACTCGCGGTGCGTGACTTCATCCAACGGCTGAATCGCGAGCGTGGCGTGACGGTGATCCTCACCACGCACGACCTCGATGAGATCGAAGCGCTGTGCAGCCGCGTGATGGTCATCGGCTCCGGCTCGATTCTCTTCGACGGGACCGTGCAGGGACTACGCGACCAGGCGACCACGGAAAGACGCCTTACCGTCGACCTGGCGGATGCCGACGACACGATCGACGACGCGGCCGCGACGATCGTCAGCCACGACGGACGACGCGTGCAGTTGAGCTTCAGTCCCGAGGAGACGTCGACGCCGGACCTGATTTCGCGCATCGTGGCGAAGCACGACGTCCACGACCTCTTCGTGGAGAGCCCGCCCATCGAGGAGATCATCGCGCGGCTGTACGGCCAGGACTACAAGTGAGCGCGTACGCGGCGATCTTCAGCGCGCGGTTCCGCACGCTCCTGCAGTACCGAGCAGCCGCCGTGGCTGGGCTGGCCACCCAACTGTTCTGGGGCGTGATTCGGGTGATGATCTTCACGGCGTTCTACAGTTCGTCGTCGGCCGAGCAACCGATGTCGCTGGCACAGGTCGTCACGTATATCTGGCTGAGTCAGGCGATGTTCCGCCTGCTCCCTTGGGGCGTTGACCCCGGTATCCGGCAGATGATCCGGTCGGGGTCGGTGGCTTACGAGATGCTGCGGCCGCTGGATGTGTATTCCTTGTGGGTTACACGCGCAGTCGCCAATCACGCCGCCCCAACTCTCCTGCGCGCCGCCCCCATGGTGCCCGTCGCGTTTCTGCTGTTCGGGTTGCAGGGCCCCGACTCTCCAGCAGCGTTCGTCGCGTGGGTCCTCTCCATGTGCGCCGCGCTGATGCTGAGCGCAGTGATGGCGACATTCATGGCGATCTTGATGCTGTGGACGGTGTCCGGCGAGGGGATCGGCAGGCTGATGATGATCGCCATGGGCTTCTTTTCGGGCATGTATGTCCCGCTGCCTCTCTTCCCTGACTGGGCGCGGAGGGTGTTGGATGTACTACCGTGGCGCGGCCTCGTCGACATACCGTTGCGGCTCTACATGGGTCACCTGGCGCCGTCGGAGCTTCCACCGCTGCTGGCGTTCCAGGGCGTGTGGATACTGGTGTTCGTGGTGACCGGGCGCTCGATCCTGTCGCTCGGGGCGAAGCGATTGGTAATCCAGGGAGGCTGAGCGCGATGGGCCCGCTTCGTCTCTACGCGCGGTACGCCGCGGTTTCAATACGCAGCCAGATGCAGTACCGCGCGTCGTTCATCATGCTGTCGCTGAGCACGTTCGCGATAACCGGTGTCGAGTTCGTCGCGATCTGGGTCATGTTCGATCGGTTCGGTTCGCTGCAAGGGTGGCGGCTGGCCGAAGTCGCACTGTTCTACGGCACGATCAACGCGGCGTTTGCCATCGCGGAGTCCACTGCCCGCGGATTCGACACGTTCTCCGAGCTCATCAAGGGCGGCGGGTTCGACATCATCCTCCTTCGGCCGCGCAGCGCCGCACTGCAGGTGGCGGCGCGCGAGCTGCACGCCGTCAGAATCGGGCGCTTGCTGCAAGCGGCCGTGATACTCGTGTGGGCATCGGTCGCCCTCGACATCTCGTGGACTGTGCCCAAGGGCGCGCTCCTCATCGCGACGATACTCGGAGGCGTGTGTCTGTTCTACGGGCTGCTGATACTGCAGGCCACTCTCTGCTTCTGGACGACGGAGAGTCTCGAAGTGCTCAACACAGTGACGTACGGGGGCATCGAGACGGCCCAGTACCCGCTGTCGATCTACCGGCCGTGGTTCCGCCGTTTCTTCACGGCCGTCATTCCCCTGGCGTGCGTCAGCTACTACCCACTGCTGCGCGTGCTCGACCGCCCCGCGCCGGCTGGATCGGCCGCATGGTTCGGGTGGGTATCGCCGATCGTCGGTGGCGCGTTTCTGGCTCTGTCGCTGCGGGTCTGGCGAGTTGGCGTGCAGCACTACACGTCTACGGGCAGCTAAGCCGTCCTGGCGTCGGATGTGGCGTCTAGGCGTCGTCCACGATCGCGCGCCAGCGGGCGGCGTGCTGCACGGGCGGGCCGCGACTTGCCCGCGCCGCGTCCTTCGTCTACGTTTGGGGCCGACCACCCAATCAGGAGCAACGCCCGTGTACAGCCGGCTCGACGCGCTGTTCGCCGAATGGCATCGGCCGTCCGCGCCGGGAGCCGCGGCTGCGGTCGTACAGGACGGCGAGGTCGTCTACGCCAAGGGGTACGGGTGCGCGAACGTCGAGTACGGCGTCGGCATCGCGCCGTCCACTGTCTTCGACATCGCATCTGTGTCGAAGCAATTCGGGGCGTACGCTATCGCGCTCCTCGAGGACGAGGGCTGGCTTGCCCTGGACGACGACTACCGCGACCGGTTGCCGGACATGCCGGACTTCGGCCCCACGGTCACGCTGCGCCATCTTCTGCACCATACGAGTGGTATCCGCGACTGGGTGCCGGCGATGGTCATGGCCGGCGTGCGGATGGACGACACGATCCTGTTCGAGGACATCCTGCGCTTCGCGAGGCGGCAACGCGACCTCAACTTCGCGCCGGGCGAGCAGCATCTGTATTCGAACACGGGGTACAACCTGCTTGCCGAGACGGTCGCGCGGGTGAGCGGGATGTCTTTCCGCCAGTTCACGCATGAACGCATCTTCGGCCCGCTTGGGATGACCAGCACGCATTTCCATGACGATCATCGCGAAGTCATCCCGGGCCGCGCGATGTCGTACGAGCCGGACGACAGCGCCGCGTTCGTGAACGCCACGGACAACCTCACTGCTCTTGCCTCGAGTTCGCTGCATTCAACCGTCGAGGATCTGGCGCGGTGGGCGGTCAACCTCGACACGGGCGCCGTCGGTCCGGTCGCGGCGCTGGCCCGTATGAACGCACCCGGAGCGGCAATGGGTGGCGCGAACTCAACGTACGGCTTCGGTCAGGTGACGGATACGTACCGGGGACGGCCGATCCTGCATCACAGCGGCTCATGGCGCGGCTTCCGCAGCCATCTGTCGCGGTTCCCTGAGGAACGGTTCGCCGTCGTCCTGCTGAGTAACGCGGCCACGTTCCGCGCGGGGCCGCTCGCTCGCGAGATCGCCGACGTATTCCTTGAGAGCAGGTTGGGCCCACCTCCCGCCACGCGGGACGTCCCGACGGAGGCTCCAGACGCTCCTGTCGCGATCGCGGACGGCGCGGCCTTGCCCGAGTACGCGGGGTCGTACTACTCGCAGGAACTCGACACTACGTACACGATCGCCGTCGACGACCGCGGCCTCTACGCCGCGCACGCGCGCCATGAAGACATCCGTCTGACATCGCTCGCCGACGACACGTTCGCCGGCGACGAGTGGTTCTTCGGCGAGGCGCGGTTCACGCGCGCGGGCGGCGACGTGGACGGCTTCCTGCTGAGCGTCGAACGTGTTCGGAACGTGCGGTTCGCGCGACGCTCGTGACCGCGACTGACCGTCGATTCATGGAGGGATCGCGTTGAAGCGAGTGGGCATCGTCGGCCTCGGTGACATGGGCATCGCGATGGCGAAGAACATCCGCGCCGCGGGGTTCAGCCTAACAGGGTACGACTTGCGGGCTGAGCGACTCGCGCTTCTCGCGGACCTAGGGGGCGAGCCGGCCGATAGCCCGCAAGCCGTCGGCGCCGGGAGCGACTCCGTCTTCGTCATGGTGCTGAACGGCGATCAGGCGCGAGAGGTCGTCGCCGGCGAGAACGGCCTGCTGACCGGCATGGCGCAGGGCGGCGCCATCATCATGTCCGCCACGATCCATCCGTCCGAGGCCCGTGAGATCGGGGCGACGGCCGAGGCGGCGGGGGTGGAGTTTATCGACACCCCGGTCAGCGGCGGCAAGTCGGGAGCGGAAGCCGGGACGCTCACGATGATGACCGCGGCGCGGGCCGACGTCCTGGAGGCGAACCGACCGGTCCTCGAAGCCGTCGGCGAGCAGATCTTCCACGTCGGCGAGGAAATTGGCGTTGGCCAGACCGTCAAGGCCGCCCTACAGGCGTTCATCGGGGCGTCGTTCGCCGGCATATTCGAGTCTTTGGTGCTGGGGGCCAAGGCCGGAGTGCCGGGCGAGACGCTCTACGAGGTGTTCAGCGCGAGCGGAGTGGGCAGCGCGCTGTTCCGCAACTGCGCCAAGCTCATCATGGACCGAGAGTTCGTCGGCACGGGCAGCCACATAGGCACGATGTACAAGGATCTGAGCATCAGCATGGCGCTGGGCAAGGAAACCGGCGTGCCGCTGTTCACGACGGCGGCGGCCTTCGAGTTATTCCGCGCGGGCATGTCCAAGTTCCCCGCCGAGGACAACTGGTCCATCGTCAAGCTGCTCGAGGACATCGCCGACACCGAAGTGACGTGGTAGGGAGCGGGATGAAGCTCGGGGTGATCACGGACGGCATCAGTCGTGACTTCGCGTATGCCCTCGCGGTGATGGAGGGCGCGGGCCTGCGGCACGCCGAACTGCAGTTCCTGTGGGGCGCCGAGGTCGGCGACCTCGACGCAGGTGAACGTCGACTCGCCGCTGAACTGATCGACGCCCACGGAGTCGAGATCCCCTGCGTGTCGCGGCACGTTTTCGGCGGCCTGTCCGTCATGGATACCGTCGAGTCGGACGCCGCCTATACCGAGCACCTGGACGGCCTGAAGCGCTGCATTGAGTTGGCGCAGTCGGTCGCGTGCCCACGCGTGCGGATCATGAGCTTCCGCAAGGAGATGATCCTGTTCGGGAGCCACGGCGCCGACGTCTGGAACGTGTCGGCGGGCGCGTGGGCGAAGCTTGTCGGCCTGATCGAGCCGGCTGTGCGCGTGGCCGAAGACGCAGGCGTCACGCTCGTCGTGGAGACTGGGAACAACGCGATGGTCACGTCGGCGCATCTCGCCGGCAAGCTCATCGACGACATCGGCTCGCCGAACCTGCGCGCGCTGTGGGATCCGTGCAACAGTCTGTACTGCAACGAGCCGTCGTTCCCGGACGGCTACGATGCGCTACACGGTGGGAAGCTCGGCCACGTCCACATCAAGGACGGACGCGTCGACATCCCACGGGCGTCCGTGTCGTGCACGGCCCTAGGCGATGGCGACATGGCGCCCCACCTGGCTCCGATAGCCGACGCCCTACGCTCGGACGGCTACGCGGGCGTGGTGTCGTTGGAGAGCGTCTACCGGCCCGACGGTGGCACGTTCGAGGACGGGTTCCTTGCATCCCTGGACACGTTCAGGCGGCTGTTCGGCGCGTAGCCATCTCACCTAGCCGCCTGGCCGCGCGGCGCGCCATCCGTCCGCGAGCATCGACGACAGCCGTGCAACGGTGTCGGCGTAGTCCGCCCTGTCCGCGACGTTGGCGTTCTCACCGGCAGCCGCGTCATGGTCGTACAGCTCGCGCGCTCGGACCGCGCCCGTGCGCCTGTCTTGCCACTCGGTATACCTGTGACGCGCCGTCTTCATCGTGTGTCCCATGACGCGGCCTCGCGGGCATTGGCTGAACGCGGCCGTCTTCCACGCCCCGTTCGACCTGGCGAGGAGTGGCGCGAAGCTCGTGCCTTCAAGGTGGGCGGGCGTGGGGATTTCGCACAGGTCGCAGAGCGTCGGGTACATGTCCACGAACTCCACAAGCGCCGATGTGCGATGCCCGGGCAGTTGGCGTCCTGGCGCCCGAACGACCAACGGCGCGCGCGTGTCGATGTCGAAGTTCGTGTGCTTGCACCAACTGCCGTGTTCGCCGAGTTTCCACCCGTGGTCGCCCCACAGCATCACGACCGTGTCCTCGGCCAAACCGAGATTGTCCAGCGCCGCGAGAACACGTCCGACTTGCGCGTCCATGTACGACACGCACGCCCAGTAGCCGTGCACCAGCCGCCGCGCGATATCGGCAGGGATCGGGCCCTCCGCGGGGATGCCGAAGTAGCCGCGTAGCTCCCCGAAGTTCGTCAGGGAGAACGGCGTCACGCCCTGCGGCGCGAAGTCGTTGTCCGCGAGAGGTATGTCGTCCGCGGAATAGAGGTCCCAGTACCGTTTGGGCGCGTTGAACGGCAGGTGCGGCTTGTGGAACCCCAGCGCCATGAAGAACGGCTCGCCCTTGAGCCGGCCGAGTTCGCGGATTGCGGCGTCCGCGTCCATCCCGTCGTGGTAGGCGTTGTCTGGGACGTCCGCAGCCTCGAAAGCCGGGCCGATCCCCCGACGTCGGTCGCCCCGCGCCACGAGCAGCCGTTCCTGCGTGAGCATCTGCTCAACGGCCTCGTCGGTGAGATACCCTCGCCCTCGCCAGTCGCCGCGCGATTGGACCGGCGGCGCCGACCATCCTGCCAGGTCGTCCTCTGCGTGGTGGTAGACCTTGCCGACCGAGACGGTCTCGTACCCGTTGGCCTTGTAGTGCTGTGGCAGCGTCAGGACGTCCGGCAACGCCTCGCGCACGGGTGTCTGCAGGTCGTATATCCCCGTGGAATCCGGCCGCAGGCCCGTGAGGACGCTGGCGCGGGACGGCGCGCAGACCGCTTGCTGGCAGTACGCCTGCTCAAGGAGGACGCCCTCGGAAGCCAACCGGTCGATGTTGGGGGACTGGACGCCCGCGCCGGTATAGCAACCGAGTTCCGGACGCAGGTCGTCCACGACGATGAACAGTACGTTCGGCTTGGACGCCACGGATCATCCTCCCGGGCCTGGGGCGTGAACGGGCCTGCGCGCTACTGGGCCGCCTTCACCGCGGTCCACGCCTCACCGTAGAGGACGTCGGCGGCCCCTAGGCTCTGGATCGTCTCCAACCTCGCCAGGACGTCTGGAGGCGGGAATATGGCCGGGCTGTCCTTGAGACTGTCTGGCAAGTGGCTGCGCGACGCCGTCACGCAGTTCCCATACCTCGTGAACGCCGTCACCTGCGCGATCACGTCGGGCTGGAGCATGAAGTTGATGAACGACTCCGCGAGCGCCTTGTGGGGCGCCCCTGCCGGGATGGCCAGGTTGTCGATGAAGAACGTGCTGCCCTCGTCCGGGACAACGTACTTCCACTCCGGGCTATCCTCCGCGACACGCAGCACGTCGCCGCTCCACGCGTGTGTCAGCACGACCTGCTTCGCCTGCATCAAGTCGTCCGTCTCGGTACGGTAGCTCGCGATGATCGGCTTCTGGTCGATGAGAAGCGCGCGGGCCTCTGCAATCTTCGGTGGGTCTGTCGTGTTGATGGAGTAGCCCAGCCGCTTGAACGCGGCGCCCATGGACTCTCGCACGTCATCGAGCATGTTGATCTCGCCGGCATACGCCTCGTCCCATAGGGCGGCCCAACTGGTAGGCGCCGGGCTCACCTTCGACGAGTCGTAGCCAATGCCCGCGGTACCCCACACGTACGGCACCGAATGCGCGTTCGCGGCGTCGAAGTACTTGCCGAGGAACTGCGGGTCCAGGTTCGCGAAGTTTGGGATGTTCGCCTTGTCTAGCTCGGCGAGCAGTCCCAGCGCAGCCAACTGTTGGACCGCGTAATCGGACGGTAGGACCACGTCGTATCCGGTCACACCGGCTTGGAGTTTGGCGACGAGGTCCTCGTTGCTCTCGTACGTGTCGAGGATCACCTTCGCGCCGGTTTCCGCTTCGAAACGCGCCACGATCTCGGGGGTGAAGTAGTCCGACCACGAGAAGACGTGCAGCGTCTTCGCATCGTCCTGCGCGCATCCGGCGACGAATGCAACGAAGACGATGGCGGCGCAGCGGAGCGAGGCTCTCAGGTTCGTGCCCATCGGTTCGCTACTCCCCCGCGCTGGCCAGCATGAGCCGCCCGTGGTCGTACATGACCTTCCGTAGACGGCCATGCGGAACACCGTAAATCGTGTTGCCGTTGCGTCCTGTCATCGTGCGGCCCGCGACGATCGCGTTGATGATGGACTCCTCGACGGCCTCCATGGTCGCGGTGAACAGCCCCGTGATGTGCGAGTCCTTGTACGCGGTGCGCGTGTACGTGGGGCCGTCGGCCGAGGGCGTGACGTCGGTGGCGGTCGAGAATGCGACGAGTAGATCTCCGCTGCCATGGCGCCCGACGGTGCCGGTGCGCGCCATCCCCACGGCTCCGCGTTTGCACAGCCGGCCCAACTGCCGGGATGTGAGAGGCGCGTCCGTCGCGACGACGATGATGAACGATCCGTCTCGCGGGGGCCAGTGGGGCATCAGATCGGTAATGTGCTGCCCGACAGGGACGCCGTCGACGCGGAGTTCCTGCCTGCGCCCGCCGTTGGCCAGAACCAGCGCGCCGACCGTGTAGCCGTCGGAGCTGACGCGCGACGCGGTGCCGATGCCCGCCTTGAACAGGTAGCTGCGCATGCCGGTGCCTGCGCCGACACTCCCCTCGGCTACCGGCCCACCGGCGGCCGAGTCGATCGCGTCGATGGTGTGCTCCTCCGTGACGTAGCGCGACTTCCCGTCGTTCAGTCCCGCGTCCGCGCACTCCGCGACGAAGGGCAACACGAGGTGTCCGCCGTGCCCCTTCGCCTCGGCTTGGGCCGCCATCCACGAGATCACCCCGTTGGCGACTAGCGGCACGTTCTCCGTGCCCGTAAGCAGTATGGGGACCTCTAGGGCGCCCAACTCGTTCACCCAGTGGGCGCCGGTCATGGCGCCGTTCCCGTTGAAGGCGAATGTCGCGGCAGGCACTTTGTGGTGCCAGACGTCGTCGCGCGGGACGATTGCCGTCACTCCCGTTCGCGCTGCGTTCGGGCCGTCGCCGAACGACACCGTGACATGCCCCACGCGGACGCCCTCGACGTCGGTGATCGCGTTGAGATCGCCCGTTGGCAACGTCCCGATCGCTATGCCGAGATCCCGGGCGCGCGGCGCGGCGCCCA
Organism: Candidatus Poribacteria bacterium; assembly: GCA_018644665.1. Taxonomy (GTDB): domain Bacteria; phylum Poribacteria; class WGA-4E. Next base: position 168,769 of record JABGQA010000084.1, read on the forward strand.
CATCCTCGCCGTCAGGCGCGGGCAACTGAGGTCTGCCTGCCTTCTCCCACGCTGCCAACCAGTAGCTCGCCACGTTGGTTGCCGCGGCGCTCAGTTGGGCTTCGAGGACAGACCCCGACAACTCCCACAGCCGTTCGAAGTAGACGTCGTTCTCTTCGAGGTCGCCCTCGATCCCGTCGCGCGCCATGCGGTCGTGGTTCAGGATGAGGAAGTGGAGCGCGTAGCTGTCCATGATGTTGATGAACGCCCGCTCGACCGGACTGTCGACGGCTCCCACCTTCGACAGGTCCGCCGCGACCGCGACCTCAAGCTCCTGCTGGTGCCGCTGTACGAGGTTCCACTCCCAGAGCGCGTCTGCGTTGGGCTGGCCTGTCGCTCTTCCGGTGAAGTTCATGACGCAGTGGAACGGCTGGAACGGCTTGGCTACGTAGAACGAGTACGCCGCGGCCGTCTCGACGATGCGGTCGGCGTCGCCGGACTCCATGGCGGCGACGACCTCGTCCATGTAGGACGCGATTCGCCACGGCAGGCGGCCGTACCGATCGAACGTCTCATCGCCGAACTTCTCGGCTGCAGCGGCGTAGTCCCAGGGCAGCTCGCTGAATGGGTACGCGCCGAAGCCCTCGTAGTCGATGTCGAAGAAGTGACGTTCGTGTTCGCCCGCGTGTTTGGGATCTTCGCTCTCTCGCCAGTGGTAGGGCGCGATCGTGTGTTCGGCGAGCGCTGCGCGGTTCGACATGAAGAACGCCCGCACGGCCTCCGGCATGGCGTCGCACGCCTTGCGGGTGATGATCTGGTGGGCCTCGTGCCCCCATCCGTGCGCTGCGGAGGCCAGAGCGGCGAGTGTCAGAGCGACGGCGAGCGTACGGTAGCGACATGTGCGCATAGGCGGTCCTTACCCCGGGTCGAGTGACGCTGCACGCCAGGCCGGAGGCATCCGTGCACAGCGGGCGAGCCCTGCTCGCGCGGTCATCATACCAGCATGCGGGCATCTGTCCATGGGATCCGGCGCGTCAGACCCACTCCGTGCGGGGACGTGACGGGCGAGGGCCCGCGTTTGCCGCGGCGGGCGAAATCGCCGTACATTGGTGGCCGTGACGCGTGGAGGCAGGGCGCGTCCAGCACACACCACGAGGAGAACCCCCGGGATGCGACGAATTGCGATCGCTTGTGCGATGCTGCTGGCAACATCGGCGTTAGTCCGCGCCGAACTGACTGACGGGCTGGTGCTGTACATGCCCCTCGACGAGGGGAGTGGCGCTACCGTCGCCGACCTTGGCCCCAACGGGCTGGCTGGGGAGCTGCGTGGCTCGCCGACGTGGGTGGCAGGCCAGCAGGGCGATGCCTTGCAGTTTGCGACATCTTCGGACCTCGTCAACATCGCGATCACCGGCGTTCTGGAGATCGCGGACGAGATCACCCAAGCGGCGTGGGTGAAGCTCGACCGGCTGCCCGGAGCCCACGCAATCGTCTTCGGGACCCGTGGTGGCGGCGGACGCCTCATCGGCTTCGGCTACGGGATGAACCCGTCAAATGGGCTCAAGGTGTGGACCAACGCCCCAGCGGGCGGGTTCACGGACATCAATGACAACCTCACCGTCCTCGAGACCGACGTCTGGTACTACTTGGCGTACACCCACACGACGGACGGCGGCGGGATGGTGCGGATCTATGTCGACGGCGCAATGACGCACGAGCAGGAGTCCAACAACCCCGTTGCCCCAGCCGACACGCCGACAGACGTCACGATCGGGACCTGGAGCGGCGAAGCGTGGCCCGGCCACGTCGACGAGGTGCGCCTGTGGAACCGGGCGCTGTCAGAGGCAGAGATAGGCGCGAGCATGACAGCGGACGCCGACGGCTTCCTCGGCGTGGATGCGGCCGGGAAACTCGCCACGACATGGGCCGCGGCCAAGCGGCGTCGGTAACGGCGCCTCGCCGCGAAGCGGCCGACGAATCGCACACGAGCACGCCTGCCCGCCCGGCAGGCGTGCCCGTGTACCCGTGTGCGTCGCCCGCAGCTCCCGTGCACGCGCGACATGCCACTACGCACCACGGCACCCCCGCCGTCTTGCCTGACTGCGTCGCGCCGCATATGCTCTCTACAGCCGCTCACACACTACGCCCGGCCGCTAGATGCACCACACGCCGAAGACCCACGCCGACTCCCGTCGACCCGATCCGGGCGTCACATGGCGGTCGGTTCTCATCGGCGCCGCGCTGATCCCCCCGAACACGTTCTGGATCATCGATTCCGTGGGTCAGGGGTACCCGACCACGGTATCGCTGTTCTTCAACGTCGTCTTCTGCGTCTTCGCACTCATCGTCTTGAACTACCTCGTGTCCCGCGTCAGTCGGCGCGCCGCGCTCACGCAGGGCGAGTTGCTCACCGTCTACGTCATGGTCTCGCTTGCGTCGGCGCTCGCCGGCCACGACCTCCTACGCGTGCTCGTCCCGATGATCGGCCACGCCTTCCAGTTCGCGACGCCCGAGAACGAATGGGCCGCGCTCTTCCACCGATTCGTGCCCGACTGGCTTGCCGTCAAGGACGCGAACTTCCTCGAGGAATTCTACGGCGGGGAGTCCACGCTCTACACGAAGCGCAACATCACCGGGTGGGCGATCCCGACCCTGGCGTGGACTGGATTCCTCTTCGCCCTCACGGTGGTTATGCTCGCGCTGAATCTCCTCGTTCGGAAGCAGTGGACCGAGAACGAGAAGCTCTCGTACCCGATCATACAGTTGCCGCTGGAGATGACCGAGGGAGGCGGCCTCAGGGGCGTGCTCGCGTCTCCGCTGCTGTGGATCGGCTTCGCGTTCGCGGGCTCCGTCGACGTTCTTAACGGGCTCAACTACCTCTACCCCGCAGTCCCTAGTCTCGGCGGCAAGCTCTACGACCTCGTTCCCGTGTTCTTCATGAACAAGCCGTGGAGCGCGATGGAGTGGATGCCGCTCGCCCTCTTCCCGTTCGCGGTGGGCATGGCGTTCTTCATACCGCTGGACCTGTCGTTCTCGTCGTGGTTCTTCTACCTGTTCTGGAAGGCGGAGCGCGTGGTCGGCTCCGCCATCGGACTGCGGAACATCCCCGGGTTCCCGTACGTGGACGAGCAGTCGCTGGGGGCGTACGTCGGCCTATTCATGATCGCCGTGGTCGGGTCGCGTGGGCATCTGAGGCAGATCGGCGCCCGACTCGCGGGACGGGGCTCGTCGGACTACGAGGAGGGGGAGCCGTTCCGGGAGATATGGTCGGAAGTTGTGTATGGGGAGGATGAAGCAGGCGGCGTATCCTT
>JABGQA010000014.1 GCA_018644665.1 Candidatus Poribacteria bacterium
TAGGGCTGATCCTCCGCCCCACGATCAACGTCATCGACGGGATCGTGGGACAGACGCAGAAGGAGTGGCACGGCCCGGCGGTGGACTCCGGCTGGCTGATCGCCGGCAACAACACCGTCGCCACCGACGCCGTGGGGATGACGGTGATGGGTGTCGATCCCAACGGGGACTACCCCGACTCACCGTTCCATTTCGACCGCAACCCCGTGAAGCTGGCGTCGGAACGCGGTCTCGGCCCAATCGACCTCGCGGCGATCGACCTGCGCGGCGACGAACTCGTCGCCAGCGACGCCTTCTTCTCCGACCGGCACATGGAGCCGGAGTTGCTGGACGACATCCGCCGCTCCGTGGCTGAGCAGGCGGAGATATTCCAGGACGGACGCGACGGGTTCGTCGACGAGTATCCCGGCCAGATCATTGGGCTCTACGACGGCTCCGTCATCCACACGGGGACGGACCTCGACAACCTCAAGTCGCGTGGCGACATCGCGCGCGAGCAGGGACAGCGCAACAAGGGGCTGTACCTGAAGAAGGTCGTGCCGATGGACGAAGAGATCGAGACCTACTCCGTCTACGAGGAACTCCTCGCTGGCGCGCGGGCATAGTCTTGACACTCGGCCGACCGCGGCCAGAAGACCCGATATGAGCGAATCCACATCCACAGCAGCAGCCGAGGAGGCGCTGGCGCGGGAACGCGTACGCGGCGCCCTGCTGCACGCCCAACACGACGACGGCCGGTTCGAGGGACGCCTGACGTCAAGCGCGTTCCCGACGCTCGCATGCGCGCTGATGGAAGCGCTCGACGGCGGGGGCGTGGACGCCGGCTACCTGCGCTGGATCGAAGCCCATCAACTCGCCGACGGCCGGTTCGCGCTCGACCCAGAGGGCAGGCCGTCCGACGAGGCGACGCGCCTGGCTCGTGTCGCGCTAACCGTGGGCGCAACGCGGTCAGACGACCCCCGAATCACCGCTGCGCTGGACCGGGCCCCCGTGCACGACTGGGATCTGTGGATCGTCAAGACACTCGGGGCGCTCGCGGGACAGTACCCGTGGGAAGACGTGCCGCCGCCGAAAGCCGCGGAGCTGTTGGGATCCGTGCTGGAGCCCCTGGTGCGGCTCCTTCCAGCCGGCGCGCGCGCGAAACTACATCCTCCCAGGCATATGAGCCCGCCAGTGTCGCTGTTCTACCGCCCTGCCTTCCGGCGACTTTTCGTCGCGGAGCAGTTCACGCTGGCGCCGATGCTCCTACTCATTGAGGCGCACACCCGGCGACGTGAACGAGTGATGAAGGATCTGACGGCGTGGGTGCTCGCGCGTCAGGCACGCGACGGTAGCTGGTTCTGCGTGACGTTCATCACGGCGCTAGCGGCGCTAGCACTGACGGTGGCGCGCGACGCCGTGCCTTCCGAGCGCACGCAGGGGCCGCTGGAGCGCGCGAGGCGTTGGTTGGCCGCGTCACGGAACGAAGACGGCGGACACCGGGAAGCAATCTCCTTGAACGTGTGGGACAC
>JABGQA010000053.1 GCA_018644665.1 Candidatus Poribacteria bacterium
CGTTCGGGTCCGAGTATCTGCTGATAACGTGCGCGGGACTGTTCGTCGTCGGGGCCGCCGTGGCTTCTCTCGCGCGGGGCAATTCGGCGCCGTCGCGCGGTGAGCGACCCGCTGCCGCCTCCGGTGCAGGACCGCGCGCGCGACTGAACCCGTACCTCGTGTCCATCGCCGCGCTCATCGGCGTCACGGCCGTCGCGACTACAATCGTGGACTACCTGTTCAAGATCGTCGCCGCCGAGGCGTATCCCGAGGAGGCGCAGTTGGCGGCGTTCTTCGGGGCGTTCTACGCGGTCACCGGGGTCGCCGGCCTCTTCATTCAGTTGTTCGCCACCGGCCGGGTGATTCAGCGTTTCGGGATACTGGGCGGATTGCTGCTTCTGCCGATAAGCCTCAGCGTCGGCTCCCTGGCGGCTCTTCTGCGTCCCGTGCTGCTCAGCGTGATCCTCGCGAAGGGGTCGGAGCAGATCGTCAAACAGACGACGCATCAGGCGTCGCTCCAGTTGCTCTGGGTGCCGATCGACACCGCGCAGAAGCGCGCGAGCAAGCCCTTTGTCGACGGGCCAGTGAAGATGGTCGCCGAGGGGGCTGCCGGGGTGCTCATCTTCCTCGTGGCGCCCTTGGGCGGGCTGCGTTGGCTGAGCGCCATCGCGTTGGCGCTGGTCGGCGTTTGGCTGTTCGTATCCGTCCGCGCGCGGGCCGGTTACATCGCGTCCCTAGCGACGGGCCCGCGACTGGACCTCGAGGACCTGGAACTCGACGTCGCCGACCCGCACGTCACGGACACCGTCGACCGGATGCTGCGATCCGAGGCCGAAACCCAGCAGATAACGGCGCTGGAACTCATCGAACAGGTGGCCCCGGAGCCGTGGGCCGAGTCTCTTGGCGCCTTGTACCGTGACGGCTCGGCCCTGGTGCAGGAGAAGGTGCTCAACGTCGCAGGCGACTCTCCGGCGGTCATCCCGAACGACGAACTCGTCGCGACCATCGAGCGACAGGACTCCTTCGCGGCTCAGGCAACGCTGCTCATCGGTCGTCGCCGCGCGCCGGGCGTGGCTCCCATGCTGCGTGAGCTGCTCGACCATCCTGAGCCGGCGCAGCAGGCGGCTGCGGCGGTGGCCCTGCGCGGACTCCGGGCGGACGACGAAGGCGCCGCCGAGACCCGCCTACGCGCACTGCTCCTATCGAACGATCCCGTCGAACGGGAAGCGGCGCTCGTCGCGGCCCTGCATGAACCGGACTTCGTGCCGGACGAAGTTCTTACAGCGTCGCTTGGGAGCGCATCCTCCGAAGTTCGGCTCGCGGCCCTGCGCATCGTCGATGCGTCGCCGAAGCAGTCGCTGCTGCCGGCCGTGGTGCAGACGTTGGGGGACCCGGAGACGCGAGTCGCCGCGCGACGCACGCTGCGCGCTTTCGCCGACGAAGACGTCCTCTACGATCTCAACCGGGCGTTCCGGCGGCCCGACGCTTCCCGCGATCTGCGCGTCGGCATCGTGCGAGCCATCCGCGACGGCGCCAACGCCGGCAGCCTGCGCTCCATGCTCGACCTGCTCGACCGGCAGGATCTGACGGGCGATACGGAGTCGGAGGCGGTCGACGCGCTGCTGCACCTGGCGAGGGCAACGCCGTTACCCACGGGCGCCGACCGTCGGGTGTTGGCGCACATCCGCCGTTTGGCGAGTCGCGCGTACTGGGGATTCGCGGCCGAGACGTTGGTCGTAGGCGACGAGGCCGCGTGCCTTCTCGCGCGCGACCACTACCACCAACTCGCCCGCGCCGATGTCGTGACGCTCCTGAAGCTATGCGTGATGACTCGGCCGCAGACGCCGGTGGAGACGATCGCGTACCACGTGGACACTCAAGGCGACGGTCTTGCGGACTCGCTGGAGGTTCTCGATAATGTCGTGCCGCGCGAGGCGCGCGACCTTGTGATGCCGTTGGCGGAGCCGCGCTCCCTCGCGGACAGAGTCGCCGCGGGCAGGGCACTGGGATTGGACCTGCCCGACGAAGCGCATCAAGTGGTCGTGCCGCTCCTCGAGTCGCCGCGGGCATGGCTCGCCATCGTGGGGAGCGCGTGCGCCGATGACGCCGCTCTCGCGCTGGTGGACTGGGATTCCGCCACGATCTCGCGGGCAGATGCCGGCGACCTTCCGGGCCACGTGGCCCGCTACACCGAACTCCTGACGGGCGCCGCTTCACCGAGTGATGAGCAGCGGATGTATTCGGAACTAGAGAAGACGGCATACCTGAAATCGACGGGCTATTTCCGGGACATCCCCGGCGAAGAGGTGTTCTACATCGCCCAGGTCGCCGAGGAGCAGCACCTCGCGGACGGCGAGTCTCTGTTCGAGGATGGGGATCCGGGCCACTCTCTCTACGCGGTCATCGAGGGAGAGATCCTGCTGCACAAGGGCGGCCGCGAGGTGAACAGGACGCCGCCACTCGAGCTGCTGGGAGAGATGGGCATCATCAACCAGGCCCCACGGTCACTTGGGGCAGTCGCGGTTGGCCCGACGATCCTCCTCAGGATCAGCGAGGAGGACTTCCTGCACATCCTCGAGACGCGCGCCGACGTGATGAAGGGCGTCATGCGGCAGGTCATGCAACGGCTGGACCGCCTTACCAACCTCTACGCCGAGGCCCTGTCAGAGGGCTGATGGCCCGCAACCAATCCTACCGGTCGACGCCGGAGCGCTAGCCCATCGCGCCCGCGGCCGTTATCCTCGAACTGAGCGTGCGCCGGCGTCTGGGAAGCCCCATCCATGTCGGGATGCCTCGGGACGGCGTTACCGCGCTGGCGGGAGGAGACATTGATGGACCGCCAATCTCGCCTTGGGCGCCGCATCCGGGCGTGTCCACCGATCCGTCGAGCGGCGGGGTTCGCGCTCATGGCTCTGCTGTTGGGATACGCCGCGCATGCCCCTGCGCAGGCGTCTGGAACGTGGATCGCCTTCCACACGGTGCGCGACGGAGACGGTGAGATCTACGTCATGCGGCCCGACGGAACTGGGCTGCGCAACCTCACCCGCAACCCCTCCGACGACAGGATGCCGATGTGGTCGTCCGCGCGCCGCCAACTCGCCTTCCGGTCGAACCGCAACGACGAAGACGCCATCTACACCATGAACGCGGATGGGTCCGGCGTACGGAAGCTCCTCGCATCGCCACCCACCAGCAGATTGGCGTGGTCACCCGATGGGGAGCGGTTCGCCTTTGCATCCAAACGCGACGGGAACGAACGGATCTACGTGATGGACGCCAACGGCGGGCGCCAACGCCGCATCACGAACGGCGTAGATACCCTGGCCTATGGCGTGGCTTGGTCTCCCGACAGCCGGCGCGTTGCATTCACCTCCAGTCGCAACGGCCCCCGCATGATCTTCTCGGCGGAGGCGGATGGACAGATCGTGGACCCGACGCCGCTGGTCGTTCCGGCCGGCGTTGAGGAGGATCCCGCGTGGTCGCCGGACGGCCGCCGCGTGGCGTTCCTGTCCCGGCGCCGTGACTGGTTCCATAAGGACGTGTGGGTTGCCGACATCGGAGGCGCCAATGCCCGCAACCTCACGCTACGCCCCGACGGGGCGCCGGAGAGGGATGGGTCAGGACCCTCATGGTCCCCGTATGGACGCCGATTGGCGTACGCGTCGTGGTTGCGTGGCGAACCTGTCTTCAACTACGAGATCTTCGTCACCGACGCGCTCAATCCTGACCCGACGCAGTTGACGGATCACCCGGCGCTCGATCTCTCGCCGGTGTGGTTCGATCCCCGTGGACTCGCGGTGTCGCCACTGAACAGCCGCCCAACCACCTGGGGATGGCTGAAGGGTTTGGGCGCCCGCCCGCGATGACGGGCCGCGCCGTCTCTCGCTACCTACGGCAGATATGCTCCATTTGGGTGATCGGTCTGGGGGATGCCGATCCTGCGGCATGGGCGTAACCTACCGGCGCCGACGCGAACGGCACGACCTACCCACGGGGGACAGACATGACGCTACGATGGGGCATCTTGGGCTGCGGCGACGTAGCAGAGCGCAAGGGCGGTCCGCCGCTGTACCAGGAGGAGGGCTCCGACCTCGTCGCGGTCATGCGGCGCGATGCCGCGAAGGCCGAAGACTTCGCCGAACGACATGGCGCCAAACGCGCCTACTCGGAAGTGGACGACCTGCTGTCGGACACCGAGATCAACGCCGTCTACGTAGCGACCACGCCGGACGTGCACTGCGAGCAGACGATCCGGGCCGCCGACGCGGGACTCCACGTCCTGTGCGAGAAGCCCATGGCGATGAACGTCGACGAATGCCGCCGCATGATCGAGGCGTGTGAGCGCAATAACGTCGTCCTGATGGTGGCGTACTACCGTCGGCTGTACCCGAACATGCTGAAGCTCAAGCAGTTGCTCGACGATGGCGCAATCGGGCAGGTCATCCTGGCCCGCGTCAACCAGACGGGCTACTACAATCCAGAGCCGGGGACGGACGGTACCTGGCGAACCGATCCCACACTGAGCGGGGGAGGCGTCCTTGCCGAGACGGGCTGCCACCGCATCGACCTACTTGGCTGTCTGTTGGGCGACATCGAGTCCGCCCGCGGTTACGCCGCCAAAGTGCATTGGGACTACCTCGGCGACGACTCGTCGGCGTTCGCGTTGCGGTTCGCGAGTGGCGCCCACGCCACGCTGAACATCAACTGGAACATCGGCGTCGGGGTCGACGATATCGAGATATACGGCACGGAGGGCGCGCTGCGCGCCGTCGGGCTCGATAGCGGCGCGTTGACCCTTGAGAAGGGCGGCTCCGTGACCGATCTGCGCCAACCACGACTTCCGTTCACGCACACGGGGTTGGTACGGAACTTCGTCGCGCATCTCCGCACGGGCGAGCCCATCTGCTGCACCGGCCGCGACGCTCTACAGACCGCGCAGGCAATCGAGGACATCTACGCGCAGGACTGACCGAGGATGGCGGACGGCGCACCCCTACGGCTGTAGGACATCGCCGGTGCGACCCTCGACGGAGATGACGACATCGTCGATCTCCGGGAACTGCTCGAGCGTCTTCACGATCTGGGCGGCGATGGACGCGGACCAGGCGCTTCCCCCACCGTACGCGTGTATCTCGTTCGAGAAGTCCGCGTAGGCCGTCCCGTCCTCAACGCTCAGGCTGAGGAGTTCGACGGCGCCGTGCGTGTATCGGTTTCTCGGTGGGATATCCTCCATGGAATGCGCTTCCAGGTACGCGGCCAGACCGGCGATCCGTCCGGCTATCACCGCCTCACCGGGCATGGAGTTCGTGAATCCTAGCTCCTGCTCCTCGGGCGTCGGTCCCTTCAGCATCTCGCGGACGGCCACCGCGGCGATGTCCTCGGACACCGGGACGCGCCGGACGACGGGTTTGGCCATGGCCGAGTACGACCCGCGTCCGTCCATCATCATCGCCAAGTCGATGAAGTACACCTCGATGTCCACCATCGCCGGATCGGCCTTCTTGCACGCGGACAGGCCGAGCACGACCATGATCCCGACGAGCGCCAACGCTTTGCCGGCGAGGAATCGCCGACGCGGGGATACTCTCGATGACATGATTGGGGTGACCACATGCAACGCCATCACAAGAGCCCCTCCTGGATGCACGTAGCCGTGCCGACCATGGTCGCCGTTCTCTTTGGCGCACTCGTCGTGCACCACCTCTGGAACGCACGCGACGCTGTGGGAGTTGAGGGCATGTCCGAGGCCATCCGCGAAGGGGTGGGCGTCGTCGCGCAGGCTGCGGCTTTGCCCGGCGGCGGCCCCGACGACCTGCGCGATGAACTGCGCGCCGTGTACCAGCATCTCGGAGAGCTAGACCGGCGGCTGTCGGCCCTGGAGCGCGACCGTGACGCGTTCAGAGGTGGCGGGTCGGCGTCTGGGGGCGATGTCACCGCGCTGCGTCAGGGCCTCGAGAAGGTGCAGAGCGAACTGCGCAGGCAGAGCTCCGACTTGCAGTCCCTGCGCGCGGTCGTCGGCCATTGACGCAAGCGACATGTGCGGGGACGTCTGCGAGCTCGCCACGGGCCGGTAGCTCTGCGCGCCTAGCGCAATGTCTTACTGAGCCGGTCGGAAGGTGGCGCGGCTAGAGAGCGGCCACGGCCATGAATCCCATCCCATCTAGGGGACGGCGCCCGCGCTCGTCCTGCGGCGCGTGGTAGCCAACACGACCATTGTGGACATTCGGCCGACGGGTCAGTTCACGACCGCGGTCTCTTCGGTCTCCGCAGTTTCGGCGGCCTCGGCCGGCGGGTACGCGCCGCTGAGGACTTCACCGACGCCCACCTCCTGGATGACCCGGAGCGCCTCGGTCAGGGCCTCGTCGTTGTCGCGATCAACGAGGCGTTCGGTGCCGACGTTGAGGTCGAAGATGTTGCGCGCTTCGAGCCAGATGGTCTTCTCGGAGAGGTGTATGTTCTCCTCCTCCAGCATGGCCGTCAGCTCGGGCAGTGTCGGCTCCAGCGCCGCGAAGTCCTTGGGGGTTTCGGCGTGTTCGTCCTCGTACCCTTCCAGGAACGCGATCACGAAGTCGTCCACGATCCGTTCGTCGCGCGCGTGTTGGCGAGCGAACGCCTCTTCGTCTGTGAGGCGGACGGGCTCTACGGGCACGTCGGGGGCGATGCCCTCTCCGTCGATGGACGTGCCGTCCGGCGTGAAGTAGGACGAGATGGTGAGCGACAGGGCCCCTCCACTCTCCAACTCGAAGCGCTGCTGTACCACGCCCTTGCCGAACGTCTTCTCGCCGACCAGTATGCCGCGATCGTGGTCCTTGATGGCGCCGGCCACGATTTCTGAGCCGCTGGCGCTGTTGCCGTCGATGAGGATGACAACCTCGACATCGTCGCTCACGAGCAGATCGGCGTCGGCGAGGTATTCACGGTCGAATTCCCGGCGGCCACCGTCGCGCCCCTTGGTGGAGACTATTCGGCCCTTGGAGAGGAAGGCGTCGGAGACTTCGCGCGCGGCGGTTAGCAGTCCGCCTCGGTTCGCACGCAAGTCGACGATGATGGACCGCAGGTCGGTCGCGGCTTTCATAGCGTTGACGGCGGCTTCGAACTCCGTCGACGTCTGGTTCTTGAAGCTGTCGAGCTTGGTGTAGCCGATGCCCGGTTCGAGTATCTCCCACTCAACGCTACGCGGCTTGATGACCTCGCGGGTGAGCGTGATCTCCTTCGTGCCGACATGATTGCGCCGCGCCACCGTGATGGTGACCGGCTCGCCCACTCGGCCGCGCAGCTTGGAGACGACATCGTCCATCGTCAGGCCGGTGGGGCCTCCCAGGACTACCGAGTCGCCGTCGACCTCGATGATCGTGTCGCCAGCCTGAATGCCTTCGCGTCGCGCGGGAGTGTTCGGCAGTACCGAGGACACCTTGACCAGCGCGCGTTCGCCCTGCCGATCGGCGTAGATGCGTATGCCGAGGCCACCGAACTGGCCGTAGAAGAGATCCTCCCGCTCACGTTGCTGCGCCTGGGGCGCCTGGTAGAAGGAATACGGGTCGTTCAGCGAGGCGACCGCTCCCTTGATCGCGCCTTCCATCATCTTGTCGACGTCGACGTCCTTGTAGTAGTTCTCGCGGGATCGCTCGATGATCTCGGAGAGCTGCTCGACGTACTGGTACATCGAATCCTGACCGCTCTGCGCGCGGCCCTGGTTGTACCACATCAACGCCAACACAACCGTGATGACGCCAACGGGGAAGATGAAGGATAGTGAGCGGCCGTGCTTCTTCATGTAGTGCACTCCGTGGACGTTCCTGAGCAAAAGCGCGCGGCCGCCTACGTTTCGAAAAGGTGGCGGTCAGTGCCGGGCCAGACAGGGCCGTACATCTAGGATGATACCATCTGGACGCGCCGTTGCATCTGTGCGGCTTCCTCGTCCGGCGCGCGCAACAACTCCTCGCACAGGCTCTCGAGATCGTCGGCGCCGGCGTAGGTGACTTCGTCGCCCTTATGCTCCGCGAGCGCGAACGGCAGTTCCAGCCAGCTATAGCATTTGCGGGGAACCTGATCCGCCGGGACGGACAAGGGCTTCGCCGACCGAAACGCACGCAGGCGGAACACCGTCAGGGGGTCTCTGGGCTTCCAGCGCAGGCGCGCCTCTACGAACGCCCGGGTCCAGATGCCCATGTCCGTCAACGCCGCGATGGACTCGCCCGCCCAGAATTCGTGGACTCCGACCGTCTCGACGTAGCCCGTGATGGGTATCTCGGCGGGCGTGTGCACGCCGATTCCCAGGCGCTCGGCGTCGTCGGCTTCCCGATGCTGGGTCCTGGACTCCGTCAGTCGGGTGGCCCAGGGCTCCCTGAGCGTGTCCGTGCCTTCGTCGACGTACTCGAACTGGTGCTCGTAGGTCGGGAAGAGCCAGAAGCGCGCGGCGTCACGAAGGAACTGGTTGCCGGGTTCGTGGATGCCTCCCTTGCGGGCCAGATAGCCCACCTCGCCCCGCAGGAGCGCATCAACGGCGACCTGCCATTCCTTAAGCGCGAGATATGCCGCGTCGTGATCGTATGCAGACACCGCTGCTCCCATGTTCGCTAGCGGGCGTACTTCATGCCGGCCCAGGTAGTGGCGAGCTTGCCCGCCGCATCGACGGCCAGGGGTAGTGTGTCGCCCTCGCCGAAGAGGATGTCATCATAGTATCCGATGAGATCGACGCCCCCGTCGAATCCTAGCATCAGCCAGCCGAGCGCCTGGTGCGTCGCCGGGTTGCGCCACGCGAAGTCGTCGGCGACGAGCTTGTCGTCCACGTAGACATCGTAGGTGAAGTTGTCCACGTCCATGACTTCGAAGATGTGCTGCCACTGACCCTCGAGGATCGGGGCGACCGGCTGCGCCGCGCCGCCGTCATGCACGCCGACCTGATCGAAGCCGCCGCCCGACTGCGACCCGATGCGAATCACGGGCCCGGCGTTCCACTCGCGCACCTCGTCGCCGAAGTAGATGTGTAGCGTGTTCGCGGCGTCTACGGTTGCCACCTGGAACCAGATGGAGAGGAAGTGCACCCCGCCAGTGATCTTCGGGTCGATGACCCGAACCACCTCCTGATTGGCGCTCACCTCCATGGATTTGCCGGCGCCGTGGCTCTCCGCGGCGGTGATGAGCGTTGACGCCTGGTTCGCGGGAGCTCCGACCGCCCAGCCGTCCTGTCCGTCGGCTTCGCCCACGTCGAGTCCGTCGAAGTTCTGCTCGTAGTGTATCGCCGCGGCGTGCGCGGACATCGCAAGCAGCCCCATGACAAGGACCACCGTCCATCTAGTGATCATGTCCAGTCTCCTCTCCTTCCCGCGATGCGGGTCCGAGCCTATACTTTACGGGTTCGACCATGCCCTCGCAAGGCTGCGAATCGGGCGCGTTGGGACCATCGCACATGCCTAGAACCGGCGATCCCAAGGTCCGCGTGACGCGTAGCGCGAGGCGCAAGAAGACCGTCGCGGCACGCTGGGACGGCGATGTCGTCGAGATCCTGGCCCCGGCCCATATGCCCGAGCGGGAACTCCAAGACGTCATCGACAAGCTCACGTCGCGACTCACCAAGAAGCGCGCGCGCAAGGCGGGCCTGTCGGACGACGATCTGGCGCGACGCGCGCAACGCCTCAACCGCGAGTACTTCGAAGGGCGCCTACGCTTCGAGTCCATCCGGTTCGTGACGAACCAGAATCAGCGCTTCGGAAGCTGCACGCCGGCCCACGGCACAATCCGGCTCTCCGAGCGTTTGCGACGCTACCCCGAGTGGGTGCTGGACTACGTGGTCGTGCACGAACTCGCGCACCTGATCCATCCGAACCACGCGCCGGACTTCTGGGAGGTCGTCAACCGCTATCCGCTGACGGAGCGGGCGCGCGGGTTCCTGATCGCGGTGAGCTTGGTGGAGGATGAGGTGGACAGCGTGGGGGAAGAGGGGGCGCCCGAAGACACGGGCTGACGCCCCCAACGGCGAGTCGCCGTCACTCTCCGTCGGAAACGCGCTCGAACATCTGCGTATTCACACGCGCCAGCCCCGCGTCGGTCCCGATCCACACGTACTGCCCGTCCGGCGTCACCGAGTGGATGCGCGACCCACGCACCTCGATGGGATACTCGTACGTGCCCCATTTCCCGTCCGGTTGCTGCATGAGAAGCGCCTCGCCCGTGGCTACCCAGAGGGTGCCGTCGGCGTAGGCGGCGTGGATGTCTTCCGGCGCGATGTCGTCCTGCCCGAACGGAAACGCCGTCCAGCTCTGTTCCGCGTCGTTCCACGTCGAATAGCCCTGCGAGTTCGTGCGGAATCCCTGTGAGACCGTCGTGTACCAGGTGGCGACGATACCCGTGTCCGTAGCGATCATGCTCGTGATGGAGTCGCCGCCCAGGCCGCTGTCCCGTGGGGTGTACGTCTGCCAGATCATCAGATCTCGATCCAGACGGATAACGCCCTTGTGCTTCGTACCGATCCACAGGGATTCGGGCGTCAGCACGAGCGCGTTGGCGTGCACGCCTTCGAACCCCTCTTCTTCCGTGAAGGTCGTCCACCGGCCGTCGAGGCGCGAGTACCGCGCCAATTTGTCGACGCCACCGACCCAGACATCCCGATCGTCCATGACGATGGCGTCGATGCCTCGTGGCAGGCCGTCCATCGGCCCGTATTCCGTGACCGCGCCGGTTGCCTTGTTCTGCCGAAGCAGCCCTATGCCGCTCGTGCCGACCCACACGTTCGACGGACTCACCGCGAACGACCGGATTATCGTCTCGCGCGCGAGGTTCCCGATGTCCAACGCAAGGGGAGCCCCATAGCTCAGGTCGAACTTCGTGATGCCCTTGACCGTGCCGATCCAGGTATCGGCGCCGTCCGGCGCGACGGCGAAGACGGTGTCATGCGCGAGACCGTCCTCCATGGTGTAGACGCTCCAGGCGACCTCGGACGATAGAGCCAGCGCCTCTCCGCGCAGCCCTTCGTCCATGGTCTGCGCCATGACCCAGCTCGCCTCGCGCACGACGCCGTCCATGTCGCCCATGCCCAGATACGCGTATCCGAGCGCAAGATGCGCCCGCGCCTCGTACGGGCTACCCGGGTACAGCGACAGGAACTCCGCCAGCGTGAACTGCGCCCGCGCGTGGTCTTCCATCGAGCCGTACAGCCTGCCCAACGCGAACAGATTCTCCTCGGCGAACGGGTGCTCCGGGAACGTCCCCATAGCGTACTCGTACGCCTCCAGGGCCTGCATCTGCACGTCCGGCGACGCGTCGATGTTCTCCCCGAAGTACCGCGCGGCGTTGTGCGCAGCTTCCGAAGCGTACGGGTCGCCGGGGAACGCCTTCGCGAACGCGGCCAGGGCGATGGCCGCGGAGACGTAATCGCCCTGCGCCAGGTACTCGGTGGCCTCTTCCTGGATCTTGTCCGTGATCGGATAGGCGACGGGGTCCAACTGGGCAGCGAGCACATAGTGCCGAGACGCTTCCGAGGACTCGCGCGACTCCAGCAGCGCCGCCAACTCGAAGTGCCCCGCCGCGAAGCGCGGAGACAGCGCGATCGCTTCCCGCAGGTTGCTCTCCGCGACATCCGGCAACCCGAGTTCCAGGGCCTCCCACGCCGCCCGGAGCCGTTGCGTTGCCTCCGGCGCCACGCCTCCCTCGGCGTCGAGGAACTGCACGATACCCCCGGCCGGGAGGAACAGCTGCAGTTCCTGCCCATCGTCCAACCGGATTCTGAACTGCGAGCCGTCCGAGCGCAGCCACTCGCCGGAGTACACGTCGCCGTTCGGCAGGGAAACGCGCGCCTGTATCGCATCCGCCCGCGGCGCGAGGAACGCGACCACGATCGCGATCCCTACCACGCACACGCCACGCGCCCCGGGAAACCTGAAGCGGCCGGTCGTCGCGGCTTCAACAGCCATCATCCTGCCCATCTGTCACGCCCTGTCCGGCCGACGCCGAGGTCGGCTACCCAACGATACAAGTGCCACGTAGGGCGGCAAGGTTCGGAATCTCATGCCGCCGGAAGTACGACTCGAGCCCGTCCACGATCTCCATCGTCGCGCGAGGATCAACGAAGTTCGCCGTGCCGACGGCTATCGCGCTCGCCCCCGCGATGATGAACTCCAACGCGTCCTCCGTCGTCGAGATGCCGCCCATCCCGATGATGGGTAGGCTCACGGCGTTGTACACCTGCCACACCATCCGCACGGCCACCGGCTTCACTGCCGGACCAGAGAGGCCGCCCATCCCGCGTGAAAGGTCGGCCCGTCGCGTCTCGACGTCGATCGCCATGCCCAGCAGCGTGTTGATGAGCGAGATCCCGTCTGCCCCGGAGCTTTCGCATACGCGCGCCATGTCGACCACGCTTGTAACGTTCGGAGACAGCTTCACGATGAGCGGGAGCGCCGTTGCGCGTCGGCACGCCTCGACGAGTTCGCCGAGCATCGAGGCATCCACTCCGAACTCCATCCCGCCGCTGTCGGTATTCGGGCACGAGACGTTCAGCTCGAGGCCGTGCACGCCCTCCGTCTCGTCGAACCGCTTGCATAGCTCGACGTAGTCCGCCACCGTGCGACCCGACAGGTTCACAAGCGTGCGCGTGTCGAACTGCCTCAGGTACGGCAGCTTGTCCTCGATGAACGCGTCGATGCCCACGTTCTGGAGGCCGATGCTGTTGAGCATCCCGGCCTCGGTCTCGGCGATGCGCGGTGGCGCGTTGCCCTCGCGTGGTTCTACGGTGATGCTCTTCAGACCCACCGCGCCCAGGCGGTTCAGGTCGACGAACTCCGCGTATTCCGACCCGTACCCAAACGTGCCCGACGCGGTCATGACCGGGTTCTTCATCGACATGCCGCCGATGTTCACGCTGAGATCGGTCACACGCGGTACTCCCAGATCACGTCCCGCGCGTCGAACACCGGTCCCTCGACGCAAACGCGCTTGTACGAGACGTCTTCATCGGCCCGGATCGGGACGACGCACCCGAGACACACGCCCAACCCGCATCCCATGCGGTTCTCCAACGCCACCTGCGTCGGCGCCCCGCGCTCCGTGACGACGGTCGTCAGCGCCTTCATCATGGGCGTCGGCCCGCAGGCGTACACGTGGGGGTCGCGCGTCTCCTCCTCGTCGAGGACGGTCGCCGCGAGTTCGGTCACGAACCCGTGGTAGCCCTCGCTTCCATCGTCCGTGGCGATGCGCAGCGGGACGCCCAGCGTCTCTATCTCCGACCGACACAGCACGTAATCTTGGCTGCGAGTACCCAGCAACACCTGCGTCGGCACAGAGGCGAGGGCGAGTCGTTCGATCAGCAGGTACAGCGACGCCATTCCAACGCCACCGCCTACCACCACAGCGGTCGCGCCCTCTGGCGGTAGCGCGAAGCCTTCGCCCAGTGGCCAGGCAACGCGCGCCGTCGCGCCGAGGTCGCATTGCGCCAGTAGTCGACTCCCACGGCCGACGACCTGGAACAGGATGTCGAACCCGTCATCATGCGTGCGGTAGACGGTGTAGGGGCGTCGGAGCAAGGGGTCCACGCGCTCCGGCAGCCAAAGGTGCAGGAACTGCCCGGGCTCGACCTCGGAAGCGGGGGCGTCGCAGGCGAGGCGCATCTCGAAGTGGCCCGGCGCCACCTCGCGCTTGGCGACGATGCGCGCCTGCGTGTCGCGTCCCATGGGCATGGGTTCTGTCACTCCGTGAGCGCCTGCAAATGCGCCACCACCGAGGCGGACAAGCCGCGCAGGCTGTACCCGCCCTCCAACGTCGAGACGATCCTTCCGCCGCACTGTTCCTCGGCGATGTCGCGCGCGAGACGCGTCAACTGCGCGAACCCGTCGGTCGTGATGTGCACGCCCGCGAGCGGGTCGTCCTCGTGCGCGTCGAAGCCCGCGGAGATCATCACGAGGTCAGGCGAGAACTCGCGCGCCACCGGTATCAGCGTCTCCTCGAAGATGGCGATGTAGTCCGCGTCCACGCTGCCGGCGGGCACGGGCGCGTTCAGGGTCGCTCCTTCGCCGGCGCCGACGCCGCGCTCCGCGCTCGTGCCGCTCCCGGGGTACAGCGGGCTCTGGTGGATAGAGAAGAAGAACACGTCTCCGTCGTCGTAGAACGCGTCCTGCGTCCCGTTACCGTGATGAACGTCCCAGTCCACGATGAGGATACGTGGGAGGCCCTTCTCGCGCTGCGCGTAGCGCGCGGCGACGGCGATGTTGTTGAAGAGGCAGAAGCCCATCGCCTGCGTGGGCGTCGCGTGATGACCCGGCGGCCGACCACACGAGAACGCATGTTGCACATCGCCATCGACGACCGCGTCCACCGCCGCGAGGACGCCCCCGGCGGACAGCAGCGCGACATCGTACGACTCGGCGGAGAGCGGCGTATCGTAGCCCAATCGCCCACCTCCCGCAGCGGACATCTCTCGGATCGCCTCGATGTGGTCGCCGTGATGCACCCGCGCGAGGTCATCGACTGTGGCGCGTCTCGGAGCGACGTGCTTCAGCGTCGAATCGAGACCGCTCGTCTCCAGCGCTTCCTGTATGGCGCGCAGCCGCTGCGGCCGCTCCGGGTGCCCGAATCCGGTGTCATGTGTCAGGTACTCGGCGTCGTACACGAACGCCGTATCGGTCGCCATGGTCTACACGATCTCCTCGACCAACTCTTCGCGCAATTCGTCGACGGTCAGACCCTCGCGGCGCAGCCGGAGGCCGAAGTACAGCAGCGTCACGACGTACCACCGGATCGGGTCCAAGGCCACGACCAGGGCCAACGCCGGGCCGACCCACAGAAGCGCCGTCGAGAGCGGTATCGGCTCCGGCGCGGGAAGCGTCAGCGTCCGCGCCGTCTCGTCATATGCTATCTCGGGCGGCATCGACTCGTGCTTGCCGTCCGCGTGAGACAGCATCCGCGTGCTCGTGTTGTATTCGTCGCCCTCGGCCAATTCGCGGACGTAACCACCCGACTCCTGCAACGTGAAGTTCCGGGGCCCTGGCGGCACGAGCCGCTCAGCCATCGTCAGGGCCAGCAGGAACAGCGTGAAGGTCAGCACGACGGGCAGCGCGGTGGCGCTGAATTCGCCCACGAACAGCGTGCGGCTGCGCCGAAGCGCCGTGCGTCCGCCGTCGCCTTCTAGCAGCGTCACGTGCGGCGCGAACATCCACCACAGGTAGAAGAACAGCCCGATGATGCCGATGGGGAACGCCGAGACAAGCACCGTGCTAGGAACGGCGAGGAACAGACCCGCTCCAAGCGTGCGGAAGTACCTGATTCGCGGAACGGGGTCGGAGACGCCCACCGCTCGCAGCGTCTCGCGCGTCGCGCGCGCCAGACCGACGGGCGTCAGCAGAAGGATCACCAGCAGGCAGATGCCTGCTGCGATGCGCGCCAGTTCCGCCGGAGCCGTGAGCACGCCTATCTGCGCCACGGCAACCGCGGAGGCGACCCCCAACGCGAGGCCGACGACTGCGAAGAGGATGCTGAGCGACAGGCACGCGGCGAACGAGGACAGGTAGCGCCCCGCAGCCTCGCGCAGCAGCGCGAACGCCGTGTACCTGCGCCACGGGTCAGAGAACAGGTCCGCGTCCGGCCGCGTCGAAGCGTTAATAGCCTTTGAGCTGCTGGATATACTGGGCCAGTTCGCCGTCGCCCGGCTCCAATCGTAGGGCCTGGTCTAGTATGTTGGTCCCGGCCTTCAGGCGTCCCTGGGTCACGTACATTGCCCCGACGTTGCGGTATGCCGGAGCGTAATCGGGCTTTATGTCCATCGAACGGCGCAGGTGCGCCTCGGCCAACCGCATGAGCGGCACGACCGGCCCGCTGATGAACGTCACCTGGTGGTCCATACCGACGGGCACGCGCGCGTAGATGAGGTCGCTACGCACGGCCAGGTAATCCTCGAGGAGGAGCAACACGTCGTCGGTGATGTCCCACGTGAACTTGCCGCCCCCCTCCAGCTTCTCGTCGATGTATTCGATGGAGTCCTTTGGGTTCGGGCTGTAGCCGGTCAGGTCTTCCTCGACGGGGTCGCCCATCTGCTCGAGCGCCTTCTGGTAGTAGCAGGCGCCGAGGTCGTTCTGCGCCTCTGCGTTCTCGGGACGGATGGCGAGAGCCTCGGTATAGGCTTCAATGGCGAGATCCCACTGGTGTGTGTTCTGCGCCTGGGTGAACCGTAGCTTCGCCACGGTGTGCGCCTGGTTGAACTGCATCGTCGGGCTGCTGTAGTCGACGACGCTGCCCTCGCCCATCTGCGGTAGGACGAACACGGCCCAGAGCCCGATGACCAGGGCGAACGCACCGAGAATGACGTATACGAGTTTCATCGCCGTCGTCCCTCCCTAGCCGGGGTCCACTCCTCAGGTCGCGCAGTCGTCGTCTTGCGCGGCGTGTCTTAGCCTCTGAGCTGCCGGATGTACCGGGCCAGTTCGCCGTCGCCCGGCTCCAACCGTAGGGCCTGGTCTAGGATGTATGTCCCGGCTTTCACGCGCCCTTGTGTCACGTACATCGCCCCAACGTTGCGGTATGCCGGGGCATAGTCCGGTTTGAGGTCCATCGAGCGCCGCAGGTGCGCCTCCGCCAGCTTCATCGACGGCACGGTCTGCCCGCCGATGAGGGTAACGCGATGGTCCATGCCGACCGGCGTGCGCGCGTAGATGAGGTCGCCACGGCCATCCAGGTAGTCCTCGAGGAGGAGGAGCACGTCGTCGGTGATGTCCCACGTGAACTTGCCACCCGCGGCGAGCTTCTCGCTGATGTAGGTGATGGCGTCCGTTGGATCGTGACTGTAGCCTCGCAGATCCTCCTCGACGGGATCGCCCAACTGTCTCAACGCCTTGTGATAGTAACAGGCGCCGAGGTCGTTTTGCGCCTCCGCGTTCTCGGGACGGATCGCGAGGGCGGCCGTGTACGCCTGGATAGCAAGATCCCAATCGCCGCCGTCCCGGGCCTGCACGACCCGCAGCTTCGCTACGGTGTGCGCCTCATTGAACAACACCGACTCGGGTGGCGCGCCTGTAGACGCGCCCTCGTCCATCCCCGGGAGGACGAACCCGGCCCACAGGCCGATGACGACCACGAAGGCGCCGAGAATCACGTATACGAGCTTCATCGCCGTCGCCCTCCCTAGCCGTGGGACACTCCTCAGATCGAGAAGTCGTAGTAGTGCGCCTGACCGTGCCGGTAGAAATACAGCCGGATGTTCTTGCCCGGGTCTATCTGATTCGCGATCGCTTGCAGATCGGCCGCCTCGCCGATGCGCACGTTGGCAATGCGGTAGATGATGTCGTCCGGCTGCAGGACATGGTCGAATACCGTCCGACGCTGGACACGCTCGACTGCCGCCCCCGCGGGCTCCGATGCATCGCGGACGTACGCCCCGTAGAAAGAGTAGAGTTCCGGCGACGTGTCCGCAACAAGCTTGGCGTCCCGGGTTCGCGATCCTCGGACGTACGACACCCGCAGCGCGTTCCCATGAGGAACCAGCCGGATGACGGCGCGCGTGTCGCGCGCGCTGTATACCTTCTGCCCGTCGATGTCGGCGATCATGTCGTCCGCTCGCAAACCAGCCTTGTCCGCGGGACCGTCGGGCTGCACGTACGTCACGACGACGCCCGGCTCTTCGTCGTCGCGATCGGCGTACTGCATGCCGGTCCACGGCTCGATCACCCGCCCGTTGACGATCAACTGCGCCATGATCTTCTGCGCCGTGCCGATCCCTATGGCGAAGTTGACACCGTGCGACCCGCCGCTCTCCGTGAAAATGAACGTGTTGACACCGATGACCTGACCGGCGGCGTTGACCAACGGGCCGCCGCTGTTCCCCGGGTTCACGGAGGCGTCCGTCTGGATGAGGTTGGAATACGTACGCTCGCCGACAGTCACGGCGCGATCCGTCGCGCTGATGACGCCAACAGTCACGGTCGGTTTCCGATCTCTGACCAGTTGGCCGAATGGGTTCCCGATGGCGATCGCCCACTCGCCGATGCGCAGATCGTCCGACCGACCGAGTTCTACCTGCGGCAGGTCTTCGCCGTCGATCCTCAGCACGGCGAGGTCCGAGAATCGATCCGCGCCGACCACCTCCGCCTGGAATTCGCGTCCGTCTTGCAGGCGCACCTCGATCTCGTCCGCGTTCTGGACGACGTGCTGATTCGTCAGCACGTACCCCTCGCCAGCGTTGAAGATGGCGCCGGAGCCGAGGCTCTGGTAGCGCCGCTCGCGGGTCCGCGTCCGAGGTTCGAACCAGTTCCAGAAGTCGACCACCCGCTGTCGCCGGATGCGCGTCGAGTTGATGTTCACGACGGCCGGGCTGGCGCGCTCTATGGCGCGGACGAGCGCGTTCTCCCGCGACAGGGCGACATCGTCGGACGGGGCCGCGAAGGACGCTGAGACCCCCGTCGACAGAAGCGCGACCAGCGACGCCAGGAGCGCCAAGTGCTTCATGCGGCTTCTCGGAGAGACTTGCGGACGATCTCGACCGCCTCGTCCACGTGCGCCTTCTCGATGTTCAGCGGGGGCAGGAACCGCAGGACGTTGTTGTTCGTGCATATCGTGATGAGCCCGTTCTCGATGCACTTCGCCGCGACCGGGTTTCCGTCGATGCTCACCTCAAGCCCTCGGAGAAGCCCTCGGCCGCGCACCTGCGTGATGCAGTCGAACTCATCGCGCAGGCCGAGCATCGCCTCTTCCAGATAGGCGCCGATCTCGGCCACGTGCGACGGGATGTCCTCGTCCAGGATCGTCTTCAGCGTCGCGTGAGCGGCGGCGCTTACGAGCGGGTTCCCACCGAACGTCGACGCGTGCGTCCCCGGCCCGAGGCTCTGCGCGATCGCCTCGGTCGTCAAGAGCGCGCCGATGGGAGCGCCTCCACCCAGCGCCTTCGCCATTGTAACGACGTCGGGGACCACTCCGAATGACTCGTACCCCCAAAGAGTTCCGAGCCGACCCATGGCCGTCTGCACTTCGTCGTAGATCAGCAGGGCGTCGTTCGCGTCGGCGATCTCCCGCAGGCCTTCGAGGTAGCCGTCCTCGGCGACGTTCACTCCGCCTTCCGACTGGATCGGCTCCACGAGTATCGCGCACGTCTTGTCGCTCACGGCCGCGCGCGTAGCGTCGAGGTCGTTGTACGGGACGTAGGAGAACCCCTCGAGCATCGGCTCGAAACCGACGTGGTAGCGTGGCTGCGCCGTCGCTGTGATCGTCGCCATCGTGCGGCCGTGGAACGACTGGTCCATCGTGACGATTTCGTACTTGCCCGAATGCCCCTGATCCTGCGCGTACTTGCGCGCCAGCTTAATCGCGGACTCGTTCGCCTCGGCGCCGCTGTTGCAGAAGAAGCACTGATCCGCGAACGAGTTCTCGACCAGCAGCTTCGCCAGGCGCACTTGCGGCTCGATGTAGTACAGGTTCGAGCAGTGGATGAGCGTCTTCGCCTGCTCCGTGATCGCGTCGACGACGGCCGGGTGGCAATGTCCCAAGGCGTTCACCGCGATGCCGCCGAGGAAGTCCAGGTAGCGCGCGCCGTCGGCGTCCCACACGTATGCCCCTTCGCCGCGGACGAACGCGAGGGCCCGAGCCTCGCCATACGTGTTGATGATGTACTTGGTGGCCTCGGCCTTGATCGATGCGTTGGTCATGGAGCTTTGCCCTACCCGGTTAGGCGCCTCTGGGTCAGTCGTTCGTAAGCTGTGTGCCGATGCCCCCGTCGGTGAACACCTCGTGCAGCAGCGAGTGTGGTATGCGCCCATCGATGATGTGCGCCTTGCGGACGCCTCCGCGCAGCGCCGTGGAGCACGCCTGGATTTTCGGGATCATCCCCGCACTGAAGACGCCCTCTTCCCGCAGGCGCGGAATATCGGCCGCGCGGATCGAAGAGATGAGGGAATCGGGGTCGTCCTTGTCGCGGAGCACGCCGCGGATGTCGCTCAGTAGGATGAGCTTGGCCGCGCTCAGGGCTGCGGCGATCTCGCCGGCCGTGGTGTCGGCGTTGATGTTGTACGTCTCGCCGTCCTTGCCAACGCCGGTCCCGGCGATCACCGGGATGAAGCCCTGCGATTCCAGCACCTGGATGATGTGCGGGTTCACCTGGGTGATCTCCCCGACGAAGCCGATGTCCACCTCCGACGATTCATCGTCTCCGTTCTGCACGACGGCGTAGTGCTTCCGCGCTTGGATGAGGTTCGCGTCTTTCCCGCTGAGTCCTACAGCGCTCGCGCCGAGTTGGTTCAGCATGCCAACGATGTCTTTGTTCACGCTGCCGACCAGCGCCATCTCCGCCAACAGCGCCGTGTCCTCGTCCGTGACGCGGAGCCCGTTCACGAACTCCGACTTCTTCCCCACGCGCTCCAGCAGCCCGCTGATCTGCGGCCCACCCCCGTGGACGAGCACCGGCTTCATCCCGACGTATTTCATCAGGATGAGGTCGGACATGACGTCGCTCTTGAGCGCGTCGTCCACCATCGCGTGGCCGCCGTATTTGACGACGATCGTCTTGCCGTAGAACTCACGGATATACGGCAGCGCTTCGGTGAGGATCTCGGCGCGTGTATGCAGTGACTCGATGTCGGTGGGCATCATCGGTTCCTTGCTCCTCGGCGGCACACGGAGGGTCGCCTACGAGCGGTAAGACGCGTTCTCTTCGATGTATCCCTCGGTGAGGTCGCACGACCAGAAGGTCGCTTCTCCGGCGCCCGCCCCGAGGTCGATGGCGATGTGGACGGGGTCAGCCTTGAGTTGCGCCGTGGCGTCCTCCTCGGAGTATTCCACGCGGACGCCGCCCTCAACGAGACGCACGTCGCCGATCCCAATCGCGACGTTCTCCTGCGCGAACTCCGACCCGGAGTATCCGAGGGCGCACGCGATACGCCCCCAGTTCGCGTCCTCGCCGTACACCGCCGTCTTGACGAGATTCGACTCCGCGACCGCGGCGGCCGCGCGTTCCGCGTCCGCCTCGTCCTTCGCCCCGGTGACCTGGACCTCGATCAGCCGCGTGGCTCCTTCGCCGTCCCTTGCGATCTTCTTCGCGAGTTCTCGGCAGACCTCTTCGAGCGCTTCCTCGAACCGTCTCCCTGCTTCGGTGTGCGTCTCGACAGGCTGGGAGAGGCCGGACGCCATCAGAAAGACGGTGTCGTTCGTGCTTTCGTCGCCGTCGACGCTAATCCGGTTGAACGTCCGGGCGACCGCGCGACGCAGCATCTGTTGTAGGAGCGTCGGCTCGATGGCGGCGTCCGTGGTGACGAACGCGAGCATGGTCGCCATGTTCGGCGCGATCATGCCGGAGCCCTTGCAGCATCCTCCGACGCGAACCGCCTCGCCGTTGATCGTCAACTCGACGGCGGCTTCCTTGCGCGCCGTGTCGGTCGTCATGATGCAGCGAGGAAAGTCGCCGTTACCTCCGCCGTCCAACGCGGCGACAGCCGCGTCAATCCCGGCGCCCACCGCGTCCATCGGCAACGGCTCCCCGATGACGCCCGTGGACGACACAAGGGCCTCCTCGGCGGGGATGCCGAGTCCAGCAGCGGTCGCGTCCGTCATCGCGCGCGCGTCTTCGAGGCCCGCGGCGCCGGTAGCGGCGTTCGCGTTCCCGGCGTTCACGACGATCGCCCGCGCGTACCCGCCAGAGCGCTCAATCTGTTCACGGTCGTGCTGAATGGTCGGTGAGGCGAACCGGTTCTTGGTGAACACTCCCGCGACGGCGGCCCGTTCCGAGCAGCGGATGATCCCGAGGTCCGGGCGGTCACGATAACGAAGGCGCGCTTCGACTCCGGCGGATGAGAACCCCCGCGCTGCCGATACGCCACCGTCGACGACCGTCCATTTCCCGTGATCGCTCACCGTGGAATCCCTCGCGGAAAGAGAAAGCGGATACGCCCCAAATGCGGGTGATACCTGCACTTGTGCGGTGAAGTGTATCCGATGGCATGTCCCTTTTCCAACGCCCGGCAGCGGCCACGAGGGCTGGTGCATGAACCCCGAGAACAGGCGGCCCGGTCCTGTCCACCAGCCAAAACCAACGCCCGGCAACTGTCATTCCGAGCCGCAGGCGAGGATTATCGACCCAATCACGTCCCTGCCTCGCGACTACTGACGAGCCACACGCGCGTCGGCATTCTCTTAGGGATGCCATTGGCCTAACGGGCGTGCCTTGCCACTGCCGAGCCGACCGCCGCGAAGCGCGCCCGACCGTGTCGCAACGCTCCTCGGGATGACAGCGTGTGGGGACGGTCGGCGTGCCTACAAGCGGGACGGGAAGCGCGGCTGGGAGGTCGTCGCGGCGACGAGCGCTGCATCCTAACGTCAGGATGGCGCCGTGGCAGATGACGGGCGTCTAGCACTACCGGGTCAACCGCGTCAGGCCTCCCCGGCCGACGGCTCGTCCCCGCCCTCCTCGATCCCGAGCACCACGCGCGCGAAGTGATACATCGCGAACAGCTCCCACGCGAACGGCCCGAAGCCGATGAAACCCGCCAGAGGCATCTCGAAGATGCTTATCCCCGGCGTGAACGGAGCGTCGTAGACCCACTTCGTCGCGGCCAGGTAGTTCCACGACTCCCACCAGAACCCGCACAGCATGCCTGCGGCGAAGAGGCACGCCGACCTCTGTAGCTGACCCTTCGCGAGATCGCCGAAGAGCGACGGCGCGCCGCTCGCGTGGTTCAGGGGGTCCAGCAGGAACACGAACCCCATCCACACGAGCGCGAACAGGTACTTCGCGATCTCACGCGGCATCATCAGGGGGAACGTCAGGCAGAAGATACCCAGAAAGACGCACGTGTACGCCGCCTTTGAACTCGCCTGAATCACCGGCGCCCGGAGCCGCCGACAGAATCCCACGGCCTCGAGCCACTCGGCAGTCGACAACACGCCGGGCAGCACGGTCGCGAACGCCGCCATAGCTCCGAACATGCGCGCGGCACGGTGTACCGAGATGCCCTCGTAGTGCCAGTTCCGCATGTGGAAGTTGTAGATCTCGAAGACGATCCACACGATGATCGACAGCGGTACCTGCACCCAGAACTCGCTGCGCCGCGTGGTCAGCAGCGACCCACCCTTGAGGCGAGCTATCCACGCGTCGACGAAGAGCAAGTACCCCCACCAACAGAGCGCCGTTGTCACGTTGCTAACGCGGTGCGCGATCGAGGAGGCGCCGGGGTTGTAGTGGTCGTAAATCGAGCAGGCGAGCGTGCCGATCAGGAGGCAGAGCCCGACGATGCCGTGGAGGGGAAAACGACCTTGTCTAGTGGGAGGGTTTGGCGTCATGTCCCTACCGTCGGGGGCCGTCGAATCGCGTTCCGCAGCGGGTACAGCGCTACGAGGCTGCCTGGAGTCGTTCCCGCGTACCGATCATACCGCCGACAGGAGAACCTGTCAGCACGCTCGTCGCGTCCCTCGGCCCAGCGGTCCGCGGGCACCCCATCGAGGGGTACAGCGCACGCCATAGCGGCGGACACGCCCGGTGACGGCGTGCGCGCGGCCCATGCCGTGCGACAGTCACGCGCCCCGCCTGCTAAGGACGTCCTGTAGGAGCTACCGACGCTTCTCCCCGCCCCACCACACCTCGGCGTATCGCTCTAGGTCTTCCCAACCATCGCGCCACGTGCAGTACATGGTCCCGATTACGCCATCGCTCCCCTGGATGGCCGCCATCCACGCCTCGTAGTTCTGAGCCACATCCTCATCGTAATAGCCTGCGACGATCTGCCTGTGACCCCGTCCGGCGAAGAACTCAACGCTTTCCCGCTGCGGCAGCCATTCGACAACGATCAGATCCCGAGGCATTCCCTCCCACGATCCCGACAGGTCGTTGTTGACCATGTAGTAGTTCGCGTGGGCATTGTGGTGTGGATCGAACATGTCGCTCCACACGCATACCGGGCGCGCATGCCCTTCGTCGACCGCGATCTCGTAACAGCGTCCGATGTTGTGTGCGAACAGCTCCCCTGAGGTGCTGAAGCGATTCGTGGCGTCGGGCTCCCACCCTCCCGTGCGTATCTCATCATGGCCGAGGAAGTAGCCGTCAGGCTCCAGCAGGAGCTGCGCATTCCGCACCTGGGCCGCACAGATGTCATATACCTTCGGGTCCGCCATGCTGGCCGTGATCTGTTCTCCCGGCATCAGGAGCGCGTGGTAGCACGACAGCGTGACGAGTTCACCCTCCCGAATGCGCGTATCGTCGCTGAGTTCAATGGTCGGCGGAGCGTGGAGAGAATCGTAGGAGCCGATCCACGCGCTTCGGCCAAGCTTCGGGTCACGGACAGGACGGTAGTCCCTGCCCTCCTGGTACGGGTGCCCGTCTTCCGCAGCCACCACGAGCGGCAAAGTCTCTCGTCGCAGCACATTCAGCGTTGGAACTGGCTCGATGCTGAGGGTATCTAGCCAGAGCTTTCCGCCCGTCCCTCCCCAGATCCCCGCGTAGAGCTTCACTTCGTGGAAATCCACGCTGTTGAAGGTCGTGACATATTCAGTCCACTCCGTCGTATGGCTCCGCAGCGTTTCCGAGAGCGTCTGCAGATCCCGGTCCTGGCCGATGCCTTTCACCATCACGGCGAACCAACCAGAAAGGTCCGCGGACCTCATCCACACGCGAACGCGGTACTGCTGATACGGCTCCACCTGTATCGTCTGAGATACCCGCGCGTGTCCATACTCGTTGGCGTCACGCGTGCCTTCGAACCGGATGGATGTCGCGCCGTCCTTCACCACGTCCGTGTCGACAAACGACCCAAGACCCGGGTCATCGTGGAACCATCCGTCGAAGCGAGAACCATCATGTGCCTCGAACGACGCGTTCGGAATCGACGCCGAGCGCACCGGCACGAGCCGGCCGTTCTTCGCCTGCAGTCTGGCGTTCCTCACCGGGTAGCCGGTGGCAAGGTTGACATCGTGCGACAGGATTCCGCCCGCCGAACCGAACGGCATTACATGCACCCAGAAGCCCAATCCGAGTCTGCGCGCCTTCTCGCGCAGATGCGTGGCGTTCCGCTCCCACTTGGGCATGCTGAAGTCTGGATTGAACCACGTGGTCGTCTTGGAATCCGCGAACACGACGCCCGTGTAACCGGCCGCGGCAGCGCGCTCGACGATCTCCCCAGCCTTAGTGGCCCTGTCGTCGACCAGCATGTTGGTCCCGAGAAGCGCCCATCGATGCTCCCACTCCGTGCGACGCTCGAACGTCTCGTCGGCCGCAGCCTGCGCGGCGACGCCAACCACTAGAGCGAACACGCAGAGGATCCTCAGGCGCGCGAACGCCCTCCACGCAGATTCGACGCGCTCCAGCTTGTCCATCGTCTTTTCCTCATTGGTCACGCCGACAGTTGGCGCCCTCTGCGACACGGCAAGAGACAGGTACTGAGGCCGACCACGATCGGGGCCGCCCGCGCGTAGGGGAGGCAATGACATCGACGACCTCCTCGTTGCCGACAGTCTTATAGGGTTCCGCTGTGGGCGGCGCCAGTCGACCCAAGTCCCTGACCGAACATAACCCAACGTCAGGCGAAGCCACGCCGGTGGCACAGCGAAATCGCACGACGGGACGCCACTAGGAGGAGCGGCGTACCGCCGGGAGAAGGAGGAACACGACGATTCCCAGCAGGAGCACGGCCAGGTTCAGAATCACGGACGCGCGGTGACCGGCGCGGAATGCGCGGTGCGCCGTCTCGTAGGCTTCGGTCCCTTCCTCCGCGGCGGCGCGGGCGTCCCGACGCTGTTCGATGACCGGCATGAGTCCCTGCCGCGCGTACACGGTCGTCAGGAACATCGCGCCGACGATGGCCAGCGTGACGGCGGAGCGTCCCGCCCACTCCTGGCGCACGGCGCGAACCGCGACGCCCGCCGCCAACGTGATCGCCCCGCAGATGATTCCGAAAAGGTAGTACCGTGGGAACACGCCGCGAATGAACAGCCCGGCGTGCTGCGGGTCGAGCGCTCGGAACGCGGTAGGCGCGACGACGAACGAGAAGAACAGGATGCTCCCGACCCAGACGCCCAAACCGAGCAACTCTACCGATCGGAACACAGTCCCAAGCATGTGCGCCCTTCGCTCTGATGTCGTGTGTCGGGCCGACGCGCGAACGGCGACGACGGAAGGGAAGGATACCACCGATGCCTGAAAGACTCAGCGAGGAGGGGATCGAGCGGGGGCTGAGCGCGCTACCCCGATGGACTCGGAACGGCGACGCGCTGAGCCGTCGCGTGATGTGCGACGACTTCCGGCATGCGATGCTCTTCCTGAACGCGGTGGCGTACTTCGCCGAGCAGGCGGACCATCACCCAGAGATCCACAACGTCTACCGCACCGTGACGCTGACCACGCACGACGCGGGCGGTCTGACGGCGAAGGACTTCGACCTCGCGCGTAAGATCGACAGCCTGCTCTGACCGCGCGGCTATGCGCTGAGCACACGCCCGCACGGCTCGTGGAGGGGCTGTTCTTCGACCTTCACGTCGTCCTCGAGCCGCATCCACGTCTCGAACTCGCGTTGTCCTTCGGTGAGTCGTATCACGCGCGCCCCGCGCGGGAAGCCATCACGGCCATAGGTGTTGAAGCCGGACCCACGCCCATAGCACAACCGGATGCCGTGCAGTTCGCCCACGTAGTCGTTCACGTGATCGTGCCCCACGAACGTCCCGACGACGTCGCCGAACTCGTGGAACGCGGCGAACAGACCCGTGTTGATGCGCGGCGGACAGACGGCTTCGTATTTGACGCCGTGGCAAGGATGTAGGTCCCACACTTCGTCGTATTCGGGGACAGGGATGTGGAAGAACGCCAGCGCCGGGGCGTCGTCGACCGCGTTCTCGTGCGCCTTCTGTGCGGTGTCGAGCCACCAGGCGATCTGGTCCCGCCGGACCCATCCGTAGCCGCCGACATCCGTCTCGGCATAGCTGTTCGTATCGATGAAGTACAGGACCGCGCCTGCGCGCGAGTCGTTCGCGGAGAGAACCGGCAGCGCGTAGTTGCCTACGCCGGACACCTCCTCCGGTCCCGGCTGGGACAGGCAGTGCGCGCACGACATCTGCGCCGCCATCAGGCCCTCACGATCCACGGACCCCTCGTCATCGTGGTTCCCGAAGGTCGCCGCCCACGACACGCCGCGCTCCTCGATGGGGGCCACTGCGTCGAGATACGACTGCGCGGGATCGTCACAGCCGCCCCCGGCGATGACGTCTCCCGTGAGCGCCACGAGGTCCGGCTCCTCGGCGTCTAGCGTCCGCGCGATGAGCGCCCGCGTGCGCTGGTCTTCCGGCTCACCGTTATGCCAGTGCATATCCGTGAACTGTACGATCGTGAACGTGCCGTCCTCGCGGAAGCGTAGTGGCGCCGACATGGGAAGGAGTCTTCCGGGTTAGGAATTCGGGCTGGGAAGCCGTCTCCGTCTATCGGATGTCCATGTCACTGCTGTGACCGGGGAACAGCTTGGAGGTCGGGTCGATCATGTTTTTGGCGTAGTTGACGGCCGTGCACGCTTCCCCGACGCCGGTCGCGATGAGCTTGATCTTGCCGTCGTAAGCCGCGACGTCACCGGCGGCGAACACGCCGGGTCGGTTCGTCTCCATGTGCCGGTCGACGAGGATGCTGTTCTTCTGCAGCTCCAGTCCCCAGTCGTTCAGCGGGCCGATGTCCGACTTGAACCCGATGCAGACGATAAGCTCCTGCGCCTCGATCGTCTTCGTTTCCTTGGTCTTCGTGTTGCGGATGGTCACCGCTTCGAGGTGGTCCGTGCCATGCGCCTCCTCGACCACGTACCACAGCAGGAAATCGACCGGGAGGCCCATCGCCTCCTTCACGCTGCCCTCATGCGCGCGGAACACATCGCGTCGGTGGACGACGCGCAGGCTGTTCGCGATGGGGGCGACGTGCAACGTCCAGTCGATCGCGGAGTCACCGCCCCCGACGATCACGACATCTTTGCCGCGGAAATCCTCGAGGTCGCGGATCACATAATGGATGCCGTGCCCGTCGAGTTCGACAACGCCGGGGACGGCCAGGCGCGTCGGCTGGAGTGAGCCGATGCCCGCGGCGATTACGATCGTCTTCGTGTAGTGCGGGCCCTTGCTCGTCGTGACCGTGTAGACTCCGTCTTCCTCGTTGTACTCGAGGGTCCGCGTCTGCTCTTCGAGGCAGACGGTCGGGTCTTTCCAGGTGCCCTGGTCGACCATCACGCGTACGAGATCCTTGGCGCGCACCTTCGGGAAGCCGGGCATGTCGAAGATGAACTTCTCGGGATAGAGCGCGGTCAGTTGGCCGCCGAGCTCCGACAGGCTGTCGATGATCTTCGTTTTGCACTCGCGCACGCCGGCATAGAACGCCCCGAACAGACCGACGGGCCCGCCGCCAATTATGGTGATGTCGTAAACGTCCCGCGATTCAGCAGACACAGGAGACTCCCCACGCGTAACCACCAACCGTTATCCCTGTAGGCGTCGTGCGCCTTCGCGCGCCTTGAGAGGGCGCACTCGTGCCGAGGGCCGATATTAGCATCTCGAAATGGGACCGGTCAATGCGATGCAGCCGAGGGCGCTTCCGGCCGTTCGTCGACGTGGGAGGCGTCGCACGCGGCCGCCCGTGGCAAGTCTCACGCATATGCCAGATGGCGCCTATGGCGCGCCCAACACCTTCAGCCAACCCCACATGCGCATGCTCAGCCCAACCGGGCTGACCGCCATCGTCCGCTCGTAGATCCAGCGAGGATCTAGGGCATACCCGTTGTGAGCCAGCAGACGTACTCCTTCGCCGCGATCGGCGTCCATGACGTAGACGTCGGCTCCGGCGCCGCGTTCCCGGTTCTCGGCGTTGCTCGCAAACAGGAGGCGTCGCCCGTCCGGCGACCACGAGGGTTGCATTTCGTCCGCGTCCGGGGTGTCCGTTATTCCTCGCACGGACCTGCCCGCAGCGGACATGGTATAGATGTCCGCGCTACGGTCGCCGAACCTGGTAAACCCAATCCTAGTTCCGTCAGGCGACCATGCCGGGGCAGCGTCCCGTGCGGGAGGGCCGGGCAGCGTCCTCTCGTCACGGCCGTCCGTGCCGATCACATGGATGCTCGACCCCACACCGTAGTGGACGAAGGCAATGCGCCTCCCGTCTGGCGACCACGCTGGGTCCGCATCGAGCGTGGCGCGGTCGGTCAGCCCACGAGTTTCCCTTCCGTTCCGGTCCATGATGAACAGGTCGGCCCCGTTTCCCGGTCCTCGCCCGCGCACGAAGACAAGCTGTTCCC
Source organism: Candidatus Poribacteria bacterium (assembly GCA_018644665.1). Lineage (GTDB taxonomy): Bacteria > Poribacteria > WGA-4E. The sequence goes on from JABGQA010000053.1 coordinate 29,178, forward strand.
CGTCGGGAGACCACGACGCCTGACCTCCCTGGCCAATACGGGTGACGTCGTCGCCGTCGGTGTCCATTGTGTAGATGGCTCGATCACCGTCTCGCCGAGACGTGAAGGCGATCTGCTTCCCATCTGGAGACGGCGCCGGCCACTGGTTGAGCGCCCGGGGCATGCGTGTGAGGTCCTCGAGTCTGCCGCCGTCTTCGTCCATGACGTAGATGTCCGCTGCCATATCGCCCAGCAGCCAGAACACGATCAGAGGCCGTTCGGTGGCTGACGCGGCCGGCGCGTGGACCGCGAAGACCGTGAATGCGTAGGCAGCCAGAAAGGCGCGCCGTGGCGTGCCGCCGCCGAGCTTTGGAGCCTGACCGTTCATTGGTCTAGCCTCCGTCCGTTTGGTCGTTGTTCTGCCGTAGCGTGGGTTACTGGAGGTCCACCCCGGCCTTCAGGTTCCCAAGAGTCGTCGCCACCTTCCCGCCAGGCTCTACAGCTCTTGCGGGATCGACCCAGTCGAACGCGACGAGGCGCGCGGTAGCTCCCACATCCAGAGGCGTCTGAGCCTTGCCCGCGAGGTCCGTGATGTGGATCTTCTGGAAGTCGGCCACCGAGAGATACGCGATGTGTCGCGCGTCGACCCACGAGAGCGACGACGAGTCCATCTCCGCCTGGGTGACGAGGCGAACGTCGGCGCCCGGCTGCGCCTTCAGCGCGTACACGCCCCTGGTCTGACCAACGCCCATCCCGCGCACGAAGGCAAGCTGAGTCCCGTCGGGCGCCCATGCGATGTAAATGCCGCCCTCACTCGTGAGGGATGTCGTCTCGCCTGACGCTACGCTGATGAGCATGATGTGGGCACCGAATCCCGCAGTCGGCATGTAGTACGCGATGGCGGCGCCACGAGGCGACCACGCGAGATACTCGAAGCGTGAAGGTGGCGTCCGTAGCAGAACGCGAGGGTCCGCGCCGTCTCGTGTGGCCACGGTCAGCGTAGCGTCCGACAGCATGGCATACGATCCATACGCAAGGCGGCTGCCGTCCGGCGACCATGTCGGCCCCGACGGGATCTCCGACTCCCCACCAAAGTCCGTTATCTGGGCGTGTTCCGTCCCGTCGACGTCAACGACGTACAGCTCCGTGTCCCAGAAGCCTCGTTCGCGGCTGGATTCGAAGACGACTGTCCTGCCGTCCGGCGACAGCTTGACCCCGGTGACTGGGTTGTTCTCGCGCCACACACGCCGCGGGTTCCGGGAACCGGCCTCCACGATGTAGATCTCGTACGTCAGACCGACGGATTGTATGTACGCGATCGTGCCACCGATCAACGGCGCCGCGCGCACGCTGCCCACGGCCACGAACACCAGTAACAGCGCGCATACGGTGGTCGCGCGTACCCGCCAGGCGCCCCGGCCCGTAGACCCGGCCGTCATCATGTGTCGGGGAAACGCGCCCACCTTGGTGGGCAGTCTGCATGAGTGTCCTCCCGTTGCCACGGCCGCCATAGCATATGGCATCGCGCCGTATACGGGGACATGGTGCTACATCTGCGTCACCGGCGCACGGCCGCCGTCGTCTGCCTTCGATGGGCCGAGCCGCGTTGGGACTGGCTACGCCCCGGGTCGTCTTGACCGTATAGCGGCTTGGCGCCTATAATCCCGCGCGTTCGCCACGGCGCAATGACCCACCCGCGCCCAACCCGAAGGACGCCCCAGAGCGTGGCTGAGGTACACCTCCGAGACGTAGCGAAAGCCTTCGGGCCGACCCAGGCCCTGGATGGCGTCGAGCTTCGCGTAGAGGATGGGGAGTTCTTCTGCCTGCTCGGCCCATCCGGCGTGGGTAAGACGACGCTGCTACGCACGATCGCGGGCGTAGAGCGCCCGGATCGTGGCGAGGTGTGGATCGGCGGCCGCGACGTGACACACCTTCCCCCCGCCGAACGCGATGTCGCGATGGTCTTCGAGACCTACGCCCTCTACCCACATCTGACGGTATGGGAGAACCTGGCGTATCCGCTCAAGGAACGTCGCGTGCCACAGACCGAGATCAAGCGCCGCGTGGAGCGCACGGCAGAGCTTCTCGGCATCACGCACACGCTGGGTCGTCCGCCGCAGACACTGAGCGGCGGCGAGATGCAGCGCGTCGCCGTAGGACGCGCGATCGTCCGAGAGGCGCAGGTATACCTGTTCGACGAGCCGCTCTCGCATCTGGACGCCCAACTGCGCGAGCACATGCGCGCGGAACTCAAGCGCCTGCACCGCGAGATGGGAAGCACGCTCATCTACGCCACGCCCGATCAGCTCGAAGCGATGACGATGCCCGACCGTGTGGCGGTCCTGCGCGCAGGGTCGATCGTCCAGTGCGACCCGCCGCTGGAGGTGTATCTGCGGCCCAAGCGCCTGTTCGTCGCGCGGTATGTCGGGGAGCCGCCCATGAACTTCCTCCAGGCCGAAATCGACGCGGCTGGGGAAGTGCAGACAGCCGCCTTCGCATGTCGTACGGAGACCCGCGACATCGCAGCGGGAGTATGCCTGGTAGGTGTACGCCCGGAAGATCTGACCGTGACGCCTGCAGGGAGCGCCGCGCCTCCGGACGTCGTTTCATTCGCCGCCGATGTGTACGCCGTCGAGATGTGCGGCGACTACGACCTCGTGACCCTCGCCGTGGGGGACGACCATATGAAGGCCATCGCGGCGGACCACTCGACTCGCTTCGCGACGGGGCAGACCGTGAACGTCTCGTTCGTTCCCGACCGCCTGTACGTCATCGACCCGGTTACCGAGAGAGTGGCCTAGCGCGGCGCCACACGCGCCGGAGAGGCCCCGGAAAGGAAATGACGGATGATGAGGTCGATTCGTGTGCGCCTGCTAACGGCGCTGTGCCTGGCCGGCGTGGTCGTGACGGCATCGGCTCAGGACAAGGTCACGCTCCTCATGACCGGCCCCGATTGGGGGCCTGTCAGCCTGATGACGGAGATATCCAAGGACTTCACCGCGTACGCGCAGGAGACCCTGGGCTACCCCGTCGAGATACAGGTGGACCCGGCGCCGTGGGGTAGCTACTACGAGCGGCTTGCCGCCGCGCTGGCGGCAGGCACGCCCACGTACGACCTGTTCGTATCGGACAGCCAGTGGGTCGGCGCATTTGCCGACGCCGGGCACATCCTCCAGATGAACGAACATGCCGCGGCTGACCCCGAGCTGCAGGCGATCATCGACAGCATCCACCCGGTACTCCGGGGAGCGTACTGCGCTTATCCCGGCGGCACGGAGAACTGGTGGGGATTCCCGCAGGAAGCGGACGTGCAAGGATTCACCGTACGGGCGGACCTGTTCGGCCACGAGGGCGAACGCGCGGCATTCGAGTCCAAATACGGCCACGCGCTGCCGCTGACCGCTGACGACTGGAACTCCGTCGAGTGGACGCAGGTGCGGGACTACGCGGAGTTCTTCACGCGTAGCCAGGGCGAGATGCTTGCGGGCGAAGAACTGGCCGACGACTTCTACGGCCTCTCCTTGGCGTACAGCAAGACGTACGACTACGGCACGATGGCATGGCTCCAACTCCTCTATAACTGGGGCGGTGGTATCTGGGACTGGGACACGCGTCGCGTGGACGGCATCCTCAACTCTCCCGCCGCCGTCGAGTCCCTGGAGTACCACATAGACCTGCTCAAGTATCAGCCGGCCGGAGCCGCCAACTACGACCTCGACGCGGTGAACAACGCCGTGGCGCAGGGCCTCGTCGCGATGGCGAGCAACTGGATCGCCATCGTGCCGCAGTTGTTCGATCCGTCCGTCTCGAAGGTCGCGGACAAGCTCATGGTCGTCGTGCCGCCCGGACATGACGGGAAGCGCGTCTACAACCTCGGCGGACAGCCGTTTGTCGTCGGCTCGAAGACGAAGCACGTCAAGGAAGTGCTGGCGTACATCAAGTGGTGGTTCCAGGACGAGCAGCAGTTGCGCTTCGCGCGCGGCGGCGGTCTGCCAGCGACGACGACGCTTATCGGTAGCGACGAGTTCAAGGCGCTTAGCCCGTGGACGCGCGCCTTCTCGGATGCGGTGCCGCTCCAGCAGGACGTGTGGAAGCACCCGGAGTTCTTCCAGTTGCTCACCGCGCAGCAGGAGGAGTTCCACAAGGCCGTGACCGGCAGCCAGACCGCCAAGGAAGCGCTCGACAACGCCGCGCGTCGCCAAGAGACCATCTTGGAAGACTGGGGCGAATACGACTAGACCGGCATCCATGAGCGAGTCTGAAGACACACCGCCGCGACCCTCGATGCCCCGGTCGGCATTCGCCAGGATGTTCGACCGGAGGCTTCCCACGTGGCTGCTCGCGCCTACGGGCGTGCTCCTCGTCGGCCTGTTCCTGTTTCCTCTGCTTTGGTCCCTGGGCCTCAGCTTCTACAGGTACTCCGTCCTTCGCGCCCGCGACCCGAAGCTCATCTGGGGCGGGAACTACGGCAGCCTTCTCGGCGACCCCGACATCTGGACGCGCTTCGGCACCACGGGCGCGTTCGTGTTGGGCGCGGTCGGGCTGCAGTTCGTGCTCGGCTTCGGGCTTGCTCTGCTGCTCCATCAGGAATTCCGAGGCCGTAAGGTGGTCCTCTCACTCCTCCTCGCGCCGATGATGATGGCGCCCGTCGCCGTCGGAGCTTTCTTCAAGTTCATCTACGACCCTACGTTCGGCGTGCTCGGCTTCTTCACGCAGACGCTCTTCGGCTTCGAGGTGTCCTGGCTTGAGCGGCCGTTCCCGGCGATGGTCGCGGTGATCCTCGCGGACACGTGGATGTGGTCGCCGTTCGTGATGCTGCTCGTGCTCTCGGGTCTGCTCGCGGTGCCCAAGCATCTCCTGGAGATGGCGCAGATCGACCGCGCGGGCCGGTGGCTTACGTTCCGTAACGTCGTCCTGCCCCAAATCAAGCCACTGCTGATGCTGGCCGTGCTCCTGCGGACGATGGAGGCGTTCAAGCTGTTCGACACGATCTGGGTCATGACCCAGGGCGGCCCCGGCACGGCGACCGAGACCCTGTCCGTCGCCCTGTATCGCCTGGGATTCCAGTACTTCAAGACGGGGAAGGCGTCCGCCCTGGCGTACCTCATGCTCATCGTCGTGATCGTCCTGAGCAACTTCTACCTGCGCCTCGCGATGCGTGACGTAAACGTCGCGCGTGAGGAGGCGTCCTGATGCGCCGAAGTCGCGCGCGGAACGGCGTCCGCATCGCCGTGATCCTGGCGGTAACGTCGATCTACGTCTTCCCGATCCTCTGGGTCGTGCTGACGGCGTTCAAGACACGCCTGGACATCTTCGCCGTGCCGCCGAAGTTTCTCTTCACGCCGACGATGGAGAACTTCGCGCGCGTATTCTCACGCGCCACCGCGGAGGGAGGCGCCGAGAGCACGAACTTCACGCGCTACTTCCTGAACAGCCTTGGCCTGTCGTTCACGAGCGTGCTGCTCGCGTTGGTGATCGGGACGATGGGCGCGTACTCCGTGTCGCGGTTCGCGTTCCGCCATCGCGACTTCGTGATGTTCTCGATCCTGTCGACGCGCATGCTTCCCGCGATCGCCGCGATCATCCCCATCTACCTGATGTTCAGCAAGCTCCTGCACCTGATGGACACGTACACCGGCATGGTGCTGCTCTACACCGCGTTCAATCTCCCGTTCGTCATCTGGATGATGAAGAGCTTCTTCGACGAGATCCCGCCGGAAATCGAGGAGGCCGCGCAGGTGGACGGGTCGTCGCGGTTCCGCGCCTTCTACAAGACCGCGCTGCCGCAGGTGAAGGCGGGCGTCGCGGGGACCGTGGTCATTTCGCTGCTGTTCACGTGGAACGAGTTCCTCTTCGCCCTCATGCTCACCGGCCCCAGGACTCGCACAGTCCCGGTAGCGCTTGCGCGCACGTTGCAGGGCGAACGGGGCGTCGACTGGGGCGTATTGGCAGCGATCGAAACCCTGTACGTGCTCCCGGTGCTAATCGTCGCCATGTCTCTACAGAAGTACCTGTTGCGCGGGCTGACCTTCGGCGCGGTGAGGCGGTAGATATGGCCAGCATCTCACTCAGGGGCATCAGCAAACGCTTCGGCGATGTCGAGGCGCTCAAGGAACTGGACCTCGATATACAGGACGGCGAGTTCCTGTCGCTCCTCGGCCCGTCGGGTTGCGGCAAGACGACCACCCTACGCCTGGTAGCCGGCCTGGAGGAACCCACCGCGGGCGACGTGTACATGGGCGAAGAACGCGTGACCGACCTGGCGCCGGCCGACCGCGACATCGCGATGGTCTTCCAGCTCTTCGCTCTGTACCCGTACATGACCATTCGAGAGAACATCGCGTTCCCGCTCCGCGCGCAGGGCGTACGCGCGGCCGAGACGCGCAAGCGCGTCGACGCGGTCGCCGAGCTACTCGGGATCGAGGCGTTGCTTTCGCTCGGCCCGGCTCAGGTGCATCCTGCGGACGGCCAGCGCGTTGCCATCGCCAAGGCCATCGTCCGCGAGCCGCGCGTCTTCCTGTTCGATGAACCCCTGTCTCAGCTAGACGCGCACATGCGGTCGCGGATGCGCGCCGAACTCAAGCATCTGCACGACACGGTGGGTCGAACCACACTCTTTGTCACGCACGACCAGGCGGAGGGCCTCGCCATCTCCGACCGCATCGGCGTTATGCGCCAGGGGGAACTCGTGCAGCTGGGCACGCCCGAGGAGATATTCCACCGGCCGACGGATCGGTACGTCGCGGAGTTCGTCGGGACGCCTCCCATCAATCTGTTCGAGGCCGAAGTCTGCGAGCGCGACGGCGCCCGCGCGCTCCGCGTAGGCGGGGTGGAGATGCGCCTGGGCGAGCCGCTCCACACGGCCGGCGTGGATGCGCAGTGGGGCAAGCTCGAAAGCGTGACGGTCGGGGTACGTCCGCGCTACGTCGACTTGGGGTCTCGTGGCGAGGGCGAGGCGGCGCTCCCGGGCGTCGTTGAAGTCGTGGAGCCGACGGGGCGTGACACGCTCTTGCACGTCCGTCTGACCGAGCATGCCGACAGAGGTGAGACAGGCTCCTTCCCCTCGCAGGGGAAGGCTGGGATGGAGTCGGGCGGATCATCTGACGCCACGACAAGATGCCTCGTCGCCCGCGCCGCCGCGCCACCTGAAGGGGCAGAAGTCGCCCTGTCCTTCCGCCCGGAACACGTGCTGCTCTTCCATCCCGAAACCGGGGCAGCGCTATGAAGACGTCGACGTCAACCAAGCGCGCGGTGACAGCCGAGACGCGGCAGCGTCTGGAGCGTCTCTGTCTGGGCGTCGCGTTGGTGGGTTTACTGATGATGGTGCAGCCGGTGACTCGGATGCTCTTCCGCCCCGGCTTCCTCGCGCTGTTCGTGGCTGGGATCGCCTACGTCTCGACGACCTTCTGGCGACCTGAGGGCCTGACCGCGCGTGGCATCGTGACGACGCTGCTATGGACGTTCCTGACGGTCCTCGGCATCATCGCTCTTGCCATCTGGTTGGCGCCGCGCCTTCTCTGACCCGACGCCCCTCCCAGAATCCGCGTTGCGTAACCGGAATGACCCGAGGGTCGCGCACGGGCGCTATATGTGTGCCCGAGGACGTCTGGACCTGGAGCGCGGACGCGCAACTGTGACGGAGGCAGAGGAAAGATGCCCGGCCTATTCGACCCCATCGACATCGGCTCGTTGTCCCTGCGCAACCGCATCATGCGGTCCGCCACCGCCGAGCGTCTGGGCCATCCTGAGACGGGAGCCCCGCTGCCGCAGTTGGCGGACCTCTACCGCGCGCTCGCGGAGGGCGAGGTCGGACTCATCGTGACAGGCCACGCCTATGTCGAGCGATCGGGCCAACCCCACCCGGAGCAGTGCTCGATCGCCGACGACGCCGTCATCGCGGACTGGCGGACGACGATCCGCCCGGCGCAGGAAGCCGGCGCCAGCGTCATGATGCAGATCAACCATGGCGGGGCCAGTTGCGATCCCGACGTGACGCCCGAGCTTCTCTCGCCTTCCGGCGTGGCGACGCACGATCGCGCTCAGGCTGGGGAGATGTCAGAGGAGGATGTCCGGCGCATCGTGTCCGCGTTCGGACGCGCCGCAGGACGAGCGCAGGAAGCCGGTCTGGACGGCGTGCAGATCCATGGAGCGCACGGGTATCTCGTAAGCCAGTTCCTCACGCCGTCGACGAACCTACGGGAAGATAGATGGGGCGGCGATGCCGACGGTCAATCTCGGTTCCTTGGCGAGATCATCTCGGCTGTCCGTCGCGAGGTTGGGGAGTCGTACCCGGTCTGGATCAAGCTCGGCGTCGCGGGCAGCGGCCAGCATGGGTTCCACGTGGCCGACGGCGCCGAGGTGGCGAAGAAGTGTGCCGAAAGTGGCGTGGACTGCGTCGAAATCAGCCACGCGCTCGGAGAGCCCGAGGCGATTCGGCGCGATGCCGACGCCCCTTACCTGCCCATGGCCGAGGTGGTCCGTGGCGCGGTCGGGCCCGATTATCCGCTCGCGCTTGTGAACGGGTTCTCCACGCTCGACGCCATGCAAGCGGTCGCCTCTGGACGGACGGCCCAGATTGTCAGCCTGTGCCGACCGCTGATCTCGGAACCGGACCTGCCGCGGAAAATGCGCGAAGGCGCGACCCAGGAAGCGCTCTGCTCCCGATGCGGAAGCTGTTGGCCGGAGTACGCCGGCGAGGGCATCGCGTGCCACAATGACGATGTTCTGGCCCAAGTCGGCGCGGCGACCACATAGCGGGAACGCCGTCGATTCTCCGCCCCAGCGCCCTCAGCCCGACGTTACAGGAGTCCAGCGGCAATGCCGAACCGTGCGTACATGGAGTGGCGACAGGACCTAGAGCGCCGGGCCAACGCGACCATCGGCCCGCTTATCGCTGAGAATCCGGGATACGCAGTCGATGCCGTCCAGCCCGAGTACAGAGGCGGCACGAACATCGCCACGTTCGGGACACGCGGCGGCGAGGCCGTGGTCTACAAGTACTTCGGCGGCCGTGATCGATGGCGGAACGAGTTGTACTGCCTGGAGGCGCTAGCGTCGACAGGACACGTCCCCAAGGTGTTGGCGTCGCGCGACCACCTGATCGTCATGACTTGCCTACGTGGTTCCGGGTTCGGGTGGGGCGATCTGGACGCGGCGGGCGTTCGCACACTGAGCCAACGCATCGGCCACGCGTTCGGGGTCATCGTGACGACGCACGCGCCACCGGCGTCGGATGGGTACTCGCCCGCCGACTTCGCGTGCATACCCTGGGGAAGGGATTTGGCCGGGGTGATCGCGCGATATGTCGCCCTGTGTCGAGGCGTGCAGGAAACCCTCCCGGCCTTCCAGACGCCCTTCTTCACCGCCTCGCTCGACCTTGTGGAAAGCCGCGCCGATGAGCTCACAACTGGCAGTCCCACGCTGTTCCACGACGACGTCTGGAACATGTCAGTGGATGGCGATGCCTTCGTGGGATTCTTCGATTTTGAGATGTGTCGGCAGGGGCCCGACCATGCGCAGCTCGGGTGCGCGCTGGCGCTGTGCTCCCCGGACGAGCACGACTATGGGCTCGACTGGGGCTCCTGCCTACGTGGCTACGAGGACGCGACAGGGCGGCATCTCGGCGAGGACGACCACGTGAGTATCCTGGCGATGGGTCACTTCTACCACCACAGTCGCATGTGTCGGTGGGGAGCGTGGGACGGCGACCTGCAGGCGGCCGATCACATGCGAGCCTCTGCGGCCGCCGCCGGGCGCCATCTTGACGCCATGCGGAGGATGTCCGGTGTAGTCGAGGGATGGGCAGACCTGCACCAGTGGTTCCCAACGCCTGAGGCGTAGGTCACGAGGCGTCTGCTACACGCTACCCGACGCGTTCCAGCAACGCACAGAGCGCCGCCCACGATTGGCGAACGGCCGCGAGCGGGCCTTCCGGCGAACTGCCGGCGGTCTTGAGCGACACGACCCCGTCGAACCCGCCGTCCTTCAGCGCGCGGTAGCACGCTTCCTGGTCGATGAGCCCCTCCCCGAACGACGCGGCGCGCCACGGCGCGAACGCGCCCGTATCGGCGAACGCTGCCTTCACGTCGGCCACGGGCGTCCGCTCGACATCGCCTGCGCGGACGAACTTCGTCACGTTCGCAACATCCTGGCACGCTTCGACGGCATCCTGATGTCCGTAGTGGAGATAGTTCCCCGGGTCGGCGCACGCTCCGCAATTCTCACGTCCGGTGAGCTCGATCAGCCACTTCTGATGCCAACTCAGGTAGACGACGAAGCAGTGGTTCAGGACGGAGATGGTCACGCCGTGCCCGGCGGCGAAATCGGCCAACTCCTGAGCTTGCTCGACGAGGTCCGGCAGGAGGCGTTCGAAGTAGACGCCTACGGTTGCGTTCGGCCGATCCGGCGCGATCGGGTGCGCGTCCACAATTGGGAACGCGACGACCGTTCCGCCCAGGATCACGCACGCCTCGACTTCAGCCTTGAGTTCGTCCAGGCATGCCGCGCGCTGCTCGCCAAGGTGTCCCAGGCGGGTGCCCGAGCCATATGCCGGCATCCGCACCCCGGCAGCATCGGCGAGCTTCCGCACCGATTCCGCAGCGCGGCGACGGTCGCCGTCGACTTCCCACCGGCCGGCGTAGAACTCGACGCATTCCATCCCTTCCCGCGCAGCCAGCCGCAGAACGTCCTCCACACCTCGCTCACCCTCGGGCAGGACGCTCTCCAGGCAGTAGGTCATGATGGCGGGTTGCATGCGCTGTCTCCTTCGCTCAGTCAGGACGGCCCGGGTCGCTTAGAGTCTAGCTTAATCAGCCGCGTGGTATTTCGTACGACGCCAACGCCGGTCGGGTGACGCCAGCCAGTCGGCGGGAGCGCCAACAGTCCACGAGCATCCCACATAGGCGTCCCGGCGCCCGACCGGGCCGGGACATGTTATGATCCCCACCAGCGTCCGTGACGAGTGACGAATCGGCTGCGCCAGCGCATGGCGCGCGTAGTGGAGGACATGCACCGATGAGCGACCAGCCCAACATCCTCCTAATCGTCTCCGACCAGATGACCGCCGCCCTCACGGGAGTCTATGGACATCCGGTCGTACAGACGCCGCATCTCGAGCGACTCGCGGAGGACGGCGTACGCTTCGACTCGGCTTACACGCCTTTCCCGCTCTGCTCTCCAGGACGCGCGTGCATGATGACGGGGCGGCATGCCTCGGAGATCGGCGCATGGGACAACGGGGCCCTATTGGCGGCGGACCAGGTGACGTTCGCGCACTACCTGAGCAACGCGGGCTACGACACCGTTCTCTCGGGCAAGATGCACTTCGTTGGGCCCGACCAGTTGCACGGCTTTCAGCGGCGCCTGACCACCGACATCTACTCGTGCCACTTCGACTGGGTGAAGCCGGAGTGGATCCGCATCAAGGAGATGCAGGGGCGCGACTGCGAAGAGGTAATGGGAGATCGGTCCTCGTACAACGCACGCGGGTATACAGGCGAGGCGGTACGCGTGGGCGTGTGGCACAACGCCCTGAGCTACGACGAGGAAACGCACTTCCGCTCCGTCGAGTATCTGCGCTCGAAGGCGCGCAGGCCGGAGGCGGGGCCCTTCATGCTCTGCGCCTCGTACCACCACCCGCACGAACCGTTCCTGCCTCCCCAGGAGTACTGGGATCTGTATGACGGGGCGGAGATCGATACTCCGGAGTTCCCGACGAACCTGGACGACACCTATTCGCTGCTGGACCGTAATCTCAACGCCTACCACGGCACGCGACGCGTCAACCTGCGCGACGAGGACGGGCTGCGCAGACTGCGGCGGGCCTACTACGCGCTGGTGACGTACATGGACCGCAAGGTGGGCGCGTTGCTCGACACGCTCGACGAGACTGGGCTCGCCGACAACACGGTGGTCGTCTTCGCCAGCGATCACGGCGACATGCTCTGCGAGAAGGAGATGGTGCAGAAGCGCACGTTCTACGAGTGGTCGTGCCGCGTCCCCCTCTTGGCGCGCTTCCCGGACGGGTGGAAGGCTGGGACCGTCTGCGACGCTCCGGTGTCTCTCCTGGATCTTCTGCCGACCTTCTGCGAGTTGGCCGGAGAAGACGCGGCGCTGCCACACGACGGCCACAGCCTGATTGCCGCGGCGGAAGACGGCGCGCCGGATCGCTATGTCTTCGCCCAGGCGCACGAAGCCGTGGGCATGCCGTGCATCATGGCCCGCAAGGGGCGCTACAAGTACAACTACATCCACGGAGATGAGGATCAGCTCCTCGACCTCGATGCCGATCCGGGCGAGTGGAACGACCTGTCGCGTGACCCGGCGCACGCCAACGTGGCCGCGGAGATGCGCGGCGTGATCCTAGGACGCTTCGATCCCGACAGGATGGCGCGCGAAAACCTGGATAGCCTGTACAGGCGGCGGCACATACGCGACGCGATGAAAGCCAACGGGACCGACTGGACACACCATCCCCGCTTCGACGCCCGCAGGGGAGCCTTGGATCAGTACCTACCGTAAGCTGCATCTGGACGACTCGGATGCCCGCGTGGCGACCAACCTGACCTGACGCCCCCCGACGTTCACGCGCCCACGTGCGCTCGGATCGCCGCTTCAACCCGGCCATGCCCGCCCTCTGTGGCAACGTCGAGAGCCGTCCGCCCCTTAGCATCCTTCGCGGATGGATCGGCGCCTGCATGGAGAAGGGCCTCCGCGCACTCCGCGCAGTCGTTCTGTTGGCTGGCGCACATGATGAGCGGAGTGAAGCCCTCGAAGTCTCCGGGCAGGACATTCCGGCTGTTCGGGTCGGCCCCGTGGTCGAGAAGGACTCGCACGGTTTCGGGTTCGTGTTCCGAGGCCCAATGCAGCGGCTTGCCGCCGTAGAGCACGGTGTCATCCGCCTCTGCGTCCGCGCCGGCTTCAAGCAGCATGCGCACGATCGCGGCGTCGCCGTTGTGCGCCGACCAGTGCAGGGGCGTGTCTCCAAGGACGCGCCGGCGATGCACGGAAAGCGGGTCGCGTTCGATGTGCTTCGCGACGATCTCGGCCCAACCGTTGCGCGCGGCCAGGTTGATCTCGATGCCCAGGCCGTTCGTCCCGAGCGCCTTGTCGGCGACGTCGCCCAGGAAGAAGTCCACGACATCCGACTGCTTCGCCCAGTGCGCGTGTTCCACGGCAGGGTACGTCCACGCCGCGAGCGCGTAGACCTCCGCGCCCTTTTCGATCAGGAACCGGACTATATCGAGCGAGCCGCCCATCGCAGCGACCTGGAGCGGCGTCTGCCCTTCCTTGCCCGACTGGGTGCGCCGCACCTCGACCAGACCTTTGTCCCGCCTGACGAGACGTTCCACCTCGGCGAGGTCCCCGTCTTCGATCGGCGTGAATACCTTCTGCGTTTCGGCCATGAATCCTCCCTATTACCGATGCGCAACGGGTTCGCGTTCCGTGCTATTCCGTCGCGCCGTGTTCACGCAGCAGCTTCGCGGCCGACGTGGCATTGTGGGCGTGCGTCGTCCCGAGCGGGGTGACTCCGTCGGGATTCCTGGCATTCACGTCGGCGCCGTGCGCGATGAGCAGTTCCGCGATGCCTTTCCGGTTGCTGTGCGCGGCGGCGTGGAGCGGCGTCGTGCCCCAGTGCGTGTTCTCGTTGTGGGCATTCACATCGGCGCCGGCCTCCAACAGCAGACGCACCACGGCGGCCTTGCCCTTCCACGCGGCCGAGTGCAGCGCCGTTGAGCCACCGGGGCCGCGCGCGTGCACGAGTGCGGCATCCGCGTCGAGCAACGCCTGTACCTGCTCGACATCCCCGGCGCCCGCGGCGCGCACGATCTGCCGTTCAGGCGCAACTGTTTTCGGCGAGTCTGTCGCCATTGCGTCTCCTTATCCCGGGCTTCTCGCGGACATCGCGCTCGTCCTCGGCAGAGAGGAAGGCGAATGATGCCGGCGTCAGCTGATGCCTCAGTATACGCGCGCTCCGAGTGACCATTTCGGATTACTGGCAGGCCTTCTTCGACAACCACGCCGCTGTACACAACGACCAGTGGTACACGAAGTCGGCGGAGGATGATGTCGTGCCCCTCGCGGGCGCATTAAACTTGGCGCCAGGGCGAGAATCCTCGACGCCGGCTGTGGGACAGGGCAACACAGCAACGCACTGGCGAGGCGCGGACGCGGGCAGACTCGATACAACGACCATGTGCTCTGTTGGCAGGGCGTCATGGGACACCCCCGACGGGACACGGAGTGTTCAGGTCGGTTTCAGCAACTGGACCCGTCGGGAATAGCGCCGTTCGCGTCCTGCAATGGGTCTACGGTGGAGAATGTGCGGTCGGCGGACAAGCCGGCGTCTGGGCCCCGTCCGGTGCGGGTCGATGGCTACATCGATAGTGGTCTCAGCCCGCAAGACGCCCGCCGGAAAGCGCGTCCGCAGAGCTGGCTACGGGCGAGGCCGCTCAGACAGCGACATCGACCCCTCCTCGTAGCGCCAAGGACGATTGAGCTAGGCTATGTCGCACTGGAGGCGATGAACATGCGTAGAGTCCTTCTGATGTCGGCGTTGGTGGTGCTCGTGGCGGGGGCGGGCGTTCGCATCGCCTATGGTCAACGCACGATCGTCCCGTCGCACGAGGAGCCGCCCTCGGCGAGCATCCCGGCGTTCCCCGGCGCGATGGGATGGGGCGCGAACACGCCCGGTGGCCGTGGCGGACGCGTCATTGAGGTCACATCGCTCGCCGCCGAGGGGCCGGGCAGCCTGGCGGAAGCCCTCGCGGCGGAAGGGCCCCGCATCGTCGTGTTTCGCGTGGGCGGCGTGATCGAGACAACGCGCAACCTGAGCATCCGCTCCCCGTATTGCACGATCGCGGGGCAGACGGCTCCCGGCGACGGCATCTGCATCAAGGGCGGGTCGTTGCGGATCGGCACGCACGATGTAGTTATCCGTGGACTGCGCGTACGTGTCGGGGACGGCGAGGTCGGACCCGACCCCGAAAACCGCGATTCCATCGACATCGCGGGCGATGGGGACAGTGTGTACAACGTGTTGATAGACCACTGCTCGCTCTCCTGGGCCGTCGACGAGACGCTGACGACCTGGTACACCCCGCACCACGTCACGGCGCAGTGGTGCGTCATCAGCGAATCGCTGCACGACTCGCTGCATCCCAAGGGCCCGCACGGCATGGGCGTGCTCGTCGGCGACAACAGCCGCAAGATCACGCTCCACCACAACCTGCTCATCCACAACAACGCGCGGAACCCGCTGTTCAAGGGCGGCACGCACGCGGAGTTCGTGAACAACCTCGTCGTGAACTGGGGCGGCTCGGGCGCCAACATCAACGACCACGAGCGGCGTTGCGGGCCGTGCCTCATCAACATCGTCGGGAACGTGTATCAGGCTGGGGTGGATAGCTCGTCGAGGGTCGTACGCTCCAACGATCGATGTCACGAGGGAACCCGCGTCCACATCGCCGACAACGTCCTCATCCCGTACGGCGACAAGCGCCTCGTTCCTTGGGAAGGGCCGGACGCGTTTCTCACGGATACCCCGGTCGAGGGGTCGGGGCTCCCGATTGAATCCACGGACGGCCTCATCGGCCGCATCGTCGCGAGCGTTGGCGCCGTTTCACCGGGTAGGGACGATGTGGATAACCGGTTGATAGGCGATGTGGAGAACCGCACGGGAGCGATCATCGATTCGCAGCAGGAAGTGGGCGGATGGCCGCGTTACAATGGCGCGGAACCGCCCGCAGACGCGGATCACGACGGGATGCCGGACGACTGGGAGCGGCTCCACGGCCTCGATCCCAACGACCCGGCCGACGCCGCGAAGGACCGTGACGGCGACCTGTACACAAACGTCGAGGAATACGTCAACGGGCTGATCTAGTGCGGCCAGCGGATCTCAACGAGTTACCGACGAGTTATCCACATTCTTCCCACACGTTCTCCACGTCCCACCGAAACGCGCGACCCAAGGAGGCCTTATGGGGGCCGGCAACCTTCTCGTCAACGGCGACTTCCCACCGCGGAGCGACGGCGGCGTCCCCTCTCACTGGGAAATCTGGACGCCGGCCTGGGAAAACGCCTGCTGCGACATACGCTCCACCGCCGACGGGCTGGTGATGTCCTCGCCGAACGAGCCGCACGGTGTGGGCGGCGTGGATCAGACCGTGTCGAGCATCCGCGGCGGCCAGGCGTACAAAGTCTCCGTGGAGTTCGAGGCGTCGGGGGTGTCGTCGCCGGTTAGGTCGCTGCTGGCGCGCGTCGGTTGGCTGGCTGAAGGCAAGGCCCTGCACCCCGCGGGCGAGTTCGTCGACGGCCTCGCGATGGATGGAGACGCGGGGCGGTTCGAAGACGTGTTCGTCGCGCCGGAAGAGGCGGACGGCGTGCGCGTGTCTCTCGAAGCGAAGTGGCTCATGGGCGGCAGCGTTACGTGGAAGGTGGCGCGGCTTGTCGAGACGGAAGCGCCCGCCCCTCGCCCGGTGACGATAGCCACCGTCTACTACCGTCCGCGCGACAGCACGCCCGAGCGCAACATCGAGCTGTACTGCGGCCACATCGACGACGCCGGGCAAATGGGCGCGGACATCGTCTGCCTGCCGGAGGGGATGACCGTCATCGGCACGGGACTGGACTACGGGCAGAGCGCGCAGCCCATCCCCGGCCCCGCGACGGAACGCCTCGGAGCGGCCGCGAAGCGCAACGGCCTGTGGGTCGTCGCCTGCTTCAACGAGGTCGATGGACCCAGGCTGTACAACACTGCCGTCCTGTTAGACCGTGACGGGCGCATCGCAGGGAAGTACCGCAAGGTGCACCTGCCGCGCGAGGAATGGCGTCAGGGGATCACACCGGGCGATTCGTACCCCGTGTTCGACACGGACTTCGGCAGGATCGCCATGCAGATATGCCACGACTACTTCTTCCCCGAGGCGGAGACGGCGTTTGCGCTCGCGGGGGCGGAGATCATCTTCGCGCCCACGTGGGGGACGACGTTCAAGGATCGCGAGGGACGCGTGCAGGGCGAGAACATGTTCCGCGTGCGAGCGCGGGACAACGGGGTGTACATGGTCCCGTCCGTGTTCGACGGAAACAGCCTCATCGTGGACCCGTTGGGGCGGGTGCTCGCGTCGAGCGACGGCGAAGACGGAGTGTTCACCGCCGAGGTAGATCTGAACAGCCGCGATCCGTTGTGGTGGGTTGGGGACTGGCGGGCGTTGGCGCCACGGCACCGCATGCCGGAGACTTACGGGACGCTCACCGAGTCGACATAGCGCCGTCCACAGAGTAATCACCAGGGCTGTCTGATGAGTAGCCACGAGACGGGTTCCTACATCATCGCCGTCGCGGGGACTTCGGGCGCCGGAAAGACGGCGGTCACCAAGGCGACGGCCGAGAGTCTGGACGGCGCCTTCTGCGTGCATTTCGACGATTACGCCACGGTGTCGTCGTACCCACAGGACATGCGGGGATGGCTCGACGCTGGCGCGGACCCCGACGCGTGGCACACGCCGCGCCTCGGCGACGATCTTCGGGCGCTGAACGCGGGCTCGGCGATCGACGCGCCGAACGGCGATCGGATCGAACCCGGATCGTTCATCGTGTTGGAAGAGCCGTTCGGGCGGGCGCGGCCCGATGTCGCGGACTCGATCGACTTCGTGGCTCTCGTGGACGTGCCGATGGAGGTCGCCCTCGCGCGACGGCTCCTGCGCGACCTGGACGGCGAGGCGCCCCGTCAGCCAGACGGATACGCGCGACGCGTGTACGGGTTCCTGTCCTCCTACGTGGACGTGTATCGGGACGCGTACATCGCCGGTGTTCGACTGGCGCGGGAATCGTGCGACATCGAGGTGGATGGCTTGCGTTCGGTGGAAGAGATCGCGGAGGAGATCGCGATGGCAGCGCGCGTGGCGCGGCGGGTATCGGAGCACTCACAGACATGACACCCACACGCATATCGCCCACACGCATCTCAATGGAGACGGCGCGGCGGATCGCCGTCCGCACGCACGGGCTCGGCGGGACAGAGAACGGGGCCACCGGCAAGGAGACCGCCGCGCGGACTATCGAGCGCTTCGGGTACACGCAGATCGACACGATCGCGGTCATCCAACGGGCGCACCATCACACCCTGTGGGCGCGTCAGCCCGACTACCAGCCGGAGATGCTCGACGAGTTGCTCGCACAGGACCGGCGGGTGTTCGAGTACTGGGCGCACGCGGCTGCATACGTGCCGATGGCGGACTATCGCTACTACCTGGCCAAAATGCGCGTGGAAACGGACAGGCCCAAGACCCGAGACTGGATGGCGGAGCACTCAGACCTGGTGGAACAGGTCGTGGACCGGATTCGCGCGGAGGGGCCGTTGGGCTCGGGCGACTTCAAGGACACCAGCGGCGAACACTCGGGGAACTGGTGGGGGTGGAAGCCGGCTAAGCACGTCCTGACGACGCTTTGGCTCACGGGCGACCTGATGGTGTCGTCGCGGCGGAACTTCCAACGCCTCTACGACCTGCGCGAACGCGTCCTGCCGGCAGATGTCGACACCGAAGAGCCCACGCCCGAGGACGCGGCGCGGTTCTTCATGCGTCGGTCGATCGCTAACCGGGGCGTCGCGCGCGCGGATCGCGCTCGGTGGGGCGGTCAGGGCGGCCTACAGATCGCGTCAGCCGTCGCGCAACTCGTGGACGACGGCGAGGTCGTCCGGGTCGAAGTCGAGGGGCTGGAGGACGAGCCTCTAGTCGCGTTCGCGGACGACCTGAACTCGGCGCTCACCGACGAGTCCGCCCCGACCGGCCTGCACATCCTCTCGCCGTTCGACAACATGACCATCGACCGCGGGTCCTTGGCGACGTTCTTCGGGTTCGACTACAAGATCGAGTGCTACGTCCCCGCGGCGAAGCGGAAGTGGGGCTACTTCTGCCTGCCGATCCTGTGGGGTGACCGGTTCATCGCGCGGCTGGATGCTAAGGCGGATCGTAAGGCGAAGGCGTTGCTGCTCCGCAGGCTCATGGTCGAGGACGGGTTCGACGACTACGACCGGCTGTGGCCCGTCCTCGCGGAGAAGCTGCGGGAGTTCGCGGAGTTCAACGGGTGTGAGAGCATCGTGGTCGAGGACGTGGCGCCCGCGAAGCTGAAGACGGCGGCGCGACGGGCGCTCAGCTTTCCGTAGGCCGTCCGCGAGGGCCGAGCATGGAACCGCCCCGGAACGAGGAAGTCTGGAACGTCGCTGAGAAACTGATGACGTCGCTGTTCGAGGCGCTACGCCGCATCGACACGCTGGCGCCGGAGTTCCCAGACGAGCTGTACGAGGCGCGCGATCCCGAGACCGACATGGACGTGGGCGACTTCATCAACCGCCTCGGGGAGCACAGCGAGATCCATCGGCATGAGCTGTCCGCTGTCCGCGCGTCCATCGGCGCCGCCCGGCCTACCGATCCCGGCGACACGCATCCGACCACGGGCGAGCCGTATTCACGCAGTTGGTATCGGTGGTGGCTGCTGCGCGCCTTCATGCATCGCGCAGAGATGGTCGGCGAACTGATCGGACTCACCGACGCCGACTTGGACGCGAAGCCGTCGCCGGAACATACCGCCGGGAACGGTCGGAGCGTCCGCGAGGTGTGCGAGCACGTGCTGCACGTGCAGGGGTGGCTCATGGGTGGGGTCGCGCGCGGCCTGTCGTCGGCACGTGAGAGGGATGAGTAGACGCTGGCATGACATCTGCGGATAGGGCGCCGTGGACGATGTGCGCGGCGCATCCGCCATGCCTGGTCCGCTATGCTGATTTCGCCTGCTGCGGTCACCAGGTCGGTTTCGGCGCGGAGTTCACAACATGCTGCGCGCAGGGCGAGACAGAGCAGATTCTTCGCGTCGATGCCGTGACATATGCTGCAACTCTCGGTGTTCATGCAGACCTACACGGTTCTTCCCCTTCCATGCTGCGCCTTTGAAGCCCTCGTCAGTGGGGAGTCGTCCCTGACGGCAGAGGCCCTGTAGAGCCGCTCATAGCAGGGCATTCTGCGCGGCCGCAGCTTTCTCGGCGTCGTCTTCACCGATGCCCTATAGGGATCCGCGGACGTATCTCCAAGCGGCCCGCCTTGGACGACTGGCATCGCGCATCCAACGGCTTCGTGGCTCGCCGTGGAGTGAAGACACTGATCGACCCACCGCTCAAACGAACGCCGCGAACATCGGCCTAAACTTGCGGGACGCGTTCTCGGGTGTCAGCATCTGGGAGCAGCGTAACGCACGATCTGCATGAGTGTTGATCGGAGTGTGGTTCTCGGCCGGCACGGCGCGCCGCTATACACGCGGTCCCTAACAGACGCCCCGGATAGGACGCGGTTGCGTCCATGGATTCACAGACGATCCGATGTGAGGCTCAGCCTTGACCGTCCACACCAGATCCGCGTTGGTCCTCGCCTGCGTCACTCTGGCGCTTGCCGCGCCCATCGCGAGCGGCCAGGGGGATCTGGACAACACCCGGATCGTGTTTCCGGCTGACTGGTTTGGTCACCAAGATCTCTACTCCGTCCGGCCGGACGGCTCGGATCTGCGACAGCTCACGCATGGATCCGAGTGGGAAAACCACCCCTCCTGGTCCCCCGACGGACGATTCATCGCATATGCGGCGAGACCGACCGAATACGGCGGGGAATACGGCATTTTCGTCATGAACGCCGACGGCACGAACCCCGTTCGGATAACAGGAGAGGATGTCTCGGCTGCGACGCCGTCGTGGTCGCCCGACAGTTCGCGGATCGCGTTTGTGTCTAGCAACGGAAACGGCTCGGGCATCTTCGTTGCGAGAAGGGATGGCACGGACCGTCAGCGCGTCACGGCGTCCGGCGGCCGACCGTCATGGTCTCCCGATGGTTCCTCGATCGCGTACCACCGCTTCCGACCCGCAGGCTTGAAAGACACATTCTACGACGTGTTCGTCGTGCAGACGGATGGCACGGGCGACAGGCACACCCTAACTATCGGGCAGTCGTCGTTCTCGCCAGCCTGGTCACCGTTGGGCGATAGAGTGGCGCTATCGTCGGGCCGCGCGATATGGACCGTGGCGCCTGACGGGTCGGATGCTCAGGAAATCGGTCCCGCGGACATCGAGGGATCCCACCCCGTATGGTCTCCCGACGGGACGGCACTGCTGTTCCAGTCCAACAGATCTCTGTACACGATGGCTGCCGACGGCACAGACGTACGTCTACTGGCCGACAACTTGCCACCCCGGACCCCGGCGGGGGCGTCATGGTCGCCGCCCCTAAATCATCCCGGTCTGGGTGAGCCGCGGATCCGCGTAGTGTCACCGACGCCGCGGCAGTCGTTCCCGACACACACCACGGAGATCCGACTGTCCGTTGCCCTAGAGAACTACATCGGCCCGTGGGCATGGCGCATAGACTCGCCGTTCCCGCTTGGGGAGCCGTCGCCGGACACGCACATAAGCGCCGCAGATGACGCCGTCGTCGGTGGACTCGGCGCTGGCGGCACGTATACAGCGTACGTCGCGTGCGTCGACGCGCGCGGAGTAGCGCTCGAATCCCCTCGCCCAACGAGCGTGACCTTCACGACCGCAGAGCCGACCGGCACATATGATCGCTCGTTGTTCGCGGTAGTGACCTCCCCTGCCGGGACCAGGGCGCTCAGGATCATCACGGGAGACGGGAAAGAACTAGGCTCAACATGGAGTGGCAGCGACTTGCCACCTTCGTGGTCGCCCGACGGTAAGACGGTCTTATTCGTGGCGCCTCACAATCTCTGGGAGGCCCCCGCCGAGGGCGGACGAGCCACAAGACGCACACGGGAGGGGCTCTTTGGCGAAGCTGACTGGTCGCCCGACGGCTCCCGGATCGTGGCTGCAGTGCAACTACCCCCTCTCGGGTGGGAGATTCACGTCATGGATGCGGATGGATCCAACCTGGAGCAACTCACGTTCGCGAGTAAGGGGGCGGGACGATCCTCGAGTCGCAATCCGGTCTGGTCTCCCGACGGGTCACGCATTGCGTACGACTTCAACGGCCGCATACGCGTGATGCGCCCGGACGGCTCCAACGTGGTCGAGCTGGGGATTGGAGACTACCCTTGCTGGTCGCCTGACGGACGGCAACTGGCGTTTTCTGGGGATGGGGTGGTTCAGACGATGAACGCCGACGGTACGGGCGTCCGCACACTCGCCCCTAAGCAGGTTAGCAGGTCGAGGCCGTCCTGGTCCCCGGACGGTGAACGGATCGCTTTCACACGCCACTACGGCCGTGGGGTCGTCAGTGGACTGTACACAGTAGCAAGAGATGGAACGGACGAACAGCTCATTCACGCCAGCGCGTGGAACCTGCTGCACCCGAGGTGGTCCCTTTGGCGATCGCCGTCGCCAGCACGTCAGCACAGCCTGGAGCTGCCTCCCGGACTCAGCGACTTAGCTCTGCCGGTGGATGTGACGGAGGTGAGCTTCGCAGGTCAGTCCATGTTGGTTGGACGCGAGGGCGTCCGCTTCGCGACTCGCCACCTTATCTCGCTCGGGGCTTCCCTGTGCGTGCGATTCCGCGACGGTCGGCCGGAAATCGCGGTCGGACGGGACGGTCGGTTGGTCGCAGGCCAGGACTTTGACGCGCCTGCGGGTGGGACTCTCGTTGTGAACATGCCCCTCGGCCGCGCGATAACCGTCGAGGGCATTCCGCGAGCGGCCCCGACGGCCGGGCTGCCAGGCGATGCGTGGGCCTTCGCTGTTGTGGGACAGCTTCCGACGCCGTCTTTGGGTTCGGCCTCCATCCGCGATGCGTACGCGCAAGTGCGCGTCACCAACGCCACGACGGGAGCCACGGTCCAGGCCCGAATCGAGGACGACGCATCGTACGCTGCCCTCTTCATGAATCAGCATCGCGCTCCGGTCGCGTCGGTCGGTGACTTCCTTCTGGGAGAGGTCGTCTTGCATGGAGGCGAGACGGCCCTGCTCTTCGAGCGTGTCCTCACACCGCGCGACATTCGCATGGCCTCTCTGTATCAGGACGGTCCTGCTACGCCACTCAGCACGCTGGCGCTACTCCCTCCCTTCCCTAGCCCGGCGAATCCCGAGGTCTGGATTCCGTTCGCTCTCAACGCGGCGTCAGAGGTTGTGCTCCGGCTGTATGGCGTACGAGGTGGTCTCGTACGCCGACTGGACCTCGGGCATCTGGACGCAGGTTACTACCTTACGCGGGAGCGCGCCGGACGCTGGGACGGCCGCAACGACGTCGGGGAGCGGGTCGCGGGCGGAGTCTACGTAGTGGAGCTATTGGCGGGGTCCGAGAGGCGGCTGGGCCGCGTCTTCATCGCCCGCTAGCCGGCGAACCTATTCCGATGGGTAGGGAGACGCCGCCTTGACCCGCCTTCCCCGGTTGAGGCATGGATTGCCGCGTTAGACCTGCGCTTTGCCGGCAACCGCTCCCATGCACAGGCTTCACGACCACCGACTTGGGACTATCGCGAAGCTGCAGGCAGCGTGTCGCGGACAGCCCTAACGCGGCATAATTCCCTGAACGAACGTGGTAGGGCGGCCGTAGCGGCTCCGTGTCTGTGCGCGTGCCGGAGTTGTACGGATGCCGCCTGGAGCCGACGACGGCATGGTCCGCCCATGGCGCGGATTCGCCGCGACACCTGCGCACGACATTAGTGACGACCAATCTCCTCTCCGAAGGGCGTTTCGAATATGCGCTTTGGCGCGACGCTGTTCGTTATCTGCGTGGTTGGCGTCGCTTACGCGGCGGAAGAAGGGGCTCCCGGCCTCGACGACACCCAGCGCTTCCTCGCAACGTACTGCGTCGATTGCCACAGCGGCGATGAGCCCCCAGCGGAAGTGGCCGTTGACCGCTTGCACGAAGCCGGCTCCGTCGTCCGGCAGAGGAAGGTCTGGGAAAGCGCGCTGAGAATGGTGCAAGCCGGAGGAATGCCGCCGGAAGAGCAGCCGCAGCCAACTGCCGAGGAGGTCGCCGCTTTCACATCGCACGTCAGAGCGGCGTTCGACTACGCCGACCGTCACGCGAAGCCCAACCCGGGCCGCGTCACGATGCGGCG
>JABGQA010000061.1 GCA_018644665.1 Candidatus Poribacteria bacterium
GAACGAATAGAAGATGTCGGCGCCTGTCCCACCGCCGCTCCGGAACTCGCCGGAGAGATCAAACCGCTCGCCAAGGTTCGCGCTGGGATAGCTGACGCCGCCATGGGTGCTTGCGATCACCGGGTTGAGCTGCCATGCCGCGCCTCCGTCGACCGCGGCCCCGAACGCTGTCCCGGTGGGGTAGACCGGAGCGCCTCCCTCGGTCGATACGGCCAGCGCGCTGGTGTCTGAGACAGTCGTCGTCGCCAGGGCCATGTTGCGGACGCGGTGGTAGTTGTTCGCGACGCCGCCCCGTCCGCCGAACCCAAAGCGGTCGCCGACCTTGCGACCATAGAAGCTCGCGCTGTCGTCGTAGTGCAGCTTCAGCACACCGTCCAGGTATATGTCGAAGACACCGGCGCTGACGTCGACTTGGAACGCACGCCATGTGCTACTGTCGATGCCGGCTTCGGTGACGGCAGCGGGATTGCCCGCGGGGTCGTCTGGGAGGATCACGCCGTTGTACAGGAGTTGTATCTGTTCGGCATATTCGCCGTAAGCGACGCTGTATTGCTGGAGCGACTCGGCCTCGAACGAGGGATCACCGGTCGCCCACGCGTACACGAAGAACGCGTCCCCGCCGTCGACGGACACGCCGCCTCCGCTCCAGAATTCGCCGCTCACCGACCACACGTCGGCGCCTGGCAGGCCCTGGTACGTGATGCCGCCATACCCGGACACCGGAGTTAGGTGCCAGAAGCCGCCGAACGCGTCCTCGCCAGCGAGCGGGATGCCGTACGCCGCCGGCGCCGGGAACGACGGGGCTCCGCCGTCGACTGTGAGCTGCAGATCGGTCGTCGCCGTGCTTGTCGTCGCCGACCAGACCATGCCACGCACGCGGTGGATGTTCGTCGCTGTGGCATCGCGGCCGCCGAACCCGAACCGGTCGCCGGCGATGCGGCTGTAGAAGGCGGCGCCATCGTTGTACGAGAGCTTGAGAGCGCCATCCAGGTAGACGTCGAACACGCCCTCGGTGCAGTCGACTTGGAACGAGCGCCACGTCGCCGAATCCATCCCGGCCTCGGAGACGGTCGCCAGCGTCACGCCGTCGTGATGGAGCTGGATTTGGTCGTCAAACTCGTCGTACGCGATCGAGTACTGTCCGTGGGCGCTGTGCTCGGTGGTGGGGTCGCCCGTCGCCCATCCGTAGACGTAGAACGCATCACCGCCCGTGCCGCCACCTGTCCAGAATTCCCCAGTTACGCTCCATGTGTCGGATGTTACGAGATCGACGTAGGTGATGCCCCCAGTTTGCGAGCCAGTGCCGTCCGTGAATTCCCAGTGCTGTCCGGAAGCCTGAGCTGCGGGGCCGTACGCAATTGGGGTGGGGAAACTCGATGCGCCGCCGTCAACGATCAGTTCGAGTTCGTCGATCGCGGCGGTCGACGACACGCTCCAAGCTAGCAGGAACGCCAGTACGGGAAGCCACACCCAACTCCGCGATCGGGCGTTCATATGCCGCGCCCCTCCCTGTCCTAAGGATGCCGTCCAGACGCGCCGCCGGAGAGTGCGCTTGCGTGGTCGGGCAGGCGAACCCCAAACGTGGGTCCCACCCGTTTGACACAAAGCCCCGTTGCCCATGTAGCGACGCCCTTCTGCCCCGTCGGTGCGAGGGCCGGCCACAACGCCGCGAGCACACCGATACTGCGGCCTTAAAACGGGCGGCAGCGGCGGAAGTTCATACCGCTTGGCCGCCCACGCAAATCCTCGCGCGGCTACGCCAGCGACTTCAGGTAGTCGATCGACGCCTTCGTCGCCGCCGTGTATTCCTCATCCGACAGCACGCCGCCCCCGTGGTCCTGGATGAACTTAAGCTCTGCGGCGGTAGCATCCTCGGCCGGCGCCTCTTCCTGGGTACCCGCCAGGATCGTCCGTTCGATCGGGTTCACGAACTCGACCGTCATGTGCCCCGTATACCCGACTTCGTCCAGCGTCCGTAGCGTGGCCGCCCAGTCGTAGTGACCCTCGCCCGGCGGCTTGCGGTTGCTGTCTGCGACGTGGAAGTCGAGAAGGCGGCTTCCAGCCTGGCGAATCGCCGCCAGGGCGTCCACTTCCTCGATGTTCATGTGGAATGCGTCCAGGCACACGCCGATATTCGCATCCACGGCGTCGGCCAGGGCCAGGGCCTGATCGCCCCGGTTGATGAAGTACGTCTCGAAGCGGTTTATCGGTTCGATGGCGATCTTCACGTTCAGGTCGACGGCGACCTCGTTGACGCGCTTCATCCCCTCAACGGCCCACGCCCATTCCTCGTCTACCGAGGCGTCGGGAGCGATCTTCCCTACCGTGGCCGGGACGATCGTCATAATCTCGCCGTCTAGGCCGCCGACCATGCGGACGCAGTCCTGAAGGTAGGCGATGGTGCCTTCGCGCTGGTATTTGTCGCCCAACGTCAAGCCGCGCCCCTCGGTCATGATCGATACCGAGCCAAGGCACGCCATGCCGTGCTTCTCGAGCGTCGCGCGCGTCTCATCGATAGGGTATTTCTCGGGTTCGCCGCTGATCTCTATCGCGTCATAACCGCAGTCTGTCAGCCGGGAGACGGTCGTCTCCAGCGTCTCGGGACGCATCCAATTGTGCATTGCCGTCTTCATCGCATAGCTCCCGCCATGAGGGCGTAATCTGTACCGACGGAAGCCTAGCAGCATGGGCGCCCCAGCGCAATCTGACAGGGGCATGCGAACGTGTGCAGGTGGTGTCCACGGGCGCCCGTCAGCGACGCGATCGGCCGGGCCGCACGCCACCCTCCGTGCCCGGTTGTTGCCGCCAATGGAGCCGGCGACGACGCGCTGCGAGTCCTCAACTTCTTGAAGGCCAGGGCGTCTGTAGGTTAGCATCCGGGCCGCCTACGACGGGCATCCACCCGAGGAGAACAGCTCAGAATGCGATGCCTTGGGGGCGCCCGCAGACACCGTCATATCCGCGCACTCCTTGCCTGCTGTCCGTTCGTCTTCCTGACCGTGTTCGCTGCGGCTGTGCCCACTCGCGACATCGCCCCGTCTGCCGCCTCGGCGCAAGCGAACGCGCGCATAGTCGGCAAGGTCACATGGGACGGCCACGGCCTCGACAGCACGATCCTCTACCTTTACCGCGACCCGACGCTCAAATCCGTCTACAGGGCGTCGCCACTGCTCTCCGATGGCGGGGGCTTCTCCCTCGACGTCGACCCCGGCACGTACTACGTCGCCGCCGTCCTGGACAGGAACAGAAGCGGGGCCTTGGACGTAGGCGACGCTCTTGGCATCTACGGCATTCGGTCGTGGGGTGACACAGCGGAGCACAAGCTGCCGATTGAGGTCGGCGCCGGCCAGCGCGCGTCGAACGTGAACATCAGCATCTCGGCTCTCCGCGTCAGCCGCGAAGGGCGTCACAGTATGGTCGCCCTGGCTGAGGCCTACGCGGCCGAACTCGCGCCGCCAGCGACGCCGCGAACGAGCGTCGTGCGGGGGTCCGTTGCCGGGATGCCGGCAGCCGCGGACGAAGCGATCCCAACGTATGCCTACGCATACGCCGACCTCTCGTGGCGGCGACTCATCGACGGCGCTCCGGTTGCGGCCGACGGCACGTTTGAATTGCGGGCGCCGCCTGGCAAGGCCTACATCGCCGCGATCGCGGACAGCAACCGCTCGAACGTCTTCGACACGGGCGACGCGTTTGGGTACTTCTCCCGCGTGGATGTTGGGGAGAGCGGGTCGGGCCGAGCCCTACCGGCGCCGGTCGCAGTCAGGGCCGGAGAGACGCGTGAGGGTGTGGAGGTCGTGCTCCGCGGTAGGCGCAGCGCCGACGGAGGACTGGTCGGGCTGGACACGCCGGCCGCTCCGTCGACGGAGACGTCGAAGCGCACGGTTACGGGCCGGGTCGAATGGCCAGGGCATCCGCCTGCCCGGGCGACCGTGGAGTTCTACGCCGACGCTGCCCTCCTCGTGCCGGTCACGACTGTAGTCGCCGGGCCAACTGGCGAGTTCGCCGCGAGTGTACCGGAGGGGCAATACTACGTAGTCGCGAACGTGGATGTGGATGCGAACGGCTACGTCAGCGCGGGCGACGGCATCGGCGGCCACGGCACATCCGACATCACGTCGTTTCCACCGCGGCCGTACGCTGCCGAGGCCGACGCCGCGGATCTGAGCATCACCGTCAGCGGCGCATTCTCGGCGTCGGGCATGCTACTCCCCGTCGAGTCGGAGGGCGACGCCCCGACGGCTACGGAGGAGTACGACGTGGCCTCCGGGATCATGGGCAGAATCCTCTGGGACGGACACGCGGCGAAGGAGGCCTGGCTCCTCATATCTGAATCCACGGACTTCGCAGACGCGACAATGCTCCCGGTAGTGTTGGACGGCTTCGGCAACTTCGTCGTTGCACTGCCTGAGGGCGCCTACTATGTCATGGCCATCGTGGACGCAGCCGGCGACGAACAGGTCGGCGCGGGCGACGGCGTCGCCGTGTATGGCGCGCGCGTCGCCATGGACGCGGGCGACACGCAGCCGTCACGCGTGCTGGTGTGGTCCGAACGGGTCACACCCTATGTGCACCTTTCAGTCAGCGCGGTCTACACCGGCGATGGCAGCAAGTACGCGGCGTTGGACGACGGCTCCCGCACCACGATCCGACGATCTCTCGGCGAACCCAACGACCGCTACCGCTGGACCCGCGGCGGCCGGTTGGTTGAAGAATGGCGCTATTGGACCGAGGGAGTCGCTTTCACGTTCGCGGCGAACGGGCCGGGATGGACGCAGATCGGGAGCGAGGAGTTCACGCCCAACCGCTCAGCGCTCGAACGAATGCGCCCGGCCGACATCGGCATCACGCAGTCACTCATCGCTCAGTCCACTGTCGACGCGGCGGTGTACTACGAGACCGAGGGCGTGGTGTGGGCGTTCACGCCAGACGGCTCGCAGAAGCCCGTCACAGTGGGTTCGGAGCCGCGCGCCACGCCGGGCGGCCTTCTCTACCGTGATGAGGCCGGCGATCTCATGCTCTTGGACGCGGAGTCGGGGGCCTCGCGGCTCGCGATGCCGGGCGCGTCGAACGCACATGGACTCGCTTTCACAGGCGACGACGCCACGGTGGCGTACGTGCGGGACGGCAGGCTGTTGGTGAAGCATCGCTCCGGCGACGAGCGGGTGGCCCCCACCGAGGATCTCGTCGGCGTCTCCTCCCCCGCATGGGATCGCAGGGGACGCGTGCTCGCGTTCTCCGCAATCGGGCCTTCGGGTGGCGGCACGAGCATCTATGCGTACGATCCGGCCCGGAGCCACCTGGAGCCTCTCGTCGAGGAAGCCGGCGACGACTTGGGCCCGGTGTGGTCGCCAACAGCCGAGCGGACACTCGCGTTCACCCGCGTGGTGGGCGGTATCGGCCAGGTCTGGGTGACGACGTTCTCCGAATCCGGCGAGCAGTCATCGACGCAGTTGACCGAATACGGCGGCGCGGAGGCGCGATGGCTGCCGGACGGCTCCGGCTTGGTCTATGAGGCTGACGGCCAGATCTGGACGGTGGACGTAGCCTCGAAGGCTGCGCGGCCCCTGCTTGTCAACGGCGAGCCGGTCCTGGGCGGGCGGCCGATGGTCCTGCCGCTGAGCCGTTGACCGCTCCGCAGCGGGGGGCGCCGTGCTGAAACGCACGCTGGCGATGTCGTTTTGGACCGCCTACGACGCGCTAGGCACGCTCGTAATCGCGAACCTGCTCTGGCTCGCCCTCACGGCTCCGTTCGTCGGCCTTCTGTTTCTCGCCGGCCTGCCCATCTACCGCTCAATGCCCTACGTCTTCTACCTGTGCGCGCCCGCGGTGCTTCTCCTCAACCCCGCGAGCGCGGGTCTGGCCGAAATGACACAGCGGCTCGCCGACGGAGGAGAGGCGCCAGTGGCGCTGTTCTGGCGTGGCGTCAAGCAGCACTTCTTCCGCGCGCTTTTCTTGATGAGCGGCGCAGTATTGGCCACAATGATCCTCAGTGCGAGCGTCCTGTTCTACACCCGTGGGGTCTTCGAGTCGCTCGGGCGCTTCGGCAACACTACCGCCGCCGGGCTGAGCCTATGGGCGCTCGTGATCCTCGCAGGGATGACCTGTTACTGGATGCCGGTCGCGATGGCGGTGCCGGGCCGGAAGCCGCGACTGTGGACGATCGTCCGCAGGGCGGCCCTGCTGACCGTCGACAACCCCGCGTACACGCTCGGCGTCCTGCTCGTCACAGTCGTGATGGCGGTGTTCTGGGCGGGCACGGGGGTGGGCCTGGCGGTCATCGGCGTGAGCGCGATTCGTGCGTTTCACAGCCACGCTCGGCGAGTGCTGCACGAGCGGTACGAGACCGCGGCCGCCCTCTCGGGTCGCGGCAGACCGTCGGATCGGCGTAGCGTGCGGGAGGCGCTGTTAGAAGAATGGGCGAGCGAGCCCCGTAGAAGCCTTCGCGAACTGATACGTCCCTGGGACGCCTAACCAACCAAGATGGAGATGCCCACGTCATGGACGAAGTGCTTAGCCTCGATATCGAGCAAGTAACTGGCCGCGAAATCCTAGACTCCCGCGGGAACCCGACAGTAGAAGTCGACGTGATCCTCGCGGACGGCAGCCTAGGGCGTGCGGCCGTTCCGTCAGGCGCGTCCACAGGCGAGTTTGAGGCCGTCGAACTGCGCGACGGAGATGCCGGCCGGTACCTCGGCAAAGGCGTGCGTAACGCAATAGGCAACGTCAACGGCCCGATAGCCGACGAACTACTGGGCCAGAACGCCCTTGAGCAGGCCGCCATTGACTACGCGCTCATCGAGCTGGACGGAACTGACAACAAGGGCAACCTCGGCGCTAACGCGATCCTCGGCGCGTCGATGGCCGTCGCGAAGGCCGCGGCGAGCGCTCTAGGCGTCCCGCTCTACCGCTACATCGGCGGCTCCCTCGCCCGTGAGCTTCCCGTCCCGATGATGAACATCATCAACGGTGGCGCCCACGCGGACAACAACGTGGACATCCAAGAGTTCATGATAATGCCCGTATCCGCCGGCTCTTCGGCGGAGGCGCTTCGCGTCGGGGCCGAGGTGTTCCACAGCCTCAAGGCGGTCCTCCG
The DNA here is from genome assembly GCA_018644665.1 of Candidatus Poribacteria bacterium. Lineage (GTDB taxonomy): Bacteria > Poribacteria > WGA-4E. Next base: position 7,097 of record JABGQA010000061.1, read on the forward strand.
CGCGAAGGGCTGCAACACGGCCGTGGGCGACGAGGGCGGCTTCGCACCGGACCTGGGGTCCAACGCCGAGGCCCTCGAAGTCATCCTCACCGCCATCGAGAAGGCGGGCTACACCCCCGGCGAGGACGTGAAGCTAGCCCTCGACGCGGCAAGCAGCGAGTTCTACAAGGACGGCGTGTACCACCTCGGCGCGGAAGCGAAGCCGGACAAGTCGCGGGACGAGATGGTCGAGTTCCTCGTTGGCCTCGTCGACGCATACCCGATCATCTCCATCGAAGATGGGATGGACGAGGACGACTGGGACGGCTGGAAGCTCCTGACTGACGCCATTGGCGACCGCGTGCAGCTCGTCGGCGACGATCTGTTCGTCACGAACACGACGCGCCTCGCGCGAGGGATCGAGCAGGGGATCGGCAACAGCATCCTCATCAAGGTCAACCAGATCGGCACACTCACGGAGACGCTCGAAGCCATCGAGATGGCGACGCGCGCGGGCTATACGTCCGTCATCTCCCATCGCTCTGGGGAGACCGAGGACACGACGATCGCGGACATCGCCGTCGCGACGAACGCCGGCCAGATCAAGACCGGGTCCCTGAGTCGGACGGATCGCGTCGCGAAATACAACCAGCTCCTGCGCATCGAGGAGCAGCTCGGCGCCCGCGCGGTGTACCGGGGTAACGACGTGTTCTACAACGTCGGGTAGGGTCCATGTGAGTCCCGCGCCGCCTTGACCACATGCGGCGCGGGCGCTGCGCGCGTTCACCGTACCTCATGCGCCCGCTTCCGGCGTTAGAGGTAATAGGGCGAAGTGCCCTTGGCCTCGCGTTGACTCGGCCACCGACGAAGGAAAACGGCTACATGCCACGCCCCCGCGCGCCCAGATGGAGCACTGTCGCGTCGGTTGTGACCGGTCTCTTCCTGGCGATATGCCTATACCGCCTCGTCGATGACGTGAACCTATACAACGCGGCACAGGCGCTTAAGGCGGCGAAGGTCGAAGCGTTGGCGCGGCTAGAGGCGCGCCGCGACGAGACGCGTGAACTCGCAGACAAGCTCCAGTCCGACCCAATGACGAAGGAGCGCCTCGCACGCTCCGTGGGGTACATCAGCCCGGGGGAGACTGTGTACTTCATTCCTCCGACGGCCCCAACACCACCGGCCTCGACAGCAGCAGAATGAAGACGACCGCGCGGCTAGGCATCCACGCGATGGCAATGGCGGTCGTGTGCTTGACCGGGCTCGCCGCGACGCCGCCCTTCTTGGACTCCGTGGCTCCGAGAATGTCGAGCATCCTGCCGCGCGACTCGGTCGCCGGCACGGAGGGCGCCCTGTCCACGATCATCAACCCGGCAGCCCTGGAGGCGCGGAAGGAAGCGGACTTCGCGTACCTCCGCACGCTGCGCGGCGACACCAAGAACGACGACGCATTCTTCCTGGCGTGGCGGGGGCTCGGGGTCGGGCTGGAATACCTGACTGCCGACGCGCCGTCGGGGCCAGTGTCGGTGCGTACGACGACGCTGTCCGGCGGCAGCAACCTCGGTCGTGGCCTCTACTGGGGGACGCGTCGCACGTGGTTTTCGTCGGATGACGCGGGCTACAGCGACCTGGCGACGTGGGACATCGGCGGGCTGTACCGGACAGGCAACCTTTCGCTGGGCGTGGTCGCGCGCAACGTGGACCAGCGCACGTACCGTGGCGTCAAGCTGGAGCGCGCCTTCGACTTCGGCATCGCGCTCCGACCCGACACCGATCGCATCCGCATATCGTTCGACCTGAGCAAGCCCGACGATGAGTCCTTCCGAACCGCCTGGGAGAAGCGGCGGTACTTCGGCGGCGTGCAGGTCGAACCAGTCCGGGGCTTTCGCCTCGCGGCGAACGCGTACGGTGACGGGCAGTTCGAGGCCCACGCGACCATCAGCATCGACACGGCGAAGCTCGGTTTCTCTCAGCGCTTCGAGGACGGAGACGCGCTCGCTGGCGTGGCGATGCTGAAACTCCAGGAGGGAGTGTCGAGGTCGGCGCTGCGCCGGCCCCGGTTCGTCCTCATCACGACTCCTAAGCAATGGCGTGGCGCGTATTGGCGCGTCCGTCGCGACCCGCGCATCGTCGGGGTCGTGCTGAAATTCGACGGAGAGAAGCAGTCGCTGGCCGCGTGGAAAGAGGCGCAAGACCAACTGCTGCGCCTGAAAGAAGACGGCGTCGATGTTGTCTCATACATCAACCGCGCGGGAGGCGGCGGGTACTGGCTGGCGTCCATCGCCGACACCGTGCTGCTGGACCCCATTGGCGAGGTCGCTCTCGTCGGATTGCATTCCAGTTCGCAATACTACAAGGGCGCGATGGACAAGCTGGGGATCGCGGGGTACTTCCGCCGCGCCGGGGAGTACAAGGGCGGCCCGGAGCCGTACACAAGCGCAGAGCCGTCGGAGCCCGTGCAAGCGAACCGCGCGGCCCTGCTCGACGACCTGTACGACCAGATTGTCACCGACATCGCGGGGCGGCGGGGATTCTCGCGAGACGAGGCCCTGCGCGCGATCAACGCCGGGCCGTACCTCGGCGAAGAAGCGCTCGCCGCAGGCATGGCGGATGAGATGGCGACCCCCGAAGAGGCGGAGACCTTCCTCGCCGATCGGTACCCCGATGCTTCGTTGATCTCCGTCGGCGATTACATCGCGAACGACTATCGCGCAACCGAGTGGGCGCCGCCAGGGGACAAGATCGCTGTTGTCCGCATCGACGGCGCCATGGTCGACGGCGATAGCGTGACCGTGCCTATTGTCGGCACGAGACTGTCCGGCTCGGGAACCGTCAACAGGGCGATCCAGGACGCGGCCGCTGACGCGAGTGTGAAGGCGATCGTCCTCGACATCGACAGTGGTGGCGGTCTGGTCTCGGCGTCGGAGTCTATCTGGCGGACGACGCAGAGAGCGCGTGCGAGGAAGCCCGTGGTGGCGCGGATCGGCGGAGTCGGCGCGTCCGGCGCGTACTACGTCGCCGCTGGCACGGATCACATCGTCGCGTCCCCCGCGTCCGTAACCGGCTCGATCGGCGTCTACACCGGTCACGTGTCCCTGCGCGACTTGTACGCCAAGTTCGGCATCTCGACACACGACGCGAAGCGCGGGGAGAACGCGGACTTCCGCGGCCGCATGACGAACCTGACCGACGACCAACAGGACATCCTTCAGCGGCAGGCGGACACGCTGTACGAACTGTTCCTGACGCGAGTGTCCGAGGGTCGGGAGATGGGCAGGGAGCAGGTTCACGAGTTGGCGCGGGGTCAGGTGTGGACCGGTCGACAGGCCCGCGAACGCGCTCTTGTCGACGAACTCGGCGGGATGCGCGAGACGATCGACATCGCCAAGGATCTCGCCGGCATCCCACGCGACCGCTTGGCACGCGTGGAGTTGCTGCCGAAGCGGGGCCTGCTGCAGAGACTCGTGGACGCGGGCCTCGGGGCCGTGGGGCGCGTGGGCGGACGCCTGACGGCCGGCAGTCTGACGGGCATCATCGACCGCATCCCAGACGGGCGTCACTTCGCGTGGGAACCCATGTCCATCCAGGACTGAGGGCCATGTCCACCCGGCAGGATCGCGCAAGCGACCGCGCGCAGATGGTCCGGTACCAGATCGCGGGGCGAGGCATATCCGACCGCCGGGTGCTCCAGGCGTTCCGCACAACGCCCCGTGAGCGGTTCGTACCGGCGTCGCAACTCGCGGCCGCGTACGAGGACCGGCCACTGCCCATCGGCGACGACCAGACCATCTCGCAGCCGTACATAGTGGCTCTGATGACGCAGCTTCTGGAGTTATCCGGGTCCGAGAGAGTCCTGGAGATCGGCACCGGAAGCGGCTACCAGACCGCGATCCTGGCGGAGTTGGCTGACACGGTTCACACCATCGAGATCGTGGCCGCGCTCGCCGCGCAGGGCCAGGACTTGCTCCGTTCGTTGGGATACGGGAACATCCGGTTTCGCACGGGCGATGGGTCGGAGGGCTGGCCGGAAGCGGCTCCGTTCGATAGAGTCATCGTGACGGCAGCGCCCCGTACGTTCCCGGACACGCTGCGCGAACAGATTGCGGTCGGCGGATGGGCGGTCGTGCCGGTAGGGTCGTACCGACAGGAGCTACTGCGCATCGCGCGCACTCCCGACGGGTACGAGGAGGAGAGGCACGGCGGCGTCCGGTTTGTCCCAATGACCGGCAAGGCGTTGCTCGGTCGCTAAGACAGGCCGCCCGCACGGCGACAAGGAGGAAACAGCTTGATACTGCCGATGGGGAATCGCGAACTGGAACTCGGTGGCGAGCATCTCGGCCACCTACGAGAGTCCAAGGACATCGAGGGCGACATGCCCGCCCTGCGGGCGCGGCTGGATGAGGACGGCTACTTGCTCCTCCGGGGCCTGCACGATGTGGAGTCGGTGAAGGCGGCCCGGCGCGTCGTCCTCGCGGACCTCGATGCGCGCGAGCAGATCGACCGGTCGCATCCGCGCGACGAGGGCATCATCGCGGAGAGCGGCGGAGGCGCGTTCCTGGGCGGCCGCAAGGCGGTGACGCACACCGACGAATTCCTCAGTGTCGTCGAGGCGCCCAGCCTCATGACGTTCTTCACCGACCTGTTCGATGGCGAGTCGCTCGCGTACGACTACAAGTGGCTCCGCGCAGTCCCGACCGGCGCCTCGACCGGCGCGCACTACGACGTGGTATATATGGGCCGTGGGTCGCTCGACCTCGTGACGCTGTGGACGCCGCTGGGCGATGTCTCGTACGACATGGGCCCGCTCGCCGTCCTAGAAGGGTCGCAGACGTTCGCCGAGGTGCGCGACACGTACGGCAAGATGGATGTCGACCGCGACCACGTCACCGGTTCCTTCTCGGACGACCCGTTGGCGTTGATCGAGCAATACGGCGGCCGGTGGCTCACGACGGAATTCGAGACCGGGGACGCGCTGATATTCCGCATGTTCACCATGCACGGCTCGCTCGCGAACACGACGCCCCGCTTCCGCCTGAGCGCGGACACGCGCTATCAACGCGCCGACCAACCCGTGGACGAGCGATGGATGGGCGACGAGCCGGTCGCGCATTACGCGTGGACGAAGGGCGAAACCGTCACGATGGACGAAGCGCGCAGACGGTGGGGCGTGTGACCCGCCAATGATGGACCTGCCGGCATACTTCAAGTACGCGCTCACGCTCCTGATGACGCCGAACGGCATCGCGGCCGTGGTGGGCGTGGCCGGCGTCATCTGGCTCGCGCGGATGTATCTCAAGAAGATCGAGATCCCCGGGCTCACCGTGGAGTTCCTCAAGGACGAGTCCTGGTTCCTGCATCGGGATGACAGTCGCCGCCTGGTGATCGTCGTCAGCCTCGAGCTTACGAACAAGAGCGGGCAGGAGGCGCGGTTCACAAGCATCAAGTTCAGTGGCTACTCGCCGAGGCAGGAGGCGCTACCGGTGCTCCTCGAGGGCAAACAGACGAGTGTGCCCGCGCCGTTCCCAGAGTACGACCAGTACTACGCGGGGGCCGACTACGGCGCCGCCCCGTACGCCACGCAACGGGTCTGGCTCTACTTCGAGTCGGGCAGCGTCGACCTGAGGAACAAGATGAGCGCGCCGCTAGTGCTCAAGACCGGGAACGGCAGACGCACCTCGGTCCGTGTGGACCTGTACCGGCATCCGTACCAAGTGCAGTTGTATCGCGAGCAGTGGGTCTAGGCGCAGCGCAGCGGCAGGGCACAAAAAACGGGTGGCCACACAAACGGCGACCACCCATTCACGGCTAAGAAGAAAACAGGCCCGGAGAAGAGGTACGCATACAACTACCGTGCTGTCTTCACCCACGGAAGTCGTGGAGAAACATGCGTACCGTGGCATCACCAAACTAAGTAAGGTGATCCCACGCTGGTTAGCCGACGACCCCGATACCCACACCAGGGCATCGCCAGCAAATCTGTTACCACGTCGGCGATAATTCGGAAAGGGGGGCGAGTCGTTGCGCAGACCTCGCTAAACCTCTAAACACATTCTCGGACATTCTGATACGCCTGTCAAGCGCTTTTTTGCGGACTGGCCCGCGTCGGTCGAATTCAGCGCCGAAAACGCTCGCGAAGCGCGCTACGAGCGGCGCGCGAGGTGCCGCCGCCGGCGCGATGCGGTAGTCTGGTCGGGCACGCATCTCACCGTGGAGCCCACGAAAGCGATGCCGACGCCTCCCGACGACAACCGCACGCGCATTGTCAAGACGTTCTACGTCCCGTCGCCTCTGCCGCTCCTCGACGTCCAGGAGCACGGCTCCTTCGAGCCGACGCCGGGCGTCGTCGCGGAGCGCGTCAGCTACGGCACGCAGTTCGATATGCGGGTGCCAGCGATCGTGTACCGTCCCTCGACGCGTCCTTCACAGCCGGCGCCAGCGATCGTCGTCGTGAACGGGCACGGCGGCGACAAGTACAGTTGGTACGCGTTCTACACGGGCATTCTCTACGCTCGCGCGGGCGCCGTGGTGTTGACTTACGACCCGACTGGCGAGGGCGAGAGGAACGTCGACCGCCGTTCCGGGACACGTGCCCATGACGCGATCGAGCCGCCGGACGAACTCGCTCTGAGAGTCGCCGGCCTGATGACGACCGACCTGATGCAGGCCGTTGGCTACCTGGGCGAACGCCCCGACGTCGACCCCACGCGCATCGCCGCGGTTGGCTACTCGCTGGGCTCGTATGTCGTGGCCGTGACGGGAGCCGTGGACGCGCGGATACACGCCTGCGTGCATGCGGGCGGCGGCAACCTCGATGGTCCCGACGAGTATTGGGACAACACGAAGCCCATGTGCACAGCGAGGCCCTACCGCGCCCTGTCGTTCCTTGGCGACCGCGGCGCCGAGATATACGCCATGCACGCAGCTCGTGGGCCTACGCTCCTCTGCAACGGACTGAGAGACGATGTGGTGAACATCCCAAATCACGGCGAGGAGTTCTTCCACGACCTACGCGCGCGAACGGTTCAGCGCATCGGCAACGGCGCGCGACCGTTCGACACGGACTTCGATCCGGTGGCATCACACCGGCCGTTCTTCGTGACGCGGCCGGTCGCCGCATGGCTACACCGGCATCTGCGGTTCCCCGCGTGGACCGATGACGGGATCGCCGCGATCCCCGAGACCCACATCGCGACGTGGGCGGCGGCGAACGACGTCGACACCGACCCCTACTACGCCACCGAGGAACGCGAAGGCGGGACGATGGCTCTCGGCGCCGACGTGCCAGGCATCCCGCGCGAGGATCTGCACGTCTACGCCGAGGACGAATGGGGCGGACTCAAGGAACGCCTGACCCACGCGGCATGGCGCGTTCGCGCCCGCGCGCTCCTGGCGCCCGCGTCTGACGAGTGACAGACCACGCGAAGGCAGAGGCATGAGCGACCGCCCGAACGTCGTGGTCCTATTCGCCGACCAACTACGCGCGTGCGACACGCCACCGTACGTCACGCCCCAGGCCCCGATGCCGAACATGGCGCGCCTGGCCGAGCAGGGCGTGACGTTCACGAACATGATCTCAACCTGTCCCGTCTGCACGCCGTACCGGTCGATGCTCCTCACCGGGCGTCACCCACAGACTACAGGTCACCTGATGAACTTCGTGAGGACGCGGCACGATGAGATCGGCATCGGCGACGCGTTCGGTCGCGCCGGGTACCGCACAGGGTGGGTCGGCAAGTGGCATCTGCACACCGGGTCGTTCCCGCAGATCAACGGCGCGGACTTCGTGCCGGAGGGTCGCGACCGTCTGGGGTTCGCCTACTGGCGCGGGTACAACTTCCACATGGACTACTTCGGCGGCACGGTCAACCGCGACGATTGGCGCGCCGAGAAGTGGGACGGCTACGAAACCGACGCCCTGAACCGCTACGCCATGGAGTTCGTGGGCGAAGGGGGCGACGAGCCGTTCTGCCTGTTCATCTCGCCGCACCAGCCGCACGTCACGCCGTTCGAGTCGGCGCCACAGGAGTACTACGACCGTCTGCTGGGCGAGCTCGAGTTCCCGGCGAACGTGCCGGACGAGATGCGGCAGCGCTCCATCGAGGCGTACCGTGACTACCTGGCCATGACGCTGGCCGTCGACGACATGCTCGGGGAGCTGATGCGCTACCTCGAAGAGTCGGGGCTCGCTGAGAAGACACTCCTCATCTTCACATCCGACCACGGCACGCAAATGGGCGCCCAGGGTCGCCCCGCCTGGGACAAGAAGCTGCCCTATGAGGAATCGCTACGCGTGCCGATGATGGCGCGACTTCCCGGCACGTTGGAGGGCGACACGACGCGTGACGCGCTGACCGCGCCAGTGGATCTGTTCCCAACGCTGTGCGGGTTGTGCGATGTGCCGGTCCCGCGCACGGTCGAGGGCATCGACCTGTCGGACGCGTGGCTGGGCCGCGAAGGCGCGGCCGAGCAGGACGCCGTGTTCACCATGAACTTCACGAAGGCATACGACTACCTCGTCGAGGGCGAGGAATGGCGCGGCGTGCGCACGAAGCGCCACGTCTACACGCGGTGGCTCAACGGCCTGACGGAGTTATTCGACCTCGACGCCGACCCGCTGCAGATGCGGAACCTGGCGGCCGATCCGGCGTCAAGGGAGTTGCGCGAGGCTCTAGATCGCCGCCTCGACGCGTTCATGTCGGAGCGCAGCGACGCGCTCGCGCCGTGCACCGACTCCGCGAATTGGTTCGATGAGCAGCGCCGCATCGTGCGTAACGCCCACGGCCCCCTCGGCGACCCTGAACAGCCGCCGGACTGGTCGCTGCTGTCGTGACGCTTCCGCGCCGTCGGATCACCCCCACGAGGAGCAAGCAGGAATGCTGCGAGTTGCCCTCATAGGCTGTGGCGGGATAGCCGCCACCCACGTGCATGGCTACGCCGCACTGCCGCCAGAGGACGTGCGCGTGACCGTCGTCTGCGATGCCGACCGGGGCTCTGCGGAGGCGTTGGCAAGGCGCGCTGGCGCGACACAGGTCGATGAAGACTGGGCGACTACCGTGGCCCGCACGGACATCGACGCCGTCGACGTCTGCTTGCCGCACGACCTCCACGCGCCGGTTGCGATCGCGGCGGCGGAGCACGGCAAGCACGTGATCGTGGAGAAGCCGTTGGCGACGACCTTGGCCGACGCGGACGCGATGATCGCGGCCGCTGAGCGGTCGGGCGTCGTGCTGATGTGCGCCCTCTGCGAGCGCTACCACCCCGAATACGAGTGCATCAAGGAGATCGTGGACAGCGGAGTCTTGGGGGATCCCGTGCTCGCGCGGATCGACCACAACCAAGACGTGGAGATGCCGCCCGGGCATTGGATTCGCCAGGCCGAGCGGATCGGCGGCGGAGCGATCGCATCGGCCGGCTGCCATCGGTTGGACCTGCTCCGGTGGTACTTCGGAGAGGTGGCGGCCGTGTCGTCGTTCGGCTACAGAGACCCGGGCCGCATGGCGGGCGAGGTCGCTGGCGTCGTCAACATGCGGTTCGAGAGCGGAGCCATCGGAACCCTGACGATAAACTGGATGTCACGCCGCAGGCCGTGGTACGAGAGCATCTGGCTGGAGGGCACGCGAGGCAGCGTGCACAACCACGGCGGCGTCCACGTCCACAGTCTCGACGTTCCTGAGTGGAGCGAAGACTACGTGCGACTCGATGTCCCGACGGCGGATCCGTTCGCGGCAGAGCTGCGACACTTCGTGCGCTGCATTCAGACCGGATCCACGCCGCTGACTGACGGCCGCGAGGCGCGCCGCACGATGGCCGTCGCCCTCGCAGCGTACGAGTCGGAACGCTCCGGTCATACGGTCGACCCGCAGCACCCGCTGGATTCCGCCGCCGAGGACGACGCATGAAGATAACTCGCGTTAGCTCCGTCGTCGTGAACGCCGAGATGCGGAACTGGGTGTTCGTCAAAGTCGAGACAGATCAGGACGGTCTGTGGGGTTGGGGCGAGGCGTCGCTGGAGTGGAAGACGCGCGCCGTAGTCGGCGCCATCGACGACTTCGCGCCGATGCTCGTCGGCGAGGACCCTACGCGCATCGAGCACCTCTACCAGAAGATGTACCGCCAGTCATTCTGGCGCATGGGCGTCATCGGCATGTCCGCCATCTCAGGGATCGAGCAAGCCCTGTGGGACATCCTGGGGAAGCACAAGGACTCGCCCGTCTGCGAGCTTTTGGGCGGACGCGTGCGTGACAAGGTGCGGATGTACACCCACCTTGGCGGCGGTCAGATGTCCGCGGTGTACGAAACGCAGATGCAGGCCGGTGCGTCGCAATTCGTCGACCTGGCCCGCGAGGTGGTCGAGCAGGGCTACACGGCGGTGAAGGTGCTGCTCACGCCACCCACGGAGCCGTTGAATTCGGCTGCTGACTGTCGCTACGCGGAAGGCGTCATGCGGGCGCTGCGCGACGGCCTCGGCGAGGACATCGACATCATGGTCGATTGCCACGGGAGGCACTTCCCGGCGAACGCGATCGAGTTCTGCCGTGTCCTAGCGCCATACCGCCCGTACTTCGTCGAGGAGCCCGTGCCACCTGAGAATGTCGAGGCCATGGCGGAGGTGCGTCGCGCGAGTCCGGTCCCTATCGCAACAGGGGAGCGCCTGGTCACGCGCTTCGGGTTCCGCGAAGTGCTCGAGAAGCAGGCGTGCCACATCATCCAGCCGGACCTGTGCCACTGCGGCGGGTTGTGGGAGGCGAAGAAGATCGCGGCGATGGCCGAGGCGTATTACGTCGGCGTGGCACCGCACAACCCGCTCGGGCCGGTGGCGAACGCGGCGGCGCTGCACTTCGCGCTAAGCACCCCCAACTTCCTCATTCAGGAGGACATGCTGAGCGACGTGCCATGGCGGTGGGATGTCGTCAAGCACGACCTGCGCACCGAGGACGGCCACTGGCTGCCGACCAACGCGCCCGGCCTGGGCATTGAGGTGGACGAGGACGAGGCGAGGAAACACCCCTTCAAGCAGGAGGTTATGCACTCCCTGACCGTGCGTGCTGCCGACGGGGCGATCCTCGACTGGTAGGCGGCCAGCCCTATCCCGACACGATGTCCGCGACATCAATCGTGTACACCTGCCGTTCGCCCTCGTGGGTCGAGTCAAAGCAGACCTTCGTGCCGTCGCGATTCCAGCGCGGGTGCAGATCGCACCTGATTTCGCCGCCGAGTTCGGGCATCGTGTAGAACTCGCCGATGTCGATCCGCGTGTCGTCGGCCGGACGGTAGAGCATCAGTGTGCGGTGATTGTCGCGGTTCGGGTAGGCGTCGTTAAGCACCCACCGTCGATCGGGCGAATACGAGCAGTGACCGTCGCGGGTGAGCACCCCGTCGCCCACGACTTCGCGCTGTTCGCTCAGGTCCGTGTAGAGGAAGAACCTGTCGCCGACGTCGTAGTGGCGCGCCCACGCCAGGACGCGATCCGAGCCGCGCCAGTCGAAGTGCGAGACGATCTCGTGGTCGGCTAAGAGGCACACGTCTGAGCCGTCCGGCGCCGCGGTGAATAGGCGCGTCTCCCAACGGCCCGTCTCCAGCTTCCACCGGTGAAGGAAGATGAACCGCGAGCCGTCCTGGTTGAACAGCAGGTGGTTGAACCAGTGCTCAGCGCCCGCCATGTTCGGCTTCGGGCGCATCGCCGCGATCTGCGCGAGCGTGACGATGAGACGGCTCTCACCGGTCGCGAGATCCATGTGCCAGATGCCATCGTCGTCCGGGCACAGGTCGCCCGCCGACGGGTCGGGCGCGCACGCATACCCGTACCCGGGTCTGGTGCGGTGAACGCGTGCGAAGTTCAGCGTCACCGCCTGCGAAGCGTCTTTGCTTACGGCGTAGACAGGCATCGGGAGGACTCGCAACTCCTCGCCGTCCAGCGCGCGCACGACGGAGACCAACACGCCGTCGCGCACGTCGTTCTGAACGAACGCCGGGTCGGCGGTCGGGCCGAGCCAGTGGATCATGGACCCCTGCTGCCAGTTCCACGCCTGCGTGGACGCGAGCGGCAGCCACGCGTTGTCCCCGGCTGTGTCGACCAGACCCACGACAGCCGTATCGTCGGCGGCAGGCGGCCGGTCGACGAACGCCGTCTCCAGCGCCGCGATGTACCGCCCCGACGGATCCCATGGCGTCTTGTCGTAGTACCCGTGGAAGTGGAAGCGCGGGCCGCTAGTCACGGCGACCGGTCGCCTGTGGTCGACGATAGTGGGCATGGGGCTGGCTCCCGACTAGTCTGTTGGCACCACGACCTCGGCGCCGGTCTGTGAGCTCTCGACGATCGCGTCCAGGACCAGCATCTCGCGGTAGCCGTCCTCGAGGTTCGCGGCGCACTCAGTGTCGTCCAGAATCGCCCGGGCCCAAGCCGTGAACTCCTCGCGGTACCCCGGCCGGATCACGCCGTCCTGGTAGGTGATGCCGGCGTCCCAGTGCACGATGGGGCCGTCGCTGTATCCGCCCTGCCCGACCGGCAGCCCGGGGACCGCGTACTTCAGCTTCGTCCAGTTGTGCGTCTCGACCCAGGCTGGGCCGTCGCCGAGGATCATCGTGCGGTTGTCGAACAGCGGGCTACGCACCGCGATGGTCTGGCTGCCTGCCACACCCGACGCGAACCGGAAATTGATGGCGGCGGCGTATTGCTCGCCCTCGGCCTGCGTACGCGTCACGCTGACGGCCGCGATCTCGCCCATGAACGACCGCGCTAGATCAAGGTGGTGGATGATGTGGTCGAGGAGGAAGAACCGGAACATGTCGGCGTCGGACTGCCGGTCCATTCCCCAGTCCATCCGCATGCCCGGCCCGGGCGCGAAGTAGTGCGCGTGGTAAGCGATCGGCTGCCCGAACTCCTCACGCGCCATGATTTCACGCGCCATGCGGTTCACGGGGCAATGCCGCTGTACGGTGCCCATCAGCACCTTGCGGTCGGTCTGCGCAGCGGCGTCGCGGAACCGCTTGGCATGTTCCGCGGTCAGCGCGGGGGGCTTCTCTGTGAAGACGTGGAGGCCGCGCTCCAGGGCCTCAATCCCAATGTCTGCGTGCACGAACGGAGGGGCGGCGATCATGACGCCGTCGAGGTCCTCGCTGTCGAACATCTCGCGGTGGTCGGTGTAGGACCGTTCCGCTCGGTACTTGTCGGCCGCGGCGCTCGCGCGGTCGGCGTCGATGTCACACGTCGCTACGAGCCGCAGTTCGTCGACGAGCATTACCGCGGGGAACAGGACCGTGGATGGCATTCCGCCACATCCCACGGCGCCTATGCGTAGTCGTGTCGGGGCTGCCATCTCTATCTCCCGTGCTGTTCGTCGGGTGGCTGAATTCAGTAAGTGACGCGGAAGTCCTCGTAACGCGGAGGGGGTCTAAGCGGTTGCGCCGACACGGCGTCCACGCGTCCTCCCAGCGGCCCCTTCCGCAGTGCGGTGAGCATGTGCTCGCAGGCCTCTGCAGGCCCCACGATGATGGCCTCGACGGTCCCGTCGGGCACGTTGCGGACGTAACCCGTGACTCCCGCCGTCGCGGCGCAGGAGCGAGCATAGTAGCGGTATCCGACGCCCTGCACTCGACCCGACACGCGCACATCGAACGCTACGACCATTGGCGCGCCATCCCCTGGACCTGCATCCCCGTCCGGGTATAATACGGTAGCTCCGCCGCACGGCAAGCTGGCGGCGACACTGAAGGAGGCGCCTGCGTGATCGACTAAGGACAATCCACCCGACCTCTCGCGACTTCCCTGCCGCCAGGAGGCCTCTCATGTCCTTAGTCAGCTTCTCTTCCGTCGGATACCAGTATCTCTCGCATCCCGACTACCTCTTCCAGGACGTGACCGTCGACGTAGCCGCGGGCGACCGCGTCGGACTGGTCGGCCCCAACGGCGCCGGCAAGACCACGCTCCTACGCCTGGTTACGGGGGAACTGGAACCGACGACCGGCGGCGTGGCACAGCATCGGTCGGCCCGTATCGCGTACGTCCCGCAGGAGAGCCGGGCGCCCTCGGACATGCCGGTGGAAGAGTACGTACTCGGAGCGCGACCGGAACTGGCAGCTCTTCGCACGTCTCTCTCAGAACTCGAGGAGCGTCTGACGGACCCCGTCGCGGCGGGCAAGTATGCGGAGGCGATCGACGCGTACGAGGCAAAGGGAGGGTATCCGTTCGAGGCCGAAGCGCTGACTGTCCTGGCAGGCCTCGGCTTCGACGAACGCGAGCGCAGTCTGTCCGCCCGACTTCTGTCTAGCGGGCAACGCGCGCGAGCGGAGATCGCCAAGCTCCTACTCGCCGACGCCAACCTGCTGCTCATCGACGAGCCGACCAACCACCTCGACATCGCCGCGCGGAAGTGGCTCGAGTCCTATCTGACGCGATCTGACGCTGCATACCTGATGGTCTCGCACGACCGCGCCTTCCTCGCCAACACCACCGGTCGCATGTTCGACCTAGTCCGGGGGACACTCACCGCGTACGAATGCGGCTATGGCGCCTACCACGCGGAGCGCGACCGCCGTGACAAGGCCGAGTGGGAGGAGTACGAGAGCGCGCAGCGCAAAGTCGCCGCGACGCAACGGGCCGCCGAGGCCCGTCAGAAGCTGGCGACGAAGGTCTTCCAGAAGCCTGGAGGCGGCGGCGAAGACCGCGACCACAAGGGCCGCATCGGCGCGAAGGTGGCGCGGACCGCGCGCATCCTCCGCGAGAAGGCCGTCGCGGAGGCCGATGTCGCGAAGCCGTGGGAGGAGGACCCGATCCCCAAGCTGGACTTCCCGAACGTGCCGCGCTCCGCCGAGTCGATGCTGCACGCCGATCGCCTCGCGAAGGGCTACGACGGTCGCGACCTGTTCGGCGACCTGTCGTTCCGCGTGGCCCGCGGCAGTAGGACCGCTCTCGTGGGGCCTAACGGCTCCGGCAAGACGACTCTGATGCGCCTCATCCTTGGGCAAGAGCCGGCCGACGGGGGAGACCTGCACATCGCGCGCGGCGTACGCGTGGGGTACTTCGCTCAGGAGGGCGAGAACATGGCCCCCTCGCTCTCAGCGGTCGCTCTGTGCATGACCGTCTGCGGCGACGAGACGTGGGTTCGCACGCTCCTGGGATGCCTGCGCCTGCGCGGGTCGGCGCCCGAGCGTAGCGTGGGTAGTATGAGCGCCGGAGAGCGCGGGAAAGTCGCGCTGGCACGCCTGCTCCTGAGCGACGTGAACCTCCTGCTGCTCGACGAGCCGACCAACCACCTCGACATCGACGCGCAGGAGGCCGTCGAGGACACGCTGTCTCAGTTCCCGGGAGGCATTCTCTTTGCGTCCCACGACCGCGCGTTCACAGACGCCCTCGCGGACAATGTGGTCGAGTTGGGAGCGCAGGCCACCGGCGCTTAGGAGAGCCCCGGCGCAGCGGGAAGGGCCAGGCCGATCTCAGCGAGGAGCCCAGCGTTCACGGCTTCGAGCGAGTCGACGCGCGCCGATGCGTGCTCGAACGACTGGACGCGCGTGATCCCGTTGGGGACGGCCACCACTGCGATGCCGGCTCGGCTCGCGGCTAGGACGCCGTTGGCGGAGTCCTCCAGCACGAGGCATTCCTCCGCCGCGACCCCCGCGCGCTTGCAAGCAAGCAGGTAGAGGTCCGGTTCCGGCTTGCCGCGCTCGACGTCGCTCCCGCTCAGGGTGAACGCGAACTGGTCGGCGATGCCCATCTCGCCGAGGATCAGATCGACCCAGTCCCTACTCGCTGTAGACACGACGGCAACGGTGACGTAGCGCGCGCGCAGGTCCGCCAAGAGATCGGTGAAGCCCGGCAACGGGTGCATGTCGGCGCGGACCATCGCCATGTAACGCGTGCGTTTCTCGTCGCGGATGCTCTGCCGCTCGTTGGCGGGGACGCCGACAGCGTCGTACATGCCGTCCAGCATGTCCCATGTCCCAACCGCGGCTATCCACTCGTCCATGCTGAGCGTGTAGCCATGCTCAGCCAACGTCTCCTGCCACGCGCGAAAGTCGAGCGTCTCCGTGTCGATGATCAGGCCGTCCATGTCGAAGAACACGGCGCGGAGCGTGCGCACGGTCATAGACCGTAGTCCTCCTTGATCTCGCGGATCTGGTCCCGGAGCGAAGCGGCCTTCTCGAACTCCAGAGCCTGCGCCGCCTCCTGCATCTCGGCTTCGAGGTGCGCTAGCATCGCCGCCGCGTCCTCCTGACCCGCCGGCCCCTCGGCCGCGATCATCGGGGCCAAGAGTTCGTCGACATCCTCTTCCATCCTCAACGACGCGCGCACGTCCTTGACGATGGACGTGGGAGTGATTCCGTGCTCGGCGTTGTGCTCTAGTTGCCGCTCGCGACGGCGTTCGGTCTCGGCCATCGCGCGCTCTATGGAGTTCGTGATCGTGTCCGCGTACAGGATTACCTCGCTGTCGACGTTCCGCGCGGCTCTGCCTGCCGTCTGCACCAGCGAGGTCTCGGAACGGAGGAAGCCTTCCTTGTCCGCGTCCAGGATACACACGAGCGCTACTTCTGGGAGGTCGAGACCCTCACGCAGGAGGTTGATACCCACGAGAATGTCGAAGCGGCCCTCGCGCAGGTCCCGCAGGATCTCCGTCCGTTCGACCGTGTTGATCTCCGAGTGCAGGTACCGAGCGCGTAGGCCGATCTCGGTCAGGTATTCCGTCAGATCCTCGGACATGCGCTTCGTCAACGTCGTGACGAGGACGCGCTGGCTCTTCTCGACCTTCTTCCGGCACTCGCCGATGAGGTGGTCGATCTGTCCCTCGGTGGGATGGATGCGCATCACGGGATCGACCAGGCCCGTCGGCCGGATTATCTGCTCGACGACCTGTTCGCTTACGTCCAACTCGTACGGCCCGGGCGTCGCCGTGATGAACGTCGTGGGGCCCTGCAGTCTCGTGAATTCCTCGAAGCGCAGTGGACGATTGTCCAACGCCGACGGCAGCCGGAAGCCGTAGTCGACTAGGTTCTGCTTGCGAGCGCGGTCCCCGTTGTACATCCCCCGAATCTGCGGGATCGTGACGTGAGACTCGTCGATGAACAGTAGGTAGTCGTCGGGGAAGTAGTTGAGAAGGCAGAACGGCGGCTCGCCCGGCTGACGCGCGTCGAAGTGCCGCGAGTAGTTCTCGATGCCCTGGCAACTGCCGACCTCGCGGATCATCTCGAGGTCGAAGCGCGTGCGCTGCTCGATGCGCTGCGCCTCGAGCAGCTTCCCGTTCTTGATGAACCACTCGATCCGGTCCTGCAACTCCGACTCGATCGCGATGAGCGCCGCCTCGACGCGCTCCGGCGCGGTCATGTAGTGGTACGCTGGAAATATCGAGATGTTCTGTGGCTCGTCGTGTATCTCGCCGGTCAGCGTGTCGATCTCGCGGATGCGGTCGACATTGTCGCCGAACAGCTCCACACGATATGCCCGGTCCTGGTAGGGCGGGAAGATCTCGATGACGTCTCCGCGCGCGCGTACACAGCCGCGGTCGAAGCTGACGTCGTTGCGCTGGTATCGGATGTCGATCAGGTCGCGGATGAGGTTGTTCCGCCGCACCGTGTCGCCCAGCGCGATGTGCACTTGCTGCTTCTCATACTCCTCGGGCGAACCAAGCCCGTAGATGCACGACACGCTCGCGATAATGATGACGTCTCGGCGGCTAAGCAAAGACGCCGTGGCCATCATGCGGTACTTCTCGATCTCCTCGTTTCGTAGGAGGTCCTTCTCGATATAGGTGTCGGTAGCCGGCATGTAGGCTTCGGGCTGGTAGTAGTCGTAGAAGCTGACGAAGTAGTGCACAGCGTTGTGCGGGAAGAACTCCTGGAACTCCGAGAACAGCTGGGCGGCCAGCGTCTTGTTGTGCGAGATCACGAGCGCTGGTCGCTGTAGACGCTGCACGGCGTTCGCCACCGTGAACGTCTTGCCACTGCCGGTGACACCTAGGAGGGTGCGGTACTGCTCGCCGTCCCGTATGGAGCCGATGATGCCGTCGATTGCCTGGGGCTGGTCGCCCGCAGGCGAGAAGTCGGACACGAGCTGTAGATCCGGCATAGCGCGCCCTCCGTGCCTCGCGGCGGATTCCTGCCTGCGGGCACGGTGAAACTGTATCACGCCCCGCCGCCCTCCAGAAATGGGGCCGGAAGAGCCGGCGTCAAGGCGCCTTCGGGCGCACGACAAACCGCCGAATCTGAGGTAAAGTAGTAACCTGCGGGCCGCAAGTCCCGCTGCACTGCCGCGCGCCTTCGCCCGATAGATAGACGGCTGCGGTGACCGGAGCGGATGTCGCGCTCGAGAGCGCACCACAGGAGTGTCATGTGATGGCGGAAGAGATGGACGTGCTTCTCGAACGCGGGCAAGCCGCGTTCGACGCCCGCGACTACGAGCAAGCCGGCAGCCTGTTTAAAGAGGTGCTGGATGCGGAACCGGGCGACTCCGAAGCACGACTTGGTTACGTGCGCTGCCTGAACGAGCAGGGGGACAGCGACGCCGTCAAGGCGCTCTTGGAACCAACGCAGGACGAGATCGAGGACGGCAGGCTGCTCGCGGAGCTCGCGCGGGCGTATTACGCCGACGAGCGCTTTGAGGACTCCGTGGCGGTGTTCGCGACCGCGTCCGGGAAGGCTCCCGACGACGGGCATATCCGCGCCAATCACGGCTTCGCATTGTGGCAGAAGGGCGACCACACGCAGGCGCTGGACACGCTGAAGGAAGCCCTGCCGCTCGTCCAGGACGACGCGCTGCTATCCGCCAACATGGGGCAGATCTACCTCCAGTTGGGGATGTGGAACGAGGCCGTATCGTCCATCGAGCGTTACCTCATCGACTTTCCCAACGACCTACGGTTGCGCACGGTTCTGGCGTTCGCTCTGGACAAGGCCGGCTGGCGTGAAGAGGCCGAGACCGTCCTCGACGAGGTCCTTACGATCGACCCCGAGCACGCCGAGGCCAAGGCGCAGTTGGCGGCCCTAGGCGAGGGCGCTGAGGAGGCGGAATCCCCCGGGCCGGGCGCCCCAGATGTCGAGACGCCCGTCGTCGGCGGGGAGTTCGGACTCGGCATACCGGACGCGCCGTCGCCTATCGATTCGCTGGACCTCGGCGGCATCTCGGCGTTCGGAGGCAGCGCCCCTGCAGACAGCACGGTTGGGCTGCCTGACTTCGGCGCCATCACGGTGGTGGACGATACCGACCCCGCCAAGCAAGCAGCGGAAGATCTGCTGACCAGGGTCACCGAGATCCTTGACGAGAGCGATGTCCCTGCTGGAATCGCTTATCTGGAGTCGGAGCGCGGCACATCGGATCACCCCGCCGAGGTGCTGAACCTGCTCGGGAAGCTGCTCACTGAGGACGACGACTACGAAGGCGCTCTCGAGGCGTTCCGCGAGGCGATCGAAGTAGACCCGTTCCACGCGCAGGCCCAGAGTAACCTGGGTGTCCTCCTGTGGCAGATGGGCGAGTTCGAGGAGGCCACGGAGACTCTCCGTCAGGCGATCGAACTTGACACGGAAGACATGGACGGCCGAATCAACCTGGCGTTGATCTGCCATCAGGTAGGTCTCTACGAGGACGCGGTGCCGCTCTACACCCAGTACCTCGACCAGTTCCCCGAGAACACCGAGATACGCATGGAACTCGCGACGTGCTTCGTCGAACTCGAGGAGATGGACGCAGCCATCCGCGAGGTCGACACCGTGTTGCTCCTCGAACCGGACAACGAAGCAGCGCAGAAGCGGATGGACGAACTCTCGGCGGGAACCACGTGAGTCTGGCCCTGAGATGAATGTCCTTGTCACCGGCGGCGCGGGCTTCATCGGTTCGAACCTCGTCCGATATTGGCTCCGCGAGCATCCCGACGATGTCGTCGTAACGCTGGACAAGCTCGCCTACGGCGACGCGAACATACGCGACTGCCTGGACCACCCCCGACACGAGTTCGTAAAGGGCGATATCACCGACGCGGAACTCGTGCGCTCGGTATTCGTGAAACACGACATCCACTCCGTTATCCACACCGCGGCGCAGAGCCATGTGGACGCGTCCATCAGCGACCCGCTGTCGACGATCGAGGTGAATGTGATGGGCGCCGCCATCCTCCTGGAGGCGATGCGTCTCCATGGCGCGGGTGGTGGCCGCTTCCACCTCGTAAGCACGGACGAGGTCTTCGGCGCTCTCGGCGACCAGGCCGCGTTCAGCGAGGCGTCGCCGTACTCGCCGAACAACCCGTATTCCGCATCCAAGGCAGCCGGCGACCACCTTGTCCGAGCGTACGAGCGCACGTTCGGGATGGAGGTGTCCACGACGAACTGCTCAAACAACTACGGCCCCAGGCAGTACCCCGACAAGTTCCTGCCCAAGATGATCTGCAACGCGGCTGCGGGACTTCCTCTGCCGGTGTACGGCGATGGCCGGAACGTCCGCGACTGGCTGTACGTCGAGGATCACTGTCGCGCGATCGACGCGATCTTCCACAACGCGCCGTCGGGCGCGGCGTACTGCGTCGGCGGAACGAGCGAGTGGCAGAACATCGAGCTACTGCGCCTGCTGTGCACGCAGCTTGATGAGAAGCTTGGAAGGCCGGCGGGCGAGTCGGCGGAGCTCATCACGTTTGTCGCGGATCGGCCCGGCCATGACTACCGGTACGCGATGGATGCGTCCAAGCTAGAGCGGGACCTCGGCTGGACGCCGCAGGTGAGTTTCGAAGACGGTATGGAGCGGACGATGGCGTGGTACCTCGACAACCCGGAGTGGGTGGCCGAGGTGAGCGCACTCCTTGCGGCCCGGCAGTAGGCAGCGGACGTGGCCGCGCTAGACCTCCGCGGCGGCCCAGCCGTCGAGTGGATGTGCGCGGTCGGCTAGAGGCAGGTTCACACGCGCGCCGTCCGCGATGTGCGACGCGTAGATCCCCATTATCATCTCGAAGCCCCAGCGTCCCGTGACGCCGTCGCATGGCGGCGCTGTGTCGTCTTGGATCGCCTTCGCCATTCCGCGGTACATCGAGATGATGGGGTTCTCCACCCCGACGTTGCTCAGGTTGATTTGATGCCAGTCGGATGCCTGCGACGGATGGCCTTCCATGGGCCGTTGCAGTCTCCACAGGCTGTCGTTGAGGTCGCCGCTAGTGCGCACGGCGAGTTGTCCCTCGGTCCCGAGGACATCCACGCCGTAGTTGGAGTTGTCGGTCTTCGCATAGTCCAGGAAGACGATCTCGCCCATCACCCCGCCGGCGAAGCCGTAGCGGCCGGTCGCGCGTGACCCCATCACGTGGCCGGAATCGCGGTCCCGCGGCGACATCTCCTGAGCGGGCATGACGTCCCCAGACGCCGCGAGCCGACCCTCGTAGAACACCGACGCCGAGCACCACTCCGGCGGGCCCGCGAACCGCATCATCATGTCCGTGATGTGGGTGCCCATCTCCATGAACTCGTTTCCGCTCTTGCGGCCCGCCTTGTTCCGGCCGCGCACGAGCATCACGTCCCCGATGGCTCCCTCACCCACCAGTTGGACCGCTTTGCGGATGCCGGGATGCATGTGATTCTGCTGGTGGATCGCCAGTTTCGCGCCCGAGGCCGCAGCCGTCTCGACCATGCTGTCCGCCTCGCGGAGGTCGAGCGCGATCGGCTTCTCGCACATCACCGAGATGCCGCGGCGCAGCGCCTCGACCGTCGGGTCGTGGTGATGGCGCGTCTGCGTGGCGACGGTCACGAGGTCGGGCCTCTCGGCGTCACACATGGCCCCGGGGTCGTCGTGCAGCCCAGCCACCTCGTATTCGGACCCGCAGGCCTCACGGGCTGACTCGGACACGTCGCATAGGCCCACGATCTCGAAGTCCGGCAGCGCGCGAAGCACGTTGAGGTGGTGGCGGCCCATCCCGCCGCATCCCACGAGGGCGACCCGCGTGCGTCCTTCGCTCATTCTTGCGTCCTCTCGTAGATTCGCGTGGTCACCGCACGAGGACGATGGACCCTATGCGGAACTGGCCACCAAGCTCCATCTGGTAGGCGTATACGCCGCCCGCGGCGAGCGTGCCGTCGCCTCTACGGCCGTCCCACTCGACGTCGCCCGTGGACGGAGCCGATTCCCAGATCTGGCGCCCGTGCAGGTCGTACACCCTCACCACGAGGTCACCGACCGCGTCCGCAACCGCTCGCGTCGGGAACTTCACGGTGTTGAACGGCGCGGCGCCGAGGGGCGTAAAGGGATTCGGGTTTGGGCGGTCCAACAGCGCCAGCACGAACTCCCGCGCCGGCGACACGTTTTCGTTCTCGTCGACGGCGAGCACGCCGTAGATGTAACGGCCCGGACTGAGCGTCTGCCTGTGTACGAACTCGAACTCTCCGACCTCCGGAAGATCGTCCGCGAAACGGGAGTCGAGCAACTCCGAACTCCCCCCGGTCAGGCCGAACACGAGGTCGTAACGGACGACGTCAGGCGATTCGCTAGGCCGCCACACCACCCTCAGGCCGGAAATGTCCTGCGCTACCGAGAACACCAGCACGGGATTCGGCGCCTTCGTGTCGGGCGGCACGATTACGGCCGTCCCGGAGGAACGCTCCGACACTACGAGGCGGCTCTTGAATGCGGCGACGCTGTATTCGTTGGCGCCGATGGGCGCATCCACGTCGCGGAAGGAGACCGTGTCGCCGCCCAGGGCTTCCAACGTCGCCCCATCGCCACGGAACACGAAGTAGCCTTGCACGTCGCGATCCGGCACGGGATTCCACGACACGAGCGCGTCGTTCTCGCCGTCTGGATCGGCGACGACCCCGACGCCGGTCGGCGCGTCGGGCGGGATGTTGGGCACAACTTGCAGCGTGTAGTCGTTGTTGTTCGCCGGGTTCCCGTCGATCTCACCGGGCTTCACGAAATCGCCGATCTGGGCGTTCGACAGGCTTCGGAGGATCACGCCGAAGGTCGCGATGGCGGTCGGCGCATCCGGCGTTCGGACGACGAAGTCGATCTCGATAACAGAACTCAGGAAGTTGTCGATCTCCCGATCGAGCACGAAACGAACCGCGTTCGCCGATGTCTCGGCGCGGAAGGGGACGGCGGCGTCCTCGATTTTAACGGCCCCGACATCATCCACCGTTACCGCGAACCCCGGCGGCAGGGCGACCTCGATGGTCTTGATTTCCTCGCCTGGCTCGGCCTGCGACCTGTCGACGAGCAGCGTGAGTACAAGGGTTGGCGACGAGGCCGTCGGCACCGTGCCCGTCGGGTCGCCCACTACGTTGATCTCTCCTGTCGAACTCACCGCGCCATGTGTGGCCGGCGCAGCCGCGAACAGTAGACAGAGGCTGGCAGTGATCGCGACGACCGGCCCGACCCGGGACGCAGCGCGAGCGCAGGTGTGATTGCCCATCAGAAGGCCCCCCTGAGGCTGACGCGCTGAGTGAGGTTGTCCCTCAGGTCTCCACCGGCGATGTCCGCTGCGAAGTCGATGTGGATCGCGCCCCCACCCGTCGCGACGCCAACGCTCCCGCCGATCGTGAGCGCGGTCACGCTCTCGCCATAGCCGCTCGCCATCCTGTACCCAACACGCGCCGCTAGGGTGTCCGAGAGACCGAGTTCCGCTCCAAAGGCCACGCCGGTCGTTCCGCCGCCCGTCGAGAAGTCGGCAGCCACGATGCTGCGACGCAGGACATCGGCCAGGGCCTGCTGTTCGGCGCTTCCGGCGACGGACGCCAGCCGATACGCCGCGCCGACACGTACGGCCGCCGGCGCGTCGTCCGACTCGGTCGCGTCATCCTGTCGGAACGTCAGGTCCGCGGGGACGAGGTTCTGCGCGGCCACGCCGACGGTCAGGCCTGTCGCTGAGGTGACGAGGACGCCCAGATCGGTGGTGATGGCCGACACGCTCGTGCCGTCGGCGAAGTAAGGGTTGTCCGTGACGTCGGGGTTGGCGTCGTCGAGCCCAATACCGATGCGTTTGACCATCGCGCCCACGCGAACGGATGACCCAAAGGCCCGCCCGTACCCCACAGAGGCGACTGTCTCGCGGTAGATCGCGTCCGCATCCGCGAGTGACGTGATGCCCGCTGCGAATCCGTTCCCGCCCGACCCGACCATGATGTGCGCAACATCCTGCGACACGAGCGGATCGGTGACTCCCGAGAAGTAGGCCGCCCTCGTCAACGCGACGCGCGCGCCGTCGACCGCTGCTAGGCCCGCGGGATTGTAGAGCGGGGCGTTGGCGTCGTCAGCTATCGCGGTGAAAGCGCCTCCCATGCCCATTGGGCGGGCGCCGTTCGTCGGCCCATCGGACGCCGCCGCGGCCGGCATGGTGACGGCCGCCGTCGCGATCATCGCGGCGCACACACCGCGGACCCTCTCCAGCATCACTTACCCTCTGTGTACGTGACTTCCTCTAGATCACCTTCGGTCGGCACTAGCAGGTCTGGGTCGAGGATGCGTATGTCCGCGCTCAGTCGTCGCTCCTCGAGCCATGTCTGCATGAGCGCCTGGAGTCCTTCCGCGCGGAGGGACCGCGCTATCACGTCCGCGAGTTCCGGGCCCAATTCCTGAGTCCATGCCGCTGCGACCTCGTCCACTTGGACGATGGCATGCCCGGCGCCGACGCGCAAGCTGTCGCTCCACTCCCCCACAGCGAGACGCCCTGCGGCGTCGGCGACCGCAGCCGAGAGGGCCGACTCGGCTACCCAATCGGCGTCAGCGTCGACGCTGAGCAGTGCGTCCTCACTCGCGCGGCCCGCCAGTTCTGCCAGCGATACCGACCCGGCATCTAGTTGATCGCGCAGGGCGTCGAGAGTCGCCCGCGCGTGAGCGTCCTGCGCTGGCGAAGACCCTGGAGCGACGTGGTGGCGGACGCTTCCCAAGCGGTACTGCGCTGGCACACGGTAGTCGTCGAGGTGGGCCTCGTAGTGTGACTCCACGTCAGCGTCCGTAGCCCGGGACACCCTGGGGCCGAACGCGCGCTCCGCGAACTGCGCAAGCATGAGTTGGCGGCGGACCCGCTCGCGCCGCGCCTCGGCGGAGACGCCCTCGTCCGTGTCTGGATGGACCGGCGCCGCGCGCATCGCCTCGTCGACCGCGCCGTCCGCGATGATCACGAAGTTCCGCGCCTCGCGTACGAAAAGGAGCTCATCCACCAGCAGATGCATCGTCTGACGTCGGTCGAGCGCGCTGTCCACCCGCAGGCCTCGCAGCTCGGTCTCGTCGCGCAGAGCCGTCCACGTGATGGCTTCGCCGTCCACAGTGGCTACCACGTAATCGATGAGGGCCGCGTCAGAGCCGGCCGCGTCGTCGTCCTGCGGCCACGCCACGCTGACGGCGAGTCCAAAGCCTACTACGGCCACCGTAGCGATGAGCCGCCATGCGCGCATGCTCGCCTGGATGCGTCTACTCCTCCTCGACAACGACGGCCGCCGAAGCCGCCACCGGCCGGTCGTCCGTAACGGCGAGCAGTTGCGCCACGTAGATGCCCGGCTCGACGGCCTCTTCGTCGTCATCGTGCCCGTCCCAGACGACGGCATGCCGTCCGCCGTTGGGTGCGTCGTCCAGGAGCGTGCGGACGAGCACACCGGAGCCCGAGAGGACGAGGAGCGTGACGCGCGCGGTCATCGCAGCCTCGTATCGGAATTCCACCTGACCCGCGTCGATCACGAACGACTCGGAGGACGCCTGTATGATGGGGTCGGCCCCGGTCGAGTGAATGACGCTGTTCGCGCCGCCCGGTGTCGATCCCGCCACATCCACCGATAGGAGCCAGTTGTCCATGCGGTCGGAGTCCCCCTCGACATCACGCCGCTCGAGGGACCTCCCGGCGTCAGGGCGTAACGCTCCGTAGGACATCTCGTCGACGACGGTTCCCTCCGCAGTCTTCAACGTCAGCGCATCGCCGCCGTCGTTGAGGCTGGGCAGCGGCATCTCAACGACCGTGGCTCCGTCCGGCAAGCTTGGGTGCGCGTGTCGGAAGTCCGCTGCGTTTCCCGTCAGCACGGCGTAGCCGCCAGCGGAGAGCTGTGCGGTCGGAATCGCGACAGGTTGACCCAACGAGTCCGACAGTGTCCAGCCTACGAGCAAGCCGTCTGCATCGGCCATGCTTCGCAACTCCAGCCATTCGGGCGCGTCCGGCTTGGGGTGGTAGAGCAGTTCGTTGATGACGACGAGACCGACGATCGTCGGCGTGGGCGGCTCCTCGACGGGGTCGTCGTCAGGGCTAGACAGCCGACCGAGGGTCACGCCAAGCGGATCGCGAGTCAGCCGCCAATTCGTCTCAGTGTCCTCGGCGATGAAGTCCTTCCGCTCGAACGACACGCCACCACGCGCGGGAGCCGGTGGCGAGAACGTATCGACGACCACGCCCGCGGCGTCCATCAGCCGAAGCGGGTCGCGCACGGCGAGCCCGTTCCCAATGGCCGCGTTGCGCGGTCGGAGCCACACGACCGTCTCGTCCTCAATCGCGTAGCCGTCGGTCATGTCCGGGTCGAAGATGATCGCGAAGCCAAGCCCGGGCACCTCCGCGACGTCGCCCTCACGCCAGGTCACGATCTCGTCTGCCGTGTCCCGGTCTCCGATGCTCCACCCCGTCAGGTCGACCGGATCCTCCGAGAGATTGAACAGCTCGACGAACTCGCCGCCGCGCTGCCCGCCCTGCGCAATACTCGGGTTCGCCATCACCTCGGTGATGCGGATCGACTGAGCCGCTGCCCCGAGCGCGACGAACAGCCCGGCGATGGCGGTCATGCAGACGTGTCGCGTTGACAATGCTGATCCTTCAACGGCGATGGCGCGAGTTAGCGGAGGGCCTTTGGGCGGCGAAGCACCTCGGACATGATAACTGCATCTCGAAGCGAGCGACCGGCGAAGCGCGGCGTCACGCGTGGATGCCTGGCCGGCGGGTCGTCGTCGCGGGGTTCGTCTGTGGGTGGCGCCGGCGGCTCATAGACAGGCACGTCACGATCTTCCTTGACGGGCAGGAGCGCCACCTCCGGCTGCCACTCGTCGGCCGGAAGGAAGTTGTCGTCGTCATCGTCGCCAAGGAGCAACGTATCGCTCTCGCCGACCTCGCTGCGCGCCGCCTGTTGCCGGCTGCGCTTGACCAGGCGCTGCACGATCCACACGCCCAGGGCGCCGAACACGAACAGAAACTCGAATATCGAATCCACAGCGTTGGCCCTCAGAGGCTCACCGGACGACGAAGCTCACCGTCACCGCGCCATCCATCACGTTCCCTGCGAGGTCGCGTACGCTCCGAACGCTCAGTGTGTACGCGCCGGGGTCGAGGGGTTCGTCGGGATCGAACTCGGCGGTGCGCGTCGACGCGTCGTACGTGACCGCGCCAGCGACCCCTATGAGGGATACGCCGTCGGCGGCGGACCCCGCGTCCACACCCTCGTCGAACACAACCGTCAGTCGCACGTCCGGGGCTACCTCATCACCGGCCATCGGCGATGTGGAGACTACATGCGGCGGGGTCACGTCCCCGAGATCAACCCCGTCGGACTCTCCGCCACAGCCCACAAGGAGAGTGACCAGCACGGCCCCCACGGTCGCCCCGAGCAACGCGTAAGCCCGGCGGCTACCCGGAGAACCGGCCATAGCTCTTCCGATCCCCGGTTTCGTCGGATCCTGCCGCTATTGCCTGTCGCATCTCGGTGTCCGCCATGACGTTTCGGATGCCGTAGTATTCGCGCACCGCCAGGGTGCCACTGTTGAACGCCTCGGCGATCGCCCGCGGCACGTCGGCCTCGGCGCGGATCAGGTCAGCGTTCTTCTCCTCTACCAGGGCGATCATCTCCTGCTCCTGCGCCTCGGCGATGGCGCGACGTTCCTCCGCCTTGGCTCGCGCGATCTTTAGTTGCGCCTCCGCGCGGTCGCGCTGTAGCTTCGCGCCGACGTTCTCGCCCACGTCTACATCGGCAATGTCGATCGACAGGATCTCGAACGCTGTTCCGGTGGCGAGACCCGCTTCCAGCACGCCCCGCGAGATCGCGTCCGGGTTCTCCTGCACCTGCGCGTGGGTTTCGGCCGAGCCGATCGTGGTGATGATGCCCTGTCCCACGCGAGCGATGACCGTCTCCTCGCCCGCGCCGCCCACGAGGCGGTCGATGTCGGCGCGCACCGTCACGCGAGCCGACACGATGAGCTGGATTCCGTTCTTGGCGACGGCCGTGATGCGAGGAGTCTCGATCACCTTCGGCGTGATGGACATCCCGACCGCTTCCAGCACGTCTCTCCCGGCGAGGTCGATCGCCGCGGCGCGTTCGAACGGCAGCGGAATCTGCGCCTTATCGGCCTCGATCAGCGCAGCGATGACCCGATCCACGTGTCCGCCGGCCAGATAATGGGCCTCCAGATGGCCGAGGCTCAAGGACAGCCCAGCCTTGGTCGCGGCGATCAGCGGGTCCACGAGGGCCCGTTGCGGCACGCGACGCAGACGCATCGCGACGAGGTCGCTGAATACCCTTACTGGCACGCCAGCGGCCCGCGCGGCGATCCACAACCCGAACGGAACGAACACGTTCAGGACGCCCAGGAAGATGGCGGCCAGTACGACGATTACGAGTCCCAAAGCTTCCATCGTTCGCCCCTATGACTCGCTAGATGCCGGAGCGGGGCCGATCATGCCGCGCTCGAACGCCGACCCAATCGCGCGCGGAATCAGAGCTTCGGCCTCAACGACGTGCGCGTGCATCTCCTGCACCTGCGCCTGTGCCTCCTGCGCGCGCGCCTGCGCCATCGCGCGGCGCTCCTCAGCCTTCGCCTGCGCCACTACGAGATCCGTCTCGGCCTGCTCCGCCTCGAGACGCGCACCGATGTTCTCGCCGACATCGATGTCCGCGATGTCGATGGACAGGATGTCGTACGCCGTGCCCGCGTCCAGCCCCTTGTCCAGCACGGTGTGCGAGATGATGTCGGGATTCTCGAGCACCTCCTCGTATGTCTCGGACGACCCGATCGCGGAGACGATGCCCTCGCCGACACGCGCCAGGATGGTGTCCTCACCGGCGCCGCCGACCAGCCGGTCGATGTTCGCGCGCACGGTGACCCGGGCCACAGCCTTGAGCTGCACGCCGTCCCTTGCCACGGCAGTGACCAAGGGCGTGTTGATGACGCGCGGGTTGACGCTGACCTGAACGGCCTCGAGGACGTCACGTCCCGCCAAATCGATCGCGGTGGCTCGCTCGAATGTAAGATCGATACCCGCCTTGTCGGCGGCGATAAGCGCGCTGATTACGCGCGATACGTTGCCGCGCGCCAGGAAGTGGCCTTCGAGCTTGTCGACCGTGATGCCGCCCTCATACGCGATGCCCGCCTTCGACGCGTTTATCATCGGCTTGATGATCTGAGGCGGGGCGACACGTCGGAGACGCATCCCCACCAACTCGAACAAGCCGACGCGCACGCCAGCGAATAGGGCCGATATCCACAGACCCATCGGCACAAAGTAGAACAGCAGCCCGGCGGCCACCAGCGCAACCAACGCCGCTGGAAGAACCAAGCCTACGAGCGAGTCGAGTCCCATCAGTTACTTCCCCAATAGCCTCGGCCCGGGCACTTCGTCAGACGGTCGCACGACCACGCGGCCGCCTTCCACCTCCACGACGGTGACAGCCGTATCGCGCGCGATGTACTCGCTCTCGGATACGACGTCGACGCGCTGGCCGCCAATGGATGCCTTCCCTGCCGGGCGCAACGTCGTCGCCGCAGTGCCACTCTTTCCCACGAGGCCTCGCAGCGTGTCGTCGGACGCGACGTAGCCAGCGTCCGCGCGCTGCTCATTGCGCAGTACCAGGTGCTTCCAGACGAACCATCCGCCGATACCCGCGGCGCCCAAGAGGACGGCGAAGAATGACTCTATCACGTCGCCTCGCCCGCGTTGGCCTCCGGCGACCGTGGCCGCACGACCACCCGCGAGCCTTCGACCTGGACGACCTCCACGGGCGTGTTCTTAGCGACATATTCACTATCGGAGACGACGTCCACGCGCGTGCCACCGATGCTCGCCGCCCCGGCCGGGCGCAGCATCGTCAACGCGACGCCCGCCTGGCCTATCAGCCCAGTCAACTCCGCTCGTGGCGCCTGGTAGCCAGCGCCGGAACTCTGCGATGTGCTCAGCACGAGTCGATTCCAGGCTCGGGTCTTCGGGAGCGTGAAGCCCACCGCGATTGCCAACCCTACGGCCGTCAGCATCGCTATCGAGAAGGACGCCATAGCGTCGCCAAATGTCGGAGCCGCCCCCGCGAACGTGAAGAACAGCCCCCCAAGCGACAGCGCGATGCCCAAGAGACCCGCGATCCCGAACCCGGGTATCACGAACGCCTCCAGCGCGAGAAGTAGCAGCCCCCCGACAAAGAGGAGGAGCCCGACGCTCGCGGTCACGTCGGCGATCATGTGGCCGCCGAAGAACAGAGCCACGCACGTGAGGCCCAGAACCCCAGGCACGCCGAAACCGGGCGTGCGGAACTCGATGAATATGCCCAGCATCCCGATGGACAGCAGGAGCGAACCCAGGATGGAACTCGTCACCGTGATCGCCAGGTTCTCGCCTAGGGACCGGTTGAGCCGAAGCACCGTGGCGTCCGCGAGGCCTTCGACGACGCGTACGCCGACGCCGGCCGCCTCGGCCTGCTCCTGTTGCGCGGCCGTCATCACGGCCCGACCACCATCGGCATCGACCAAGTCGTACGCGCCGAGAAGTTCGGCCAGGTCATCTGCGCGCTGCTCGACGAATCCGAGATCCATCGCCTCGTCGGTCGTGAGTGTCAGCAACTCACCGCGTGGGGAGAGTATCGTGAACTGCTCGCCTGCCTCGCGACGCTCGGCGTGCTCCCGGCGCGTAAGCGCTTCGGCCGGCCCGTCGCCGAGGACAAGCACCTTGTTCTTGTCGACCATCGCTTCGGCGATGTCGGGGTTGCGACCGTTCCGCTCGGCCGTTGCCCTAATCTTGCCGCGGATGTACGACACCGCCTTCTCGCCCAGTTCGGAGCCCGACTGGTCGACCGGAGCGGCGTCCCCGATCGTGCTCCCCGGAGCCATCGCGATCTGGTCGCTCGCGAGCGCGATGATGGCGCCCGCAGAGATCGCCTCGGTGCGAACATGCGTTATCGTCGGCAGGGAGGACTCGAAGATGTGGTTGATGACGTCGCCCATCACATCGACGCGGCCACCGGGCGTATGCATGTCAAACACGACAACGTCGGCGGCCGCCTCGGCCTCTTCCAGAGCTCGGCCGATGTAGCGCTCCAGGCCCTTGCTGATCTCCGAGCGGATCTCGATGACGGCGACCGTGGCCCCCATCGCGGGCGCAACGACGCACGCGACCAGCCAATGGACGACGGCGATGCTTAGAGCGCGCTGGAAAGGCCTTCGCGAAAGTCGCATGGCGGCACTCCTTCACACCAGGTTG
Organism: Candidatus Poribacteria bacterium; assembly: GCA_018644665.1. Classification (GTDB taxonomy): domain Bacteria; phylum Poribacteria; class WGA-4E. The sequence continues at coordinate 38,446 of JABGQA010000061.1, forward strand.
GCGTGTGTAAGCGAATGTACTGTGCGCGGTAGCCTTAGTCAAGGATAGGCACTGGGCCGCGGCAGGGGGACAGAGCCTCCGCGCGCGCCGCATGCAACGCCTCAGATCCTACTGCTCAGACCAGGCGCCCACGCCCAACCACCTTCGCGACCGACGACGCCCGCGCTACCTCGCCTCGACCCGCCGGACGACCGTGTAAAGGAAATCAGGGGGCAGAGCTACCGTTACGCTGCCCGCCGTGAATTCGGCCTCGCTCCATACGCCCGCGTCGTACCCGTTCTCGTCGAGTACGGCCGCCTCGTACTCGCCGCCAGCGATCGAGATGCGCACCGTGCCGTCGATCCGTCGGACGCCGAACGGAGCGCTGCCGAGGTCGGTGATCTTGCCGTCGTCAGCGCGGAAGCCGTACGGCCGGTCCTCGGTCATCGACTGTATGAGGATGAGGTCGGAAGCGCCGATGTCGGCTCCGTCGAGCGCTGTGACCGTGACGGAGCCGTATTCGTTGCGCATGTGTATGGCCACGTCTGTGAGATCCACCATGCCCGCCGCGCCCAGGAAGCCCGCCGCGGCTTGTGACCGGGGCGTGTCCACCGTCGCGACGCCAGCCCCGTAGTCCCACTTGAGGCCGGGCGCCAAGCTCTCGACGGTGGCGCCCTCGCGGTCGATAGCGGCCGCCAGGTTGGCCTGCGACGACTCGTCGGCGGAGTCCCCGAACCTGCGAGTGAAGGGGCCGGCGTAGAACGACAGCGGGTCGTACGTCGAGATAGCTCCATCCACCGCGGCGCAGACGGGGATGTCAGCTTCCCGCAGGGCGTCCAAGGCCGTCGGGTTGCCGGCGCCGGAGCCCTTCATCGCGTAGAGGTCGTTCAGCACGATAACTTGCGACACCGACGGGGCAGACTCCTGCACGTCGCCCCGCCGGTACATGAGCGCGGCGGCCGGGAATGTGGCCGCGACCGACGGCGACCCGAGCTGGAACTTCGCGATGGACGCGTCCGCGAGGAAGACGCTGCCTACGGCAAAGAAGAAGAACGCGTCGATTCCCTGCAACGCGCCGTAGGCGGACGACAGGAACGTCATGTCTGCGCGGAAGCGGTTCGGTTGTGGCCACCCGATCTCCGAGATGGTGTGCGGGTACCCGTCGATCTGGGCCACGGCCAGTGGCATCGCTTCGGGCGATCGCACCCCCGCCCGATCCTGGAATTCGTGACCGACGCGCACGGAGTAGCCAGAGCCCTCGCCAGTATGCTGGCCGCCGAAGTAGCCGTGACGGTCGATGACGTCGGCAGCGGTGTACGTGTAGCGCTCTAGCGCGTCCAGCGTGGGGCCGTCGGTCACGTGCCAGTTGCTCGCGGTGACCAGGCCGCCATAGCCCAGTTCCTGTTCGATATATCGTGTCGTGTCCACGTAGAAGTCGCGCTGGACCTCAGTCAGGAAACGCACCTGGTCGCCCACGCGCCGCGTTTTGCTCGGGCCACCGGCTCGCGAGCCGTCGCCGGTCATGTGCCACGCCTCGAGGATGGCGACGCGCCCGTTCTCGATGTCGTCCTCGTCCAGCGTGCCACCCCATCCCTCGGCCGCGGCGGCGACTGATCCGTACCGCGCGGCCAGCCATTCGGCGTACATCGACTCGAGTCGGGCCCAGTAGATGGCGGGGACGTTCTCCTTCGAGAACGTCCAGAAGAAGAAGCTGTCTTCGTTGACTATCTCGACGATGGCCACCGCCGGTTCGTCCGCGAGCCGCGTATCGGTATATGGGTTGGGCGTAGTGAGGATCTGGCGCAGCCACTCGCGGTGGATCTGCTGCATACGCTCCTCGAAGTAGAGGAGTGCGAACGGCCGCTTGTTGTCGATCATGTCGTACCCGTCGATCCCGTAGTGCGGCTGGACGTCGAACCAGAGCGGGAAGTAGAAGCTGATCTCCGTGTATATGCCCGCGCCCTTCATCGCCGCGACCAGATAGAAGAGATCGTCGAGCTTGCCGGAGTCGATCTTCGCGGGATCGCCGGAGCCGTCGAACAGTGGACTGTGGAAGCGGACGATGTTCACGCCAAGCTTCGCCAGTTTACGCGCCAAATAGTCGACCGATTTGCGGTTCTGGCCGGCGTGGTTCGCGTTCACGTTCACGCCCCAGAAACGGACCTCATCGCCCGAGGCGAGACGGAATATGTCGCCGTCGGCTTCGACGAACCCGTCCTCCCCAGCGGCGTCCTCGTTCAAGGTCCTGAGATCGAGGACGGCCGCGGCGCCAAACGCGTCCAGGCCGGGCTCGTATGGGAAGTAGCCGGGGTCGGCGAGGCCCGAGCGTTCTCCAGGCTTGAGTCGACCGTTCGGCAGAAACGCGCCCGGCGTCAGCACAAAGGCGTCGAACGCCGCGGTCATCTGTTCGCCCTCATCGGCTAGCAGGCGCAGCTCGAAACGGTGGCTTCCCTCGACGAGCTCGGCCTCACCCAGGTACACCCAGTTGGCTCCTAGATGCGTCCTCAGGTACGTGCTGTCCGCCAGCGCGACATCGCGTCCGCATGTGGACCACGGCCCTTCGTCGAAACGCCAGCGGAACGGCCCGTGCTTCCAGAACTTCCTGCCCCACAGGTCGTATGTCGCGTTGGCTGGCACGTCGACGTCATATGCGGCGTATGCCTCGGCGCCGGCACGGGGGCCGGAGTTGGAGAGCCAGTCGCCCTCCGACAGCAGGTGAGCGGTCTCCTGGAAGGTCTCCGTTGAGAACGCCGACCGCTGTGGGAAGTTGGTGTCCGTCGTGTCCTCGCCTTCCCACCATACGTACGGCGTTGGCTCCGCGGTGGCGCGGGCGCCCAGTGTAAGCACCATGGCCGCTAATGCCGCGCGCATCTTCCAGGCGCTGTTCGCGTTCCGCGGGCGCATTGCATGCTCCGTCCTGTTCGACTGCGGGTCGAGGTTCCGTGCGAGTCCAGCGCGCAGCGGGGTCCGCACAAGATATATCGCCAGAACGGGCGGTCGACAATGGCCCGTGGGCGGAGTCACGTGCGGCGCGCAGACACACCGGGGTCGGTGGCGGACCGAGATGGAGGACGTGACCACAGGTCGCTGGCGGCGATCCCGGCCGCCACCATCTCGCACGGGCCGGAGAACCCCATCTCCATCTTCCCGGATAAGGGAAGACGTCCACCGGTTTCAGGCGCCGAACGAGCCGTGAACGCCAGGGCCCGCGGGGGCGGTCTGCGCCCACCCCCGCGCTCGCGCCGCCCCTACGCCGGCCTGGGCAACCGATCCCTCGGGATGATGCGGCGGCCTTGCCGCTTGGGCGTAGGTCGCGGAGCGGGCGGAACGACGCTCGGGTTTGGTGTGGGTCGCACTCGCCGGCCCTGCGACTGCCTGTGAGCGCTGCCTGCCGCCCATTCTGCTTGCGCGGCGGCCGGTCATTGTGCATAATGCCGCGGATACGGGATCAGTGCATCTCTCGGACCTGCAGGGGGCGAACCGTGAGCCGACGTCGACCGGGGAATCGCGACGCCACGACATGGACCGCCGTGTCGTGCGTGGCATTGCTGCTAGTTCTTGCCGTGTGGGCCCGCGCCGACTCCGGCCTCGACCTGTTCAGCTCCACCGCGAAACTGCGGGAGTATCGCGCCGGGGTGTGGCGGCCGACGCTCGACGGTCCCGCGGGCATGGAGCGTTGCGCGACGCGCTATTTCCAGAGCGCCTTCCACGACCGGCATCTGCTTTCGCCGACTGAGCGCCGGGACGTCAGCATTTCCTTCCAACGCCCGTACAACCCCGGCGACGGGCCATGGCCGACGGAGCGCCCGCTCGACAAGATCCTCCTCACGCCCAACTTCAAGTTCTGGTACGTCACGGAAGGACGCGACGCGCCGCCCATGGAGGACGTCTCCCCCGCGAACGGGGTGCCGGACTACATGGACATCATGGCGGCGGCGTTCGAGCGCTCGTTCGACTTCGAGGTCGGCGCGATGGGCTTCAAGCGGCCGCTCAGCGACTACTGGGTACCGAACAACGGTGGCGACGAGCGCATCGACGTCTTCTGCTTCAACGCGCCGTTCCTGGGCGTCACGGTCGTCGAGTGGTTCGACCGTGTGCTGCCTACTGCCGTCACGGGCGCGCCGTGGTTCGGCATGAGCACCGCGATGTACGCCGCCTTCGGGAAGGAAGAGGGCAAGCGGTACATCGAGACTACCGTGGCGCACGAATTCCTCCACGCGTGTCAGCAGGCGTATAACGCGCGGCTTCCCGCGTGGATCGCCGAAGCATCGGCGACGTGGATGGAAACGCGCATGTACGACGGTGGGCTCATTGACGACGGGGATCAGTACGACGACCTGGACTACCCCTCCGAGACTGACGGCGTCGACCAAGTCTACCAGCAGCTCCGACAGTGGTTCCAGCACCCGGACAAGGCGCTCACGGCCGGCGGCGGACACGCTTACGGCAACGTGCTCCTGATGAACTACCTCACCGAGCGATTCGGGGTGGACTTCATCCGGGAGTTGTACGAGGAGTACACAGAGGGGGGCAGCCGCGAGTTCGGCAACTTCTGGGATCTCCTGGCGACGAAGAACACGAACTGGGCGGAGACGTTCAAGACATTCACCGTTTGGAACTACTTCACGGGGCCGCGCGCGGACCTGTTCGACGGCTATCGAGACGCGGAAAGGTATCCGCCGATCGGCATCCATCCGCAGGACCGGAACAACGTCTACCCGACGCAGCTCGTGTACGACGAGCGCGTGATCCCCGCTGCGATGAGTTCGCGATACGTCGTGTTTGAGCCACCGCCCGGCGGGATCCCAGGCAAGTTCTCGATCAAGATCAAGGGCGCCACAGTCCAGGAACTGATCGACGCGGGCGGGCTGCTCGATTTCGAGAACGGCGAGCCGAGCGCTAGCTTCTATCGTCAGTGGCTCGAGATCGTGGGGCTCCGCGGCTGGGCAGCTCCGCTCATCATCGAGAAGACCAACGGCGAGGTCGTCCTCGACGAGATCTTCACCTTCTCCCTCTCACAGGAAGGGCAGAAGGACTTCGAGGGGTTCGGGAACGACATCAAGCGGATCACGATGATCGTGATCAACATCCGCCCCGACGCCGACGAGCCGGGGAACTACATCTCCTACTCCGCCGGAGCGAAGCCGCGCGGCGTGCTGGAGAACCTCCAGGCGACCGCCCTCGAGACCGGCGGTGTGCAGTTAGCCTGGGATCTCATGGACCTTACGGACACGCGCGAGGTCTACGTCATCCGCAAGCGCTTCTCGCCGGTGAACGGCGACACAGATCGCACGAACTTCCTTGAAGACGCGGACGCGCTGCACGCGGGGGACCGCGACGGCAACAACATCCCGGACGCTCCCGTGCAGATCGTGGCGCGCCTCAGCGCGACGGACACACAGTTTGTCGACACGACGACGTTCGACGATGTCCTGACTGGCTCGTCGGGCTTCGATCCCACTCAGGTCGAGTATTTCTACGCCGTCGTGCCGGTGAGCGGGACAGGGCTCATGGGGACGCCAGCGCGCGCCTCCGAAGGGATCACGCCGGTGCCCGCGGCGGCGCCTGCGTTCATGGTCGCGACACATGAACCGAGTGTCGGGCGGTGGGAGATCGGCGTGCGTGCTACGCGAGAACTTCAGGGCCCACCCAACATGGCGCTGGACATGCCGGGCGGCGGCCGCGTGCAGTTGGCCTTACAGAAGGCGGGCGCGAAGCAGTGGACTACGCGGTACGACCATCCGGCCTTCCCCAGCGCGGGGACGTACCGGTACAGCGTCACCGGGGAGACCCCAGAAGGGGTCGAGGGCGGTTGGATTCTGTCGGGCGGCGCGTTCCGCTACGCTCCGTCGGCGGTCAAGCCTCACATGGTCATTACGCCGAACCGGGTGCACCGCATCGGCGACGGGCCGTTGCAGTTCTACCCCCCGGGCATGGACATCAAGGTGTACGACGTGAACGGCCGCTATATCGACACGGTCCAGGTGGACGCGAAGTGGGACTGCACGAACACCTACGGTGAGAAGGTCACCGCCGGGGTGTACGTCTACGTCGCCGAGGACGGCAAGGGATTCCGCGAGACGGGAAGGCTGGTGCTGAAGTGAGGATTCGTCTCAAGCCCGCGCTGATCGGGGTCGCTCTGGCCACGATGGTCGCGTGTGGGTCGGACAGCGAACTGCCGCTTCTGGTCGTGCCTGACGGCATGCTGATGACGGAGTTCCCCATCGTCAACGGCGCTGTGTGGATCTACGAGAACGAGGCGGACGCATCACAGCAGTATCGTCTGTCCGTCCAGGGTACCCGCACCATCAGCAGCTACGTGCACTACAAGACGGAGTACGCTCCGCTCGACGCCGCCGGCAACCCACTAGCCAGTGAGGCCCCGCCGGCAAGCGACTTCTTCGCTGCCAACGGGCTGCATCGGCGCGAAGGGGCCCTGACGCAGACGCCAGGAGCCTTCACGACGGCGCAGTTCCTGCTGCAGAAAGCCGAAGGGGGCGAAGCCGAGGTCGGCTACGTCGGACCGATGATTTACAAAGCCGCGGCCACCCGGACGTTTCCGGTCGGCGCGGCGTTCGTGCGGAAGTCTCTCGGGCCCAACCTGGACGCCTTGGGCATCAATGACGACCCAGAACTGGACGCCGACGACAGTTCCGATCCGGGTGAAAGGCTGACACGCAACCGGTACGACGAGGTGACGGTCGGGACACTCGGCTACATTCTCGAGAGCGCCTCCGAGGGCGCAGGCGGGAACCAGTTCCAGAAGCACCTGCCGCCACGTAGGCTGTGGGAATTCCCCATGCGGGTCGGGGCAACCTGGACCGTGTTCGAGACGCCCGAGCTGACCGGTAAGAAGCCTCAGCCAGAGGTCCGCGTGCAGCGCCGCGTTACACGTGAGGAAAACGTGTCGACTCCCGGGTATACAGGCCCAGCGCTCGTCGTGGCGGAGTGGGTCATCGGCGTCGCGAAGGACCCCGAGACCGGAGAGAGCATCGTGCCGTCCATCGACGACGAGGACGGCAACGGCATTCCCGACCGCGGCGAACCGACCGCGCGCTACTGGGTGGCGCCGGGCGTCGGCGTCGCCAAGTACGAGTACGAGGAGTTCGACCTCGCCTCCTTTAGCGCGACCGGTGTGAGGTCGTTTGCGCGCAAGACATTCGTGCTCAACAGAGCGTCCATCCCCGCCGGCGCCAAGCCGGACAGCGCAAGCGAATGAGCCACGCCGGGCTCGCCAGCTTCGACCTGACCGGAAAGACGGCCGTGGTCACGGGTGGGAGTCGCGGGCTGGGCAAGGCGATGGCGAACGGTCTGGCGCGCGCCGGGGCCGATCTCGTGATCGCGTCGCGTACCGCCGACGCCCTCGAGTCCGCGGCAGCGGATCTCGGCATCCACGGCGGCCGCGTCGTGGCAGTTCCCACCGATGTATCCGACGGCAGCAGCGTGGCGGCGCTCTTCCGCGTCGTGGCCGACACCTTCGACGGCCAACTCGACATTCTCCTGAACGCTGCGGGCATGAACGTCCGCGTCCCGACGGTGGAATACACCGAGGAGATGTGGGACGCCATCATCGACTCGAACCTGAAGGGCACCTTCCTGTGCTGCCAGGAGGCGGGCCGGCTGATGATTCCTCGCCGTGGCGGGCGGATCATCAACATCGGGTCGCTCACCAGCTCCGCGGGAGTGGCGACAATCGGGCCGTACGGGGCCACCAAGATGGGCGTGCTGGCGCTGGCGAAGAGCCTCGCGGTCGAATGGGGTCCGCACAACATCACGGCGAACGTCATATCGCCGGGATGGTTCGAGACCGACCTTAACCGGGCGCTGTTCCAGAAGCCGGGCTGGCTCGACGCGACGCTGGAACGGATGCCGCTCGGGCGCACCGGCGACGGTGAAGACCTAGCTGATGTCGCTGTCTTCCTCGCCTCCGACGCGGCCCGGTACGTCACGGGACAGAATATCACCGTCGACGGCGGCTTCCTGGCCGGTTGGCATGGTGGGTTCCTGGATCCCCCGGGGTCCTGACGGGGATCGAAATCGCCCCGGTGTCAGCGTTTGCTCACCTCACGGGCTCGGCCTACCCTATAGTGACGACCAACCGCGTACGCACTTGCTGCGAGGAGGTATGGCGTTGGCACTGAGCGAACATGTGGACGTGATCCAGCGCGGCCCCGCCGTGTGGAACGAGTGGCGTGACGCCCGCACGGAGGAACGCCCCGACCTGTTGGGCGCTAAGCTCCGCGGAGTCGACCTGCGTGAGGCGCGTCTCGCCGGGGCGGATATGGTGGGCGCGGACATGCGTGGGTCGCACCTGTCGCGCGCCGATTTGCGCGGCGCGCACTTGGCCGACGCGGACATGCGGGGAGCGAAACTGCGCGACGCCAACCTCGAAGGCGCGACGCTGACGGGCGCACAACTACGAGGCGCGGACATGCGCGGGTGCAAGGCGGCGGACGCGGACGTCACCGCGGCCGACCTGCGCGGCGCTGACCTCCGGGAAGCCGACTTCACGCGCGTCGAGGTCATGGACGCGGTGTTTACCGACGCGAAACTCCGTGGGTCGGTCGGTCTCAACCCGTACCGCATTCAGCCGCTCTACTCACGGCGGCTGGAGGTCGGCCCGCAGATCGCATACAAGCTCATCACGCCCTCAGGCGAGGGCACGTTCGCCGGCGGTATCGACTACCTCGAAGCGCTCGCCACCGGAGATGTCGTCCGCATCCCCGAGGCCAACACAGACGAATTCGAAGCGTGCGCTGCCGGCATCAACGTCGCTACGCTCGTGTGGGCGCTCAACGAGTGGCAGGACGGATACCGCGTGCTGGAGGTGGCGTTTGCGGCTGAGGACATCGCCGCGATCCCGTGGACCAGCGACGGCAAGTTCCGCCTGTTCCGCTGCCGAGTCGCCCGCGAGATAGACCTGGCTTCCATCGGCGGCGGACGTTGAGGACGCTTCCCCTCTGCGACGACCGTCATGCTACCCGTCTCACCATCTCACCGAGGTAACGACCGATGCGCCAGCTACTCGTCATGTTGTGCCTCATCGTGGCTTGCGGAGCGCCCGAAGCCCCGTCGAGCCGCGTGGTCGTCGTCGCTACGGACGCGACGTACCGGCCGTTCGAGTATCTCGGCGATGAGCGGGGAATCGTCGGGTACGACATCGACCTGTTCCGCGCAATCGGCAAGCGTGCCGGGTTCGAGGTGAAGTTCGTCAACCAGCCGTTCGTCGGCGCGCTGGCAGGGCTAGAAACCGGGACGTATGAAGCCATCATCTCGGCCATGACGATCACCGCAGAACGAGCTGAGACGTTCCTTTTCAGCGACCCGTACTACGACGCCGGCCAGATAGTGGCGATCCGAGATGAGACCGTCGACATCGCGTCGTTCGAGGATCTGCCGGGCCGGAAGATCGGTGTCCAGCGCGGCACCACAGGGGCGATGAAGGCCAAGGAAGCGCCTGGCGCGGAACTGACCGAGTACGACTCGATCGACCTGGCGTTCATGGCGCTTGGGAATGGCACCGTGGATGCTGTCATCAACGACGAGCCGACATCGCGCTCGATCGCGGCCGCGCGCGGCGGCTTCCGCCTCGTCGGTGACACGCTCACTGAGGAGCAGTACGGCATTGCAATGCGGAAGGACGCCCAGGAGTTAGCGGCGGAAATCAACGCCGCCCTGACGGACCTACGCGCCGACGGCACGCTGGATTCACTACACGCGAAGTGGATCGCCGCTCCCGCGGAATGACCGTCGCTCGCCTGTCCCAGTAGCCGCCGACCACATCGCGCGGGATCCCGCCCCTCCGCCTGTTCCCATTACGCGGCTGGTGCAACGTGCGCGGCGTCGAGTGCGAGGCACGCCGCTGAGTTGCGCCCACTGGGTAGGTGTGGTTCGCTACGCCGACTCCAATCGCAACACATCGCAGCGCGGAGGCCGTTGATGCGCACCTCGCCCGACCCCCTTACGCCATCCGACCTCCGGCAGTGGGAGGACGAGGGGTGGTTGCTCCTGCGCGGCGCCGTGCCCGCAGACGTCATCCAGCGGCTTCGCGATCTCTTCGCGGGCGTTGTCGACGGTATCGTCGACGACCTAGTTGACTCCGGTGTCGTGGAGAACCGGCGCAGCGCGCTCCCGTTCGAGACTCGCCTCGCTCTGGTCGCGGGACAACACGCGAGCCGGTATGGCAGGTCCTGGCGGAACGAAATCGCGGCGCCCGCAGTGTACGACCTGCACCACTCGGAGCGCCTGGCGCGGGCGATTGGGCAGATATGCGGGTCGGACGTCATCGGGCACCCCGTGTTCAACGCGCGCCCGAAGCTCCCGGGGCAGCAACTCACTGTCGTGCCGTGGCACCAAGACAGCGGCTACTTCGGCCAGGAGAGCGCGGATTCGCTCATCCCTACGGCGTGGATACCGCTTGTGCCGGTCGACTCGGCCAACGGTTGTCTCCAGGTAGTGCCGGGGTCACACCGCCTGGGCATCGTGGATCACCGCACTGAGGACCGCGAAGGCGGATTCCTGGAGGTCGATCCGGACATCTCGGACGGCGCCGAGGTCGTCACCTGTCCCATGGACGTCGGGGACGCGCTGCTCTTCCACAACTTGACCCTCCACCGGTCGACGGCGCACGCTGGGGGCGAGGGCATCCGGTGGGCGATCGACATACGTTACGTGCGTGATGGCGACCACCCCGGCGCCATCTACTGGCCGGACCCGGACTTCAAGTGGGTCATCCGCAGCGATAGTGAATCCGTGACTCCCCTGGCCGATTGGCTCGACCAGTGGCGGAGTTGAGGAGGCCGTCGCGCCTCGCCGTCGGGGTCCTGGCGCTCCTGGCCACGGCCGCGCGCGCCGAGGCGCCGCCCGAGGTGATGGAGGTGTTCGCCGCGCACTGCGTGCTCTGCCACGACGTGGAAGACGCGCCAAAGGGACTACGCCTCGACACCCAGGCTGGTGTGAATGAGGCCATCGCGTCAGGTGTCGCGCGACCAGGCGTTCCGGAGATGAGTTCGCTGGTCACGCGCCTCCAACTGCCGATCGACGACGAGGCCGTCATGCCTCCGGTCGACACGCCGAGTCGCCCCGACGCGCGCGAGATCGCACTGCTCTGGGACTGGATCGCCGGACTGCCCCCGGTGCCTGAGGACGTCGACGGGTCGCCAACGGACGACGCTCCGGCGCCGGACATCGCGCTGCTACAGTCGCATGGCGCGTACGTCGGTCTGCTCTACCAGGGCGCCACGTGGCTGCGCGTCGACCTCGGGCGAGCCACATTCCCGCTCTCGGACGAGGCCATGTCGGCCCTGCGCGCCGTCGGGCCGTGGGTGCGGGAGCTTGGTCTCGCAGGAAGCGCGGTAGACGAGGGGTTCGGCGAGATCGTGCGCGCTCTGCCCCGTGTGCAAACGGTAGATGCAAGCCGTACGACGTTGACCACCCTCGACAGCATAGCGGCTGCCCCCGAACTGGCCGTGTTTAACGTCGCCGGCAGCAGCATCACAGACGACGCGCTCACCGAGGCAGCCGAATCTGCGTCTCTAACACGCGTGGTCGCGTCGCGCACGGCCGTCACGCGCGAAGTCGCGGAAGCGCTGATGCTCGCACATCCCAACCTGGTCATCGACGCCGCGCCGTGGCCGGAGGACGAAGCCGAGTCCATCGGCTGGTCGCCCGAGGAGCGCGCGGTGTGGGCCGCATCTGAGGCGATTTGGGCGGCATACGCGCGCGGCGATTGGGAGACGGTGTTGCCGGAGTTGCACGAGGCATGGGTCGGCGCGTCGGCTGGCGGCCAGGCCGTGTCATCCCCGACTGACTGGCGCGAACAGGAAGAGGACGGGGCCACGCAGTCCGTCGTCACGCGCCATACGCCACTCCGCGTGCGGGTGGTTGGGGACGCGGCGATCGTGCAGTCCCGTTACTACCGCGTGCCGCCGCGCGGCGCGGACATGGCAGACCCCATCTCGCTCGTCTTGACCGAGACTTACGTGCGCGCGGACAATGGATGGAAGGCTCTCAGCACAGCGATCGCCCCGACTCCCGCGCCGGAGGCGCCGTGACCCCACGACACGCCCTCGTCCTGTCCGCCTATCTGCTCACGAGCGTCTTGGCCGCCCGTGCCGACGTGCGCTTCGACCTCGACGTGCGACCGATCCTGTCCGACGCGTGCTTCGCGTGCCACGGCCCCGACGAGGCGGCCGGGAAGGCGGACTTGCGTCTAGACCGTGAAGATGGCGTCGCGAGGGTTGTCGAAGGCGGCTCGCCCGCGACCAGCGAGATGTACCGCCGCGTGTCGGCGTCCGATCCGCGCGATCGAATGCCGCCACCCCAGGCGCAACGAAGCCTAACCGATGTCGAGATCGCAACGTTACGCCAGTGGATTGAGGAGGGGGCGCGGCACCAGCGCCACTGGTCGCTCGAACCCGCGCCGACACCCGACGCGCCGCCAGTTGCCCGGGCGGACTGGCCGGGCAACGACCTCGACCGGTTCATCCTGGCCCGCCTAGAGGCCGAAGGACTCGGGCCGTCCCCCGAGGCGCCCCGGGCCCGTCTAATACGTAGGCTGTCGTTCGACCTAACAGGGCTGCCGCCGACGCCGGCCGAGATCGACGCCTATGTCGCTGACGCCGAGGACGGCGCGTACGGGCGTGTCGTCGACCGGCTCCTCGCGTCGCCTCGCTTCGGCGAGCACATGGCGGCGAGCTGGCTCGACTTGGCGCGGTACGCCGACACGTATGGCTACCAGTCCGACGTCTACCGTGACATGTCGCCATGGCGAGATTGGGTGGTCCGGGCCTACAACGACAATCTGCCGTACAACGAGTTCCTCACGTGGCAACTCGCGGGCGACCTGCTCCCAGAACCGACGCGCGATCAGCGCTTGGCGACGGCCTTCAACCGGAATCACCGCCAGACGAATGAAGGCGGGAGCGTCGAAGAGGAATTCCGCGTCGACTACGTCGCGGATCGCGTGGACACGCTCGGCACAGCGTTCCTCGGGCTTACCGTCAAATGCGCCCGATGCCACGACCACAAGTACGACCCGATCACTCAGCGGGACTACTACTCGCTATTCGCGTTCTTCAACGGGATCGACGAGTCGGGACTCTACTCACATTTCACGAACGCGGTGCCCGCACCATCGCTCCTGATGCCGGACGGCGACACGGAAGCGCGGCTCGATGAGCTACAGGCCGTGGTCGACGAGCGCGAAGCAGATCTCGCCGCCGTCGGCGAAGACCGCGCGCGCGCCTTCGCCGAGTGGTTGGCCGGAGACCCGCCTCTGACCGTGTCCGGCGAGGTCGCGCGGCTGACCTTCGACAGCGTCGAGGATGCCGCCGTCGCGAACGACGCCGACGCCGACAAGCCAGGGGCGCTCTTCGAGAGTCCCACCATCGTCGACGGGCGTATTGGGAACGCCGTGGAGCTGAGCGGCGAGAACGGCGTGTCGCTCGCTGATGTCGCTGCCTTCACTCGGTCCGACCCGTTCACGCTCGCGTTCTGGATGTGGACACCCGACGTGAAGGATCGCGCCGTCGTCGTGCACTGTTCAAAGTCGTGGACGGACGCCGGGAGTCGTGGCTACCAGATCCTGCTCGAGGACGGCCGACTCAGCGCGTCGCTGATCCACTTCTGGCCCGGCAACGCGATGCGGGTCATGACCGTCGACTCAGCGCCAACCGAGACGTGGACGCATGTGGCGATGACGTATGACGGGTCGAGCCGCGCGCGCGG
>JABGQA010000130.1 GCA_018644665.1 Candidatus Poribacteria bacterium
CGTCGTTGAGAGCCGTCACCGTAATCGCGAACTGCTGAGACTTCGTGTTGATGTGAATCCCGCCGCTGGGACCACCCGACTCGACGTTCTCTCCCGTGTCCGTTGCCGTGACGACCGCAGTCACCGCGCCGGCCGCGTCCGGGATCGGCGTGAACGTGACTGTCCGCGTGTCGCCCGTGCCGGTGACGACCGGGTTCGGAACGCGCGCCGTCGCGAAACTCGTCGCGACGAGCGACACGGTCTGCGCGGCCTCGTCCGATGCGCCGCCACCACCGACGCCTGTGATCGTGAACGTCGCCTCGCCGCTGTCCTCATCCACAGTCACATCCGCAACCGTGTCGAATATGGGCGCGTCGTCCACGGGATCAATGAGGACGACCACGTTGGACACCGGTGTTGTGATGCCCCCGTCGCTCACCGTGTACCCGAACGTGTCCTGCCCGTTGTAGTCCAGGTTCGGCGTGTACGTGAACGTCGGGCCGGCGCCGGTCAATGCTCCTTGTGTCGGAGCTGTCGTGATGGCGAACGTGACCGGCTGACCACCCGGATCGGCGCCGGGCAGCGTAATGTCGGAGACGATGTCCTCTTCGATGTTCACGTGCTGCGTCGTGACGCGCACATTGTCCAGACCCCAACTCTCGTTGCTCGATCCCTCGAGTCCCGAGCCGGAGAAGCCGAACGTAAGCGTGTCCGCCGTGTGCGGCACCGTGAAGTTGAAGTGGTAGACCGAGTCGCCATAGTACGAGAACCCGAGCGAGTTGGACTCCACGGCGCCCCACTTGAGCGGGAAGTTCCCGCCGGGGTAGCTGCCCGGATACGACTGCCGCCAATTCCCCGAGAAGAAGCTCCAGAAGCTCAGCGGCACGTTCGAGAAAGTGGTCTGCAGCAGCGTCGACCCGTCGGCCTGGATCTTCCAGACGTCGTTCCCCGCCGAGCCGATCCCATCCCACGATTTCATTATGTACAGGTCGAACTCGATCGTCACCTCGGCGTGCGCGGGGATACTCCCGACCGTGAGATTGACAGTCGTGTTCGCAAACTGTCCGAGGAACCCGCGCGATCCGGCCGGTGTCGTAGAGGTCGACGCGTTCGACCAGACGCCCGTGACCCCCGACTCGAAGTCGTCGTTCACCAGTTCGAGGAGCCCGGCGATCTCCGGATCGAGATCGGCCGCGGTGACCTCCACAGCCACCGTGACCGGCGCGCTGGAGTCGATGCCGTCGTTCGCGACGAGGTCGAACGTGTCCGGCCCCGAGAACGTGAGGAGGGGCACATAGGTCGCGATGCCGGTGGTGTTGTCGATGGACACCGTGCCCCCAGCGGGCTCGACGGCCGTCTCGAACGTCACCGCGTCGCCGTCGCCGTCCGTCGCCGTCAGGGTGATGTCTACCGACTCGCCAGCGGTCACCGCCTGCGCGGCGACAGCGTCCATGACCGGCGCGATGTTCGTCTGCAGCGCGAGAGCGTTGCCGAGGATCAGCGTGTTGCCGGCGAGAATGCCGTCGTTGGCGTTCGCCGTGCGGTCGTTCGCGGTCTCGTCGCCGTCGAACGACCAGTAGCCGACGAGTCCTGTCTCTCCGCCGCCGTGCTTCTTAAGGTACGAACTCGCGATGTGGTCGCCGCTACGGGAGATGCTCCACACACGTGCCTCGTCGATACGGCCGTCGAACGACTCGGGGTCTCCGGGGCGCGCGCCGATCCACAGTTCGTTGCTCGCTCCGGCGTCCTGATCGCCGATGGCCCCGACCCCTGCCGCTGTGAAGACGGACACGCCGTTCGCGTAGAGCGCCGTGTTGCCGAAGTCGGATTCATACGTCAGCGAGAGATGCGTCCAGGTGTTGACGGGCGCGAAGTACCCTGTGACCGTCTTCGTCCACCCCGGCGTGGTGTTGGCGAGGACGTACCATATCTCGCCGTCAGGATTGCGAGACAGCTGGTACTCGCCCTCCTTGGCGATGATCGCGCCGCCATCGACGCCGTCCTGTCCCGGGCCGGTCGGGTAGATCCACGCTTCCATGGTGACGGCGTCCGTCAGCGTCAGTGAGGCCGCGTCTGCCACGATGATTGCGTCGCCGGAGCCGTCGAACACGGCCGTTGAGTTGTCCGGCGCCACCGTCGGCGGCGTGGAGGCCAGCACGCCCACCTCCGCGTCGCTCAGGGGTCCACCCCAGACGTTCAGGCCAGCGACATCTCCTCCGTAGAAGAACCAGTCGTTGTTGCCGCCGCCCCAACTGCCATGGGTCGACCCGACGCCGATCTGCGCGTGCGGCCAGACCAGGTGCTCGACGTAGTCGTCGACAGTGCCTTCCAGCGCTCCATCGAGGTACAGGTGATGACGCGCGTTCTCCACCACCAGCGCCGCGTGATGCCACTGCCCGTCGTTCACCGTCGTCGCACTTGCGAGCGGCGCAGCCACGGACGTGCGCCACATCGCCCCGCGCAGCAACCCGGCCGTGTCGACGTAAAGCGCCGGCACGCCTGTCGACGGTGCGGTCGGATACAGCGTCTCCTGGAACCCGAATATCCCACCCGACTCCAGGGTTCGGAACCATGTGTCGACCGAGAACACGCCGCCCTGAGCAGTGATGAGGTCGTCTGGCGCCGCCTCTGAATCGTCCACACCGTCGAATGCCTGTGCCGGGGTGGGCTGCGACCAGACGACCTCGGCCGGACCGGTGGCGAGGAACCGCACCGCGTCGAAGTCGCCATCGTTGTTGGTGCCGCCGTATCGCGTGGCGATCAGCCGGACGCGCGCCCAACGAGTACCCGAGGGAGGCGTCCGCGTGTCGGTCACCTGTTGCCACGAGAACTTGTTCGTGACCTCGCCGGTCGTGTAGGTGTCCGTCAGGGAGCCGCCCGCAGCGGGGTCGCCCGTGTAGTACTCGAGGGTCACGGTGGTGGAATCTGGCGGGGTCTGGTTCCACGACCTTACGTACGCCTCCAGCGAGAAGGTCACATTGACCGCGTCGATCTGCTGCGCGTAGCCGCCAAGGTCGATGTCCTGACGTATCTCGGCAAGGGCGTCGGACCCCGAGAAAAAGAAATACGAGCCGTCCTGCGGGAGAATCTCCTTCGCCGTACCGGGACTCGCTACGTCCTCCATGGGCCATGTGCCGGACACTATGTCCCAACCCGCGAGTGAAAGATCCTCGCCGCTGCCGTTCACCAACAGGTCCACGCCAGTAAGAGCCACAGGCTCGGTGACGTTCACGGTGACCAACTGCGCCGTACTCGTGGAGATCCCATCGCTTACGGTGAACGAGAACGTGTCCGTCGCAGCGCCCGTCCCCAGAGACGCGTAGCCGGCGGTAGCGAGGTTGTCGGTTGCGAACTCGTCGCCCAGCGATAGGCCGGCCGCCAGCACGTCAGACAACGCCGCCACGAGCTGGAAGCTAAGTAAGTCGCCGTCGACCGGGTCAGAGCCCGTCAGCTCGATCTGCCCGGTGCCGCCGTCGAGGATTTCACCCACGATGCCCGCCGTCGCGACAGGTGGCGTGTTCTCGACGAACACCTGCGGCGACGGCAGGATCGAGGCGTCGCCGGACAGGACGCCGTCGTTGCCGTTCACCGAAAGGTCCGCCGTCGTGACGGTCGCGGCATCGTCGAAAGTCCAGTACCCGATCAGGCCGGGAACGGTCGCCGCTTGCGCGCTCGTAAGTGTCTTGCCGTGGGCGTTGGCGATTTCCTCCGCCGTTCTCGAGACGTCCCAAATGCGAACTTCGTCGATGTCACCGTCGAAGGAGTGCGCGATGGTCTCGCGGTCGCCGATGAAGACCTGGTCAAACGCGTCGGGGTCCGTGACGACCCCAGCTACCGCAGCTGCATGCACCTGCACGCCGTCGGCGTACACGTATGTCATGCCGGCCGCCGCAGAGTAGCTCCACGCGAGATGCGTCCATGCGTCCTGCGGCGCCACGAACGCCGTATTCTGCCAGCCCCACCCAGGAGTCACATTGCCCACGGAGTACCAGATGGTCCCGTCGGCGAACCGGGCGATCTCGTATTCGCCTTCCTTGTTCAGGATCATCCCGCCCTGCGTGCCGCCGGCGCCTGCGCCACGTGGGTAGATCCACGCCTCGACGGTGAATTCGCCGGCCACCTCCAGAGACGGGTCGGCGCCCACGTTCACGTAGTCACCGGAGCCGTCGAACGTCGCCGTCTGGTTGCCGACCGCAGTGACCGTCACCGTCACCGTCTCGGCGGCGCTCGTGGCGAAGCCGTCGGACACGGTGAAGTCGAACGTGTCGTCTCCGGCGCCGCCGGTCGCGGTGTAGGTCACCTCGGCGGTGTTGTCGGCCGGGTCGGTATCGGTGAGAGTGAGCGCCACGCCGAGGGCCGAATTCGCCGACACGAGTGCGAACGTGACGGGCGTCCCGTCCGGGTCGGAGCCAGTTATGGTGATGGAGATGGCTTCGCCCGTGTCGGCAGCGGACGTGATCCCGGCGCCCGCTGCTGGGTCGGCGTTCGGGCCACCGCCCGTGAGGGCGAGTGTTGAGGACACGGTCGTTGCGTCGCCCACGAGCGTGCCGTTGTACGCCGGCGCGGATCCGTCGCCCGCAGCCGCGTCGTCAAAGGTCCAGTACCCGATTAGGCCACCTTCGGTACCGGTCAGCGCACTCAGGTAGTTGGTGGCGAGTTCAGCCGGGGTGCGCTGCACATTCCATAGGCGGACCTCGTCGATCAGTCCTTCGAAGTCCTCCCCAGTGCCATTGTCCCGACTCCCGATGAACAGGTTGTTGTCGGCGGGGACGGCATCCCCAATGAGGCCACTCACCGTCACGGCGTCGATCTCTACGGCGTTCGCGTACACCCGCCAGACGCCATCGGTGCTGGAGTAGGTCTTGGCGATGTGCGTCCACGTATCCAGAGGCGCCACGTACCCGGTGTTGACCCATGCCCAGTTGTTGCCGGAGCCCCACTGGATGGTGCCATCGGAGTAGCGGGAGATCATGAACTCGCCCTGGTTCGAGACGATCATGCCATTGGCGCCGCTCCCGGGGCCGGTCGGGTAGATCCATACCTCCACGGTCATGGCGCCCGAGGTCGCGAGCGCAGGGCCTGCGCCTACGTTCACGTAGTCGCCGGTCCCGTCTAGGCTGAGCGCCAGGTTCGGAGCCGCGGCGGGCGTGACCGTCACAGCCACTGTCTGCGGCGCGCTCTCATCCAGGCCGTCTGAAACCGTGAAGTCGAAGGTGTCGGCGCCCTCGCCGCCCGTGGCCGTATAGCTGACGGTCGCGGCCCCGTCCGTGGGGTCGACGTCAGTGAGAGTCAACGGCACGCCGAACGCTGAGTTCGACGAGACGAGCGCGAAGCTCAGGAAGTCGCCGTCGGGGTCGCTACCTGTGAGCACAACGTCCACTGTGGCGCCGGAGTCCACAGTTGCCGCGATTGCAGCCGCCGCCGATGGCGCGCCGTTGGCATCGTACACCTCGGCCGATGGCGTCGTCGCGGCGTCGGCGATGAACGCGCCGTTGTTCGCATTGGGCGTCAGGTCGGTTGCGGCGCCGTCGTCGAAGTTCCAGTACGCTACGAGCCCAGCTTCCGCGCCTGACAGCGTCTTGTACAGCCCATTCTGAATCTGCTCCTCGGTGCGCGCCCCGCTCCAAATCCGCGCCTCGTCGATCTGGCCCTGGAAATGCGACGTGCTTCCGCTATCGACCTGGAGGCCGAGTTGGACGCCACCGTCGCTGGCTGCGGTCGTCAGCGTCACGCCGCCGACAGTGTTGCTGAGCGTCCCATCGACGTAGATGCGCAACTCGGACGCCGCCGTATCGTACACCCCGGCGACGTGATGCCACGCCCCAACTGTTGGCGTGAATCCGACAGTGTCCACGAAGAGCTGGGTAGGCGTGGCGTCCTCGACAAAGAAGCGCAGGTACTCGCCTGCCCCGACGATGATGCCGTAGTTGGCTTCCGTGCCGCCGAGTTGCGCGCGATACACGATCCCCGCCCAGTCAGGGTGAGCCGCCAACGCGGTCGGGGTGTTGAACCACGCTTCCACCGTCATGTCGCCAGAGACGTCGAATACGGGCGAGTACGGCACGTCTACGTAGTCGCCCACACCGTCCAGGGCGACTGCGGAATTCGCCGGCAGCGTCACATCAACGGTGATTGTGCCGGTCACGCCCGGCGCCAGTCCATCGCTGATGATGAAGTCGAATGAGTCCGCGCCGACGCCGGCGTCCGCAGTGTACGTGACCTCAGCGACGTTGTCCGTCGGGTTGGCGTCCGCCAGCGTGAGTGTCGCGCCTAGCGTCGAAGCCCCGGATACCAGGGAGAAGCTGAGGAGATCGCCGTCTGAGTCGGTACCGGCGATCGCCGCCGTCACCGAGGAGCCCTGCGCCACCGTGGCGCTGCCCGGGTCGGGCGTCGGGGGCGTGTTGGCGGCGAACGCCAGCGCCGAGGACACAACCGCCGCGTTCCCGACAAGCGCCCCCTGATTGCCGTTCGGCGACAAGTCGGTCGCTGCGCCGTCGTCGAAGCTCCAGTAGCCCACCAACCCGGCTTCCGAACCGGCTAGCGACTTGAGGTACGTGTTCTGCACCTCCGCGCCCGACCTGCCGTAGTTCCATATGCGGACCTCGTCGATCGCCCCCGCGAGGAACTGGCTCGGACTGGCCAGGAATCGTGTTCCGAACGTGAGCCCCTCCGTGTTTGCGGTCGCGTTCCCCGCGAGCACGTTGGCGGTGTCCGTGGTAGTCGCGTCCAGGACGCCGTCGATATACAGCGACAGGAGCGTTCCCTGCTTAACGAAGGCAACGTGGCGCCAGCCATCTGGGGCCACTTGTGTCGCGGAGTCCAGAGTGACGAAACCCCCGCCGCCTCCGGGACCGCGCTGGGCCCTGATTGTTCCGGGCGCGACACCGGTGCTCGCCTCGCTGAAGTACTTGAGCTGGAACGGGAAGTTGGCCAGGCTGTTGTTGACGTTGTCCCACTGCTGGACGAGGACGATCTCCGTGCCGCTCGGCTGTGTTGTCGCGGGGTTCACCCAGAGAGAAACGGTGAAGTCGTCTGGCGGGTTGAAGTTGTACACAGCGGAGTACGGGGTGTGCGCGTAGTCACCATCCCCGTCCAAGCTGAGCGCCTGGTTGGCAGGCGCGCTTACGGACACGGTGAACGTCCCAGGCGAACTGACTCCCATCCCGTCACTCACCGTGAAGTCGAAGCTGTCTCCACCGGCCGACCCGCCCGCGTAGTCGACGCTGGCCAGGTTGTCCGACGGGTCGGCGTCCGTCAGTGTGAGCGCCACGCCTTGCGCCGACGTCACCGACACAAGCTCGAACGATACCGCGTCGCCGTCCGCGTCCGCGCCGGCGATCACGAACTGCGCCGCTGCGCCAGCCCCTACCGTGTTGCTGCCCGATGTCGCCACCGGCACGGTGTTGGTCGCGAATGTCTCGACCGACGCCCCGACCACCGCGTCCCCGACCAGGGACCCGTCGTTTACGCCCGCCAGGTCGGTCGGCGCGCCGCTATCGAAGTTCCAGTAGCCTACAAGGCCGGCCTCGGCGCCCGTCAGTGTCTTGAACTGCGCGTTGAGGATCTCGTCATGCGTCCGGCCGACGTTCCAAATGCGGAATTCGTCCATGTCGCCGGCGAACGGCCGTGTGACGGCGTTGTCGATCCCAAGGACCAACGGGTCCGCGTTACTGGTCGTCGCCGACGTGCTGTCCGCGACCGAGCCGTCGAGAACACCGTCAACGTACAGCGTGAGGGTTCCGCCATTCTTGGTGTACGCGATGTGGTGCCAGGCCCCGTCACCAAGCGCCGCGGTGGAGTTGATGAGCGGCCGCGTGTTGCCGGTGTCCCGGCGCGAGGCACTCAGAGTCCACCGAGCCGACGGTGTGGGGTTGTCTTGGTTCCGGATCCGGATCAGATACGGATACGGCGTCCCGGACACCTTCTCGACGATGCTGTTGTCGCCGCTGTTGGCCGAGTTCTGCGTGGTGTCGGGCCTGACCCAGAGTTCGACCGTGAAGTCGTCGTTCGTGTCGAAGTTGTACGCTGCGGCGTCGCCGAAGTTGACCGAATCGCCGGCGCCGTCCAACGAGACGGCGGAGTTGACGGGCAAGGTCACCGTGACCGCGGCCGTCTCGGCTGTGCTGGCGTCCATGCCATCGAACGTCGTGAAGGCGACCGTGTCGCTGCCGTTCCCGGCGTCCGCGGTGTAAGTGATGACGGCCGTGTTGTCGGTCGGGTCGACGTCCGTCAGCGTGACCGTGGCTCCGAGGATGGCGGAGACCTCCGACACGAGCGCGAAGCTCACGACATCACCGTTCGGGTCACTTCCCGTCACCGTGATGTCCACGAACTGCCCGCTTTGCACCGTGCCCGCTGCCCCGGCCGACGCGACCGGAGGCGCATTGACCTCG
>JABGQA010000049.1 GCA_018644665.1 Candidatus Poribacteria bacterium
CGCTGGGCAAGGACGCGGTCTGCTTCACGACGCACCCGGCGCGCATCCACGACGAGTCGCCGAACTACTGGACGGGTTCGGGCTCGCTGCCGCGCGTCGCGCAGGTCAAGAACGTCGCGCTCATCCTGTACGACATCTCGACGCGCCCGGGGCTGTACATCACGCACCGCATGAAGTTCACGCACGCCTGGCTCCCGCGCGCCAAGTTCGATGAGGTGATCTCCCGAGGGAAGTGGACGTTCGCGCGGAAGGGAGACGCGTACCTCGCGCTGTGGTCGCGCAACGCGACCGCGTGGGCCGCCGCAGGGGAGTGGAAGGACATCGAACTGAGCGCGTACGGCAAGCGGAACATCTGGATATGCGAACTCGGCCGAGGCGCGGTCGATGGCGAGTTCGAGGAGTTCGCGGCTCGGATCGAGGGCGCCGCGCTAACGACGTATGGGCGTCACGCGATATACCACTCGCCGTCACAGGGGCGCTTGGAGTTCGGGTGGAGCGGCGCGCTTACCCAGGACGGCGCGGACGTGCCGACCGACGAGTATCTGCGGTACGACAACCCGTACATGCAGGTGGCGTTCCCGGCGGACGGGGTCGTCGTCGAGCACGCGGGGGAGGCGTTGCGGCACGACTACGGCGCTCTGACACGCGAGGCGAGCGGCTACCTGACTCCGTAGGGGGTCACGTCTTGCCCCGCAGCAGGCCGGAAATCGACACGTCCACCGCGTCGAGATGCCGCCAGATCGCTTCCATCACCCAATCCGGCATGGGATCCGCCGCGATACGGCAGTGCGCCGAGTTCAGGACGCCCGCCCGGCGGAAGATCTCTTTGTGCAGCCAGATGGCGTTCCCGGCGCCGGCGGCCGTCAAGCGGCTCAGGGGTAGGATGGCACGGTAGTAGACCTCGCTCGCGCCGGACGCGTCGCCCGCGAAGTAGAGATCGCAGACCGAGCGAAAAGCGTCGATGATGGCGGGATGTGGGAGCGTGCCGACGGCGCCCCGGTCGAATTCCTCGATCAGCAGCTGCCCGTCCGACCCGCCTACGACCGAGACGTCGCGGCCGGGGATGTCCGCGAGCCCTTCGACGACACGGCCGATCTTGTCGGGAGCGCCGGGGGACTCCAACTTGAGGCTGTTCACGCGCGGCGCTTCCCGCACGGCGCGGAGCAGCACGTCAGCGGGCGCGTTCCCGTTGGCGTCCTGGATCATCAGAGGCAGCGCTACGCGCTCGGACAGGTCGCGGAAGAGGGCGACGAGATCATCACCGCCGAGAGGCGCGGGGTTGACCATCGCGCCGTCGGCTCCGCAGTCGCGGGCCAACTGTGTTAGGGCGATCGTTCCCTCTCGGCTCGCGTGCGCCGTCGCGGCGATGAGCGGCACGCCGCCGTCCAACTGCCGGGCAGCGACGGTCCACATCCGCTCGCGTTCAGGGTCGGTGAGCATGTGGCTCTCGGTGCCCATCCCGAACGCGATCGCATCCGAGCCGGCCTCGACGCAGAAGTCGATCTGCCGTCGCAGGCTGTCTTCGTCGACTGCGCCAGTGTCGTCGAACGTCGCGACCAGTACGGGGACGGCCCCGGCGATCCGCCGCGCTTCCTGATCCGCCATCTCATCAGACCTCTCTACGCCAAGCCGTACACGCGCGCCGCCGTCTCGCCAAAGATCGAGCGACGATCCGCTTCGGACGGGAACTCATCCATCGTGAGACGCAGGGCGTTTGCGTAGCCTTCCCGGCCGCTCACGGGCGGGTAGTCGCTGCCCCACATGAGGCGGTCGGGGCCGAACGCGTCGTATGCCTCGTGGAGCAACGGCACATCTTCAGGCTCGAACGGGAAGGGCGACGTGACCGGCATCGCGCGTCGGCAGAACTCGCCAAGGCCGTGGATCTTCATGTGCGCGTTGGCGCGCCCGGCTAGCGCGAACACCGCGTCGCGAGTAGCGCGATCAGAGGCGGCCTTGAGGCCGCCGAGATGCTCGATGACCACCGGCGTGTCGCCCATGATGTCCAGGTTCTCGGCGAACGTCGGCGCCGAGAACGCGTCGGGCGACCCGAGGCTCGTCACCGGCAGGCGAAGCTCGGCGGCCCTTCGCCATACGGCCGGAGCAGCCGCGCCCGCAGGGAGACGCACGCCTCGCGCTCCGGCCTCAACCAGCGCCGCGAGCTGTCCGGGCGCGTCCTCGGACGACAGATCGACCAGCACGACCGACACGAGACGGTCGGGGTGCTTCGCGACGCATTCGGCCTGGTACGCGTTGTCGTACTGGCCGCCCATCTGCACGAGGAGGGCCTTTTCGACACCGTTTCGGTCCATCTGCTGCAGCAGCTGCTCCACGGGCTCA
Source organism: Candidatus Poribacteria bacterium (assembly GCA_018644665.1). Classification (GTDB taxonomy): domain Bacteria; phylum Poribacteria; class WGA-4E. The sequence continues at coordinate 2,338 of JABGQA010000049.1, forward strand.
TACCACGCGGTGGAGACATGACAGTGCGTGTCGACGATCAGCATGCGGCGGTCTCCTCCAGTGGGCTCAGAACCACATCGCCTTGTCCACGACGTTACGCAGGGGCTCGCCGGCCGACAGACGTCGCGCGTTGTCGAGGAAGAGCCCTATCGTGCGCTCGCCGATGTCCTCGGCATCCGCGACGGCGATGTGCGGCGTCAGGATGACGTTCTCCATACCCCACAGCATGTGCGTGGCCGGCAGGGGTTCGGTCTCGAACACGTCCAACGCGCAGCCCGCGATCTCGTCGTCTTCGAGCGCGGAGACGAGGTCGTCGAGGCGCGTCGTCATCCCCCGTCCGATGTTGACGAAATACGCGCTGCTCTTCATGAGTCGGAAACGCGCGCTATTCCACATGCCTTCGGTCTCGGGCGTGTGGGGCGTCGCAACCAGGACGAAGTCCGCGTCGGGCAGCGCGTCGTCGAGTTCGTCGGGCGATCGCCGTTCGATATCGGGCGGGTCGTATTCCCAGCGCGCGTCCACGCCAATGACGCGCATGCCGAACGCGTTGCACAGCCGTGCGATCTCCTGACCGATGCCGCCGACGCCGACCACGAGCGCCGTCGATGTCTTCAGGTCCACGTAGCCCTTCTTGCGGGCGCGGGTGTCCCATCGGCGTTCGCGCTGCGCCTCCATGTAGTAGGGCAGACCGCGCGCCAACGCGAGCATGTACATCACGACATGCTGGCCGATGTGGTCGTTGTAGACGCCCCGTGGATTGCACACCTGCACCGGATGCGCGACGAGTTCGGGGTAGTAGTAGCCTGCGGCCGGCCCGGCGGCGGGGCTCTGTATCCACGCGAGCTTGTCCGCGACGGCCAGCGCCTCGGGCGGAACGACGCCGAACGCTGCGTCGGCATCGGCGATCTCGCGGAGGGCGTCCTCGTCGGTCTCGGGCAGGGCGATCGTATACTCGGGACACGTCTCGCGAAGGCGGCGCGACCATTCGCGCGCGCGTCCTCCCTGCGGTGGCATCATCACCATCTTCGGCATGTGCGGCTCCCCTGGGTGCCCGGCTATATTGCGCTGCCCGCGCGCACTCGGCAATGGCCGGAGGAGGCCGCGCGGGCAACCGGGGAGGTCTTCCCTTGGGCCGGCGCAGCGCACGAGACGTGTAGATCTCCGTGGGAAGCTAGGTATGCGCTTGAGGTTGGCGACCACGGGTGTTCCCTGCGCCAGCGCCATTGGCTTCCAGTGGAGTCCAAGCGGGGAGACGCTGTGCCACCGCTTCCGACAGGCCTGCCGACCCCGCCGTTGCTGCGTACACGAACGCGGCCTAACATGCGGCCGGCATCAGGACAGCCAGGGGGAAGCGATGACGGCACGCATTACGACGCTTGGGACGAGCCACGGCAGCCACACGTACTGCCGGTTCAACACGGCGACGCTGGTCGAGGTCGGCGACGTGTCGTACCTCATCGATGCGGGGTCGCCAGCGAGCGCGCTGATGCTCCGAGGCGAGAAGCGCATCCAGCCACTACGCGGCGTGTTCCTCACGCACATGCACGAGGACCACGCCGGAGGACTTCCGGGGGTCATCAAGGCTTTGCTCAAGGCGCCGGATCCGGGCCAGCACACGGACGTATTCCTCCCCGAGGTCGAGGCGCGAGCCGGACTGGAGGCGTGGCTCGTGGCGATTCGGCTGCGCTGGCCGTCCCCGCTGGTGACGCTGCGCACGGTGCGCGATGGCCCGATCTACGAGGACGACCTCATCAGCCTCGAAGCGACGCGCACCAAGCATCTCAGCGACAGGTACGGCCCCGCGAGCTTTTCCTACCGCATGACCATCGGCGACAAGCGCATCGTGTTCACGGGCGACCTGAGTTCGGACTTCTCGGACTTCCCCGCGTTCGCGAAGTCCGAACCGTGCGATCTGTGCGTCTGCGAGATGACCCACTTCCCACCCGAGGCGGCGCTGCCAACGCTCATGGATAGCCCGATCGGCCGGCTCGTGTTCAACCACATCCACGACCCCTGGCATGGCCCCGGTGAGGCGCGCCTGCGCGCGTTCTTCGACGAGCTTCCCTATGAGTTCCATATCGCGCACGACGGCGACGAGTTCGAGGTGTAGGCACCCGCGGCCGGAGGGTTCGACATGTTGGGCGCCGTGACGCTCGCCGCGCTCTGTGTCGCGTCGAGCGTGGGCGAATGGCCGATGGAGCGGCACGACCGCCGGCTTACCGGGCGGACCTCGCTCAAGGGCAGTATGCGCGAGGCCCCGAGCGTCGTGGCGCGTCACTATCTCGGACTGTGGCAGAACACCCTCGATCTGACGCATAGCGACGGCGGCGCGGTGATCGAGCTGCCGGCGGAGGAACTCGATACCGGCTATCTCGGCGCGCATCGCGCTGAGTGGGGACTGAGCGCGATGCGATTGGATCTCACCGGCGCGGGCGACTTCGTCGCTGCGCCGAGCGAATCCGGCGTCAAGGTCGCGAAGCTGCTGCCCAACACGCCGGGCCTGCAGCGCGTCGAATTCGACAACGCGTTCAGCATCGGCGCCGAGAACACGCGCGGACGCCTCTACGCCTACCCGAACGGGCCTGACCACCCAGAACTCGTGTGGGAGACCGCGCCGATCAAGGACATGTACTCCCCGGTGGTCGCCATCGCGGACACGGACCTCGACGGGCAGCCGGAGATCGTGCTGCTCACTCAGTACCATCTCGCCATCTACGACGCGCTCACCGGCGCCGTGAAGGACCGCGTCGAGTGGAACGTCGGACGGAATTACGGGCAGTTGGACGTGGTCGATGTGGACGGCGACGGGTACCCAGACTTCGTCGTGCAGGCGGACGCCCCCGCGCATCTGGAGTTCATCCGCAACGGGGGATCGAGCCACAACGAGCCCGGCGGCGCACGGCTGGAATGGTCGCACAAGTACCTCGCCGACGAGGCGGACGTCGCCGTGCCCACGGACTTCATGCTCCACAACCTGCCGAACTCCATACGCGACCTGGACGGCGATGGGCGCATGGAACTGGCCGTCAACATCCGCGACCTACGTGGTGAGCGACGGTGGCGCATCGTCGTCTTCGACGTCATCTCCGGCGACATCCGCGTCGAGATTCCCGGGGCGTACCTGTGGGGCGTGGAGGACCTCGACGGCGACGGCCGCTACGAGTTCTTCACGAGCGAGGTCGAGGGCAAGACGGTGGATCGCAATGTCCCGCTGAGCGTCGGACGATACGCGGGTGAAGATGTGGAGACGCTATGGCGCAGCGACGGGGTCGGGAAGTTCTCAATGCGACCCTACGCCTTCCCCGACTCAGTGAGTAGCGCGGCATCTCGCGGGCCGGCGCATAGGTCGACGGTCGTGACCGGCGATGGCCCGCACGGCGCGGGACGCGTCGCCTACGTGACGCTGGGATCGGCGTTGCGCGCCGTTGGCGTGGACGGCCCGACGCCGTTCTCCGTGACGGGACCGGAGGACTCGGCGCCGAGGGCCATAGCGACGCGCGGAGTCGAGGCGCTTGTGGAGGTCGCGTCGGAGAGCGGCTCCGTGCTGGTTACGGGCGCACACGGGTCCCTTGTCTCGCGCGTTCGCTCGTCGGGATATCGAACGTCGTGCTCCGTCGCGGATGTCGACGGCGACGGTCGTAACGAAGTCATCGCGGAGGACGCGGCCGGCTTCATGCGTGTGCTGCACATGGACAGCGGCGCGTTGCGCGTGCGGTGGAAGCGACGCGCGTCTGCTCAGCCGGTGTGGACGACGTGGTCCGCCACGCATGCTGCGGCCCCCGCGGTGGATCTCGACGGCGACGGTCAAAAGGAGATCATCTGCTCGGATGCGGGCGACGAGCCGGCCTCGACCATATACGCGTTACGCGCGGACGGCTCGGTGTACTGGGCGTCGGCGCTGCCGGACATGGGGCCGCGGCTGATCGAGACGTTCAGCGTCGGTAAGTTCCGGCCCGACGGGTGGGATGTCGTCGTCACGGTGAGTCCGAAAACACAACCGGAGATGCTCTGCCTGGACGGCCGCGACGGCTCCGTGCTCTGGCATCATCGGACGTGGGAGGACGACGCGGGCAAGTCGTGGCCGTACCCAAACCAATACGTCTGCTTCGACTCCGACGGCGACGGGTTCGACGAGATCCACGGAACCTACGCGTACATCTACTACCGGCTCGACGGCCGCACGGGCGAGCCCGTCCGCAAGCCGCTACACGCCGTCGACGACATCTTCGGGCGATGGCAGTCGTACTTCGCGCCGATCCCCGGCGACTACGACGGAGACGGGCAGACGGAGTACTTCCTCGCCTCCAGCTCTTTCGCCGTAGGCGGCGTGGCGATGGTAGACGACGACGCCGGCATCGTGTGGGAGCGGCCTCTGGACAACGCCGTCGGGGCGCGCGGGGCTCAGGGCATCGGCGACTGTGACGGCGACGGCCTGGCGGACATCGCCTTCTGCCATCTGGACGGACGCGTCGCGTGCTACGACGGCGCCACCGGGGACGTGCGTTGGGAGGCGGCCGACATCCAGCCAAACCACAGCAACAGCGGCGGCCACTTCGCTGCAGGAGACATCAATGGCGACGGCCGCGACGAGTTCATTTATCCCAGCGGCTCCGGCGAGTTGATCGCGCTGTCCGAGAGCGCGCCGGGTCACGTGCTCTGGCGTGTCCAATTGCCCGCGGAGCCGGAGACGCCGATCATCGCGGACGTGGACGGGGATGGGCTCGGAGAGATCCTCGTAGTGACTGCGGACGGCTTCCTCAACGTGCTGAAGTAGCTGCCGCGCGCGAGCCAGCTCTGCGCCGAAGGCGGGGGTCAGTCGGCAAGGACATCACCGTATAGGTCGGGTCGACGACGATGCTTGATGCCGCGTTGGCTCTCCTCGACGCGCGACAGGTCGACGACTGCCTGAGCGTACTGCCGGGGCTCGTCCTCGTCGTGGTCGAGGAGGGAGCCGTTGGGCGCGATGACGAGCCCTCGCCGCGGGTGCGCGAACAGGCACGCGACGCCGTTGTCCACTGCCATCGTCTGGAGTCGGCGCGTGTTGCCCTCGTTGTATGAGCCGTTCGACGGAATCAGGACCATCCGCGCGCCGCGTAGCATCAGCACACGCCAGGTCTCGGCGTAGACGCGGTCGTTACAGATGAGAATGCCCACCCCGCCCCACGGCGTGTCGAACACCGGCAGGCCGGCTCCCGGCTCGTAAAGGCCGACATCGCCGCCGCTGAGAACGTGCGTCTTGTCGTAGCGGCCGATGACCGCGCCATCAGGGCCGATGAGTTCAGCGGTGTTGTAGAGCCGGTCTCCGTCAATGCGGTCGTACCCGGCGACCAGATGTATGGAAAGCTCAGCTGCCAACGCGCGCAGCGCGCCGATGCGGGGGCCGTCGACGGGCTCCGCCCAAGAGGTGATCTGCTGGCGTGTGTAGGTCTGCGCCCCTGCGGGGTATCCCTGCACGCCGGCCTCGGGAAGCACGACGAGTTCGGCGCCCGCGCTCACACGCTCTCGTACGCGGGTAAGCGCCTCTGCCAAGTTCGCGTCGGCCTCGCCCTTGAGGTCGGGCAGGCATATGGCGGCGGCGTGCACGTCATTCCGCATCGGTACTCCGCATCGGTGGCTCCCCAAGATTGCACTGAAGCAAGGTGATGGTTGGGCCTGCGCGTCTGCGTGCGCACGTCGATCGACGCAAGTAGCGCGGTGATAGCCCTGGAAGCCCGTCAGTCGGCTGGCGCGGCCGCCGTTGGCTCCTTCACGGCCTCGCTGCCCGTGACCTCGATCTCCACCAGCCGCACGATCGTCTCCTGCGACGAGGGGGCTCGCCGGCGGCCGCCGAAGCTGCCTCGGCCCCCACCGAAGGCCTGAGCCTGCTCGGGCTCCTCAGCTGCGCTGTGGCTGTCACCCATGGTGTAGATGACGACTCGAGCCGCATCGGCAGTCACCTGGTTGAACCGGAAGGTCGTCGTGGCTCGAGCCTTCACCGGTTGCTTGCCCGGTATGATGATGAACCCCTTCTCGATCTGGCCGACGGTCTTCCACGGGAAGAACGTGTCCTGGGGCGTGTGTACCTGGGCCAAGCCGCTCAGGATGCCTGGGTAGGGCATCTCGTCGGTGTTCAACACGTGCACCGCGATGCGGTTTACGCGTCGAGGCCCCGGGAACTTGATGTGGGCCCACGCGCTCCCTCGGCTCATGTTGTCCTCGATGCTCCCACCACTTCGACGGTACCCGCCGCCGCGCTCGAACGTGTATTGCCAGCCGGAATCGGGCGTCCACGCCTCCACGTCGGATACGCCGTCGATAAGGCTCACGGGCGCGTAGCCCGTGTCGGTCCCGGACACGGTCAGGGTCGCGCCCTGCTCGACGGTCGCGTAGTCGAGCATCTTGCCGCCGATTCCAGCACACCCAAGCACGGATGCCAGCGACGCCAAGAGTAGAGCCATGGGGGCACGATAGCGGCGATTCTGTGTCGTCCTGGTGGGAGTTCTCATCGGGTGGGTCTCCTCTCGGGACAGCCTGGCGTGGGCGGCGTAAGGGATTCAGGGGCCGCCCGGTCGAGTGGGCCGACATACATGGTGGCGGTTACGGGGCGACACGATTCCGCTGATCCAAACGCTCGTCCGCGGCACGGCGCCGCCCTATGCGCCATATAACGGGCGCCGGATACAAAGGTTATAGCCTGTGGCGGATGTCGCGGCGAGGCATCAGCGGGGGGACGGCGCGAAGTACGGCCCCAGAGAGTCACGCAACGTTGACCGCGCTGTGAATAGCTGCGCCTTCACCGTGCCGAGACTCCGATCCAGGGCCCGCGCGATCTCGGTGAGCTTCATGTGCTCGTAGTGCCGCATCCTGAATACGCGGCGCTGCCGATCCGGCAGCTCCTCGACAACGCGGTCGATGCAGCGACTCAGTTCGCCGTGGGCGGCGTGTTCGTCCGGGCCGGGCGCGGGCGCCACGAGGGATCTGGCGCCGTCGTCCTCGTCGAGTGTCGCCATGTATGGTCGCGCGCGGAGCGATCGGACGTGGTCGATGCAGGCGCGCGTTGTGATGCAGTGCACCCATGTCTTGAACTGCGCGTCGCCGCGGAAGCCCGGCAGGGCCCGCGTAACGCGTAGGAATACCTCCTGCGCGATGTCGCGGGCGACCTCCGGGTCCCGCACCCGGTACACGGCGTTGCGGTACACGGCCGGGTAGTGACGTCGCGCCAGCGCTTCGAGCGCGCGTGCGTCCCCCGCGATGTGGTCTGCTATCAGTTGTTCGTCGTCCGGCGCGGTATCGCTCATGCTGCTTCCCCTCCTCGCACGCGTCGTGAGGGCACTCACGCAACGGCCATACCAAGCCGCGAGGCCAGCCACCAGGGCTCTTCGCGCCGGGCACGAGGGCGATGTCGACGAATCCGTCGAACTGATCGACCAAAGAGTCGACGCGCGGTTGAGCGAGGCGCTCGACAGGTCCTGCTGTTCCGCAGGTGGGCAGGCCGGCGCGATGGGGCATTGCCAGCCGTTGTCCCGAGTCCTGTCGCCGGGTCGGCGCGATGAACAGGGCACACGGCCCGAGACGCATCCACGCTATGCGGCGAATGGAACGGTGCTCGATTCCGGCGCTCAGAGCAGCTTGTAGTACCGTGCCAACGGCAGGGCTGTGTACCCGGCCTTCTCGTAGGATTTCCTGGCAGGAGCGTGGCCTTCGTCGCCGCCGGCGCCGGCCACGGCCAACTTCATGCCGGCTTCCTTCATCTTGTGGAGCGCGAAGTCGTTCAGCGCCGTACCTACTCCCCGGTTCTGGGGGGCGTGTGAGACGGCAAGCAGTTCCACCTCGCCGGTGTTGTTCTCGTCGTTCAGGCTGTCCGAGACGAAGCCCGCGACCTCCCCTTCGACTTCACTCACCCACGTTGCGATCTCCTCCTCGTCGTGGCACACCTTCTCCACGGTCTCCTGCTGACTCACCCGCCAATCCCCAGAAATGGCGACGGGGTACAGCTCCGGCCCGAGGAGGCGCTCCCATTCGGCGAAGACCGGCTCCCATGCCTGTAGTGACAGCCGGACTACGGCATCGGTGTCATTCAGGCTGAACCGGCGGATCGCCGCGGTCATGTTGGTCGCCATGGTGCGTTCGTGCGCGCACAGTGGCGGCGCCGGAGTGGGACGCCAGGGCGCCCACGGTAGGATTCGCGCGCCTATTCGACGACGCCGGTCGGCGTGAATCCGAGGCGATCGTACAGCGACGCGGCCCGCGCGTCGTCCTTTCTCCACAGATGGAATCGAGGTACGCCCGCCTCGGCGAGGACCGTCAGGGCGCGGCAGATCATAGCCGTGCCGAGCCCGCGATTCTGGTGGACGGGATCGACCTGGATGTAATAGATACTGAAGTGGTCCCCACCACTCCCGCCGCCTCCGACGAGACACACGCCCACGATGCACCCCGTGGAAGCCTCACGGACGATGGTCGACGAACGCAACGCCAGCGCGTAGTTCCGGTCGGCTCGGTGGTAGTCGAACAGGCGCGTCACGTAGTACGTAGCTCCCGCGGGCGTGCCACTCTCGCACTCCGGGTGCAACGGATGGCCCACGCGGAGAAGCAGGGCGCCGATCTCCTCCGCGGCGTCCTCCGCCACCGATCCCGCCCTGTAGCCGTCCGGCCACGCGACGGCGCTGTTCTCGGTGTCCCTCGCTAGCTGGCGAAACGCCATGGCCGGTCCTCTCGATCCTGCGCCGCCCGGCAGCACTTCCGGTCCTGCGCGGCGGCCGCCCGCCTATTCCGGCGAGGCATCAGGCAAGCGCCACGCGCGGACGTAATCGACGCTGAAGGTCGACGGCAAGTCCGCCTCATCTGGAAGGCCGAACCACTCTGGCATCGTCTCGCTGTCGAAGTTGAGGCGCAACGGCTGGTGGTACTCGACGTTCTCGGTCGTCCGTATCGGCTTGTCGTCGAAGTAGAACGTGAGAGTCTCGGGCGTCCACTCCAAGCCGTAGACGTGGAAATCGTCGGCGAGGTCCGCCGTGTGCTCGTAGACGCCGTAGTCCGAGGTCGTCTCCATGTCGAGCTGGTCGGGCGTGCGGAACACGTGCAGGTTCGTGTGCATCTTCCGCTCGTGGCTCGGCGCGCCCCCGCCGATCTCGAACACGTCGATCTCCGTCCACCAGGTGGGCGTGGAAGCGTAGAACCAGAACGCGCTGGACCCGTGCGAGCGCATCGGGCGGCACTTCGTCTCGTAGTAACCGTAGAGGGTCGTCGCCTTGCTCTGCACCGCGCCGCATGTGTACGTGTGGTATCCGTCGGGGAGGTCCGGCAGGTCGTCGCGCCGCATGGTGATGTGCATCTTGCCGTCACTCACGGTGACGTTGTTCGGGTCGAAATAGCCGGGCTGGCGGCCGAGCCAGGTGGGGTTGTTCGCGTGCCACTTGGTCGTGTCGAGGGTCGCGCCGTCGAATTCGTCCGTCATCTCCGGGATGGGCTCCCACGCGCGGCCTCCCGGTGGCGTGGTGAACAGCAGCATAGCGGCCAGCATCATCATGGGCGTTCCCTCGCGGTGTTGGGTGCGTCGCGCGACCTCGGCTCGCGGCGCCTGCCACCGAGTAGTAGCCGAAGCGCGGCGCGGAAGCCCTCGAATTCAACGGCGCCGTGCGGCCGTTTCGCTCTACTTGCACCGATGTCCGCGAGTGGTTACGTTCTACGTATCCGTGACAAGCGGCGAAAGGGAGACATATGGCTGAGAGACGAACGCTGGTGACTGCTTGCATCGCCAGCCTCGCGTGCGTGTCGGTGATGTGGCCCGCGATGGCGCAAGACGACGACAATCTCGTGCAAAACTTCGACTTCGAGGACGGCAACGGGCCGTGGAGTGTCTGGGTCGAGGACGGCGGCGCCGGAGTCGATCACAAGGACGACAACGGCGAGGCGTTCAGCGGCAAGAACAGCTACATGATCGACATCTTCAACGCCGGCGGCGGCCAACGCGTGGAGTTGCACCAGGACCCGTTCCTCCTCGAGGCGGGTCAGCAGATGACCTTCGCGCTTTGGCTCAAGTCCGACAAGGTCCGCCCCGCTAAGATGATCGTCAACCACCGCGCCGATCCGTGGACGAGCTATGGCTCGGCGGACATCATGATCATGGACGGCGACTGGGAGGAGCACTGGATTCCCGTCGACGTCACCGCCAACGACGACATCGTGGGCATCTACCTGGAGCTTAAAGACACCAAGGGTGTGGTCTGGGTCGACCGTGTGCGGTTCTACGAGGGTGAGTACTTCCCCGAGGAGGGCTACGGCGAGCCCCAGGCCGTCGACGCCCATGCGAAGCTGGCCCTGTCGTGGGGGTCGATCAAGACCGACCGGTAGCGGTCAACAAGACGGCGGCGGATGCGGTTCCGCCGCCGTTGTCTCGTACGTCTCCCGGACGCCGTTCATCTCGCGCCCGCCTTCAGTCGCCCCCACCCACGGTAACGGCTCCCCTGTGCCGAGGCCGGCAGTTGGTATCCGCCGACGAAAGCGCCGGTCTGCTGAGCGAAGGCGCCCACCGTTGCATGTTAGCGTTCGCGGGTCGCTCCCTCCGGCGCGTACGCGGAAGCTGCCCGCCTCCACCTGCCCGATGTCGACGGCGGAGACACGATGAACTCACCGTCGCGCGACCGGGATGGATGCGAGATCGACCCGTGATCGTCGTCCATGTCTCGGATGATCGTCGGGCCCCACACGGCTCCCGCCCCAGCAAGCGCGGGAGATCGGGTTCCACTGGCGCCCGACCGCGCCCTTCGGGACGCCTACGTCTCCGCCAACGAGGACGCGATCGACGTGTGGATGGAGAGCACCCGGGAGAGCGCCGAGCGGGAAATCGGCAGCCAACACGGCGGACGCGCTCCCGCGCCGGGGCCCCACGCGGAACATCGAGCCGTGTGACGTGCGCGGAGCGCCATCCCGTTGCAGAATAGCCCGCCGGTGGGAGCCGCCCGGGCCACTCAGGATTCGGCCTGCGGGTGTCCTTCTCGGCATCCTCCAGCGATGGAGAAGTCACGCCACGAAGCGCAGACGAGGAGGAGCACGTGTCGCAGGATAGGCGCACGCCGACGGTCGTGAGCGAAGAGGACGTACAGTCCTACCAAGAACAGGGCTACTACCTGGGTCGCGGCGTGCTGACCGCGGACGAGTGCGACGAGATCATCGCGCGCGCCGAGGAGTTGCACGCGAGGAAGGACGTGCCCGGCTGCTTCAGCGCCGAGGACGTGGAGGACGCCGACGGCGACCCTCTCCGCGCGTATCCGCGCATGATGCACCCGCATCGCGTCGACGACCGCTGCCTGCACTACCTCACGCACCCCAGCGTCGTCGCGATTCTCCGGGACCTCCTGCGCGACGGCGTGACGGCGCTACAGAGCATGTTCTACTGGAAGCCGCCGGGCGCGCGAGGCCAGGCGTACCACCAGGACGACTTCTACCTCCAGACGAAGCCGGACGCATGCATCGCGGCGTGGACGGCGCTGGAACGCATCGACGCGGAGAACGGCGCGTTGCGCGTGTTCCCGGGCTCGCACGCGGAAGACATCCTCGAGATGCTCCCGACGAACACGGCGTTTTCATTTACCTCCGAGGCCGTGACGCCTCCGTCGCAGTACGCGAACACGCTCGTCGAAATGGACAAAGGCGACGTCCTCTTCTTCGACGGAAGGCTGATACACGGCTCATTGCCCAACGTGTCCGACGCGCGCTTCCGCCGCGCGTACATATGCCACTACATCCCGGAATCCGCGGACTCCTACAACCACGGCTACGACCCGGCGATACCGCTGCGCTAGCCGCACGGGCGCCGACTTGCTCATCCGCCTGAGCACTGGCACAGGCAACCCGGAAGGAACACTCATGTCCGACAGCCCCGCGCGAGTAGGCATCATCGGCTGTGGCGCGATCAGCGCTACATACCTACAAAACGCGCCGAACTTCCCGTCCTATGACATCATCGCAGTGTCCGACTTGCGCCTCGACGCGGCTCAGGCGCGCGCCGAGGAGTTCGGCGTGGCCAAGGCGTGCACGCCGGACGAACTCCTCGCCGACGACGACATCGACATCGTCATCAACATCACGCCGCACTCCGCCCACGGCGCGGTCGGCATCGCGGCGCTGGAGGCTGGCAAGAGCGTCTATGTCGAGAAGCCGCTGGCCGTCTCCCTCGACGACGCGAAGCGGATGATGGAACTGGCCGGCGAGAAGGGCCTTCGAGTCGGCGCCGCGCCGGACACGTTCTATGGCGGCACGTGGCAGACCGCGCGTGCGCTGATCGACGAGGGCGCGATCGGAGAGCCCATCGGTGGGTTCTCGTGCATACAGATCCGTTCCGCCGGGCCGTGGCGGGAGGGCGACACCGAGGAAGTCGCGCAGGCGCGCGAGGGGTACCAGAGCTTCTACGCCACGAACTTCTTCGAGTTCGGCGTCACGTGGCTGTTCGACCGCGGGCCGTACTATCTGCACGCGCTCATCAACCTGCTCGGCCCTGTCGAGCGAGTCACCTCATCGGCGCGGAACACGTGGGCAGAGCGCAATAGGCGTGGCTCAAAGGTCCCGTGCGACACCCCGACGAACTTCTCCGGCGTTCTCGACTTCGCGAACGGCGCGATGCTGACGTTCATCAACTCGTCCGACGTCACGGGCATGGGCCTGCCGCACATCGAGATCTACGGCAGCGAAGGGTCGCTCCGCTGCATTGACCCGAACAACTTCGGCGGCACGCTCTACCTGCGCAAGGCGGGCGGCCGCGAGGACGAGCCCATCGAGCCGCGTTTCCCGAACACGGACAATAAGCGCGGCATCGGGCTTGCCGACATGGTCGTATCGGAGCGCGCTGGTAGGCCGCACCGCGCGAGCGGCGAGATGGGTCTCCACACCGTCGAGATATGCCACGCGCTGCACGATTCGTCCACCGAAAACCGCCACATCAACCTGGCGACGACGTGCGCGCAACCCGCGGCGATGCCGGCCGGCCTCGCTGACTGGGAAGTCCCGGCGTAGACGACCCCTGAACTGAAAATGGCGTGAGGGTCACAGCGCCCTCGCGCCCATTTGCCTCGCCGTCGTCTGGGCGCTAGCTTTGTGTAGCTGACGTTCCGCGCGCGCCGCGCGCCACCCAATCACAAGCCTTGAGGAATTAGGCATCGCAATGAGAGATATGGCAGTACGTAGTGTGAGAAAGGCCCTGACGTTCGGGGCGGTCGCCTGCATCGCCACCGGGGCGTTCGCCCAGCAGTTCGTGACGGACGGGCTCGTCACGATGTACACGCTGGACGCGGCGCACGTCGATGGCGATGTGGTCACCGACATCATCAGCGGGAACGACGGAAAGATAATGGGCGGCGGGCCGGCATTCGTCGCCGGCGCCATCAACGAATGCGGGGAATTCGACGCGTCCGGCGGCTACATCGAGATTCCCAACCTCGGTGACTGGACTTCCGTCACGCTCGAGTGCTGGGCAATGCAGCACGCATTCGCCGGCATTCAGGGCATCGTCTCAACGTGGGCCTGGGTCGCCGGCAAAGTCCACTTCAAGTTCCAGGACAACCAGATCCAAGTCGACAAGAACGGCGGCTCGAAGATCGTTATGTCGGGGCCGGAAGAGAACGTCTGGTACCACATCGTCTATACGTCGGACGAGGCGTCCGGCGAACTGAAGCTGTACGTTGACGGGGAGTTCATCGCCGAAGGCGCCGGCGGAGCCAACCCCGAGAACATGCAGGAACGCCGCATCGGTAGCGAACACGACGGGCGTTTCCTGGACGGCAAAGTGGACGAGGTCCGGATCTACGACCGCGTTCTCACCGAGGACGAGATCGTCCAGAACTTCGAGGTCGACGCGAACCAGCTCTCCGTCGATCCGACGGGGAAGACCGCCATGACGTGGGGTCGCCTCAAGAATCTAGCGCGCTAACGTCTCAGCGCACGCTACTCGACGGCCGGCGCGCTCCCGCTTACAGTGGGGGCGCGTCGTCGCGTACACGCGTCACGCACGGCGCCGCGCTGACCTCCACCGTGCCGGCCGTCGGTCACGAGGCCCATCCCATTGCAGAGCCGAATCAGAGCCGAAGCAACTCGCGCATGCGCTGCTTGACAGTGCGCCGCCCGGATTCCTCCCGAGACGCCTCCAGTAGATCTAACACCTGGTCGACGGCCTCCATGACCTTCTCTTCAGCGGATGGAGACAAGGCGGCGTGAAGGCTGGCTTGCACCGCGGGTATGCGCACGGTCCACGCCTCTGGTCGCCTCCCATGGCGGGCGCGGAACAGGGCGAGTAGCGACTCGGGCGAATTGACGTAATGCGTGTTTCCCGGTGACGGCACGTCCGCAACGGTCGTCATGCGCACGGGATCGTCCTCGTCGGCGTCGTAAGTTCCGACGAAGACGACGATGCCCACGTCGGCCATCGCCTCCGCATGCGCCCTGGTGAGATGATCGACGCTGTATGTCCACACACCCGGACTCTCGCGTAGCGCGATGGCCTCGGCCACCGCCCGACCAGCTGCGCGGTCTCCCCGGATGTTGCTGCCGTAGCCGATGACCATTGCCATGATGTTCTCCCGGCTCGCATCGGTCTGCTCTGTACAAGTAGTAGCCTCGGGCCGCCGAATCGGGCAGGGCGCCGGTCAGTACATCGGCCGTAACGAGTGGCTATCACTGGGAGAGACCGGCGCCGGGCCCACGGTCGGCGTCCGCCAGCCTGCCTAACGGAGATCGAAGGCGATGGACATCTTCGACATGCCCCCCGCTACCCCTCACACCGTCTCGGAGGGACTGCACTGGGCGTTCCGGTCGTCGCGCGTGCTGCATGTCGCGACCGAACTCGACCTGTTCACGCGGCTGACGGACGGCCCTCTCAGCGCGGCCGAGATCGCCGCGGTCTGCGGCGCCGATGCGGCCGAAACCGAGAAGCTGGTCATCTGCTGCTGTGCGTTGGGTCTGCTCCGGAAGACGGACGGACGCTACTCGAACACACAGGCAGCCGAGGACTACCTCGTGCGTGGGGCGCCTCTGTACCAGGGGAACATGATCGCTCATGCGGAACACCTGTGGCAGTTCTGGTCAGGGCTCGGCGATGTCGTCCGCACGGGTGATCGCGGCGCGTCCGGCCCGCCTGGCGGGGGCGACGGCCACCGCGACTTCATCCTCGCGATGCACAACACCTCGATCACCGGTCCGGCGCGGATGGTCGCCGAGAACGTCGACCTGTCCGGCGCGCGCCGACTCCTCGACATCGGCGGAGGGCCTGGCACGTTCTCCATCGCGCTCTGCCAGAAACACGCGGGCCTGACAGCCGACCTGTTCGACAGGCCGGCCACGCTCGAGGTGGCGCGCGAAGTCATCGAACGGTTCGGCATGGCCGACCGCATTCGCCTCGTCGAAGGGGATTGGGACCAGGAGGACTACGGCGACGGATACGACGCGGCGCTGTTCTCGAACGTCCTCCACGGCGCGGCCAGCGGCGCGCCGGAGAAGCTGCGCAAGGGCTTCGAGGCGCTGAACGAGGGCGGGCAAGTCGTCGTCCATGACTTCCTCCTCAACAACCAGAAGACGGGGCCGCTCGGCGCCGCGCTGTTCGGGATGATGGTGGGGGCCTACTCGACCGACGAGATGTGCGCCGTGGTCGAGGCCGCGGGGTTCGTTGAGGTCCGGCTGGTCGCCGTCAACGAACGTGGCGCCGGCGTCGTCGTGGGGAGGAAGCCCTGAATCCGCGCTCGCGTGGATCGGGCCGTCGCCGTACACTGGGCTTCGTCACGCGAGCCAGGTGCAGGAGGAGGAAGCCATGGGCAATGGGATCAAGGTAGCCGTCGTCGGCCTGGGATTCGGCGCGTCGTGGGTAGCAGCGTATCAGGATCACCCCGCAGTGGCGGGGGTCGCCATCTGCGACCCCGACGCAGAGCTTAGGGGGAGCGTGGCTGAACGCCACGGCATCGACGCCACGTTCGAGTCGTTCGATGACCTGCTCGCCGCCGGTGGCTACGACGCCGTGCACCTCCTGACGCCGATCCCGCTGCACGTCGAGCAGACGCTAGCGGCCCTGGACGCGGGCGTGCATTGCGCGTGCGCTATTCCGATGGCCATGAGCATCCCAGAGCTGGAGCGCGTCGTGGATGCGCAGCGTGTATCGAGCGCCATCTACATGCTCATGGAGACTGCCGTCTACTCGAACTCCGCGCTCTACGTGCGGGAACTCGCGGAGACAGGCGCGCTAGGTGACCTCCAGTTCCTGCGGTGCGCCCACTACCAGAATATGGAGGGCTGGCCGGCCTACTGGGAGGGCCTGCCGCCCATGTACTACTCGACCCACGCTCTTGGCCCGGTGCTCGCCGTCGCTGGGAAGGCCGCGTCTAGCGTGCAGTGCCTCGGCTCTGGGTGTCTGCCGGACGACCTGCGCGGAGAGTACGGCAACCCGTACCCCGTCCAGACCGCGCTCGTGCGGCTGGCGGACTCCCCGGTCGTGTGCGAAGTCACCCGCTGCCTCTTCGAGATGACGCGCGGATTCCAAGAGCGATTCGACGTGTACGGGAACCGGATGGCGTTCGAGTGGCCTCAGGTCGATGGGGAAGAGCCTGTCGTCTTCCGCGTGGACGGCGAGCCCCTGCCACCTGGACGCAGAAGCCGGCCCACCGACATAGAGCGCGTCACGCCGCCGGACTTCGCCGATCGCGTTCCCGAGGAACTGAGAGGGCACGTCCGGGGCGGCGCGGGCGGTAACTTCCGACCGCACATGGTCCACGAGTTCATGTCCGCCATCCTCGAGAAGCGACCCCCGGCGATCGATGCCAGCGTCGCGGCGAACTGGACGGCGGTGGGCATCTGCGCCCACGAATCCGCCATGGACGGCGGCGTCGCGGTGGCCATCCCGCCGTTTGGCGCCTGATGCCGACGTTCGCCGTCCTGTCCTCGGTGGCCGATGAGGATGCGCTGGCCGCGTGGGCGGAAGCCACGTACGCGCTAGCGGCGCCGGTGACGTGCCGCTTCGAACGGCGCAGCATGAGCGACGCCTACCGCGTCGAGTCCGGCGGGGACGCCTTCTACCTCAAGGTGTACAGCCCAGGCCGCCATGGCCCGGAAGCTATAGAGGCGGAGATCCGCTTCCTGCTCGACCTGCGTGAAAGGGACGTCCGCGTCGTGGAGCCGCTCGCCAAGGTGGACGGCGGATACACGACGGCGTTGGGCATGCCCGAAGGCCCTCGGCAGGCAGCGCTGTTCCGCGCGCTGCCCAACGCCGAAGTACACGAGGACGACGCAGGGCACAGCGCTGCGTTCGGCGAGTTGATGGCCCAGATACACGCCGTCGGCGACGAGGCGGGCGACCGGTACGCGCGTTGGAGTCTCGATGAGCAACAGCTGATCCACGACTCCGTCGAGCTGCTCGCGCCGCACATGGCGCATCGCCCCGACGACGCGGCGTTCCTCCGGTCCGCCGGCAACGAGCTAGCCGACGAACTGTGCGGCCTGCTCGTGAAGACAGGCCCGTTCTATGGCATCTGTCACGGCGACGCACACGCCGGGAACGCGCGCCTGGCCGACGACGGCCGACCCGTCCTGTTCGACTTCGACAGTTGCGGCTACGGATGGCGGGCGCTGGATATTGGCGCGTACGTCGTGAGCTACGATTGGATGGACCTGTCCGCGGAGATGAAGCGGAAGAAGGAGCGCATCGTCGACTCGCTCCTGCATGGGTACACGCGCGTCCGCTCCATGGGGGAGTCGGAAGTGGCCGCGATTTACCTGGCCGAGCCGATACGTCACCTCGAACTGTTGGGCCTGGGGGTGCGGTATTCCTCACAGCGGGACGGGATCGGGTGGCTCGACGACGATTTCATCGACACGCACATCGGGTGGCTACGCCGGTGGCACGGGGAGTATCGTGATCTGTAGGGTCGAGCCAACAGGAGGGAAGCTGTGAAGTACGCGCCTTGGGTTCTGGTTCTTGCCGTGGTGGCGTCGCTGGCCGAAGGCGCGCCGGTGGTCGTGAACACGTACGACGCGGACTCGGGGGAACTCATCAGGACGACGTCGCGTGAGACGGCGCAGGTGTCCGCTGACTCGACGATGCTCATGACGTCCTGGCAGGATCATCGGTTGGGCAAGACCGGCACGCTGAGAGTCTTGCTCGACGCGAACTACAGCACGATTAGCTGGAAGCTCACCGAAGCCGGTGGCGACACCGAGTACGTCGGCGATCGCGACGGAGATACCGTGAGAGTGCGCGGCACGCTAGAGGGCGAGGCCATCGACAAGGAGCATGATGTCGAGGACCTGTCCTTCTATCACAGTCCCGCGGTCGGCCTGGAGGCTTTCGTCCGATCCGGCGCGGCGAAGATCGAGTTCACCACGCTGCGGCCAGACGACCTCTCCCGCCACAAGATGAAGGCCGAGCGGAAAGACGTGGAACAGATCACCGTCGGTGGCGTCGACGTGCGGGCGGTTCGTGTTCAGTGGGGCCTCACGGGGTTCCGGTCGGCGTTCTACAAGCGCACGTTCTGGTTCCGAGAGGCTGACGGGGTGTTCCTGCGGTCGAGCAAGTCGCGGGGTGTGTATTCGGAGTTGGTGTCCGGGTAATCCCGTCCGACGCCCAGAAGCCGTCGGAGTTTCCATGTGTGTGAACATGGCGTACACTGAACTGCCCGGTGTTCAAGCGACGGAAGTGGGGACGAGCGCAACGGGGGTCGAGAGATGCCACACACCATCCTGCTCATCGAGGATGAGCCGGACATACAGACGGTCGTGAAGTTCGCGCTGGAGGCCACCGGCGGGCATAACGTCATCGTCGCCGACGATGGATTGCAGGGCCTCGAGGTGGCGCGCAAAGAACAACCGGATGTCATCCTTCTCGACGTCATGATGCCGCGCATGGACGGCCACGAACTCCTCCGGCTACTCAAGGCCAGCGACAAGACCAACACGATACCGGTGATCTTCCTGTCCGCGAAGGCGCAGCAGAAGGACGTGGATGCCGGTCTGGATCTAGGAGCCGACGGCTATCTGACCAAGCCGTTCGACAGCCGGACACTGAGCGACGAGGTGGAAGCGATCGTCAGGAAGGCGCGCGGCTGATCCTCACTCGTCGGAGCCGGACCCCGGCGACGACGACGGCAGGTCGAAGTAGAACACCGATCCCCGACCCTCCTCCGATTCGAACCCGATCACCCCGTCGTGCCTCTCGACGATGGCCTTGCTGATGCTCAGCCCTAGGCCCGTCCCGCCCGTGTGTCGCGTCGTTCCGAAGCGAGCTTGCGAGAAGCGACCGAATATCTCGCTGCGGAACGTCTCCGGCACTCCCGGGCCACGATCCTCCACAGCCACGCGAGCCATGCCGTCGCGGCTCTGCACGGTGACGCGCACAGTCTCCCCCGAAGGCGAGAACTTCGCCGCGTTGGATAGCAGATTCGTGGCGACCTGCATTAGCCGGTCGAGGTCACCTCGCGCCATGACCGGGCGTGTCGGGGCGGCCAGTTCTAGCGACACTTCGAACTGCGAGGCGTAGCCCTGATTGGCGTCCAAGGCGCGCTCCATCAGGTCCACCATATCCAACTCGCGCATGTCGAACTCCAGCTTCCCCGACTGGATCTTGTCCATGTCCAGGATGTCGCTGATGAGCCGTACAAGGCGCTCGCCGTTCCCGTAGGCGATCTCCAAGAGGCGTTTGGACGCGTCCGTGAGCACCACCTTCGGGTCGCCGAGAAGTAACCCGACCGCTCCCTGTATCGACGTCAGTGGCGTTCTCAGTTCGTGGCTCACGGTGGAGATGAAGTCGTCCTTCATACGATCCACGGCGTGCCGCTCCGTCACGTCTCGGAAGATGCCACGCACGGACTCCGGGGCGCCGTCGACGAACCGGCAGTTGAGGTCCCCTTCGACGCTTATTTCCCGGCCGTCGCGGGCGACGAAGACCGCCTCGAAACGCCCCTCGGGCTCCTGACGCGCCGCGGCCGCCATCGCCCGCGCGAATACCGCCCGCGTAGCCGAGGCCAGGAATTGGGAGACTTCGATGTCCTCGACCTCCTCCGCGGCGTAGCCCAGCGTGTCCCGCCATGCGCGGTTGACATACTGGAAACGCCCGGCGAGATCGACACTGAGAATCAGGTCGCTCGCGTTCTCGAACAGGTCGCGGTAGCGCTCCTCGCCCTCCGCACGACGCCTGACGGCGTGGGCGAGGTCCACGGCGGCGAGTTCGTCCTCCACCATCGCGGCGAGATCCCGAAGCATCGCCATCTGCTCCGCGTCGAAGACGCGTGGCTCGCGGTCGATGGCGCACAGCGTGCCGAGCTTCATGCCGTTGGGATCGCGGACAGGGCAGCCCGCGTAGAATCGAATGTGCGGCGCGCCGGTCACGAGCGGGTTGTCGCTGAAGCGCGGGTCCGTCAGGGCGTCCGGCGTGACGAGGATGCCATCGTCCAGAATGGCGTGTCCGCAGAACGAGATGTCGCGCCCGGTCTCCGTCGCGTCGAGGCCGTGGCGGGACTTGAACCACTGCCGGTTCTCGTCGATCAACGACACGAGCGCGATCGGGACTCCCAACGCGCGACCCGCCGTTCGTGTTATTCGATCGAACCGCTCTTCCATCGGAGTGTCGAGAATCCGCAGGCGGAGTAAGGCCTCCAGCCGTTCATCCTCGTCCGTGGGAATCGCAGGAGTCTGCATCGCGTCCTATGTCGGCGCTGCCCAGGGGGACACACTCATCCGAAGGGGATTCGGAACCAACTCCAGCATAGCATGCGGTCGTGCAACGCGGCGCGTTTGCGCATGGCGACTCAGGTCTGCGGCTGCGACCAGTACCAGCGCAGCAGTTCGAGGTGATGCGGCTGCACGTCGGCGGCTTCGATTTCGCCGCGTGTCATCACGCGCCAATCCTGACCCTCCATAAGGACCGCCCCGTCGAGGTCGTCCCTCACGGAGTAGGCGAACCAATGCCGATGGACGCCTCCGTCCTTGGGGGTCGTCTTGAGGTGGCGCAGCGCGTCGGCGCGAAGGGTGATGCACAGTTCCTCGCCGATCTCGCGCACCGCGGCTGCGATGGGCGTCTCGCCCGCCTCGATGCCTCCACCGAACAGCCCCCACTGGTTTCTGCCGAACAAACCGGGCTTGTCGTCGCGGTGCTGCATCGCGACGCGGCCGTCGGCGTCCTCGAGGACCACAATCGCGGCGTTGCGCGCTGGCGCAGACGGGGTCTGCAAGATGTCGCTCCCGTGGTCACGACCGTCGTGTTCCAAGCCGGGCGTTCTCGGCTAGCGAGTGACGCGCTCACGCCTCAACCGGCCCCACGTGACGGGCAGTTTCCCGCCGGCCTCTACGGAGCGGAACGCGGACTCGACCTCGAGCCACCCGATGACGTTGCTGGTGAGCTGCTGAAGCTGTTCGATGTCCTCGTTGTTCTCGTGGTAGGTCGGGAGGCGCCAGTTCATGTTGAACACCTTGCCGGCTCCGGCCTCCCAGTACCCAAACGCGGCGATTCGGTCCGTCCAGTCGTCGCCCGGCGGACCCCATGCCCCCGCGAGGGTGATGAAGTTCGTCCAGATCGTGTCGAAGTAGTCGCCGCTCTTGGGGAAGCCGGTGGAATTCACCTGCACACGGACGCCGGCCTTCGGCGGATCGCCGTCGATGTCGACCATGCCGTCCACGAGGCCGAGGTCAACGGTCTCCTCCATGACCGTGATGCCGACGTTGATCCCGTCAGCGGGTGTGGGCCCGAACTGTCGCGCCTCGGCGCCTTCAAGTCCCATCGGCGTGGCGTAGCGGATCGCCCACGCGGTTAGCAGGATGGACCCGCCGGCCTCGGCGTAGTTCACGAGGGCATCTATCTCGCCACCTGTCAGCTCGCCTGGGTCCGTGTCGCCGTCATGCCACCAGACTACGGAGTAGCGCCGCAGGTCGTCGCCTTTGAGGTCGGCGCGGTCGATTCGAGCGGCGTCCAGTTCGCCCGTCGCGAAGTCGATCGCCGGGGCCGTGAAAGGCCCCTCGTCGCCCAGGGCCATGATGCCTAAGCCCTGCGCCGCAGCGGCTCCGCTTGTCAGTGCCAACACGGCCGAAATCGCGGCCGCAATCGCCTTGTGCCTCATTCGTCTCCCCTCCTGAATCCACGTCCTGTTCAGGTGCGATGGTCGCATGGCGAGGCGAGGTTGTCGAGCAGTGTCGCCCGTCAGCAGCTTCCTGCGCGATAGGCGGCGATGAGGTCGGACACGGCGAGAGAGCGGTCGTAGAGCCGAAGGCGTTCCACCCCGGCCGCCCCGCCCACACGGACGCGCGCTGCGCAGGCTGAGGAGGCGTCCATGTCGGAATTCAGTCTCCCCCACCCGAACTGGCGATGTTCCCCGCCGTCGTTCAGCTTGCCGTCGATGACGAAGAGGATCAGCCCCGGGCCGGGATCTACGATCACGCCGACGTGGTGCGCGTGACCGGCTTCAAGCGTCCCCGGGTCGCACTCCCATCGGCTCTCGGCGACCCCGTCGCTCAGAATCAGCTCGACAGCGCCCGAGTCCGTGCGTTCCAGGGCAATGCCGGCGCCTTCCGGGCCGCGACCGTCGACGAGTAGGCCGCGCGTACCGGCCGCGTCCGGCCGCAACCACCCGTCCAGCGAGAGCCCATCCTGGACGCTCACGGGCGTGGGAAGGGCGATGTCGGACGCGGGTCCTAGGTCCGATCCCGCGACGTCGAGCGCCAGCCCCTCCTGCGTCACCCCACGACGCGTGAACTGATCCCACTGCCGGTCGAAGACCTCCGGCGCGATCTCGTGGACGCGCGCGACCGTCTTCTGCGTCTCCGTCAGGAAGTAACGGTCGTCGTGCTCAACCAGGTCGGGATAGCTCATGCGCGTTGCGGGATCGTCGTCGTACAGGACGATCTCCGGCTGCGACCACCGGATGAGCTTCCCCTCGGGGGAGTCGATCTCGACGCCCCCGCACATCCACACCGGATTGCGATCGTAGTAGTCGCGGCCGCCGTGATTGTGGAACCAGTAGAGGTACTTCCCGTTCGAGCAGCGCCACACGAAATTCGCGGCGCGCGGATGCTTCATCGGTCGGCCGTCGGCATACGCCTTGTAGCGCGGCGCCGTCCACGTGTGGCCTCCGTCGCGGCTGTACGCGTGACATGGGTGGCCATCGACCGTGCGATAGACGACGTAGAGCGATCCGTCGCTCAGGACGCAGTAGCTCTGCTCCTCGGCGATGGGCCCGCCGCCTGGAGGCGTGCGCAGGCCGGCGTCGCCATCCGGCAGTGTCTCCCACGAGAGCTTGGCGATGTCCCGCTCAGTGAGGATGTTCGGGCTGCGGACGAGGACGCCTTCGGAGCGCGTGAAGAAGCCGTGTCCGAACCCTCCCACCTTGTGGAGGGACATGTAGGCGTCGCCGTCGCGGGTGAACGGCCTGCCGACGTTCCAGAAGAAGCGGACGCTCCCGCCATACGCGTTCTCCCGGTCGATGTCGAACTCGCGAACGGGCATGCGGCTCCGTTCGGCCGACCACGTCCGGCCGTGGTCGTCGCTGTGCTTGAAGACGTAGTAGCCGAGGGAATCGACGCGGGCGCACTTCCCGCCCGTGTACGGCGGGTCGTCGGCGATGACCTCTCGCTGGTTGTCGGTGTTGTGGTTGTAGAAGCAGTAGATACGGCCGTAGGACGTCTTGAGCAGGACGGCATAGGAGGCCTCCGGCCCGTCCGCGGGCTCGACGTCGGCGCGGTCGTCCCACGTCTTGCCTAAGTCCGTGCTGCGCATAGTGATGACGTGTTGCCCCGGCTGACCCTCATGCCCGCCGCCAGTCGTGACGGCGCACAGCCAGGCACCGTCATCGGTCTTCACGATGTACGGTTGGTCGGCGTAGGACTCGGTGGGAATCTCCAAGCCGTTCTCGATGTTCCTCGGGTCGCTCATTCCGAACTCCTTCAGCCAGGCAGACGCTGACGGCGATACAGACACCGGCCGTACGGCTCGGCGTCTCCTTCGTAGACCGGATTGAGACGCCGAACCATCTCACGAGACTCGGCGGGCCACGCATCGGGGATCTCATGCGTCTTGGCGACCATCTGCGCCTTGATGCGCTCCGGGAGGCTCGCGAAGTCCGGCTGGTACCACAGCGTGATGACCGTGCGGCGCTGGTCGGAGTCGTTCGCGTGGGTGGCGTGCAACAGGCGCGCGTCGCCGATGACGACGTCACCTGCGGAGACGGGCGCGTCCACTTCATCGGGGCGGGTCGAGAACTCGGCCCGGCTTCCGTCGTCGCCCGCGGAGAGGTCGCGCGAGTGCGGCTCGGCGAGGAGATCGTGCACGGGGTTGTGGCTGATGTGCGACCCCGGGAGCACGCGCAGGCAGCCGTTCTCCGGCGCGGTGTCCGACAGGTAGTACATGAGGAACACCTGCTGCGGGACGGGCGCGTAGGCTGTCGGGTCGTCCCAGGCGAACCAGTCGTAGTGCCAGAACAGGCGGGGACTGCGCGGCGGCTTGCTGATGACGTATCCGTCCGTGTACGTGGGGTCGGGGAAGCCCATCGCGGCGAGCGCGTCGAGGGCCGGTCGCCAGGCGATGAGGCGCGCGAACACGGGGTCCTCCACGCCACCCAACGCGAACATACTGCCCTGCGCCCGGAATCTGGCGGCGTGCTCCTCCGTCTGCGTGGCGCATAGTGCATCTGTAGCGGCTCGCAGGTGCCCGAGTATCGTGGGCGTCAGGACGTCGGGGACGCGACAGAACCCGGACTCGATGAGTTCGCGTCGGGCGTCCTTCACCTCTCGGCCTCGAACGCGTTGGTGGATCGCAGAGAGCGCAGCGCCGGAGACGCCTCGCCGTCCGCGTCGAACAGCGCGTTCCGGCCGCCGTACCAGATGTGCATGCCGTGTGCCGGGATGGACTCCGGGTACCACCATAGGACGCCGATCCCGCGGCCGTCGGGAGTCGCGCGAACGGTCGCGATCAACTCGGCGAGGAAGTCGCGTTGGCCGTCGGGCGTCGTGGGCCACCGCATGCGGTCCTGCCAGCCGTCCGCGGCGCGGAAGTCGGTCGGCGCGTACGGGTAGGCCGTCTCGACGAGCAGGATGTCCTTGCCGAAGTCCCGGGCGGTCGCTTCGAGGTTCTCCCGCACGTCGTCCATCGTGCCGTGCCACCAGGGGTAGTAGCTCAACGCGATGAGGTCGTAGTCGACGTCGCGCTCCGCGATGTGATCGAAGAACCACTTCGTGGCGCCGCGGCTGGCCCCCTTGTCGATGTGCAGGGCGACGCGCGCGTCAGGCGCGGACGATCGCACGCCCTCGACGCCCGCGCGGACGAGGCGCGCGAACTTATCCCACTGTTCGTCGGGGTCGCCTGCGTCGTACAGCTTGCCGTCTGGCCAGAGCATGCCGGGGGTTGTCTCGTTGCCCACCTGCACCATGTCCGGCGCCGCGCCGGCTGCGGCAAGTGTCGTGATCGCCTCGACGGTGTGCGCGCGCACGGCCGTTGCTAGTCCGTCCATGTCGAGATCGGCCCAGGCCTTGGGTTTGTGCTGATGCGCGGGCTCCGCCCACGTGTCCGAGTAGTGGAAGTTGAGCAGGAACCGCGCGCCCGCCTCCTTGATCCGCTTCGCGAGTTCCACCGTGTAGGGCAGGTCGTTCACGACGACGCCCTCGTGATTCGGGGCCACGAACAGGCGCAGGCGGAAGCAGTTGCAGCCGTGACGGCGCATGATCGCGATGGCGTCGTCGGGCTCCCCGCCGTCCGTGTAGCGGGCGCCCTGGCGTTCGAGGCGTCTGAGCGCGGAGATGTCGCCGCCGATGAGGAAATCGCGGTCGGTCACAGGCGTGCTCCGTTGGCGTCGGGGCTCAGGAGCATGCGGGTTGCGCATGATCGCCGCAAGCGATGGCCCGGCGGCCGGCGCCGTCACGCGCAGGTGGTCGGCGACGACGATACGACATCGGACGACCTGGGCGTGCCACCAGCCCAGGAGGCGCGACCCAGGCGGGACACGGGGAGCCGCCGTCGCGTTCGACGCGCCACCTTGCCCAGGAGTTCCTTCGACCGGGTGGCTCACGCACCGAGACTCAGCGCGAACACCTACCTAAGAGGCACGTTCCAGCCAGAGACGGCTGGCGCACTCGGCCGACCGGACGTCGGGACGCAACTCCGAGCAGGCGATCCCGCGACGTTCGCACCCTTGCCGAGTGTGCAGAGGCACTCCTACGGGAAGGCGTCCGCGCGGCAATGGCCTGAGCGGGCCGCGCTTCCGACCCACGCGATCCTGAGTGGCCGCGCCCGCGAAACCTGGCTGCGTGCCGGTTCCCGGCCCCTGTGCTAGCATTGGAGCGTGGATACCTTGCCCGACTGTCGCCAACCGACATCTCGCGCTCGCCGCGCCAACGACCGCGTACTCCGTCCGTGGAGGACGCGAGTATGAAGACCTCGCTGGCGGATTACCGCGATCTGCTGCGCGCGTATCTGAAGCCGCAATGGCGCAAGGCCGCCCTCCTCGGTCTGCTACTCGTGACGGTCACGGGCGTCCAGCTGATCCTCCCGCAGATCACGCGGGGCTTCATCGACGGCGCTGCCGATGGGGCGCCGGTACGGGATCTGATGTTGCTCGCGGTCGCCTTCCTCGCCGTAGGATTCGTCAACCAGATCTTCAACGCAGCGGCGACCTACTTCAGCCAGGACGTCGGCTGGACAGCCACGAACAGTATGCGCTGCGACCTGGCGCAACACTGCCTGTCCCTGGACATGTCGTTCCACAACGAGCGCACGCCAGGCGAGATGATCGAGCGCATCGAGGGCGACGTGAACACGCTGGCGGAGTTCTTCGCCCGGTTCATCTTCCAGGTGCTCGGAAGCATGCTCATGCTGGTGGGCGTGCTCGTGATGCTCTTCCGCGAGGACTGGCGCGTCGGTGGCGCGCTGGCTGCGTTCGCTGCGCTAGCCATGGTCGTGTTGTACCTCGGGCGTAGCATCGCCGTGCCGCACTTCCGCGCGGAACGCGCCGCTTACGCGGGGCTCTACGGCTTCCTCGAGGAACGTCTCGCGGGTACCGAGGACATTCGGGCCAACGGAGCGGTGGCGTACGTCATGCGGCGGTTCTTCGAGCTGAGCCGCGAAGTGTACCGGAAGGCGATCAAGGCCGCGCTCATGGGTCAGGTCGTGTGGGTCGCCGCCACACTGCTTTTCGCCGCCGCGTCCGTGATTTCGTTTGGCCTTGGCGCATATCTGTACCTCGAAGGTGGCGTGAAGATCGGCGCGGTGTACCTCATCGTGCAGTACACGGAAATGCTGCTGCGTCCCCTCGAGCGCCTCACACGACGCATCCAAGAGCTTCAGCGGGCGACGGCCGCGATCCAGCGCATCCAGGAGATTCGCCAGATTCAGCCGGTGATCGAGGCCGTGGCGCACGACGCGCTGCCGTCCGGGCAGTTGGGCGTGGAGTTCGACCACGTCTCGTTCGCGTACGTCGAGGACGACCTCGTGCTGGACGACGTGAACTTCAGCCTGGCGCCGGGACACGCGCTAGGGCTGTTGGGCCGCACAGGCAGCGGCAAGACAACTATCTCGCGTCTGCTTTACAGGCTGTACGATCCGCGCTCGGGCGTCGTGCGTCTCGGGGGCTCCGACATACGGCGCCTGGACATCCCCGGCCTCCGCGCGGGGATCGGCATGGTGACGCAAGACGTACAGCTCTTCCACGCGAGCGTGCGCGACAACCTCACGTTCTTCGACCCCGCGTACGCGGACGACCACATCCTGGGCGTGCTCGAGGAACTCGGCCTCATCCCGTGGTACGAGTCGCTGGACGGCGGTCTCGACACGGTTCTGGACTCCGAGGGCAGCAGCCTGTCGGCCGGGGAGGCGCAACTGCTGGCATTCACTCGGGTGTTCCTGAAGGACCCCGGGCTCGTGATTCTCGACGAGGCCTCGTCGCGGCTCGACCCGCTCACCGAGCAGTGGATCGAACGCGCGATTGACCACCTGTTGCGGGACCGCACGGCGATCATCATCGCGCACCGCCTGTCGACGATCCAGCGCGTGGACGAGGTGATGATCCTCAAGGAGGGGCGCATCCGCGAGCACGGCAAGCGCGTGGACCTGGCGGCGGACCCGCAGTCTCAGTTCTCGCACCTGCTGAGAACCGGCGCGGAGGCGTCGCTGTCATGAGGCCGTGGCAGTTCATCATCCGTCTTATCAAGTTCTCGCCGGGGCTGTTTACGCTGAACCTGCTGGCGTGGACGGTCTTCCACACGATCCCGCTGGCTACCGGCCTCATCTCCCGGGAACTGTTCGACACACTCACTGGGAACGCCCGCCTTGGGTTCGACCTGTGGACGCTGCTCGCGCTGATCGCGGCCGTCCCCCTCGTCCGCAAGGCCGCGTCGTTCGGCGCGATGATGTTCTACACGGTCTTCATGTACACGATGGAGACGTTGCTCCGTCGCAACATGCTCGGCAGCGTCCTCGGCGCGCCGGGCGCCGACGCGATGTCTGAAGGCTCGGGCGAAGCGGTCAGCCGCTTCCGCGACGACACGCACGAAGTGCTGATGTACATCGAGGAGTGCATCGACTTCGCCGGGCGACTGCTCTATATCTCGGTCGCGTTCGTCGTCCTGTTCCGGCTTCAGCCGTCGATGACGCTCGTGCTGTTCCTGCCCCTGCCCGCGCTGATCTTCCTTATCAACATGGCGCGGCGGCGCATCCACGAGTATCGGCGGGCCAGCCGGGAAGCCGCCGGGAAGGTAAGTGACTTCGTCGGGGAGATGTTCCGCACGACGCTCGCCATCAAGGCGGCGGGCTCCGAGGCCCCGATCATCGAACGCTTCCGCGCCATCAACGAAGTGCGACGCAAGGCGGCGCTGAAGGACCAGTTCTTCAACGAGCTTCTGCGCTCCGTCGGGTGGAACATCGTGCACCTCGGGACAGGGGTCGTGTTGCTCTTCGCAGCGACCCGGATGCGTTCGGGCGAGTTCACTGTCGGGGATTTCGCGCTGTTCGTGGCGTACGTGACGCAGGCGACGTATCCGATATTCTCGATCGCGCGGCTTATCGCGCAACACAAGCGCGCGCGCGTGTCGTTCGACCGCATGGTGGAACTGACGCCGGGCAGCCCACCGGAAACGCTCGTGGCACACGGGCCCGTGCACCTGCGCGGCGCGCTGCCCAGCGTGCCGGTTGCCGCCACGGCTGACGGCGACGCGCTCAGCCACCTGGAGGTCGACGGACTCACGTACCACTACGCCGGCACGACACACGGCGTCGAGGACATCACGTTCGCGCTGAAGCGCGGATCGTTCACGGTCATCACAGGACGCATCGGGTCCGGGAAGACGACGCTCGTCCGCGCCATCCTCGGCCTGTTGCCGAAGGACTCGGGCGAGGTTCGATGGAACGGCGTCGCCGTGGACGACCCAGGCGAGTTCTTCACGCCGCCGCGTAGCGCGTACACACCGCAGGTACCCCGGCTGTTCAGCGAGTCGCTGCGAGACAACATCCTGATGGGCATCCCCGAGGATCCCGAGCAGGTCGATTCGGCCATCCGGCTGAGCGTGATGGAGGACGACCTTCTGGAGATCGAGGACGGTCTGAACACGGTGGTCGGCCCGCGCGGGGTGAAGCTGTCCGGCGGACAGATCCAGCGCTCGTCCGCGGCGCGCATGTTCGCGCGTGATGTCGACCTTCTGGTCTTCGACGACCTGTCCAGCGCGCTCGATGTCGAGACGGAAAGCGTGTTGTGGGAGCGCGTGTTCGGCGAGCGCGCCGCGACGTATCTCGTCGTATCACACCGCCCGTCCGTGCTGCAGCGGGCGGATCACATCATCGTGATGAACGGCGGCCGCATCGAGGCGCAAGGCACATTCGCAGAACTCATGTCGATGTCCGAAGAAGCGCGCTATCTTCTTACGGGATCGGAAGAAGCCGACGATAGCAGAGAGAAGGACGCGACATGAGCGATGTAGCCCGGGCCGAAGCGTTCGTCGCCGCCGACGCGGTCGAGTACCAGGACAAGGGCGTCGTCAGCAGGACGGTCATCAAGAACGAGGCGGGATCCGTGACGTTCTTCGCGTTCGACAAGGGCGAAGAGCTGAGCGAACACTCCGCGCCGTACGATGCCCTCGTGCACGTGCTCGACGGCGAAGTCGACATCATCATCGACAGCGTCGCGTCGCGACTGAGCACGGGCGAGATGATCATCATGCCCGCGGACATCCCCCACGCCGTGCAGGCGGTGTCGCGGTTCAAGATGTGCCTGACGATGGTGCGCGGCTAGCGCGTCAACCAATTAGCGACGCCGGCCGTGGGTGAAACACCGCTGCCGGCGTCGGCGCTCCGTCGGGTGCCTAGACGTCTCTCGCCGGCTACACGAGCCGCTTGAGGTCGTCCGATATGCGGGTGAGATCGTCCAGGTCTGCGCGCATCTTACGGATCAGGGCGTGGGTCTCCTCCGAGCCCTCCGACACGACCGCCATCGCGCCGGACACGCTCCCGACCGCGCTGAGCTGCTGACTGGCGCTTGTCGCCGTCTGTCTTCCGCTTTCCGCGGCGTGCCGTAGCGGCGCCGCTACGTCCCGGAAGGCCTCGGCAGCCTGGTCCATGAGACTGACCGCGCTGCTCGCCGTGCGCGCGCCTGCCTCAACCCCGAACACGGTCGTGTTCGTGGATGCCTGCACCAGTTCTATCTGCTCCCGTATTGTTCGGGCCGAACTCTCGCTCTGCTCCGACAGGGCGCGGATCTCATCGGAAATGGCCGCGAATCCTCTGCCGTGCTCGCCGGCCCGCGCCGCCTCGACCGCGGCGTTGAGGGACAGGATGCTTGTCTGCCGAGCGATGTTCTCGACGAGATCGGACATCTCCCCGATCCGGTCGACGGACTCCCCGAGGGCAACCACCTGATTTCCCAATTCCGACGACGACGCGCCGAGTTCCGACATCGCGGCGACCGTCTCCTGGACGACCTGCTGACCCTCTTCGATCCTCCCCAGCGCCTGTTCCGCATCCGCGGCCGACTGCCGAGCCAATTCCGCCGCTCGCGTGAACGTGGCGTTCAGCTCCGTGATGGCGGACGCCGTGTCCCCAACGGCAGTCATCTGGCCGTCCACAACGCGTTCATGTCTCACGATGCCCTGCGATAGGCCCGCTGACGAGGCCGCGGTGGTCTGAACCACGCTCTGGAGCGTGACGAAGGACGCGCTTATCGCGAAGCGCAGGACGACCGTGCTAAGTAGGAGGAGGGCGGCCGCGATGCCACCAGCCGTGATCCCTGCCCGGATGAACGGCGCGCGAAGCTCCCCCACATCGATCTTGGCGACGATGCCCAACTCACCGCCCTGGATAGGCTCGTAGGCGGCGAGGACGCTGGTCCCAACGTAGTCGGCGCCGGTTATGGTCCCAGCCAGTCCCTTCAGCGCGCGGCGCATCGGTTCCGCCATCGTCCCCACCCACGGCACTGGTTCCAAGAGCCCACCGTCGTGTTCGAGGAGGAAGACGATCTGGTCGGCCTCGCGCCGACCCAGGACGAATTCGCCGGTCACCCCGAACCCGTGGAACTCGCGATGCGCCTCGTGGACGAGGTCGGCCGCGGCGGCTGTGTCGCCAGATGCCGCGAGCGCGTCGATGAGGCGCGCCTGGCTCTCGGCCATGTGCTCCAACTGCTCGCGCTGCTGCGCAAACGCCGTTCGGTACAGGACGACCACCGTGACTCCCGTCACGCCGACGGCGAGCGCCAGAGCCGTCAGGGAACTCAGCAGGACGATCCTCTGACGCAATCTCATCGCACTGCCATCCAGCGCTCGGGGTGGACGCAAGTAACCGAACGAACTGAGTCGAATCGATGGGTCGACGGGCGGCTGCCCACGGCGCGGCAACAGGCAAGCGTTGCGCGGAGTATCTCGGTCTTAGCGATCACCGTCAAGGCGGCGGGGATGGCGCCGCCGGGCAGGTGTTCGTTGCGTGTTCGGTGGTCTGCGGCGGGCGTTGCGCGACCCCGCCGTCATCGGCGACTCGCTCGCAGTCTCGCCGGTTTCTTGCGCGATCAGCAGTCAGTCCTGGAGGAGCGCCTCGGCGTCGATCGTGATGAGCACGTCGTGGCCCACGACCACGCCGCCCATGGCCATTTCGCCGTTCCAGCTCACGCCGTAGTCCCTGCGGTCGATCGTGGTGGTGGCGTGGAAACCGGCGCGCTTGAGCGGCCCCTTGTCCTCGCCGTCCTCCCAGAATGGGGTGTCCCAGCATCCCTGGTAGCGCACATCGAGGGTCGCCTCGCGCGTGACGCCGCGCAGCGTCAGATCGCCGGTGACGCGGAAGTCGTTGTTGCTCTGCAGCGAAACACGATCCCCCTTGAACGTGATCGTTGGGTGGTTCTCGACGTCCAGAAAGTCGTCGTTCCGTAGGTGATCGTCGCGATCCGTGTCCCCGGACCAGAGCGAGGCGGCGTCGATCTCCACCTCGACGGCAGAATCGGCGGGGTTGTCCGGGTCGAAGCGCAGCTTGCCTTCGATGTTCTTGAACGACCCCCGGACCCACGTGACCATCATGTGTCGCGCGCAGAACTCGGCGGCCGTATGGCCGGGCTCGAACACCCAGTTGTGCATGTCAGTCTCCGTCTGGCATGGATCGGCCGCGCGTGTCGGCCGGTGCAGGATGCGGGATGGACGGCTCCACATTGTAGCCCGGATACGTGGCATATGAGGGCTGTCCGCTCACGGGCGAACACGGGCGTACAGGGCGGATGGGAGGGGCCGGGCCTCCGACGGCCTCGGTGGGGCCCGGCAGTAGCGTCAGTCAGGCGGGGACGTCAGTACGCCCGCTTGACCAAACTCCAGGATGTCGCGAGCTTGCCTTGTGGCTCGACGGGGGTGCCAAGGCTCCCGTCCATGTTCTCCTGGATCTCCGCCTCCGACAGGACGCGATCCCACATCGCCACCTCGTCCACGATGGCGTTCAAGAACTGGCCGTCAACGCGTGAGCCGACACGGGGCAGCGTCGAACCATCGCACGGCTCGCCGCCGTTGGGGGCCGCCGCGGCGACTTCCACGGCGTCCACGTACACGCGCACACCGTCACCGATGTCGAACGTGCCTGCTACGTGATGCCATTCGCCTTGCGGCACGGCAGCCGGCGCACTCGGCTCGGACACGCCTGAGCCCGCACAGTCCCAGACGGACATGCCGGCGCCGAAGTCATCGTAGATGTACAGCGCGTATTCCCACTCGCTGTCGCCGCCCTTCATGACGATGGGCTGTCGGGTCTGGCCGTGGCCGTCCGTGGCAGTCTCCAGCACGTTGACCCACGCGGCTATCGACAGTTGACCGCCGTTGCCCGGAGCCTGTGGGCTGATGTCGATGGGTATCTCGACGTAGTTCGTCGTGCCGTCGAGCTCCAGAGCGCCGCCGATCTTCCCGGCCACCCACGCGGGTGACTCCATCAGGGCTCCGTCGTCGCCAGCGGTGTTCGTCGCCACATCGCCGCCGCCGTCGTCGAACGACATGTAGACGAGCAGACCGTCGGTCTGCGCGTGCGCGGGGTGTGCAAGCAGGACGCAGGCGGCGAGGCCAGCGCCAAGTACAGTCGTCATCAGTCTCATGGCGTCCTTATCCTTATCCGGTGTGTACGGCGAGAGGATTCCACGCGGGTCGCGCGCGACCCCTCCGCCGGCTGGGCCGCCGACAGCGTATAGCCGACGGCGAGTGCATTCCTACAATGCAAACCGCCCCACGTCAACCGCGGTCACGGGCTGGTGCTATACTCGGGCGGGCCCATGTTGACGACGACGGGAGCACCAGGGAGACACGCCGTGGCGAGCGAGCTCAAGTTCCGGCGGGAGATCATCGACGCCGATCCGCCCGGCAGCGAGATCGACATCACCCTCTTCGCCGACGTGAACGGCAACGGCAAGCCGGACATTATCATCGGCAGCAAGCGCGGGGACCTGACCCTCTGGTGGTATGAGAACCCGACGTGGGAGCGCCATCCCATCGCGCTGACGCCGCCGCTGGAAGCCGGTGGCGCGATCCTCGACGTGAACGGCAACGGGCGCCCGGACATCATCATTGGGCAGGAGGGGCGCGGGAAGCATCTGTACTGGGTCGAGAACCCGTCGGACCTGTCGCATCCGTGGACGTGGCGGATCATCGAGGATCGCTTCGAGCGCTACCACGACCAGGTCGTCGGCGACGTGGACGGCGACGGTAAGCCGGAGATCCTCATCGCGTCGCAGAACACGGGGGTCATCGCGTACTACGACATCCCCGACGATCCCAACGTGTCGCCGTGGCCGGAGAGTTGCTGCCACATCCTCGCGGACGACATGCCGCGCGTCGAAGGTCTGGCGATCGTGGACATCGACGGTGACGGGGTGACGGAGATCCTCGCCGGGCCGACCATCTTCAAGCCAAACGGCGACGGCACCTGGAGTCGCAACGACTTCGCGCCGGATTGGTCGATGACGCGCGTGGCTGTCGGCGACCTCGACGGCGACGGCGCCCTGGAGATCATCCTGAGCGAGGCGGAGACGCATCCCGGCAGGCTCGGCATATGTAGCGCGCCCGATTGGACGCCACGCGTCCTTCGCGACGACCTGTTCCACGCCCATAGCCTCGAAGTCGCCGACTTCACGGGCAACGGCCTGCTGGACATCTTCGTCGGCGAGATGGGACTCGGGCGCAACGACGACCCCGAGATGGTCATCTTCGAGAGCCAAGGCGGCGGCAACTTCGAGCCCGTGGTGATCCAGCGTGGCGTCCCCGTGCATGAGGCGAAGTGCGTCGACCTCAACGGGAACGGGCTCCCGGACATCGTCGGGAAGCCATATCAGCCGGAACGGCACATCGACATCTGGTGGAACGAGTCGGGCTGACACCGGCCT
This sequence comes from Candidatus Poribacteria bacterium, assembly GCA_018644665.1. Taxonomy (GTDB): domain Bacteria; phylum Poribacteria; class WGA-4E. The sequence goes on from JABGQA010000049.1 coordinate 37,131, forward strand.
ACCTCCGCACGACCATGCGACGGACGGCGCGGCGCTCCCGGGTGGCCAGTTCGTAGACGCCGCGGGGGTTGCGGACGGCCGAGGGCGCCGCGTCCTCGCGGGTTGTGCGCTCGCCAAGCCTGGACAGGATCCGCGTATCGAGTTTGCGCGGCCCGGGTAGTTCGCGATCAGCCGGTTGACGAACGGCTCAACGCGCACGGTGCAAGCAACGCCCGTCTCAACAGGCGAGCCGTTGAGTCGCGCGTGAGACACCCGGATCGCCCTGTCGACCCTTGCGAGATGATCGCGGGATGGGAGGGCGTGAGCCGGTCGGCGGCCTACTCGGGGTGGCGTCGTAGCGCTGTGCGCGTGGCGTCGCCGTCGCTCTCGGTCACCCCGACGACGTAGCCGCCGGTAACATCCTCATACCAATGCCACAGCCGACCGTCTCGCACACGCGTCTCACCGTGGTAGACGCTTCGTCGGCTGTCGATGCCCGCGCGGCGCAGGAACTCGCCGAAATCGAACACGATCACGCGCTCGTCCTCACGGGCGGCGTCCTCCACCGGTGGTGGACCGTCCGTCTGCGTCACGGTCACCTCGCCGAAGTCGAACAGCGCGTGCTGGCAGCACGACGCGGCCTCGCGGTAGCCGTGGAAGAACGGGAGATCGTCATAGCCCGCTGTGTCGATCTGCGTGTCCGGTACGGGGCGTCGTATCCGCGCGATGGACGCTCCCCATGCGTCGGCAGGCTTCGGCCGAGGGCGCGCGGATGGAGGAGGCGTCGCGGTGGGGTCGGACTCGCCGAAACGCGCTCCCAGCAGGCGGAGCATCTGCGTCTGCTTGGGCGTGGTCTCCCGCGCCTCGACAGTCTCCGCCAGGCGCGTGGCCTCGATCACATCGCCGCCCGCCAACGCCGTGGCGATCGCCACCAGCATGTCGTCCGTCGACAGTTCCGCTGGCGGCTCGGGGGCAGGCTGCGCCGGCGTCCCGCCCGAGCAGGCGAAGAGCGTCGCCGCTAGTAGCACCGAGACGACCGTCACGTCGGTCCACCATCTCCGCATGGATCATCCCCCGGGAACACGCGTGATCTCAGCATAGCGCGCCCACGACCCAGACGCACGCGCCGGTCCGCAGCCCGTCCATTTGCCGCGGGCCCGCCCTGTTCGTTGCGCCCCTGTGAAGCGTGCATTAACAGACGTAGCCTCGGTTGATCGGACGTCGGCGCCCGTGGCACAACCAGTTGTAGGCGACAGCAGCAAGGCACTTGAGACCCAGGAGTAGCGTGATGGATTTCGTGCGGTCGGCCCCTCTCATCACGGTCCTGGCTCTGCTGGCGCTCTCAGCACACGCAGCGACGAACGACGCGTGGCCGCCATCCCGCGACGGCGTCGTGTTCCTGTGGGAGAACGGACAGTCCCTCAACGAGGCGCTCGACCCGGAAACCGGGGAGACGCGCCAGTACACCGGTCTCCTGCATGGCGGCGCGACCTACGGCCCGCATCACGAGCTGCAGCTCGCGAACGGTTCATTCCGCCCGTCCGACGTGGACGGCGCGCTGCTCGCGCAGTGCCGTCGCGTGGGCGAAGTGACCATCGAGGCAGTGGTCTCGCCGGACACGCTCGAACAAGACGGCCCCGCGCGCATAGTGACCTTCTCGGCAGACACCGGCTCCCGCAACTTCACGCTCGGGCAGGAGGGGGGCACGCTCGTTTTGCGCGTGCGTACGCCTCGCACCGGTGGCAACGGCACGAACCCAGAGTTAACGCTGTGCGATGTACGCGCCGGCGTCCCGCAGCATGTCTTGGTGACCTATCGGCCGGGCCGACTGCGGGCGTACCTCGACGGCAAGCAGGCGTTCGCGTCCGACGAGAATTGGGGCGATTTCTCGAACTGGGAGCCTCACCAGTTGGTTCTCGGCGACGAGGTGGGCGGCTCGCGTGACTGGGCGGGCAGCCTGGAGGGCGTCGCCATCTACGCGCGCTTCATCCCCGAGGGCGAAGCGCGCCAACACTTCCGAACCTACGCCGCGCGGCTGGAGGGGCGCGTCGCGCCCGCGAGGGCCGTCGTGGAGGCCACGCTCGTAGACGCGGCGTCGCGTCCCGACCTCAGGCGCCTCGGGACGTATCGGCGCGCCCTGGTCGAGCACCTGTACGACGTGACTCGCGTGGTGACCGGCGCCGTGGCAGACGACCGCATCGTGGTCGCTCACTGGGCGGTGCTCGACGGCACGGCGCTTCCGGACCGGCGGCGGGTCGGCGGCGCCTACCGACTCACAATCGAGGCGTGCGGCGCCCATCCTCAGCTTGGGTCGGAATGGATCGAGAACTACCTGGACGAGGCTGACCCACCCGTCTTCTACGATGTCGGGCGGGCCGTCGACGAACTCCCCAGGACGCTCTTGCGGATCAACGCTGGCGGGCCGGATGTCGGGCGGCGAGGGACGAGTGGGTACTGGGCAAGCGATCGCGACTACGCCCGTGGTGGCTCCTCGTACCCGTTCGACAAGCGCCACGACCTGTCACGGGCGGCCAACCCCGCGCCGCAGGAGGTGTACCACACCGTGCGGCATGAGGATCACCGCTACGACTTCCAGGACATTCCGAACGGCGCATACACGGTGCGGTTCCACTTCACGGATGGGTACGCAAGCGACCGGCGCGCGATGGACTACATCGTCGAGGGCGCGCGCGTCATCGACAATCTGAACATCTACGGCGCGGCCGGGGCGACGTGGCGCGCGCTGACCATCGACGCGTACGTCGAGGTGGCCGATGGCAACGGCATGCAGATCGAGTGCAGGCAGGACAGAGGCATCGACGTGTTCGAGGCGGGGCTCGAGATACTCACGGCCGTTGGGGATAGGCCGCGGAAAGAAGTTCGTCCGGCCGCTCGCCGGCCTCTCTCCGGCGAGGTGCCCGACGATCTCGCATGGTTGCGCGGCCTCAGCGGAGATGGCGCGCTCGCATACCAGGCGGAAGGGAAGATCCATCTTACTGAGCTAGCCACGGGCGCGACGGAGACGCTCGGCGCTGGAAGATCGCCGGAGTTCTCGCCCGACTCATCCAAGCTCGTGTGGCTCGATGGGGACTCGGTGCGAGGGCGCACGCGGAGGGGTGAGCGAGAACCGCGTACCGTGCTTCGCGGAGTCGAGGCGTTGGCCGGGGTGCATTGGTTCGACGACAGCACGCTGCTCGTCGTTCTGCGTGATGGCTCGGCGAAGCGCGGGTGGCACAAGGTCTCGCTCGACGGCGCGCGCGAGCCCGTACCCGCTCTCGACGCGCTCGGTCTCGGCGGGACCGAGACGGACGTGAAACGCGCCGACGACGGCGTCTGGTCGTACGTCGCGAACCGGCATTGGAAGACGTCCGACGGCAGGGACGGAGCCATCGGCGGCGGGTGCTCTTGCAGTCTGTCGCCAGACGCGCGCAGCATAACGGCGTTGCAGGGCAGCCATCGCGAGGTGCGACTCAACGCGATCCGACCCGGCGGCTACGCGCGTGAGGTCCAGTGGAGGTACGACGGCAAGTTCGACAACCACCGGTGGTCCTCCAACGACCCGCGGTTCGTCGTGGCGACCGAGGAGACCCAGGGGTTGATCGTGGTGATCTCGCGCGAGGACGGCCGCGCCACCCGCATGGGCAGGCGGCACGGCGGTGGCAATCTCTACGGCGACTTCACGACCGGCGATGGACGAGGCGCGCCGTGGCCCACGGCGCGATGAGGAGCACGCGCTTGAGACACATCACGATATGCCGCGAGCCGGGGAGATACGCCGGCTGGCCCGCGAACTACGGCATCTGGAACTGGGGCGACGAGATCGTCGTCGGCTTTACCTACGGCTACCACGACTCGGACGCGGGATTCCACACCCGCGACCGGACGCGCCCGTTCGTTGGGATGCAGGCCCGCAGTCTCGACGGCGGCGAGACGTGGGACGTGGCCCCGACACCCGCCCGCGCGCCCGGAGACAAGGGGATGTCCGCCGACGAGCACATGGCGCCGGAACTCAAGATCGGGACGGACGAGCCGGTGGAGATACCTGCGTCGCCCGGCGGTATCGACTTCACGCATACTGATTTCGCCCTGATGGCCGCCCGGAACGGCCTCCGCGCGGGGGCCGCGTCGTGGTTCTACGTGTCCGCCGACCGGTGCAAGTCGTGGGACGGGCCGTACGCTCTCCCGGACTTCGGACAGACGGGCATCGCGGCTCGCACGGACTATCAGGCGTCTGGGGCTGACGAATGCACGCTCTATCTCACGGCGGCGAAGCCGGACGGCGGCGAGGGCTGGGTGTTCGTCGCCCAGACAGACGACGCGGGGAAGACCTTCGACTTCCGATCGTGGGTCGGCCCTGAGCCGGACGGGTTCTCGATCATGCCCGCGAGCGTGCGCCTGTCGGATCAGTCCAGCGTCGTCGCCGTGCGATGCCGGGGCGAGGCGACCGATTTCCGTGATGCCACCAACTGGATCGATTTCTACCGCAGCGACGACGACGGCCTGTCGTGGGAGTACGTGAACCGACCCGCGCCCAACACAGGCGTCGGCGGCAACCCACCGACGCTCACGCATCTACATGACGGCCGCCTCTGCCTGACGTACGGCTTCCGCGACACGCCCTACCGCATGTGCGGACGTCTGAGCGCCGACGACGGAGCCACGTGGGGGGACGAGATCGTCCTGCGCGACAACGGCGGCGGTCACGACATCGGCTATCCGCGCACGGTGCAGCGGGCAGACGGCGGCATCGTCACCATCTACTACTGGCATGACACGCCCGACGGCGAGCGGCACGTCGCGGCGACGATCTGGGACGCCTGACGGCCTGCGACGGTCATGGACGGCTGGCGAGGGCATCGCAGACCGTGCATCCAGTCCTGCTACGCCGAGACGTTTACGCACCCGGGCGGCAATGCCGGTAGCTGCCGCGACTCCGACATGCCAGCTAGCGGTGACGACAGGGCGGAAAGCGTGGGGCGACGCAGGGACCCCATCTCACTCTTCCCCTGCGAGGGGAAGACGTTCACGCGTCCCCGTGACGAAGGCACGGGGGTCGCGCCTCCGATCTGCCAGCTACTGGCCACCCGATCCGAACTTCTGGGGCCGATTGTCGTTCCCGTTCAGGAGGTCGTATACTGCCGAACGGCGTCGGTCGCGCGTCTGGCGACCGGCACAACAACTGTGGGATCGCAGTATGTTCGGGCGATTCGTCGGCTCCGCGCTCATGTGCCTGATACCCGCTTTCCTGGTTGGGGGGATTGTGGGCGGGCTTGTCGGCGGCGGAACGGAGATGTTCGAGCCGGACATCACGGACGAAGAGGCCGCCGAACTGACCGCGATGGAGTTCCTCCAACACACCTTCAAGCCCGGCCCTCCCGCCACGCCGGAGTACCGCATCGCGTTCACGGTGACGTTCCTCGCCGTGTTCACCATCGGCGTCTGGTGGCTGATGTGGGAGACACGGCCCTACGATCGGCGCGTCGGACCCACCGGTGACGTCGTCAGGGTCGCGCGACGGGCGCAGCTACGAGCCTAGGTCGTTTCCAGTCGCTGCGGCTGCCTGCGCGGCCTTGCGTCGCAGGTCAGGTCGGCGCTCCCGGTTGCGGCGTATGCGGTCGTCGATTGCCTCCGCCAACTGCCGCATCGCGTCCTCGGGTTCGACGAGGCCGTTCTCGACCGCGTCGATCCTCTCCTGTAGCCATCGTCCGACGACCGCGCTGCCTATGTACGGACTCACCCCAGCGGACGACCGTGCGTGACTGCGTCGGTGAACGGCTAATGGAACGAGGGATCGGAGGCGATGTCGTTCGCGAGGTCCGCGCCGGTAAGGGCCCGCAACGGGTTCGGCGGCAGGGCGTCGCCGTCCGCCACGATGCGGTCGCTGTATTCGAGCGTCGCCGAGTATTGCAGGAACTGCAGCGCGTCCCGCGCGTGCGGGCTCTGCGCGTTGATGCCCGCCGAACGCGCGCCGATCATCCCTCGCGAGGGCCGATCGCCCACGCTGTGCAGGCGAACCGCGCCTAGATTCCCGGCCAGTTCATCTCGTATTCATGTCGCCGGGGGTCGATCATGCTGCCCATCAGCGACTCAGGCGATGTCCACAGGCGCGCCGCGGGCCTCGACAGATCGGGAAGCCGCCTCTAGGATGCGGACCACTCTCAGCCCAGCTTCGCCATCCGACAGAGGCGTCTTGCCGTGTTCGACACAGTCGAGGAAGTGCGCCGTCTCGATTTGCAACGCTTCGGTGGGGGCGACTTGCGGCGCCCACATGTCCCCCGTGCGGTAGCTGATGAGCGCGTTGTACCGGGTATCGGCATCCTCGTCCATCATGACGCCACGGTCGTACACCTTGACCTTCTCACTCGGCTCGAGATCGTCGAAGATCGCCATCTGTCGGCTGCCGCTGAGCAGTGTGCGGCGTACCTTCACGGGGGAGAGCCAACTGACGTGCACGTGCGCGATGAGCGCGCGCTCGAAGACAGCGTCATGTACGCGGTGTTCTCCGTCTGTCCCGGAAAGTGCGATATCCCGCAACTCGACACGGCCACCGGCCTCTCGTCGATGAGGTAGTCCATTATCGACAGGTCATGGACCGCCAAATCCCACATGACATTCACGTCGTGCTGGAACAGACCGAGGTTCACGCGCACGGAGTCGTATTCGTACAGTTCGCCGAGGGCGCCCTCGTCCACGAGTTCTCGGAGCTTCCTCACGGCCCCCGTGTAGAGGAACGTGTGGTCGACCATGAGCACGCGCCCACGCCGCCGCGCCTCCGCGACGAGGCCCTCGGCCGTCTCCACCGATGACGTCAGTGGCTTCTCGACGAACACATGCCGATCCGCTTCCAAACACTGCATCGCGAGCGCGTAGTGCGTGTCGACGGGCGTCGCCACCGCCACAGCGGATACGTCGGGGTCTTCGAGCATCGCCTCCACGCGCAGGTATGTGCGCGCGGACGGATACAGCGTCCTGACGAGGTCCAGCTTCTCCTGTCGCGCGTCGCATACGGCGGCGACATACCCCGTGGGTTGGCCTTCGAAATTCCTGACCAGATTCGGTCCCCAGTAGCCGTAGCCGATCACGCCTATGCCGATCATTGATCTGGCCCCGCCCTGTATTCTCTGTGTGAAGCAGGACGCCGTCATCGAGCTGACCGGCGTGCATACTGCCTGAAATCGTCGAGGTTCAGGATGTCGTTGACGAGATAGCCCTCGCACCGGGGTGTGGATCCGTTGCCGCGAAGGGCTTGCCTTCCCTTCCCCGCATTCCACGCCGTCGCGTTGGGGAACGGTGAGCCCTGAGACCGATGTAGTCTACGGTGATGTCCTAGTCGAAGAGAGCGTCGCCGAAGTGGACGGTTCGTGCCCTGGATCCAGAAGGAGTCGCGTCCCTGGATCGAGGACGCATGGTGCTCGTACTCCACGCCGAGTAACCCTCGGCTCTGCGTATATACCATCGGCGTCCCGCATGTTTCGCTGTGCATTCTGACGATTCTCCACACCACCGGGCAAACAATGCGCGGGGCACGGCACGTGGGAGAACGACCAACCCGCCATGGCCGGCGTCGCCGGTCGGGAGCATCGTCGCGCTCGATCTGACGGCTGTGGGTCTGAACCTCAACGCAAAACAGTCCTACTACGGCCCGCTCACGATCCTCGGTTCGCGAGTGCTACACACGCCGCATAAGCGACCCAGAGCCTGTGCGCCTCTCGTTCTAGCTTCTCGGCGTGGCGACTCCCCCGACCTGATAGAAGACGCGCTCACCACGCCGTCCAACGTCGACACGAGGATCGAGTTGGCGGACCTCGGCCGGCGTGACGCCGATGCTCTCACGCGCGGGCCCGGCGCCGGCGAGTTGGTGGCGGCCCGTCACCGTGGGCGAAGGCAACGCGAGGCATTGACACTATGCCGGTGTGAGACCATGCTAGGGAGGATGGTGTCGTCCACAATCGACGCGCGTGCCTGGTCATCCTCATGCTGAGTCCAGTGCCTCGGCCCGCCTAGCGCACGTGCGAGCGGGTTCAGCTGTGTATTGATCTGGACGGCAGCTCAACCTCGACCGTAAAGCGTCCAGCGCCCACCGTGTAGTTCTCGCGCACTGGTTGCCCGCTGCGCGCGGACACTCACCGGGAAACAGAGAATCCGACTTGCCTGGACCAACCCTAGACAATGGCCCGGTGTTCGCTCTGACGGGTGACTTGGACTGGGCCAGCGAGGCGTGCGTCGCGGACTTCCTCAGCTTCACGGCGTCGTTCGACATCAGGCCGACGCTGTTCATGACCCATCGTAGCCAGGCCGTCGATCGCTATGTCGAGGAACACGGCGCGCAGATCGGACTCCATCCCAACTTCCGCCCTGAGTCCACGCACGGCTCGGATATCGCCAGCGTCGTCGACCATTGCTGCGGACTGTACCCTGACGCGCAGACATTCCGCTCTCATGCTTTCTACGACAGCACGGATATCCTGACTGAGATCGCCCGCCGAGGAATCCGGTACGACAGCAACCTGTGCTTGCATCTGCAACCGAACATCGTCCCGCTGGTCCTCGGAGCCGAGCGCATCGTACGCATACCGGTCTTCTGGGCAGACGACTGCCACTGGCGCAACGAGGAGGAAGACTGGGTCGTGGAGCGCTTCATGCCGTACTTCCTCACGCCTGGCTTGAAGGTGCTCGCTGTGCACCCGTTCAACGTCGCGCTCAACACCCCAACTCAGGCGTACTACCGCGACCACAAGGACCAGATCCAACGGGCCGATGGCTCCGCGATACAAGCGCTACGATGGCACGGCCCAGGCGTACGGACGTTCCTGTGCGATCTCCTACATAGGCTCACGTCGCGCGGCGAGAAATTCTATACACTCGACGAAATCTACCACCGCTACCACCCTCGAAGAGTAGGCGCTTGATGCGTATCGCGTTCGTGGGAGTGGACTACTGCGGTCAATACGGCGTCGTGCCGCCGCCGCATGAAGCCGTGTGGCTGCCGTTCGCACCGACGCTGGAGGAGATGTACGCGAAGGTCGGCAAGACGCCCGCCTGGGCCGACGTGTGCGTTGTCGTCCTCGCGGAGACGCATCCCCTCCCGTTGGATTTCGAATCGTCCGCTTGCCCAACCGTCGCCGTTGTGGTCGACTGGAAAACGTGGAGCGACGTCCTCTTCGCACACGCCCCGGCACTAGACTTCATCTTCGCGGACCAATCCGGCGTCGACCGGCTTACGCCGTTCTGGCCGGGGAAGCCCCGCACGTTCGTGCCGGTGGCCAACTTCTCCCGCATAGATCCACCAGCCGCGGCGACACCCCTTCGCGACCGGCCGCACGACGTAACCTTCATAGGGGGCATATCCCCAGCCGAGATCTTCGCCGACCGCAACCAGGCATTGGCTTGGTTGGTTGAGCATGTGGACGAGTTCGACGTTCGCATCATGAGCGGACTGGACTCAGACGCATTCGCGCAAGCGATGTGCGATTCCAAGATCGTGTTCAATCATGCTGCATCGAACATCCAGGCAGGCGTCAATGCCAGGAACTTCGAGGCCGGGGCATGCGGCGCGGTGACAATGGGCGAACGCGACAACGCCGGCGCTACGACGTTCTTCGGCGAGGATGAACTCGTTCGGTACTGCGAGGACACCCTACCTGACGCCATACGCGGCGTGCTGAGCAACGTCGACGCAAGCCAACAGATCGCCGACCGCTACGCCGAGAAGACCACCGCCCCGCTCATGCCGCGCCTGCTCGATGCATTGCATGGCGTTCTGGAGGCCGAACCCGTCCCCAGAAGGGGCCGAACGCATCTCGATCTCCTCGTCGGCCTGTGCCACGGATTCGGCAACTGGGGAGAAGGCGCGCGGCGGCCAGCGGCCGCGCTCGGAATGATGGTGGCGACCGCGGAAGAGGCGGTCAACGCTTGCCCGAACGACCCGGCACTGCTGAATGCTGTGGGCGTGTGCATGGCGGAGATCGTGGTCGAACTGGCACGGCTCGGTGAGGGATCGCAGAGCGCGCGTATCCTGGACCATCCGCTGCTAGAGCCCGAGAGGCAATGGCGCCGCGCGGCAGCGCTCGACGAGTCCTTTGCCGCGCCGCTTTACAATCTGGGACGCTACCTAATCAAGCGCGGGGAAGACTCCCGAGCTATCGGCATGTTGACGCGCGCGCGATCGCGCATCGCAGAGCACGGGCAGCGCGCAATGGAGCCCCCTTCCGTCTTCTTCCCGGTCTGGTGCGCCAACGCGACTGGTCTGGACCGCGTCCTAACCGCAGCGTACAACGCCGTCCGGTTCGAGTACCCGGAGCCCGCGTCTGCCAGAACCCGAATGGCGGCGCTGCTGCGATGGAGAATCGAAGAGGTGCTGGGTGATCTCGCCATGAGGAGAGGGAATCAGGACGGCGCGCTGCGCCAGTACCGCGCGGCGGTGGATGCGGCGCCCACCATGGCGACCGAGGCCCTGCGCAAGATTGCGGGCATAGCCAAAGATACAGGTGATCGCGCCCGGCACGTTGAGGCGTTGCGCGAACTGACCGCGCTCAACCCGCTGGATGCCCTCAGCCGTACTGAACTGCTCGACGTCTGCGAGCCTTCTGAGCCCGGATACAGGCAGCTTACGGAAGAAATACGGCGCCTGCGCCAGGCCGTACCCACGCCACGTATGTTCGAACGCCGTCCATTCGACGAGTTGTGAGCGTCATCGCGGCGGCCGTCGGGACGCCCTGCGCATGTCCGGTCCGTCACTGTTTCAGATCGAGCGCGTAGGTGCGTCTAGCCACGCCGAAGCCGCCAAATCGCTCCTTGAACCGGCACACGCCTGTGTTCAGGCGGGCGCCGCCGGTTAGCGTGGAAGTACCGAGATTCACGAAGCGATGTCCTCGCGCATACGTCCATTCCATCACGTGGCGCAGCGCGGCGTCCAAGCACCGATGCTTGCGGCCCGAGTGGTTCTGCGCCATGTAGAACGTGTGCACCGCATGCGTATTGCCCACGAACACGACCACGCCGCCGACCAACGTACCAGCAACACGGCAGCCGAAGAGGCGAATGTCGTCCCGTAGGTCGTGTGCGAGCCGTTCCATCTCACCCAGCGAGTGGGTAGGGGTCGCGTCGAACTTCGCAAGCGTCTCGTCAAGCAGAGGCCAATACTCGCCCCACGCGTCGCTGCCTTCGACTGACACCAAACCCTCCCGCTCGATGCGTCTTAGTCGGTTTGCCGTGTCTCCCTGGACTCGTGTCTGCCATGCCTGCGGCCCGCCGTCCAGGCAGATCGCGTTCGACAGTTCCATGGTCGGCACGTGGAAACCGGCCGAGTGCAGCGCGTGATCGACGTCCTCGGACGGACACCGATGAAACACGGTAGGCGGAAGCCGCATTTCGACTCCGTCGAACCCACGCGCGCGCGCGAATTTCACGATGGCGCGCACGCATGCGTGCGCAGTCTCGGCGCGCGGCAAAGGGCCGACCACCGGTCCGCCATAGGATGCGCCAGGGTGCGAGCGTAAGATCCGCCTCCCGTCCCGCTCCTCGACCGCCGCGGGGAAAGCCCCGACCACTTGTCCACTGCTGCGAAACAGAAGTGAGCAATCATCGAAACGATTGGGCGGGTGATAGTTCAGGAAAGCCCGACGGTGGAACAGCGTGCCGTTACGGGACCGCGACACGAAATCGTCCCACTCGGCTGAGACGTCGGCGGTATACAGATCGGTCGTTACGTCGGACACCATGCGTCCAAATCCGTGCGATCTCCGAGCAGGTCCCTCACCGGCCGCTGGGCCCAGCGTCCGTGTTCCCCTGGTGCGCGATGTCAGCCTCCAGACAGTCCCTTAGGACGGAGCCCACGCGCTCGGTCTCCTCCTGACTCATCCCGGGATACACCGGCGCGGAGACCAACGTGGCATGGGCGCGATCGGCGACTGGAAACGCGCCCTCCGCTCGGAACAGACGGTGCAGGGGGTACGGAGCTATCGGACGGCGTATGACCACTCCTAGTCCCTCGGCCATGTCGATGAACCGTTCAACATCGTCCACGCGGAGCAGGAAGCGGAAGGGAAAAGCCGCGTCGCAGACCGAGCGAACAATGTGTGCGGCACATATCCGCTGAATCTGCTGCACGTAGTGGTCCTGTACCAGACGGCGCAACCGGATCATCTCTGGGATGCGCCGCCATTGGCTCGCCACCAACGAAGACTGTAGATCCGTCAGCGGCAGAAACCACGCCGTCCGAGGCGACGTATAGCGCCCATTCCGCAGATCGCGGGCGTGTGCGATCAGGTCTCCATCGTGGCTTACCAACATGCCGCCTTCGCCCGCGACAACGGGTTTCGTCGCCTCGAACGACAGCACCATCGCGTCTGGAGGCAACTCCGCCCGCGCTGTGTCCGCCGCGACAACCCGCATGGCCGAATCTTGCAGCACTTTTACGCCGGGAGTCTTCCTGAATTCCTCAATGGGGGCGCGGATGCCAAACATGTCGGGTAGGATCGCTGCTTCCAGCGGATCAAGCGCGTGCGCGCGGCGGAACGCATCCACATCGAGGCTGAAGTCGGTTGGCGAAATGTCGAGCAGGACAGGCTGGCAATCCGCCATGACGACCGCATCGTAGACCGCACGGCATACGTACGTTGGCACGGCGACGCGTGCGCCTCCGTCCGGGAACCAGCAGCGCAGCGCAATGTGCATCGCGTGGCGTGCGCCGGTCGTCGCCAATGCCCCCGCCGCGTCGTAATGCGTCGCGACCGTCCGCTCGAGGTCGCGCGTGCGCGTGCCTTCCTTGACCCATCCTGACATGACGCAGGCATGGGCCTCCTGCGCGTCCTCCTCCGTCAGCCATGGTCTCGAGTGACTGATCATCCGCTGTCCCGCACGGCAGTCCGTCCGCGCAACGGCCCGCTCCAGCTCCTGAGCGACGTCGACTCATACCGCGTGATGTCGTGTCCCCAGCGATCACACGCCGTGTTTGGGGTCGTCCGCGCGGTCGATAGCGTCCTCGCCGTGGACCGCTGCCGCGACCTTAGCATTCCGCGCATCCCCGCGTGGCCGAAGACGTCACCCGTTTGGTCGAGGGAAGACGCCACGATGCCTGTCATTCCGCGCCTGTGGACGCGGCGCTCCCGCTGACGGCGTGCCCGAGGTCCCCCATCGCCTTGTCCACCATCTGCTTCCACTGCCGAACCTGTTCAGGAGACGCATCTACAGCATAGAACGGGCCGCCGCCGACACACAGTTCCCCGGTGCGAAGTTCCTGCATCGCGTTGTCGAGACACCCACGCGCCGCTGCCGATTCTCCCAGCCGCCCCAGAGCGTTCGACAGCAGTATGTAGAACCGTATGCGTTGCTCAGTTAGGAGTCCGCATGTCAGCAAGGCGTCTCGGAGCAGCGTGACGGTGTCGCTGATGCGGTCCACAGCGAGCCATATGTGCGCGAGCGACTCGCGGGCGTCCCAGAGAAACGGCTCCGCCTCGATGGCCTGGGCGTAGAGCGACGCTGCTTCGTCGTGCCTCCCCAGCCCTAGCCACGCCGACGCCTGCTGCACCATCGTGTGGCCCTCGTCAGGCAGGATCCGTAATGCACCCCTGAATGCGACGATTGCGGGTCGCAATTCCCCGCGTTCGGCGAGCAGCGTGCCGATGTTCCGGAGCGTTTCGTGCACGTAAAGTTGCTGCAACCTACGCCATCGCTCTATGCCCGGCGGGAAGTCGAGATACGCCTCCGAGATCTCTAGGCGGAGCCGGCGCATCGGTAATTCGCACGGACCCTCCACGGTGTCCGCCGTCCATGTGTCGGGGTCCGACCGTTGCATGGAGCGTAGTAGTTGCTGTAGGAAGCGTAGCGCGTCGGTCGAAGCGGCGCCTCGTGACACAAACACAAAGCGCGCCCAGTTGAACATCGCGTTGAGATGATCAGGGTACTTGGCGAGCGCCGCGTTGGCGGCCTCGATGTAGTTGGCCGGCTGCCCAGTGACCGATGCCGTCAACGAGCGGTGATGGAACAGCGTCGAGTCCGTCGACCAATCGGGAGAGTCCTCGTAGAGGCGCCGCGCCACGGCAGACTCACCGTGGTATTGGAAGTAGCGCGCGTAATCCAACCGTTCCCGTCGCGCGTCGACTCCGTGACGGCGCAGACGCTGCTGCCTTCGTTCGAGGAAGTCCGGTGGGATCGCGTCGACGACCTCGTCCACGAAGCGCTCGACTTCGCTCAGCCACGGGCGCTGTTCGGTCAGATGCTGGCGGCCAGCATCGGCGATGAGCCTACGCTCGTCCTCGTGATCAACGTAGTAGCGGATCAGGTCGCGGGCCTCGTCGAAGCTGTCGTAGTAGACCAGGTGCGTTCCATCCTCAATGGCCGCGTCGCCAAGTCCCGCGAAGTCGTCCGGGCGGGGGGCCAAGACCAATGCTCCGGCCGACATCGCCTCGCTCACCCGGAAGGTCAGATTGCCCCCCCGCTGGCCCGAGTGTTGCCACACGATCTTCGAACGCGTGTAAAGCTCCAACATGGCGTCGAGATACAGCCCCTGGCGGACGGCCACATTGATGCCGTCCGCAGAGAGCCGAACGAGCTTCTCCAGTTCAAGTCCACGCTCACGCGACAGATTGGGATCCAGAGTTCCCACGAACGCGACATCGATCGGCCGGTCACCTTCAGGCGCCGCGGGCGTCAACCAATTCATCCCGATGAAATTGAAGCAGGGGCAGTTATCGAAACCGCGTTCTCGACACCCGCGG
>JABGQA010000126.1 GCA_018644665.1 Candidatus Poribacteria bacterium
GTCGAGGTACCTGCGGCCTTGGTGGACCGCGCGGATCGCCTTCAGCAGTTCCGGGCCGCCCGCGCCCTTGGTGATGTATCCGACCGCTCCGGCCTGCACGAACTCCTGCAGGTACGCCGCGTCGTCGTGCATGGTGAGTATGAGCACGCGTGTGGCGACGCCCAGATCGCGTATTCTCTCCAGCGCGTCCATGCCGCCCCCGTTGGGCATGGTGATGTCCAGCAGGAGGACGTCTGGGACCAGCTCCCGCACTCGGTCGGCGGCGTCGAGGCCATCCTCTGCCTCGCCTACGACCTCCAGGTCAGGTTGACCGTCGAGGAGGGCGCGCAGGCCGGCGCGTACGACGGCGTGGTCATCCGCTATCAGGACTCGAATCGGCATCGTCCGCTCCCTCCGCCGCGCCGGCGCCTATGGGTATCTCTACGTACACGGTCGTCCCGGCGCCGGGCGACGACTCGAACGTTATGGACGCCCCGATGAGCCGCGCGCGTTCGGTCATCCCGAGCAGGCCGAAACGCGTTTCGGGCGGCCCAGCGAGCACAGCGTCTGCGTCGTACCCCACTCCGTCGTCCTCCACGATCGCCACGAGCGTGTGATTCCTTGCCTGTACGAGGACGCTGGCGTTATTGGCCTGCGCATGATGCGCGGTATTCATCAACGCCTCGCGCACGATGCGGTACACGGCCGTCTCCGACTCGCCATCCAGCGCGACCTCGCCCAGGCCCGCGACATGGCACCGCACGGCGAAGCCATACAGTTGCGTGAACGCGCGGGCCTCGTGCTGCAACGCCGCGGCGAGGCCGAGGTCGCGGAGGGCGGCCGGCCGCATCTCGAAGGCGAGCAGTCTCACTTCCTTCAGCGCGCGCGCCGCAGCCTTCTCGAGTTCGATCAGTTCCCCGCGCGCGGCTTCCAGCGTTGGCGCTTCGGCGACCACGGACACGCGGTAGAGCAGCGCAGTCAACTCCTGACCCGTGTGGTCGTGCAACTCGTGGGCGATCCGGCTGCGTTCCTCCTCCTGCACGGTCAGGATGCGCTTGAGGAGTTCCGTGCGCTGGCGTTCCACGACGCCCAACCTCTCGATCATCGTGTTGAACGATTCGCCAAGGGCGCCGAATTCGTCCGTCGTCTGCACGTCGACGCGGTGCGCGAATTCCTCGCGACCGACCGCCTCGGTGGCGTGCAGGAGACCTGCGATCGGCTGCGTCAGGGCATATGTCAGCAGGAACGCCGCAGCGATCCCGAAGCCTGCCGCGAGTCCCGTCATCAGTGTAATGTGCGCGACCACCTCGCCGATCTGCGCGCGCATCCGGTCCTCGGATACCGCCAGGCGGAGCGTGCCGACCCGGCCGTCGTAGATGGGTATGGCGACATCGTGGAGGCGCGAGTGCCCTGACTGTAGGAGCGCGATTTCGGCGTCGTCCGCAACACGAACCGTGCTGACGCTTAGCAGGTCGGCCGGGAACGCCGGCCCGAACGTGTCGGCCAACACGGCTCCGTCCGGTCCGAGCACGAAGGCGTAGCGCACGTCTGGGTTGCCATCGACTGCGCCGCGGAGGAGCGCGTAGAGTTCGTACAGGTTGTTTGTCAGGAGGAAATCGGTTGATCGCGACGCGTTGTCCCGCGCGATCTCGACGGCGCGCACGCGTAGATCCTCGGTCCAAACGCGGACGAGGTAGCCGCGCAGGAACACGATGGTCGCGCCCCCGAGGAACACCGCCACGCCCAGCGCGATTCCCAGGATCTTGACGCGGACGTTCACCGCCAGCGCGCGGCGCACGAGCCATTTGCGCACGTCTCTACTGCGAAGCGGCGAGGAAGTCACCATACCCCCCAACGCGCCGCAGCATCTCCCGCACCGGGTCGTAGGCGGCATCGGCGATGGGCGCGAACCGCTCGATCGACAGGACGTCGAGGATCGCGCGGCCGTCCGGGTCGACGTGCATGTCGAGGAGCAGCCTGGCGATGTCGCGCTCAAGGTCAGCATCGAGGTGCGGGCTCACGACGACGGGCGGCATCCCGTATTCGGGCGATGCCCAGATGACCCGCGCGCCGGCGTCGACATCGGGATGGTCGCGGGCGAGCGTGGCGTAGACGAGACTGTCGACTGCGGCCCCGTCTACCAGGGCGTCCGCAACGGCGCGGATGGATTTGTCGTGGCTGTACGTGTATATCGTCCGCTGGAAGAAGGCCTCGGGGGTCTCGCCACGTCCTCGGAGCAGATCCGTCGGAGCCAGGCGCCCGCTGTTGGACAGTGGGTCGGTGAACGCGAAATCCGTGCCTCGCAGGTCCTCGATGGTCTTCGCGCTACTGGCGGCCGGCACTATGATGAGCGAGCGGTACGTCTGCCTGCCGTGCACAACCGGAGCGGCCAGCAACTCCATGCCGAAGGCCCCGTTTCCGACGACGTACGCCAGCGTGCACACGAACGCGACGTCCGCTCCTCCATACCTGATGAGGTCGTTGATCTCGGCGTACGTCGGCCGCTGTAGGCGTTCGACCGGTCGGCCGAGGCCGTCGGACAGGTACCCGAGCAGGTCGTCGTAGTAGCGGAACGACTCGCGTGGCGACACCACCGCGGCTATCGCGACGCGCAGGGGAAGCTGAGACTCGCCCGCCGGCTCCTCGGACGGGGATCCGGGCGCCACCGTCTGCGGCGTGTCCAGGCGCACGCGCTGAGGCGTCGGCGAGTCTGAGCACGAGGAGAGGCACACCAACGCCATCAGGGTGATGGTGATTCCACCGGATGCGATGCGCTGGCAGTGCACGGTGCGGGCCCTCCCTCGGCACAAGCAATAGCCGCCGCGCGGGCCCGGCGACAGTCACGGCACACTAGGGAATATAGAACAGGGAGCGTGCCCCGCAGAGGGGCGATCCCTGACATGCCGCGCGATCTTGTGGGGATTCCTCCGACGGCGGAGGCCAGCCAAGGAACGACGCGCGCCGACGGCTACCCCCGCAGTTCGCGGAGGACCGTGTCGAGGTTGCGTCCCGCGAGGACCGTGTTCGGATGGTCGGTGCCTAGGAACTGCTCGAATATGCGTACCGCACGTTCGAGGCGGCTCATCGCCGCAGGAAGATTGCCCTGCGCCCAAAGCACGGTGCCTAGATTGTTGAGGTCAGCCGCGACTCGAGGGTGGTTGGGCCCGTAGGCGGCTTCGTCGATGTCCAACGCACGCCTGTGGTGATTCCTGGCGCCCTCGTGATCGCCTTGCGCGTGCAGGACTGCACCCAAGTTGCCGACGCGGATCGCCACGTTTGGGTGGTCGGATCCGAGAGCGACCTCGTCGATGCGTATCGCTCGTTCGTAGTGTTCTCTCGCCGCGCTCAAATCCCCCTGCGCACGTAGAACCATGCCCAAGTTGTTGAGGACGATCGCGACTTGCGGGCCGGTCGGTTCGAGGGCGGATTCGGTGCGTAGCGCGCGTTCGAGGTGGGCCTTCGCTCCGTTCAGATCCCCCTGGTTGCGAAGGCAGTTGCCCAGGTTGTTGACGTAGCCCGCCACGTCGGGGTGGTCGGGGCCGAGCGCTGCTTCTCCCACACGGACGGCGCGTTCATACATCGTGCGTGCCTCGCCGTCTTGCGCACGAACCTCTAGGTACGTCGCAATCCGGTCCAGAATCCGGCCTAGGAGCGCCCCGGCCGATCCCGCTGCCAGCCGCCGGCCGGCGACCGAGCGCGTGTGGGGCAACAGCCGCTCGCACGTCGGCCACGCCGCTGGTGCCATCTGTATGTTCTCGGTGGGGATCGCGGCGTGGACGAGTCCAACGGCGCATTCCCACCACCGCGTGGCGTCGTCGTCCGACATGCCGTCTCGCACGACCTCCTGCACGAGCCGGTGCACGGACAGCGCGTCCTCCGCCACCGCCATCAGGGAATAGCGCCTGAGGGCCGCCACCGCGTCATCGAGATCCACCGGATCGCTCGCGACGGACGCCAACGGCTCCGGCAGATGCTCCGCGCCGTCCACGATCCACTCCCGCGCGACGTCCTCCGACGCGAGGAAGGCGCACACGTTCAGCAGGTCGGCCGCCTCCGGGCACTCGTCGCGCAGGCGATCCATGGACACCTGCCACGTCACGGCGACGGCTTCCGGATGGTCTCTCGGCGCGGAGCGTGCCAGCAGCGCCTGCCGCCGTGTGCGGTAGCGCTCAAGGTACGCCTCGTAAGAAATGGCGGCCTCGTGCATGTAGGCGGCGGCCTGTTCCAGTGCCAGGGGCAAGTCGCCCAACTCGGCGGCGACTTCGCCCGCGTGCTCGTCGCGTTCCGTACCTGTGCGAGCGCGCAGGAACCCGATGGACTCGTCCCGTGGCCATGTGTCCACCGATACGGGTCGCGCGACATCTCGCCACGCGGCGCTCCGCGACGTGACGATGACGTGTCCCGAGTTCCCGTCGGGCAGTAGGTCGTGGACGCTCTCCGCGGCCGGCGCGTTGTCGAGTATCAGCAGCCACTTGCCGTGCGTCCGCAGCCAGTCGCGCACGGCAGCCACGATGACGTCCTGTTCCTGCTCGTCCTTCTCCGGCAGGTCCAGCGCGCGGGCCAGGCGGGCGTATTCCGCGGGCCGCGCGGCGTCGTCTTCGGCGGCGACCCACCACACGCAGTCGTAATCGCCGGCGTAGCGATGCGCGTATTCGGCCGCTATCTGCGTCTTCCCGATGCCGCCGAGGCCATGGATCGCCTCCGTCTGCGTCAGCGCCGCCGGGTCCTTCGCGCGGAGGGATTCGTAGACTTCGGTCAGTATCTCCTCGCGGCCCGTGAAGTTCCGGTTGCGGCGTATCGGCACGTTCCAGGTCTTTGGGTGGTCGCCGTAGCGACGGTCGCCGCGCGGCGCATCCATCGGCTCTGCGTCTGCCTCGTGCGGCTCGTACAGGTCCAGCGGCCTCTCGCCCTCTTTGAGGACGTACTCGCCGTGCGCCTTCCACTTGCAGACTTTCTCATCGAGGTGGCGCGAGGCGTCGTCGTAAATCGGGAGCGTGACGCAGATGTGGCCCGCGCGCGCCATCGCTTCCGCGCGCGCGGCCCACGCCACGTTGTGCCCGAAAACGTCGGTGTTCGTCCCGGCCGACGGCTCCACGCTGACCTCGCCCATGTGGACACCGATGCGGACCCCGACGGCGTTCAGGCGTTCGTGGGTCCGCAACACGCGCTGCATCTCCAGCGCGCGCTCCACCGCGACGGTCGGCGTGCGAAACACCGCGAGGAGCCCGTCGCCCGTCGATTTGACGGCAAGGCCCTCGCCGTCTTGCTGGATGATTTCGGTGAGCACGGCGTCGTGCTCCCGCCGCAACGCCTTGATAGCCCCCGCAGTCATCGTCTCGGCGAGCTTAGTCGAGCCGGCGAGGTCCGTGAACAGGATCGCGAGGACGGCGTGTCTCTCGTCGGGCAAGAAGGTCGTTAGGTCGTCGCGGCCCTCTACTGTGGGGCGCACGGGAGCGGCGGTGTCGGTCTCGTCTGCGGCGCGTTCTGTGTCCGGCATGGTTGGGTCCGCCAACGTTACCATGCAGGCTACCGCGTAATCGTATGAGACTCAACCGATGCCGCCGCAGCTACGGCGCGACCTTCTCCATGCGGAAGTGGTCCACGGGCTGACCGTGGATGTCGATCTGCCACCCCTCCAGCGCGGACGCCTCGATTGCGAGCGCAAGGCTTCCCGGCTGCGCTAGTCCCCGGCGTTCCCCTGCTTCCGTCTGGAACGGGACCATCACGGGATGCGCAAACGCGCCGTTCGGACGTGTCCCGCCACCCGTTCCCGAGACGATGTGGACCGTGCCGCCGTTCGGCCCGCCTCGCTTGAGGATCGGCTCGGAGCGCCCGTCGGCTGCGCTCACTAGGTGGTCCTCCTCGCGGAACGAGTCGCGTGTTCCGGTGTGTCCGCGGATCAGATACGAGCGCTGATACGTGTGGTCGTGTCCTGCCAGATAGAGGTCCACGCCGAAGCGATCGAGGATGGGTACCAGCGCCTCTCGGAGCAGCTTCAGCGGCCCGTTCGTGTCCGAGTCGTAGTTGCCGTCGCAGTACAGCGGGAAGTGGCACACGACGATCGTCCATGTCTGGCGCGTCGATGCGAGGTCCTCCCGCAGCCACGCGAGTTCCCGCTGCCACGGGATGTAGTCGGGATCGGTCGTCACCTCCCACCACGACTTCCACGCGTCAAGCATCACGAAGTGGACGTTCGCGAGGTCGAAGGAGTAGTAGTACTGGCTGCCGAGGCCGAGGCTGCTCCCTTCGCGCGGGGTGGTGAAGAAGATGTGGCGGTAGGCGTCGTCCATGTCGTGGTTGCCGATGCCGGGCCAGAGGGGCGTGTTGGCTAGATCGTCTCGGTAGATGCCGAAGAACGCCGTCTGGTACTCGGCGTCGGAGCCCCACGGATACGCGTTGTCCCCGAGCAGGATGATCCCGTCTGCGCCCCGCCTTTGACTGAACCGACGGAACCCGTTGCGGACCTTCACCGGATCGGTCGGGCCGGTAATCTGGAGCACGGTGTCCGTCTCACCCTCACGCGGGCGGTTGCTGCCCGAGTCGCCCAGAAACCAAAAGCGAAGCTTCCGCGGGCTCGTCGACGCTGGCGCCGTGCGGAAGTGGGTGCGTTCGTCGGCGCCGGCGAGGGTCACCTGATCGCCCTCGATCGCGTAGTAGTACTTCGTGTCGGGAGCCAGGTCGACGACGGTCGCTTCCCAGTCCTGGAGGCCCGGGAAGTGCTGACGTACCCGCTCCGCCGCGACGGCGTGGTCGAGGACGTACGGCGTCTCGCCGTAGCGCAGCACGGACGTGTGCCGCACCGCGTCGCCGGTTCTCCATCGAGCGGTGATGCCGTCCGGGCGCTGATTCAGCAGATACGGCCCGCGCCGAAGCTCAACCGCAAGCGCGGAGCGGGCCGCGACGAGTACTAGCAGCGTCCCCAGCAGCCAGCATTGAGACATGCGCGCCCGGCGGCCGGTGGTGGCGTATGAGGTCATCGTGATTCCCTCGTGGTTCGCGGGCGTCATAGCGGCAGGCGGGGTCCATGGCGGCGGCTCTATGGTGCTCGGGGGCGCCGGCACCCGCAAGGTCTCCACGGACGACAGTTCGTGTAGAATGGCGCCAGACGCATCACCGCCCAACCGGAGCAGCCACACCGAATGCAGAGCTACCTGTCTCACCTCGAATGCACTCGGTGCCACGAGACGTACTCCGCCGACGAGACGCACACGACGTGCCCCGCATGTCAGAAGGTCCTGTACGCGCGCTACGATCTCGACGCGTGCCGCGACGCGTTCTCGCGCGACGATCTACGCGGCCGCGAGGGCGGCATGTGGCGCTGGTTCGAGATCATGCCTGTGCGCGACCCGGCGAACGTCGTGAGTCTCGGCGAAGGGCACACGCCATTGCTCCACGCGGAAAGCCTCGGCGGCAGCCACGGCGCGTCACGACTGTACATCAAGGAAGAGGGACTCAATCCGACCGGCAGCTTCAAGGCCCGCGGGCTGTCTGCGGCGGTGTCCCGCGCGAAGGAGCTGGGCGTGTGCGCGGTCGCGATCCCGTCGGCGGGGAACGCCGCGTCGGCGCTCTCTGCGTACGGCGCTCGGGCCGGCATGGACGTGCACGTGTACATGCCCGCCGACACGCCGGACATGATGAAGAAGGAAGCGGCGGCCTATGGCGCTCACGTCCACCTCGTCGACGGCCTGATCGACGAGGCGGGCAGGCAGGTCCGCGAACGCGCCCCCGTCGAGGGGTGGTTCGACGTCTCGACGCTCAAGGAGCCGTATCGCGCCGAGGGCAAGAAGACCATGGGCCTGGAACTCGCGGAGCAGTTCGAGTGGACACTCCCGGACGCCGTCCTCTACCCGACCGGGGGCGGCACGGGCATCGTCGGCATGTGGAAGGCATTCGACGAGCTTGAAGCGCTCGGCTGGATCGGCCCCGAGCGACCGAAGATGATCTCGGTGCAGGCCGACGGCTGCGCGCCCATCGTGAGGGCCTTCGAGGCGGGCGACGACGAGGCGGCGCCGTGGGAGAACGCGCAGACGGTCGCTCCCGGCATCCGTGTGCCTGGCGCCATCGCGGACTACCTGATCCTCGCGGCTATTCGCGAGAGTGGCGGCACGGCGCTGACGGTCTCCGACGACGAGATACTCGGCGCCATACGGACGCTGGCGCGCGTCGAGGGGCTGTTCGCCGCGCCGGAGGGAGCCGCGACGTACGCCGCCTACACCAAGCTGCTCGACGCCGGCTTCCTGTCGCCCGACGAGCGTGTCGTCCTCTTCAACACGGGTTCCGGTCTCAAGACCCCCGATCTCATCTGAGGACCGACGTTGCCGCAGCTCATGATCGGCTACGGATCGCTGATAGACGAGGCGTCCCGCCGTCGAACGGTCCCCGACGCGGTCGAGGCGCTGCCCGTCACCGTACACGGCTACCGACGAACGTGGGGTCACCGGATGGACGCCGTCGGGTACATCGGCGCCACGACGTTTCTAACCGCGGTTCCCGACGCGACCGCCGCTCTCAACGGCGTCGCGTTCGAGATGCCCGAGGAACGCCTGTCCGCATTGGACCTGCGGGAGCGAGGCTACCACCGCCAGCGTCTGGAACCGGGCCAGTCGCGGATGGCAGTGCCGCCACACGACGTCCTCGACGCCGACACGTGGATCTACGTCCGCGACCCGGACGAGCTGCGCCCGCCGGACGAGCAGTACCCGATCATCCAGTCGTACGTCGACGTCTGCATGACCGGTTGCATCGACATCGCGCAGTCGCATCCGAACGCCTGTGGCGACTTCGCCCGGGACTTCGTCGACACGACGGACGGTTGGAGCGAGCGCTGGGTGAACGACCGGCTGTACCCGCGACGTCCTCAGCGTGACGTGCCACACGCCCGCGAGATAGACACGATCCTGCGCGAACTCCTGCCGGACCAGTTCGCCGCGATACGCATCGACCGCTAGCGCGGCGCGGCTCAACGAGGACGCCCGACCGTGAGTGACATCCTCATCAGCGAACGCATCACGGGAGCGGCGGTTGACGCGCTCAGTGACGACTTCACCGTCGCCACGGAGCCCGATCTGTGGCGATCGCCTGACGACCTGCGAGATCGGCTGGCAGGCTTCCGTGCGCTGATGGTTCGCAACCAGACGCAGGTGGACGCACGCCTCATCGCGTCGGCGCCGTCACTCGAGGTCATCGGCCGCGCAGGCGTCGGCACGGACAACATCGACCTCGACGCCGCCAAGCAGCACGGCGTGGCGGTGGTCTACACGCCTGAGCAGAACGCGATCTCGGTTGCGGAGCTGGTGATGGGGTCCATGCTGTCGCTGGCGAGACACATCCCCGCGGCGAGTCTCAACGCTAGCGAGGGCGGCTGGGACCGTCACCGGTTCATGGGCGTCGAACTGTACGGCAAGACGCTGGGGATCGTGGGGTTGGGACGCATCGGGCATCGCCTGGGCATCCGCGCCCGAGCCTTCGGGATGGACATCGTCGCCCACGACCCGTTCGTGCGGGCCGACGGCGTCGTCGCGTCGGAGCTTCGCTCCCCGATGCTGAGTCTCACAGAACTGCTTGCGCGTTCGGACTTCGTCTCTTGCCACATGCCGCTCATTCCTGAGACGAAGCATCTGTTCAACGACGCCGCGTTTGCCGCCATGCGTCCGACGGCGTACTTCGTGAACGCCGCGCGGGGTGGCGTCGTCGACGAGACGGCCTTGATACGCGCGCTCCGAGATGGAGATATAGCCGGGGCGGCGCTGGACGTGCGGGAAGTCGAGCCGCCCGTCGCGTCTCCCCTCAACGACATGGACAACGTGATCCTGACACCGCACATCGCCGCCCTCACCGACGAGGCGCAGGAGCGCGTGGTCGCGTCGCTATGCGGCGATGTCGCCGCCGTTCTGCGCGGCGAAATGCCCGCCCACATAGCTCGCTGAGGGCGCCCTCAACGCCGTTGCCTCCCACATCGCACGATGCTATTGTGCGCGGGACGCTAGGGATTTCCCTACCCGGGGTGGTGGGGCCTGCACTCTACCGAGCAAGTTTGCCCAGGCTGCCGCGCGCGGCCACGATGAATGTGCCCACCGCGCGCAACTGGGGGTACCTATGCGAAAACTCGCCTGCGTCCTCATCTTTCTGATTGCGTTTCTGCTTGCGCACTCCGCTGATGCGCTCCCTCGCAACATGCGGCGCCACGGCCCCAGACTCGGGTTTAACGTAGCTTCCGGGGATCTGAAGCGGCCCTACGAGGCGCGTGGCCTCCTCCCGATCGCCGGCGTCGCGGGCTGGCACTTTGAGTTCGCGATGGCCAGCGCGTCGAACGAGTCTGTCGCCGTCGTGTTCGAGCAAGTGCCGCTGTTGGGGGGCTGGGACCAAGATCTCCTGACCCCAACGCTCAGCCTCGTGCTCGGGGTGCGGACCGGGGTGGGCCTCGAGGTGGGCGCCGGTCTGACATTCGTCGGCCCAACGTACCTCGTGGCTGCCAGCGAGTGGGAGAGCCGCGACGTCATCAAGTCCACGCACGCGACGTTTGCTCTCGGGTGGAACCTCCGAGCCGGGCGGCTGAACTTCCCCGTGAACCTCGCCTACACGCCGAGCCGCTCCGTTGGGAGACAGGGCGCGTGGACGACCCTGACCGTTGGCGTCAACTGGTCGATGTTGGACTGAGCTATGCTGGCGGGCCGCTGCCTCTTGCTGTGTAGGCGCACGTGGATCTTGGGCGTTGCGATGGCCGTGGCCCTAGCGGCGCGCGCGGTTGGCGCCACGAGTCACGCCGATGACGCCGCCGTCCTGATCGGCATCGGCCGCTACGGGCGCCTGCCCGAGTCCGTATCCCTGCGCTATCCCGCGACGGACGTCATCGCCATGAGGGCCCTCCTGGTCGAACGGTTTGGGTTCCGGCCTGACCGGGTCGTCGCCCTGACCGATGAGGAGGCGACGCGGGCTGCGATCGAACGGGCCATCGCCAGCATTCCAGCGACGGGCCGAGCGCTCATCTACTTCAGCGGCCATGGCGCCACCGTGCCGATGTCCGACGGTACGGATGTCGGCTTCCTCGTCCCACACGACGCGGACGTAGACATCGGCGCGCAGGAGCCCGACCCGCGGGCGTACGTCATGACCTGCCTGCGCATGGATGAGTTGCGTGAGTGGGCGAACGCCTTGCCTACGAGGAACGTCCTCTTCCTCGCGGATGCGTGCTATAGCGGCCTGGCGGGCGGCGGGGCCGTCGCGAAGGCGCCGCGAGCCGACTACTCGAGGCAGATCATCACTGCGGGCACGGCCGGCGAAAGGGCCCTCGAACTCCGGGGAAACGGCGTCTTTACCGCCTCGGTATTGCACGCGCTCGCGTCCGGTGGCGCCGACGCCGCCCCGCGCGACGGCGTGACGTCCGCCACCGAATTGGCCGCGTACGTGAGGAGGGACGTGCCGACGCGCTCGGCGGACGGACAGCATCCTCAGTTTGTGAGCTTCTACGAGGCCGGTGGCGACTTCCAGTTCCAGCATCTGCCCGGCGCCACGCCCAACGATCGACCGGAGCCGCCCAGCGCGTCGGCGCCCCCGGTGATCCGCTACGTGGCGCCGAGCCAGTTCGCCGAGTGGGATCGAAGGCATCTCGACGTGACGTCCCGCATGGAGAGGTTCGAGGTCGTGGCTTCGGTCGAACATGCGCCGGGGCCGGCGCGGATCACAGTTAGTGGGCTGCCTCCAGCGGCCGTCTGGCTCGACTTTGGCCGCACGTATTTCCGCCTGGTTGTCGACCTGGCGCAGGATGACTACCAGCGCTTCGACATACGCGTATACGACCGGGCGGGCGCGATGAGTGAACGGAGTCTCGTAGTCCAGTTCAAATCCTCTGCCGTGGAGGCCCCTGCGGGCATGGTCTACATACCTCCGGGTCGGTTCACCATGGGCAGCTCCGAAGGCGATGGTGACCGCGATGAGCGGCCGGCGCATGCGGTCACGCTCGATGCGTTCTACATGGACGCGCGCGAAGTCACGGTCGGGGAATACCGTCGCTTCATCCGCGAGTCGGATCACCCATCCCCGAACTGGAAGGACGTAGCCAAGTATTCGCCGGGGGACGACTATCCGATGGTGCTCGTGACGTGGGAAGACGCGTCGGCATTCGCGACGTGGGCGAAGAAGCGCCTCCCAACCGAGGCCGAGTGGGAGCGGGCGGCGCGGGGTGGCGAGTCAGCCGGCCCGTACCCGTGGGGAGCGGAACTCGCAAGCGCGCCCGCCAACTCCTACAGGACTGCCGGGCCCGACGCGTGGAGGCAGGGCGCGCCGGTGGCCTCGTTCGCCGCAAACGCGTACGGGCTCCACGACATCGCGGGAAACGTCTGGGAGTGGTGCGCCGACTGGTATGAGGAGCGGTACTACGAAGAGTCTGACGACATGAATCCCCGCGGCCCCGCATCGGGCGCTCGCCGCGTCGTCCGCGGCGGAAGCTGGGACGACGACCCCAAGTACATGCGGGTGGCGGCGCGAGACCGGATCTCGCCAGGCCTGGCCCATCGTGACCTCGGCTTCCGATGCGTGCGAGATGCGCCCGACGACCCCCGCAGTAAGGACCCACTCGAACTCAACGTCCTGGAAAACGTCGCACAGTAAGGTGCGATGGCCTACTTGGGCTAGCGGATGCGTTCGTCCGACGCCAACACCCACGCGCGCGGATGCCGCGTGAACCCCGTGTGCGGGTAGTAGTCATCGGCCGCCGGCGCCGCCAGCAGAATGAGCGTCGCCTGCGGCGCCGCCTCCTGCGTGCGACGCATCAGTTCCTTGCCGATGCCCTGCCGCTGATGCGACACGCGTACCGCCAGGTCGGACAGGTAGGTCGCGTACACGGAATCCGTTACTGACCGCGCCAGCCCGACGAGCAGGTCGCCGTCCCACGCGGCAATGACCAGATTCGCGTTCTCCAGCATGTGTCGCATGCGCTCCTCGTCGTCGGCCGGCCGCCGCTCGGCCAACGTCGAGGCGTGGTACAGCTCGATGAACGCGTCGAAGTCGATGTCGTTGCCGATGGCGTAGCGAATCAAGCGTCTGCTCCGTCCCGTTAGCGGATCGTGGCCGCGTATAGCGCGACTGTCTCCGCGGACGGCATCCTGACCAACGCGAAGCCTGCGAACGTGCGCGTTTCTCGATCCGCAAGCTGTAGACCATAGTCGTTGCCGACATCGACGATGAAGCCGTCGCCGTCCTGAAACTCCACGGTGGCGCCGAAAACCAAGGCCCGATCAACGTCGTTCACCAAGGTGAGTTGCCACGCGAACCGCCACCATGTGTTGTTCTTCTCGGTCACCCGAACCGCCAGGTCCACGATGTCGATGTCGCCGGGAGCCGGGCCGTCGCCGTCAGGCGTGTCGCCACGGACAGCGACCGCCGCGGCGCCTCCCGCCACGGTCTCAGCCCAAGGCATGGAGACCAGCCCGAAGCCCGTGAACGTCTCCGCAGCCCCCGACTCCAGCGACAGCCCATACTCGGTGTCCGCATCCACGATGAAGCCATCGGCGTCCTGGAACTCTACGCCCAGATCGACCGACACCGTGTCCGGCGAGTTGTTCCGCAGCGTAACGCGCCATGCTTGGCGCCACCAGGTGTCGTTCTTCTCCGTCACACGGAGTTGCACGTCGACGATGTCGACGGCAGCAGGCGGGATCTCCACGATCTGCCCGAAGCTCTGCGCCACGAGGATCAGGTCGCGGATGTCCACGATTCCGTCACGGTTCACGTCGGCCTCCGCGATAGCTCCCTGAGCGACAAGCGCGGCGAGCTGTGGGCGTGCCGGGGCGTGTGGGTCCAACACCACGCCGCCGCCCGAGAGGCCATCCACGGCGCCGAAATCGCAGCCTGTGACTGCCAGCATGAGGATGGGTGCGATCCACAAGCTCCGCATGTGAGTCCCTGCCGTGTGGGTGTTCGCGCCGGGGGTGGCCCCATCGTAGCCCGGCGGCTGCCGGCAGGAAAGCCCGACATCCTGGCGTGACTTGGTCCCTCTCGTGCGCCATCGTATGATGCGCCGGAAGGGGCCGACCACATGCTGATAGCGCCGATGCTCGTGATCCTGAGCGCGTACGCCGCGACGCCGTCGCAACCGTTGCTCGTGGGAGCGGCCATACGCGTGGTAACGCCCGAGCGTCCGGCGTACCTCGCCGGCCTGCGTAGCCCGCGCCTGAGTGATGGCGTCCACGACGACCTATACGCCCGCGCCCTAGCCATGTCCCAGGGCGACGAGACGGTGATATTCGTGGGCATCGACGTGATCGGGTACGCGAGAGCCCGAGTGGACGGCGTGAAGGCGGCACTCGAAGCGCGCGGCATCCCCACGGACGGGCTCATCGTCTGCGCCACGCATCAGCACTCTGGCCCGGACACGATCGGGATTTGGGGCCCGTCGGAGACGGAAACCGGGGTCGACGAGGAGTACATGGTCTACCTCGCCGCGCAGATCGTCGACGCGGCGGCGGAGGCGTACGCCAACAGGCGTGAGGCGCGCGTCTCGATGGGCGCGCGCACGATACCCGACGGCGTCGCACGCAACGCCCGCGTGCCAGAGTACGACGACGAACTCCGCGTCCTGCACTTCGTGGATACCGACGGCGAGACGATCTCGACGCTCGTCAACTTCGCCGCGCACCCCGAAACGCTCTGGTCCGACAGCACGAAGATCACCGCCGACTACCCGCAGCACGTCTACCGACTCGTCGAGCGGGCGTTCGGCGGAGTGACGGTCTTCATCAATGGCGCGTTGGGTGGGATGGTCACCGTGGCGTCCGAGGAGAACACGTTCGCGGAGTGCGAGCGGATCGGCACGGCTGTCGCCGAGACCGCCATACGCGCCACGAAGGACGCCATCGTCGTCGCGAATCCCGTCCTGCGGCACGACCGTCGGGTCTTCTCCGCGCCGATGGCGAACGCTCAGTTCCGCGCGGCCGTCGAGGCGGGCATCATCCCGGTCGGGCCGAACGCGGACACCGTCGAGACCGAGGTGAGCCTGATCCGCATCGGCGATGTCGCGATCGCCACCGTGCCGGGCGAGTTGCTGCCGGCTCCCGGCTTCGCGCTCCGCGACGCCATGCGCGAGCGTCTCGGCGCTGCGTCGCCGTTCATCCTCGGCCTCGCGAACGACGAACTCGGCTACATCCTCTCCGAGGAGCAGTTCGAGCTGCCGCTGTACGAGTACGAGGCGTCCATGTCCGTCGGGCGGGACATCGGCCCGGCTGTCGTCGCGAATCTCATCGAGCTTATGTCGACGACCCGCTGACCGTCGCGCGTTTTCGACCCACGGCGCCCGCTCGCGATCGGGGACAGATAGACCGGCGGGCGCACCGACTCACGGCGCCGCGCAGACCAGCGGGACACATCGCATGGTGATCGACTCCCACAACCACGTGAACTACCACGGCTACGATGCGGACGCCCTAGTCGCGGAGATGGACGGATACGGCATCGACGTCACGTGGCTGCTGACGTGGTACCTGCCGCCGGCCGAGGACGTCCCAGGCACGCACGGCGCGTTCAGCCCCACGAGCTTCCGCCCGGACGGCACGCACGCGGGCGCGACGCTCCCGGAGCTTCTGGCGGCGCGCGACCGCCACCCAAGCCGCTTCGTCGCCGGCTATTGCCCCTGCCCACACGAGGGCAGCGCGCCCGCGCTGTTTCAGGCGGCGTACGACAACCACGGCGTGCGCGTCTGCGGCGAGTGGAGCTACCGCATGCTCCTCGACGACCCGCGCAGCATCGAGCTGTTCCGCAAGGCGGGCGAACTCGGGTGCCCCGTCGTGCTACACATCGACGCGCCGTACCTGCCGGACGCCGCGGGACGGCAGGTGTACCAGACGAACTGGTACGGCGGCGATATGGGAGCCCTTGAGCGCGCCCTGATAGCCTGTCCCGACACGGTGTTCGTCGGGCACGCGCCGGGCTTCTGGCGCTACATCAGCGGCGACGCGGAGCGGGACACGACCGTCTACCCCTCCGGGCCGATCGCTCCCGGCGGCAGGCTGTTTGAACTGCTCGACGCGCACGAGAACCTATGGGCGGACCTCTCAGCCGGCTCCGGCCTCACCGCGCTCAGTCGAGACGCCGACCACGGCCGCGAGTTCATCCTGCGCTACGCGAGCCGACTGCTCTACGGCCGCGACGCGCACGGGAACGACCTGCGTGAGTTCCTCGACGGCCTTGACCTTCCCGCCGACGTAGTGTCTCTCCTACACTGCGAGAACGCCGCGCGCCTCGTCCCAACGCCCTAACGCGCGGCCCTGTGCGCGATACCGTGATCGGCAGAGGAGGAGACTCGATGGCATCCTACGACGTCCAGCCGGAGCGCCGGACGCTCCACGGCAAGTTCTCGCGTGAACTCGAACCCATCTTGACCGTGCGTGGCGGCGACACGGTGCGGTTCCGCACGTTGGACGCCTCGTGGCTGCTGGAGCCGCCGCACGAGGAATTCGGCGAGACGCCGATGTTCGAGCCCAGGAACGACGGCGACGCCGGCCACGCGCTATGCGGGCCCATCGCGGTCGACGGCGCCGAGCCGGGCATGACGCTCGAGGTGCACATCGGTGACATCCGGCCGGGGACGTGGGGATTCACGTTCGGCGGCCACCGCGAACATCTCGGTATCGTCGACGAGACGGCTTACCACCGATGGACGTTGGATCCCACCACGATGACGGGGCGAAACCAGCACGGACACGTCGTCGCGCTGAGCCCCTTCATGGGCGTCATGGGCATGCCCCCGGACGAGCCGGGCGCACACTCCACCGGGCCGCCGCGTGTGACCGGCGGCAACTTCGACTGCAAGGAACTGCTCGCGGGCAGCACGCTCTATCTGCCGATCGCGGTGAAGGGCGCGCTGTTCTCGGTCGGTGACGGCCACGCCGCGCAGGGTGACGGAGAGGTGTCGGGCACGGCCATCGAGTGTCCCATCGACTGCGTGGAACTCACGTTCCGCGTCCTATCGGACATGCCGATCCAGGCGCCCAGAGCACGCACGGCGGAGGGGTGGCTCACGTTCGGCCTCGACGAGGACCTGGACGCAGCCCTGGACACGGCGCTCGTAGGGATGCTCGACCTGATGCAGGAGCAGTATGGCGTCGGCCGCGCGGACGCGCTGGCGCTGGCGAGCGTCGTCGTCGACATGCGCGTGACGCAGATCGTCAACGGCGTCTGCGGCGTGCACGCGGTGCTGCCCTATGGCGCGCTTAAGTAGGCCCTAGCTGAGCCGTTCGATCATCCACGGGATGCTCTGCGATCCGTTGATCTCGTGCCCGCCGCCGTGCACATGCACGCCGATATCCACGTCCGACTTCCCGTGCAGCGTGTAGACGGAACGCAACTCCTCGACGAGCGCCTCCGCGTCCCCGGACGGGAACGACGGGTCCTGGCTCCCAGCCTCCAGGAACAGCGGACGCGGCGCGATGAGTGCGGCGATGTCCACGTGTTCGAAGTGCCGCGCGAGGTCCCACAGATGTCCACAGGTGCAATGGGGGGAGTCGAGGAACGTGGACTTGTGTGACGTGAGGTAGCACGCGACGCACGCCGCGGCGATCCGCTCCTGCATCGCCGCGAGGAACATCGTCATCTCGCCGCCGAGAGACAGGCCCATGACGCCGATCCTGTCCTCGCGCACGGTGTCGAGCCCGGACACGATCTCCATCGCGCACAGCAGGTCCCAGTACCGCCAGCCTATGAGGGTCTCGCCGAGCATGTTCAGACCATGCACGAGCACGTTGTAGGTGACCTTGCCCTCCGGCATGACGCGTTCGCCGAAGCCTATCTGGTCTGGGCAGAACGCCACGACGCCCTGCTCCGCGAACTGCGGCGCGAACGCCGCGTACCCCGTGTCCGCCTCCAGGCAGTTGTCCTTCCCGCCGCGGCTGTGGCCGTGCAGGCACAGGACGGCCGGCGCGGGACCGTCGAGACCTTTGGGCGTCAGCAGGTACCCGGGCACGCGCATGCCCGGCCGGGTCTCATAGACGAGACGCTCTCTGACGTACGCGTCCGTCTCTTCAACGACCTCGCGCGTTGGCTTGAGATTCGCGGGCTCCGAGGGCAGCGCGCCGATGATCGCGCCGAGACGCTCGCGAGCGTCCGTCTGCCACGCCGAGAACGCCTCCCGCGACGACGCGTCGAACGGGAGACTTGCGAGAGACTCATCGACGGTACGGTGATACAGATCGACGACATCCTGACCGAACATGTCCAGCACCCTCCCAAGTGACTACGACAGACAGAAATCGACGGCGGCGCGGGCGTGTATCTCAGTGGTGTCGAAGACGGCGACACTGAGGTCCGTCTCCGTCAGCAACATGCCGATCTCCGTGCAGCCGAGGATCACCCCTTCGGCGCCATCTTGCGCCATTTCCTCGGCGAGCGCGACAAACGCGCGCTTCGATTCCTCGCGGATCACGCCCTGGCATAGTTCGTCGTAGATGACCCTATGCACCAGCGCGCGGCCGTCCTCGTCGGGCATCCGGACGTCCAGTCCGTGACGGCCCGCGAGGCGCGCTCGATAGGAGTCGTCTTCCATGGTGTGCCGCGTCCCCAGCAGCCCGACGCAGCGCGCGCCCTGTTCCTGCACGGCGTCGGCGGCCGCGTCGGCGATGTGCAGGAGCGGGATGGCGACGGCGCCCTGCACAGCATCGGCGCAGCGGTGCATCGTGTTGCTGCATATGGCGACGCATTCCGCGCCCACCTCCTCCAGCTCGCGCGCAGCGGACGCGATGAGACGCCCCGCCCGGTCCCACTCGTCATCCGCCTGTAGGCGCTCGACCTCCGCGAAGTCGAAGGACCACAGCACGATGGGGGCCGAGTGCAGCCCGCCGAGACGTTCCCGAACGCCGCGGTTGATCAGTTCGTAGTAGAGCGCGGTGGACTCCCAACTGAGCCCTCCGATGAGTCCGATCGTGTTCAGCGCCATTTGCTCCATGTGTTGGCAGATGTCACCGTCGCGCGTCGAGGCCTGTCCACGCGTGTCGCCAGCCGTCGGGCGCGGTGCTTTCCACGACGAACCTCCCCTCCTCCACGCGTGACAGGAGGGCATGTCCGTTCTCGTCATCGAGGTACCGCGGCGGCATCACGCCTGCGTGGACGAGCGCCCCAAGCGTCGCGGGCAGGTCGCCATATGCGAGCCGATACGAATACACCCCGCGGCCGATGCCTAGCCGGATGAAGTGCGCCTCGTTGTGCGTCTTCACGTCCCGATCCACCTCGGGCGGCAGCTTGATCCACCGGAGCGATTCGACGGCCAGCGACTGTCCGTCCACCCCCTGACCCGCCACGCCGCGGAACGTCAGCAGATGATCGCCCGCGGAGAGCGCGTGCGTGCCAAGAAGAAGGTCGGCCTCCGCGAAGTCGTCGGAGTGGAAGCTCGCAGCGGTCACGGCCGGCTCGCCGTCCAGCTCGATGTCGACAGTCCCAGACTCAGGCGTCGTGAACGCCAGCAAGCGGACGGCGTAGCGCCCGTCCTCCGCGACCGTGAACGGCAGCGTCAGCGTGTCCCCGGCGCCCTGGTTTCGCCACTGTAGCGACGGGCGCCCGCCGAAGAACCCGACGGCCTGCACCTCCACAGACCCCGCGGTCGCTTCCGCGGCGCGGACCGTAGGCACGAGATGCTGCACCGACCAAGGGGCGCGGCGCTCCGGGTACGCGGGCAGATGGGCGAAGCGCGACGGCTCGCCGGCCTGATACCAGTAGGCGATGCTCGACACGAAGTCGGGTCGCTCGATGTACCACGCCTCTTCGGCGTCGGCGCGGTTCCCCTTGTGCTCGATGGTGACCTTCAGCGACTCGGAGAAGCCGACGGGGTCGAGGACGTGCCAGCGGTAGCAAACGCCGCTGTCTCCTGCTCGGTGCCCGTCCCAGCGAGGCTGTCCGAACCACGCGCTGGTGCGCGGGCGGAATCCCCAGGCGTCGTTGAAGTAGTCCTCGGTGCCGGTGCCTTGCAGGCTCGGCACCGTCTCGCCGTCGATGTAGAAGAAGTCGTCGCCTTCGCCGAACCACCCGTCCTGCGCCAGCGTGAACGACATCACCGTGCCGACGTACTGACCACGCCCCGTCAGGTCGGCGATGAGGTAGTCGCGGCCCATGACGGCCGGGTACTCCTGCCGGTACTTGGCGCAGAAATACGACGTGTCCGCAGGCAGGGCGTCCAACTCCACCCAGTCGATAATCCAGTAGAGACCGGTGGAACGCTCCGCGTTGTCGTTGGTGACGACGATGCGCGCCGACTCCGCGAACGGCATGCGCCAGTAGCACGTCAGGCTACCGGTGGGTCCCACCTGCACGGGCATGCTCTCGACGACCGCCGGGCGTTCGCCGGTGGCGAAGAAGTCGCCGAGCGGAACCTCGACATCCGGCTCTTCGCGGCCATCCCAGTAGATGCGCAGGCTGAGCGCGTTCAGCTCGCTCATGCCGCCCGCGTGGCTCGTCATCCAGATGTGGTTGATGACGCCCGGCCCGGTCAACGGCGGGAGTTCCAACGTCTCGCCCGGCGTGAGCCAGGTCATGTCGAAGTTGCCGTCGTTCCAGTTGGGCTGCTCGTTGCTGGAAATGCGTCGGTTGCGGCCTGTGGGGGGCTGCGTCAGCGCTCCGAGGGCGTCCTCAAAGACGGACATTCTGACTCTCCAACGTCGTGGCCTGCGTGTCCGCGCGTGCATGCTCGCCTCACGGCGCTGGCTCGATCCACGCGGCGTCGTTCATGTATTCGCGGACGTATTCGTACGACATCCGACCGTTCGCGCCCGCAGCAGCGGAGTTGCGAATAGAGAACGACCCACCACCGGGGACGTCTCCGTCGTCAACATAGCCGCTCAGCAGGACGCTGTGCCCGTCGAACACTTCGGCCGCGGGGGCCATTCGCAGGAGGCCGTCGTCCCATTGGGCGTTCTTCGGCCACCTGAATCCACCACACACCGGTGCGCCGTCCGTCAGGGTTCGCTTGATGGCGGCGAACTCGTCGTCGGTCAGGCCTGTCGTGGGTACCCACTCCTTGATCCAGTGCAGACGGGCGGCGAGCCCACGTCTCTTTGCTGCGGCGTCCAGCACGGTCTGACCCGGCTGCAAGTCGGCGTCGAACGCGTCCGCGTACGGCAGGTCGTCCTCGGCGCATATCCCGAACTGCTCGTAGCCGTTCCACAGTTCCCAGAAGAACCCACCGTCGACGGTCCTCCCGGTGGCGCGATGACCCGCCCAGTTGAGGAACTCGACGCTGAGGAGCGTTCCGCGGTCCTCCCGCTGCGCCAGCGCGTGTTCCAGCGCGCCGGCAACGGCGAACACCGAGCATGTGCCCCTATCGCCCTGCGGGCGCGTCGCTAGTTCCCAACGAGCGAAGTTAGGCGAGAGATCGGCCGCGCCGGGCAGGACGTGCCGATCCGCGTCAGGCGACGCGTCTATAGCCGATGCGATGGACATCGTGTGCTCCAGGTTCCGGCCGCCAGGGGGCGTCTACCGCGTCACCACGTAAATGCGACCTTGCCGGTGCGCGATTCGTCCGCCTCGCGGTACGCTTCCTCGCCGTCCGCAATTGGGAACGTGTGCGTGACGAGGGGGTCGAAGCTCAGCTGGTTGTCCGCGAGGAACTGCACGAGATCGTACGTGAGACGCAACGACAACACGAACGACCCCATGAGCGTCAGCTCGCGACCGATGATCTCAGTGAGATTCAGCGTCTCTTCGTCCGTGCCAACGCCGCAGAAGACGCCCGCGCCCCCGCGCCGAAGCCCCTGGATGCCCTGGCGTCGGCCAGGCGCGCTACCCGATGCCTCGTAGAGCGCGTCGGAGCCTTCGCCGCCGGTGAGGGCGCGGATCGACTCCACGACGTCCTCGGTGGCCCCGTTGATCGCCTCGTCGGCGCCGATCTTCCGCGCGAGCGCGACGCGCTCCTCGATGACGTCCACGCCGATGACGCGCGCCCCGAACGCCTTCCCGATGAGCACCGCGCTGAGACCCACGGGGCCGAGTCCCATCACCGTCAGCGTCGACTGTCCCGACACGTCCAGCTTCCGCAACCCGGAGTACGCCGTCCCGCCCGCGCAGGCGACGAACGCGCCGTCGACGAAGCTCACCTCGTCGGGCATCACGACGCAGTTTCGCTCGTCCGCGAGCAGTAGGTCGCCGTGCGAGCCGTGGACCGGGCCGCCGTATCCGCGAGCATCGGCGCACCACTGTAGGAAGCCTTCGGCGCAGTGACGGCAGTGGCCGCAACTTCGGTAGTGGTTTACGCAGACGCGGTCGCCCGGTTTGACGCGCGTTACGCCCGGCCCGAGCGCCTCGACGACCCCGCTCGGCTCGTGACCGACGATGGTGGGCTCCGCGTCACGGAACTCCTCGGCGCCGCGTCGGTAGACGTGGAGATCGCTGCCGCATATGCCGGTGGCCATCATCCGTACGACGACCTCGCCGGGGCCGGGCTCAGGGTCGGCGAACTCCTGTATTCGCAAGCGTCGATCGCCGAGGAAGACTACGCCGCGCATCTTGGGCGCCTCCAACTGCAGGCCGTGATAGCGGAGAGAAGCCGGGCGCAGGATAGCAGCTTGCGCTCCGATCAACACGAACGCCGCACGCCCCGAGGCTTGGGGAGCGCGGTGGCATGGTGTATACCGGCACGGCTGGCACGGCGCCAGCGCATTAGGAGGCCCGCATGGGTACGTCGACATCGCCGCTCAACGTCGTTTGCATCTGCCTCGACACGTTCCGGGCGGACATCATCGGTCCCGGCCGTAAGATGAGCTTCGTCGAGACGCCGCATCTGGACGAATTCGCGCGCAAAGCGATCCGCTTCGACCGCGCCTTCGGCGAGGGTCAGCCGACGCTCCAGACGCGACGGTCGCTGTTCACGGGTATGCGCACGTTCCCGTGGCGCTTCAACTTCGACCGACGCGGGCACTGGCATCACGCCCCGGGTTGGCACAAGATCCCGCCCGACCAGGACACGCTCGCCGAGATCCTGCTGGGACGTGGCTACCTGACCGGCCTCGTCGCCGACACGTACCACATGTTCAAGCCGACGATGAACTACACACGCGGCTTCGCCACGTACGACTTCATCCGGGGTCAGGAAAGCGACAACTGGCGCTTCGGCTCACGGCAAGCCATCGCCGATCTGATGCGGCGCCACGTCCGCGAGCCCATCGACTGGGATCGTCACGTCGGCCTCGCCCAGTACCTGCACAACCAGCGGTTCAGGCAGTCTGAGGAGGACTACAGTTGCGCCCGCGTCTTCCGGCGCGCCGCCGACTGGCTCGACGAGAACGCCGGGAACGCCCCGTTCTTCCTCTGGGTGGACTCGTTCGATCCCCACGAGCCGTGGGACCCGCCCGCCGAATACGCCGACCGCTACATGCCCGACTACGACGGCAAGGAGTTCATCAACCCCGGCGCCGCGGACGAGGGCGACGGGCGCACGGACGCGGAACGCGACAGGATCAGGGCGCTCTACTTCGGCGAGGTGACGCTCGTCGATCGGTGGGCGGGGCATCTGCTCGAGCGGCTCGATCGTCTAGATCTCTGGGACGACACGATCGTCATGGTGATGTCGGATCACGGCACGCAGGTGTTGGATCACGGCGCCTTCGGCAAGGGGGCGGGCCGCCTGCACCCGTACAACACACAGATCAACTGGCTCGTCCGTCACCCGGGGCATGCGGAGCCGCGCGCGGTGGACGACTTCGTCCAGACGCACGACCTCGCGCCGACGCTGTGCCGTCTCCTGGATGTGCCGGCCGGCGGGTTCGACGGCAGCGACGTCTGGCCGCTGGTTACGCGGGATTCGCAGACGGTTCGGGATCACGTGGTCATCGGCTGGGCAGGATTCGCCAACGGGCCGGCGACCGGGCGCGCGTCCGTTCGCGACGACGACTGGAACTACACCGTCAGCCTCGACGACCCAGCCGCGCAGGAAGAGCTGTACGACCTCTCCGCCGACCCGGACGAGAACGACAACGTCATCGACGCGCACGGCGAGATCGCCGCCACGCAGCGAGCGCGACTTGAGACGGTCATCCGTCAGCCGTTGCCGGCGACATTCCCGGAAGTGTGTGATCCATCGCCGGCCCCAAGCGCGCTGTACCACCGAGGCCGCAAGCGGGCGGGCATGGACTGACGGCCCCGGCGCGTCATCGCAACCTCAACCCAACTGCGTCAGCGCCCTCTCAATGTGCTCTGAAATGCGCTCATCCTCGGCGCGGGACTGCCTCAACAGGGCGACGATCTCACGACGGGCGCCGGGGTCTGCCATCTTGCGGACGTGGGCCTCGGAGCGCCCGTTGCCGCCTAGGCATCCCCACACCTTCCACATGCGGTCGTGCTGGGCCGCGCAACACTCCGCGGCAGCCTCTAGCTCCGCCGCGGCAGACGGCAGGGCCGCAGCCGCCTCCCTCAGGAACCCCGATCCGTAGTGTCGCCCCTCGGCGACGACGAGGACGTTGTCGTCGTGCGGGGAGAAGCGTCGCCACAGGACGCTCATGTCGTCCGTCTCGAAGTCCTCGTCGCGCAGGAGTTGCGCGGCCCAGGCGTCGAACGCGGCGATGCCGTTGTGCCGGTCGCCGTATGTCAGAGGCGTGCGCATGATCTCGAGCGCCCACGCGAGGGCGTCGCGGGAGACGTCCTCTATCGGCGGAAGCTCGATCGGGTCGTCGAATAGCATCAGGTCCCACGTGTCCTCGACCCAGTCGCGCTTGCGGAACATGCCGTTGGGTTCGAACTCGCCCTCGGACGCGTGCGGCTCGTGGTCCTGGAAGTGGCTCCATCCGATGACGACATCGCCGTCGTCGTCGTAGCCGGCGATGATCGCCTCTTCGGGCGGCCCGACGACGCCGTGCGCGATGATCGGACGCCCACGCTCAGCGATGGTCTCGACAACACGATCGCGGAACGACCCCTTGCCCTGCTCGGCCCCACAGATGATCTCCGCCTCGTACCCGGCTGCCGCGAAGCCACGGCGGAAGACGGCGAGGATGTCGTTAGATGCGAGCCATGCGGCGCAGTTGTCGTCGTGCCAGCCTTCCTTCCAACTCAGTCGGAAGGCCGCGCCCGTCGTGCCCATGAAGTATGTGTAGGTGAATCTGCGGTCGGCGCCGCCGTTGGTTCCGCGGCATTTGACGAGGTAGTCCATGCACGCCCGTAGCGTGGCCGGCAGCGGCACGTCCTCGGGGCCGCGGTCGGGGTTGCGGTTCTGCATGTATGGGTAGAAGCCCACGGGGGGCACGTCGCCTAGAACCGCGCGCTCTGGGTACGTCGAGCCTGCATCTGCCATGTCGCCATCTCCGT
The DNA here is from genome assembly GCA_018644665.1 of Candidatus Poribacteria bacterium. Classification (GTDB taxonomy): domain Bacteria; phylum Poribacteria; class WGA-4E. The sequence continues at coordinate 25,246 of JABGQA010000126.1, forward strand.
GGTCGCGCCGACCCGCGCGTGGCGGTTCCCCCTGTCGGCGTCACTGCGCAGTGTGCCTCCCTGCCTGAGAGAACGGCTGCCGTGCGTCGCGCGATTCGGCTGCGCGGCCCTGGGTTGCGCAGCCCGCAGGCACGATGTGTATGGGAGCGGAACCGGGCATCGTCAACGCGCCAAGACGCCGGCCCGCCGCGCTCCGAGGCTCCCATGAGATGCGGACGGCAGGCGGGCTACTCGAACATACCGAAGAGAACGTGCAGCACGATTTCCACTAGGACGTCGACGCCGACATGGGCGGCGCCTTCGGCCACCCAGTGCACACCGTCGTCCGACGGAGACCGCAGGAGCGCGATCACATCCGGCCGGCCCTTCGATCGACGCTTTCTCGCGCCGCCAGGGCCAGACCCTAGCATGAGCGCGGCCCACGCGGCGCCGGCCTCCCAGTCCGACGACATCGCGGCCCGCAGGGCGAATATCTCTCGGGCGTCGAACCAGAAGCCGCGGCACTGGCGACAGTGGTCAACCCGCAGGGCCCTATGCACGATGATCGCCATCCATGCCCGGCACACCGGGCATTCCACGACGTTGGCGTGCCCGCACACCGCGCACCTTTCCGCGTCCCGGCCGACGGCCGCGCCACAATCCTGGCATGGCATGGCGCGGGCCAGGACCGGGGCCGCCGGCCACTCGAATCCACCGGCACGAAGCTCCCCAAGGACCGCCGCCTCGCCGCCGTCGAACCAGATGCCGCCGCAGCGCTCGCAGTGGTCGAGCGTCAGCGCGCCGTCTGGCGTCAGCTTCCGCATCGCATGGCCTGCGCACACGGGACATTGTCGGCTGGTTTCGGAATGTGGAGCGGACATGCATCCCTCTGGCGCTGCCAAGGTACTACTCAGTCACATTCCCGCGATATCGTCAGACCGAGGTCAAGCCACAAACAAGGATCTGTCAGCTCGGCGTGCCGCCTCACGCAGACGCCTCTATCGCGCGGTCCAAGATCTCCCCGGCGGGCAGCCACAGGCCCTCGGCACTCTCCATGTGTCTATGGCAGCAGACTGAGCAGGATGTCGGCGATGACGCCGAGAATCTCGATCGGGGCGTTGGCATCGGCCCCGCGCGCGCGACCCCGCCGCACGTCATGTGCATGTGCGACACGGAAAGGCCCGCGCCCGGCCGCGATCGCCGCGGCCGCATTCGCATCGAAGCCCTTGGCCGCCATCGCCGCCGGCACATGCGGATCGACGCCCAGCATTAGCGCGTCCCAACCGCCGGCGCCCCTCGGATCGGGCCCGCCCGCATCGGTGGCGGCCCAGTCCCGGAGTGCCGCGTTCCAGAGCTGTGCCAATTCGTCAGCGTCGAACCAGATGCCGTAGCACTGCCGGCACACGTCCAGGCGCAAGTCGTTGTGTGTGACGACCTCCATTGGCTCCCGGCAGACGGGGCAGTCTACGACATTCGGCCGCGCACATGCGCCGCACGCCTGGGCGTCGCGGGCCATGGACTCGCCGCATCCGTGGCACTGCATACTGTAGGCTTCGCGGGCCACCGACCACGTGGCGCCCGACGGCCCGCAGTCACGCAGGGCCGCGGCCTCTCCGCGGTCGAACCACACGCCGTTACACTCTGGGCAGTAGTCGAGCATCAGCGCGCCATCGGGCGTTAGTCGGCGCATGGGCATCCCCATGCAGACTGGGCATCGCCGGTTGCTGTTACCGGGCGGGACGGTCATACGCGGCTCCGTCACAGGTTGCGTGGGCGTCGGCGCGGTCGGCTCCGGGCGCCGAGATTCCATGTGTAAAACATGTCGCCTGAATGACCCCATCGCAAGGGCACGCCATCCCGGAGGCTTGCTGCCTCAAGTGCCGGCGCGTAGCATCGTCGCGTGGGCTGGCGTCGTCGAGGACGCGGCAACCGGATAGGAGATGGGCCTAATGGGCATTGCGATACGTGTTTGGAGTGTGCTGTGCGCGATGGCGCTCGTTCTCGGCGTGACGGGCTCTGTCGCGCACGCGGCGGCGGGCGATGTCGGTGAAAAGGGCAAGCAGCTGTACGTCTGGCATCTCGACGAGGGGAACGGCGTCGAGGTGGAAGAGGCCAGCGGCGACGGCCCCATCGGCGCGTTCGTTGGGGACCTCGAGTGGACCGACGGAGTGGACGGCGGCGGCGTGGCCATGACCGGCGTGGCCGGCGACACGCAGTACATCGAGTTCGCCGGCGACGATCATCTGGACATCACGGAAGAACTGACGCTGGCGGCGTGGGTTAACCTCGACGCGCTTCCGGCAGACGGAGACGCGAACAAGGGCACGATCTACTACAAGAACACCTTCTACCTACAGATAGAGCCGCCGAACGGGGCGCTGGCTTACTACTTCTACGACACCGGCGCCCCGGGTTATCACATCTCGGGGCGCGCCGTGTCCGCGGGAGAATGGGCGCACGTCGCGATGGTGTGGGACGGCTCGACGATCCGCTTCTACGTAAATGGCGAGCAGGACCCGACGGAGATTGACCAGAAGGGGCCGGGGCGCTCGACGCCCGGGAAGACGCTCCGTGTGGGTGGTGAGGACAACGCCTGCTGCCCACGCTTCTTCGTAGGGTCCATCGACGACCTGGCGATCGCGAACTACGCGATGTCCGAGGGCGAGTTGGCGGCGCTGATGGCCGAGGCGTTGCCCGTGGAGCCGGGCGGCAAGCTGGCAACGCGCTGGGGGACGCTGAAGGTCAGGTAGAGCGGCGTCGCGCGCTGGAGGGACCGCGCCGAGCACGGTCGGACGTACGTGGCACGCGGCGGCCACGAGGCCGCCGCGTCTGCGATCTCGGTTTCTAGCGGGATTTCAGCGCGCCCCACGTAGTCGAAGCCTTTCCGGCGGCCTCAACTGCCAGCGGATCCGGGCCGTCCGCGTCGAACACGAACACGTCGTCGAACGACGCGGTCGAGTGTCCGCCATCCGTGCCGGCGCCGCCATTCAGGCCCGCGAGCATGGTGGGGAACCGTTCGGCCCCGGCCTCGGCAAAGCCACGTACCACGAGCCAGTCGGCCGGCTCGTCGGTCGTCGCTGGGTCGTGCTCGTTCTCGTCGGCATCCCAAATCTTGCCCATCAGGTCGCCCGATTCCGCGTCGATGAACCCTTTCACCCAGTACCACTCACCGAGGACGACTTCGTAGCTCTCTTCCTGGTTGAACCACGCGCGCGCGTCGTTCAGCATTTCCATGTTCGTTGCGGTAAGCCGCTCGTGGATCAGCCACGTATAGCCGCCGTAGTCGTCGGCCATGTCGAGCCACATGCCTACGCCCGCGCGCGATCGGTCGTGGTCCTGCCAATCGTCTATGCGTACCTTTGCGACTACGCCGTAGCTTTCCGGCCAGTTCTCGCCCTCAATCACTGCGTACGTTGGGTCGCCGGGCGCCGGCTCAGTCTGGCTGAGAATGCCATCGCCGTACACCCACTCAGGCGGGCCCGCTCCGCCGCCGCCGTCGTGGCCTAGGAACCAAGTGTCGCCCAGGTCCGCGGCCTGAAAGTCGTCGTGGAAGAGGGTCGCGGCGGGCGCCGATATGGCGATTCCTGCGGCGATCGCCAGGGCGCCTGCGGACCTCATAAAGGTCATGCGCATGAGTTCTCCTTAGCGTAGTTGCGTGAATGCGCTCCGTCGAAGTGTACTCGTAGACCCGGAAGCGCGGCAATTCGCGGCATGGGCGTCTGTCTGGGCGCGACGCCCTCGCCGACGGTGTCGCGTGTCACGTTTCTCCCAACGGCCTCACAACGAGGACCGGCTGACGGCGGACGCAACGGCCAGCCGGGCGATTGCTTGCATCAGGCGGGGCGCGTGCTGCATGTTGTCGCCTATGCAAGCCGACCTCGACCGGCCACAGGCCGATGCGCGAGAGACCCCGCGCCGACGTCTCGCGCTGGGCGTGTGCCTGGCCGCCTTCGCGCTGACGTGCATCGGCGCGACCATCGCGGCCGAGCTTCCCGGCGCCGGCGCGCGCCTCGTGGGCGGCGCACCCGTCATGCGGCTGCCGCAGGCGTGGAAGTACCACCCCGGCGACGATCTGACCTGGGCGCAGCCGGGATTCGACGACTCCGACTGGATCACAGCCAAGACGACGTTCGGACGCGGCGCATCTCACCCGCCCGGTTGGAACGGCATCGGCTGGTTCCGCATGCGGCTGTCCGTGGACGAGACCGCCTCCACCCGCCCGATCGGCGTCTGGATGTTCCAGAGCGGGGCGTCGGAACTCTACGTCGACGGGCGGCTCGCGCACGGCTACGGGACTGTCGGAACCGACTACAAATCCGAACGCGTCCACCTGCAAACCAATGTGGAGTGGGGCCCTCAGACCCTGTCGCTGAGCCTGTCGCCGGGGCCGCACGTCCTGGCCATGCGGTACTCGAACTTCACGGCCGTCCGACGCCGTCACCTGCAAGAACGGGGGTTCTGGCTACGCGTAGGGGATCTCGCAAGCATGGCGGCGCAGTCGCGGCACAGCGCGCGCGTCATGTCGGCGACGCAGGTCGGCTTCACCGTAGTGGGTCTCGCGTTCACGATGGTCCACCTCGCGCTGTTCCTCTTCTATCCGCGCATGAGGCAGAACCTGTACTTCGCGGCTGTCACCGGATTCGGCGCCGCGATGACCTTCGTCGACTACCAGCACGACAGCGCCGCCGACATCGAAACCCACCTCGCGCTCTTCGGCGCCATGCGCGCCCTCGTCCTGCTCATGTCCTGTAGCGGGCTGCTCTTCACGTACTCCATCTTCCGACAACGCATGCCGAAGCGCTTCACATGGTATGTCGCCGCGTCGGGCCTCACCGTAGTCCCAGCGTTCGTGGCGCCGGCGGCGTCCTTTACATGGGTGAACGTCCTCCTGATGCTCGGGATGATCGAATCCCTCCGGGTCGTCGCGGTCGCAGTCGTCCGGCGCCAGGCGGGCGCGTGGATCGTTGGGGCCGGTTACGTCACGATGGTGGCCACGGCGGCGTACGACATCCTCCTCGACTTCGGCGCCTTCACCGAAATAGGTGGCCTAAGCAACGCCTACCCTTACGGTGGCATCGCGTTGCTGACTTCGATGTCGGCCTACCTGGCCCGCCGTTTCGCCGCGACCAACAACGAGCTTGCCGCGCTCAATGCTGACCTTGAAGGGCGCGTCACGGAGCGCACCGCGGAACTCGCGCGGGCGAACGAGGAACTGGACACGCGCAACGACTTCATCCGCGGCGTCTTCGGCCGCTATCTCACCGACGAGATCGTCGAGTCGTTGCTGGAGTCGCCCGAGAAACTGCAGGTCGGTGGCGAACGCCGCACCATCACCATACTCATGGCCGACATTCGGGGGTCGACGCCGCTGACCGAGGAACTCCCCGCCGAGGACGTCATGCGCCTCCTCAACACGTTCCTCGCGCACATGACCGACGTCATCATGGAGCATGAGGGCACCATCGACGAGTTCATCGGCGACGCCATCATGGTCCTGTTCGGCGCTCCCGTGTGGAAGGAAGACCACGCGGACAGGGCCGTCGCGTGCGCGATCGCGATGCAGAACCGCATGGACGCGGTCAATGCAGAAAACGCCGCGAACGGCCTGCCGTCCGTGCACATGGGCATCGGCGTGAACACCGGGCCGGTGGTGGTCGGGAATATCGGCTCGGCGCGACGCGCCAAGTACGGCGTCGTCGGCATCGATGTCGTCTTGACGGCCCGCATACAAGCGCATGCCGAGGCCGGGCAGATTCTGGGCTCGGACGCCGTGACGCGCGCATGTGCGTCCCCGGTCGATACCTCAGGCACCCGCCAAGTGCCACTGAAGGGCGTCACCAGGCCGATGGCGTTGCACGAGCTGGCGGCCATCGGCGCGCCGTACGACGCGCGTCTCCACTCGACGCACGGTTAGGCAACGCGCGGCCTATGTCGGGATCTCGGCAGCCGAGGCCGCACCGCCGCGGGCCCGTCGCCGCACGCCTCTCGTCTGTGCGCGTGGCGGGGCTATCATCGGAGTGCCCCGCTCTGATCGCCAAGCAGCCGCGCTCGAGGAGTCGTCATGCCACCGTCCGCGTCCGGAGCGCGCATCCGCGCCGTCCTGTTCGACCTCGACGGCACGTTGTGGCCGTCCGACCCCGCGCACGCCGCAGTCAATATGGAGGTCCTCGGCCGGCGGGGCGTCACACTTTCCCTGGACGAGTACGAGCGCCGATACACCGTCTACGGCGACCGCGACGCCTTCTACCACGTGTCCAAGGATGTTCTCGGCGAGCCGTTGCCTCCCGCTGACCTTACAGAGATGGAGGCGGAGGCGGAGCGGCTGTTTTGGGACCGAATGGACGACATCCCGCTGTACGAAGGCGCTGACGACCTGGTGAGGAGCCTTCGACCGGCGGGGTTCTTAGTGGCGATCGCATCCGGGTCGCGCACTGGGCAAATCGCGCGGTTCCTGGAACTAAAGGGGATGGGGGACGTGTTCGACGCCTACGTCGGCGCCGACGATACGGACGAGCACAAGCCGAAGCCCGCGCCCTACTTGGAGGCGTGTCGGCGGCTAGGGGTCGAGCCGTCCCGTGCGGTCGCTGTGGAAGACACGGTCGGCGGCGCGGACGCGGCGATCTCGGCGGGCTGCGCCATGGTCTACGGGCTGCCCTTCACGAACGCCACCGAGGGCCTCCTGAACGGGCCCGCCACGTGCGTCGTCGGCTCGCTGCCCAAGCTGCGTACGGCGTTGCTCGCGCTGCGCGCCGAGGAGGGATAGCGCCCGCCTGCACGCGCATCTTGGCCCTGCCAGGCGGCGAACGCCTCAGGATTCACACCATATTCTTATTGCGGGCGGGTCTCGTCCGCGCCTTTAACTGGACACGGGGTCGGTGGCGTGGCAATATACCCGTGAACGAGTGTTCGTTCACATGGGGGGACCCGTCCGCTCACCGGGAGCGATCGGTGATCTGCCTTCGTTAGGAACGAACAGAGAGTCTGGGCGACGATTCCATGTCTCGGTTTCGGCTTCGGCAAGGGCGACGACGTGACCGATGTGACCGACGGCTCGGCCCGTCCAAGGGCGACCCTCTCGGCCCGCCTCGTATGCTGATTCACCCTTTCCCGCACCGCCCCGTGACCTTCCCGCTTGTGGACTCTTCTGTAATCGTCGAAGCGAACCGCACGATTGTCGTGCGGCCATCGAAAGAATCGCCGTAGCGTTCGGTGTTCGAACGCCACAGCGACGCATCTGGACATGCGAACGGAGATACGGAACGATGGCGAAGCGCCTGTACGTTGGAAACCTGAACTACCGCACGACGGAAGACGGTCTCGCGGACCTCTTCGGTGAGTGTGGCGAAGTCACCGAAGTCACCGTGATCGAGGGCAAGGGCTTCGGATTCATCGAATTCGGCAGCGACGACGAAGCCAACAAGGCCATCGAGACGCTCAACGGCGTCGAGTTGGACGGCCGTGAAATCCGCGTCGATGTCGCCAACCCGCGTCCCGAGCGTGGTGGTGGCGGTGGCGGCGGCTACCGTGGCGGCGGCGGCGGTGGCGGTGGCGGCGGCTACCGGAGTGGCGGCGACCGCTGGTAGACCAGCGTCGCGCACTCCGCGCACACGACATGTTGACGGGCAAGCCCTTGTGGCTTGCCCGTCTTCGCTTCAGTTGCCGACATCGACGCCAACTCGCCCCCACATCGCTGCCAGGCGCCCTCCCGCGCGCCGATCCCTCCTCGGACGTGGACGTCTGGCACGGCTGCGTGCGTACGGCTATCTCTTGTCCGACCCGTGAGCCGACCGGGGACAGGGAGACGTGTGCCGTCGTCCCGGGTCTCTCCCCACTGACCCCGGCTCGACCGGAGGGTAAGGATGGCCATCGCCACTCCCGTCAGCCCAAAGCCGACGATGGACGCGCACTTTAGCAGCGTCCGTGAGCAGCTCTTCGAGAACTTCGCGCGGCCGGACTTCCGCCCGGAGACAGGGGTCGATGTCCCCGCTCTCCGCGCCGCGGCCGACGAGCATGTCGCGACCCAGGCCGCCGAGCCTCGCGTGCTGATCAAGGCCCGTCTCTACGAGCTGGCGCTCGAGCGGGGCCGCATCGCGGTCGACCCGCTCGACTGGTTCGCCGACAAGGTCGACCACGGCGCCATCGTGCGGCGGCGGCGCGACGCGTGGCACGAGGAGGCGCGCGCCGGAGTCGTGCGTGAGGAGGCGGCGTGGCTCGATCACTGCTTTCGACTGGGCCTGGTGAAGGGCGGCCTCGACATGGGGCACATCTCTCCCGGCTGGGAGAGGATGTTCGCAGGCGGTCTCATGGGTCTCATGGAGTCAGCCCGCGAGAACCGCCACCGCCTGGGCGCCGACGCCACACCGGAACAAGTAGCGTTCTACGACGCGATCGAGATCGTCTACGGCGCGACGATCCGCTTCTCTGAGCGCCTCGCGGATCTCGCTGACGCGCTCGTCGCGGAGTACCCGCAACATGAGTCTCGGCTGCGCGCGGTGGCGGCTGTTTGCCGTCGCGTTCCCGCCCGCGCGCCGCGGAGGCTGCACGAAGCCCTGCAGTTCGCATGGCTGATGCACGAGATGATCGAGATGGAAGGCGAGCACGTCCGCTCGGCCGGGCACTTCGATCGCATCTTCGCCCCGTACTACCACGCTGACATCGACTCCGGCCGCCTGACGCGCGACCAGGCGAAGGAACTCGTCAAGTTCTTCTGGCACAAGCACTACGCGCGGACACGCGGGTCGCACAACGGGAAGAACTTCGTGTTCGGAGGTCAGGACGCCGCGGGGGTCGAAGTCGCGAACGACCTGACCTTCCTCGCCTTCGAGGCGTACGAGGATCTGAACACCCCGGACCCGAAGCTGTCCGTGCGGTTCACGCCCGACACCCCGGATCGCGTCTACCGGCGCGTGGCGGACCTCATCCGACGGGGCCACAACTCCTTCGTGCTCATGAACGACGCGCCGGTGATCGAGGGCCTCGTGAAGCGTGGCAAGACGCTCGAGGACGCCCGATCGTACTTACCCATCGGATGCTACGAACCCGCGGTCGACGGCAAGGAAGTCGGCTGCACGATGAACATCGTCGTGAATCTTGCGAAGGCGTTCGAGCTCGCGCTGCACGACGGCGTCGACCCGCTATCGGGCGAACGCGTCGGCCCGCGGACGGGCGATCCAGAGGCGTTCACGGAGTTCGAGCAGTTACAGCGGGCGTACGAGCGGCAGTTGGAGTTCGTGGTCACGCGAGCCGTCGAATACGTCGCGGCGCACGAACGCGCCTGGCCCGTGATCAACCCGTCGCCACTCATCGCTGGGACGATCGACGACTGCATCGCCGAGGGCAAGGATATCGGCGAGGGTGGCGCGCGGTACAACAGCGTCGGCTGCGTGGGCGTCGCGTTGGCGAACACGTGCGACGCGCTGCTGGGCGTCAAGCACGCGGTGTTCGACGAGCGCCGCTTCACCATGCGCGAGCTGCTCGACGCCGTGCGCGACGACTTCGACGGGCGCGAGCCGATGCGGCTCTACCTCCTCAACCGCGTGCCGAAGTGGGGCAACGGCATCCCGGATGCCGATGTCCTCGGCAAGAGCATCGCGGACCACTACTGCGCGACCGTTCACAGTCTGCGTAACGGGCGCGGCGGCCCCGTGCAAGCGGCGCTGTTCACGCTGGACTACCGCACGACGATGGGGAGGCGCACCGGCGCTCTGCCGGACGGGCGTCACGCGTGCACGCCGTTGGCGCCGGGCGTAGGGGCGATGTCGGGGCGCGACCGCAACGGCGTCACAGCCCTGCTGGGTTCGGTGAGCGCGCTGGACTTCACGGAGACGCCCAACGGCTCGGTCGTGGACGTGACGTTGCACCCGACATCCGTCGCCGGCGAGGCCGGCCTAGACGCGATGGTCTCGCTGATCAAGACGTTCTTCGCGCGGGGCGGCTACGCGCTCCAATGCAACGTGTTTGACGCTGACATGCTGCGGGACGCGCAACGGCATCCCGAGCGGTACGCCTCGCTCCAGATTCGCGTGACGGGCTGGAGCGTGTACTTCAACACGCTGTCGAAGGCGGAGCAGGACGGGTTCATCGAGCGGATCGCGCACCATGTCTGAGCGCGTCACCGGGCGCATCTTCGACATCAAGCGATTCGCCGTGCACGACGGCCCCGGCGTGCGCACGACCTTCTTCCTCAAGGGTTGCCCGCTACGCTGCGCCTGGTGTCACAACCCCGAGTCGATGTCGCGTGATGTCGAACTCGCGTTCTACCCCGACAAGTGCATCGCGTGCGGGGCATGCGTCGACGCCTGTCCGCAAGGCGCGCAGGACCGCTCCGGCGCCGGGGAGGGCGGCTATCTGCGCGAGGCGTGCGATCTGACGGGCTCCTGCGTGGATGTGTGTTACGCCGAGGCCCTGGTGACGCACGGCCGCGATCTCACCGTCGAGGACGCGATGGCGCAGGCCCTGCTCGACCTGGCGTTCTATGAGGAATCGGGCGGCGGCGTCACGCTCTCCGGCGGCGAGCCGCTGGCGCAGGTGGAGTTCGTCCGCGCGATGCTTCAGGCATGCGCAGCGGCGGAGATTCACACAGCGCTAGATACGTCGGGGCAGGTAGCCTGGGGAGCGTTCGAGAGCGTACTGCCGTGGGTGAACCTCGTCCTCTACGACCTGAAGCACATCGACTCAGAGCGGCATCGCGAGTACACGGGCGCGAGCAACGAACGCATTCTCGAGAACCTGTGGAAGCTTGGGCAGTTGGACATCCCGATCGAAGTGCGCATGCCGATCGTGCCCGGCCTCAACGACGACCCTGAAGCTATCGAGGGCGCGGCGCGTCTCCTGTCCGAGGTGGAGAACGTCGTCGCGGTGCGTCTGCTGCCGTACCACCGGCTGGCGGGCGAGAAATACCGCAGCCTGGGCCGCGTAAACACGATGCCGGAAGCGCCGTCGCCCACGCGCGAAGGCATGGAAGACATCGCGAACCGCTTGCGCCTGCGTGGTCTGCGCGTCATCGTTCCTGAAGAAGGCGCGCGCGCGTAGACTTGGACATCTCCAGACCACCGACGCGGGAGGCACGGACATGGCGATCGCAGGCGGGGCGGGAGCAGGGGCGGGCGCAGGAGCGGCCATCGCGGCCGCAGCGGCCGTCGCAGAGGCCATCAAGGCTTCCGGGGCGCTGGTACGCATCGAACCGGACGACTTCGCCCGGATGCTCGCACGGATGGACCAACCGTTGGTTATCCATTCACAGACCGGCATGCGTAAGACAAAGCACGAATACATGACGAGCTATCGGGGATTCATCTTCCACGCCAAGTCGGACACCGAGATCCGACTACCGGACGGGTGCGAGACGATCCAGGCCAAGAAGATCTGGATTCCCGGTTGATGTAGGTCGGGACGCGGCGGCGATGCGTGCGTGGCGCCGTATTGCGCCTGCGGGCCACGGCGCGGCAGCGCTGATCCCGCGCCCGACGACGACCCACCACGTTGAGGTGACTGAGCATGGCCATCGAGGGGACTACGCACGGGGAGCCCGCGAGGAAGCTGAGCCGTACAGGCGTGGGCGACGTACGTTGGACGCGCGGCTTCTGGGCGGACCGCTTCGCCCTGTGTCGGGACACGATCATTCCCAGCATGTGGGAGGCGATGCACGACCCGGACAACTCCGCGGTCTTCATGAACCTCTACATCGCCGCCGGTATGCGGGAGGGCGTCCATACCGGCACGAACTGGAGCGATGGCGACTGCTACAAGTGGATGGAAGCGGCCGCGCACGTGTACGGTATCACGCGGGAGCAGGAGGTCGACCAGCAACTCGACGAACTGATCGACGTGGTCGCGAAGGCGCAGGACGACGACGGGTATATATGCACGCAGGTCCAGCTCGACCCGGGTAAGGAACGCTGGCAGCAGCGGCGGCACCACGAGCTGTACAACATGGGCCATCTGATGACCGCTGCCGGCGTGCACCACCGCGTCACGGGCAAGACGAACTTCCTCGACGTCGCCACGAAGCTCGCGGACTACCTCTACGACCTGTTCCAGCCCCGCCCATCGGAACTCGCGTACTACGGCTGGAACCCGTCCAACATCATGGGGCTCGTGGACCTCTACCGCCAAACGGGCGACGGTCGCTACCTGGAACTCGCCGGCATATTCGTCGACATGCGCGGGTCCAAGCCGTGGCCGATGACGCCGTCCGGCACGCCGCTGCACGACGACCCGAACCCCGGCGACCAGAACCAGGGTCGTGTGCCGCTGCGCAAGGAGACGGCGGGCGTCGGACACGTGGTGACGGCGACCTACCTGTACGCCGGCGCCGCGGACGTCTACACCGAGACCGGCGAGCAAGAACTGCTCGATGCCCTCGAACGCATCTGGACCGATGTCACGACCCGCAAGATGTACGTCACCGGCGGATCCGCCGCTCTGCACTGGGGTACGTCGATCCGCCACGATCCCGTCCACGAGGCGTTCGGCGCCCCGTACCAGCTGCCGAACGCCACGGCGTACAACGAGACCTGCGCCACGATCGGGAACGCGATGTGGGGTCGACGCATGCTCGACGTCACCGCGGACGCGAAATACGCCGACGTGGTGGAGCAGGTCATCTACAACGGCGGGCTCTCGCCGATCAGCGTCGACGGGAAGCGGTTCTTCTACACGAACCCTCTGAGGTGGCACGGCCGGCAGCAGCCGCTCCTGAGCCAGGATGCCCACGAGCGCTGGTTCACGTTCACGTGCTACTGCTGTCCGCCGCAGGTCGCGCGCACGATCGCCCGGATGCAGGACTGGGCGTACGGCGTCTCCGACGCGGCGCTGTGGGTGCATCTCTACGGGGCGAACCGGCTGGACACGACCACGGCCGACGGACGGTCGCTAACGCTCGTACAGGAGACGGACTATCCCTGGGACGGTCGCATCAGGCTCACGATCGAGGAGGCGCCAGCGGAGCCGTTCGCGATCATGCTGCGGATTCCCGGATGGTCGGCAGACGCGCGAATCAGCGTGAACGGTGAGCCGGTGGACGCCGAGACCGCCTCGGGCAGCTACGCGACGCTCGAACGTGCGTGGCGCCCCGGGGATGTGGTCGGGTTGGTCCTCCCCATGCCTGCGCGGATGGTCAGGGCCAATCCGAAGGTGGAGGAGGCGAAGAACCACGTGGCGGTGATGCGGGGGCCGATCGTGTACTGCCTGGAGTCGACCGACCTGCCCGAAGGCGTCCGCGCCGGCGACGTTCACGTCCCGCGCGGGGCCCAATGGACGGCCACGCACGACACCGACCTCCTTGGCGGCGTCACCGTCATCGAGGGTGAAGGCCGTCTCATCGTCGGTGGAGAGGACAGCGACGCACTGTATAGCGACGTGCGCGAGGAGTCGGACGAGCCGCTCCCGTTGAGGCTGATCCCCTACTATGCCTGGAACAACCGAGGCGTCCCCGAGATGACCGTTTGGCTGCCGCTGTGCTGATGTCCCTGCGGCTCTAGTCGTCGCGTTCGCGCAGCGTGCCTATCGCGGTGCGATGCGACCCGTCGGCCGCCGGTGGTCTCGCCGCGCAACCGCATCGGTTTCCGCCACCGTCGTCTCAGTAGAGCCGCGTGTAGTCTGCCCCAACCACATTCCCGGCTACGTACCGGTCGCGGAACAGCGTGCGCCGCATGGCCGGCATCTGCTCGAGCGTCTTCTCGTCCGGGTTCAAGGGCGGCGCGAAACCACTATCCACGGGATTGTAGAGGCCGTGAACCGCCAACCGGTCGTTGGCGTCGTTCGTCCACGCATTCGCGCTGTGCGTCACTGCCTCAGCGAAGATCAGCAGCGATCCGGCCGGACACTCATACGTCGACCACACCGTTGAGTCAGGATCCTGAATCTCGTCCGGCGCGGTATAGACTGACTTGTGACTGCCGGTGACCAGCAACGTGCCGCCTTGCCGCATTCTCACCGGATTCAGTTCCCAGACGATGCGTGTGTGTGGGCTGTGACCCTTGCCGGGAAACGCCTGATAGTAGTGAACATCCCCGGGCAACCGATACAGCCCGTTCCCGTTGTGCGGCACGAACGCTCGGTCCTCGTTTTTCCCTTCGTTCCGACGGCTTGGCGCCGTTCGATACCAAATCCCGCAGCCGCCGAGGCTGAAGCCGTAGCACTCCTGGCTCGACAGCGACGGGTTGGCCATGAACTCGTTCAGTATGCCGACGACGATGGGATGGTCGAACAGCCGCTGGGTCGGCCCGGCGAGCGGCGTCCGTTCGCGCTCCTCCAGCGAATCGCGCTCGAAGTGAAGCTGCAGAGCCGCTTCGCGCATCTCCTCGAGTTCGTCGCCGGAGAGAACGGCGGGAAACAGAATCCACCCGTCCTTGTCGAACTGATACTTGTGCTCTGCCGTTGGTTCGATAACCGGGTCGCCGTCGGCGTTGTGGGTCGGCAGTTCGTGCCCGTACGGCGCCATCGGTTCGCCGAGATTCTTATTGACCACGTACGGCTCTTGGGTCGCCATCGCGCTACCCTCCCACGTTCGAGTCAGCGTATGGCGATGTCTTGGACATGAAGTCGCCGGCCCCGTTGTTCCCCGCGTACACCCCTCGGAAAAGCGTTCGGCGCAGAGGCGGCATTGATTCGAGGAGTTCGGCGTCCGGCAGCCAGTCGCACCATCGGCTTGCGATGGTGTTGTAGAGGCTGAATATCGCCAAGCGGTCGTTGTGTTCGTTCGTCCATGGGCAGGCGCTGTGCGTCACCGCCTCACTGAATATCAGGAGAGAACCCGGTGGACATTCGTACGTGTCCCAGAGCGGGGAATCCGGTTGACGCATCGATTCCGGCGCCGGATAGGCGGCCTTGTGGCTGCCCGTCACTAGAAGCGTTCCGCCGCGTCCTTTCTCGACCGGGTTGAGTTCCCACACGATGCGCGTCAGGCCGCTCCAGGCCTTGCCCGGGACGCAACGGTACAGGTGCGAGTCGCCGGGGAGCCGGAAGAGGCCGTTTCCGTTGTGCGGCGCGAATGAGCCCGTCTGTCCGTCGCGCGCAGAACGGTGAAAGATGTGCGCCGTCTCGAGTCGGAACCCATAGTGGTCCGGGCTCGCCGCTGGCGCGTACGCCAGGAACTCGTTCAGGAACCCGACCACGATGGGATGGTCCGCCAACCGCTGCAGAGGGCCGCCTAAGCCGCATCGTTCATGCTTGGGAACGCCGTCCGGCTCTCGCCGCAACCTCGTGCAGAATTCCCTCATCTCCTCAGTATCGTCGTCGGCCAAGACACCGGGGAAGAGAAGCCAGCCGTTGCGGTCGAAGTCGTACTTCTGCTTCGCTGTCGGCGGGACAACAGCCTCGCCAGCGGCATTGAAGTTGGGTTCGTCTTCAACAACAAGCGCGCTGCCGAGATTCTTGTTGATTATGAAGGGGGCGGCTGTCCGTATCTGGTTGAAAGGCGCCACAGCGTCTCCATGTCGCGGTGCGAGGCGGTTCGTCCGTCGTGTTGCGTGGTCGCAACCGTCACAAGGAATGGCGCCTACGTTGGGCGTGAACGTGGGGTGTTCCAACGTGTGGTAGCGCTGCGCCGTCAGACAACCGCCGCCGACGCCACCCTGAGTTGCGCCGCTGTGTGCGTACCCGACGCGGGCGGGCCTTATCCTTGTTGCCATTGTCGAGGTGCAGGGCGGGCTAGGACAAGGACTGCGGGCGCAACGCGCGAGCGTCGATGCCCGTGCGGACGGCCTGGCGAAGGGCGGATGTGAGGTTGCGTAAGTCCACGCGTCGAACGCCTCCGCGTCCGCCCGCGCCTGATCGACATCGGCGGCGGCGAGCAGCGCAAGCCCGACGGCGAAGAACACAATCACCGAGAAGATCGCCCACCGAGGGTCGGGGACGAGCCAGGGTATCAGCCCGCACATCCGCGGTCCGAAGATCGCAGACGCCGTGTTGAACACGGAGTAGAAGCCCAGGACCCCGCGGACACGCCGTCGGGGACCGCCCCGCGCGGATGCTAATTCCGCGCGGGTGATCCCAGCAGACGTGCCGGTCTAGGCCGGTGAAGAGTCAGACCGCCCCAGCGTCGTCCTCGGGCGGCCCGCCTCAGTCACGGGTCATCCGTTCAGGTCGAACCGGTCCAAGTCCATGACCTTGACCCAGGCGTCGACGAAGTCACTTACGAACTGCGCCTGTCCGTCCGCGCTGCCGTACACCTCCGCCAGCGCTCGCAGTTGCGAGTTCGAGCCGAACACCAGGTCCACGCGCGTGGCGGTCCACTTCTCCGCGCCGCTGTCCCGGTCGCTGCCTTCGAACACGTCCGCGTCGTCCGAGACAGGCTTCCACACCGTCCCCATGTCGAGCAGGTTCGTGAAGAAGTCGTTGGTCAGCGCCTGCGGACGGTCCGTGAACACGCCGTGCGACGACCCGTCGGCGTTGGCGCCCAGCACGCGCAGGCCGCCCACCAGCGCGGTCATCTCGGGCGCGGTCAACGTCAGCAGTTCCGCCTTATCGACCAGCAGTTCCTCGGCAGACACGCTGTAGCGGGCCTTCTGGTAGTTGCGGAACCCGTCGGCGACGGGCTCGAGCGCGCCGACCGACTCGACGTCGGTCTGGTCCTGCGAGGCGTCCATGCGGCCGGGTGTGAAGGGCACGGTCACGTCGTGACCGGCGTTCCGGGCCGCCTCCTCAACACCGGCGCAACCGGCCAGCACGATGAGGTCGGCCAACGACACCTTCTTGCCGCCGCTCGCCGCGCCGTTGAACTCCGTCTGGATATCGCCCAACACCTGGAGCGCCTTCGCGAGTTGGGCCGGCCGGTTGACGTCCCAGTCCTTCTGCGGAGCCAGGCGAATGCGCGCGCCGTTGGCGCCGCCCCGCTTGTCGGAACCGCGGAAGGTGGAAGCCGAGGCCCAGGCGGTCGAAACCAACTCGGCGACTGTGAGGCCCGAGGCCAACGTCTTCGCCTTCAGGTCGGCGACATCGCTGTCGTCTATCAGCGCGTGGTCGACGGCCGGGATGGGGTCTTGCCAGATCAGGTCCTCGGCGGGCGCCTCGGAACCCAGATACAGCGCTCGTGGGCCCATATCGCGGTGTGTGAGCTTGAACCAGGCGCGGGCGAAGGCGTCGGCGAACTGGTCAGGGTTCTCCAGGAAGCGGCGTGAGATCTTCTCGTACGCCGGGTCGAACCTCAGCGACAGGTCGGTGGTAAGCATCATGGGCACGTGCTTCTTGTCTGGGTCGAACGCGTCGGGCACCGTGGCGCCCGCCGCCTTGGCCACCCACTGATTCGCGCCAGCCGGACTCTTGCTCAGCTCCCACTCGTAGCCGAACAGGTTCCAGAAGAAGTTGTTGCTCCACCGGGTCGGCGTGGTGGTCCAGGTCACCTCGAGGCCGCTGGTGATCGCGTCGGCGCCCTTGCCCGACCGGAAGCTGCTGGTCCAGCCCAGGCCCTGCTCCTCGATACCGGCGGCCTCGGGCTCCGGCCCAACGTGCTCCGTGTCGCCGGCGCCGTGCGTTTTCCCGAAGGTGTGACCGCCCGCGATCAGCGCCACGGTCTCCTCGTCGTCCATCGCCATGCGCGCGAAGGTCTCGCGGATGTCGTGCGCTGCGGCGACGGGGTCCGGGTGACCGTTGGGGCCTTCCGGGTTCACATAGATCAGACCCATCTGCACGGCGGCCAACGGGTTCTCGAGGTCACGGTCGCCGCTGTAGCGTTCGGCGTCCAGCCATGTGGCTTCGGAGCCCCAGTACAGCTCCTCGGGCTCCCACACATCGGCGCGGCCGCCAGCGAAGCCGAAGGTCTTGAAGTCCATGGACTCCAGTGCCACGTTGCCGGCAAGGATCATGAGGTCGGCCCAGGAGATCTTGCGGCCGTACTTCTGCTTGACGGGCCACAGCAGGCGGCGGGCTTTGTCGAGGCTGGCGTTGTCGGGCCAACTGTTGAGCGGGGCGAAGCGTTGCTGTCCCGCGCCCGCGCCCCCGCGGCCATCACCGATGCGGTACGTGCCGGCGCTGTGCCACGCCATGCGGATGAACAGCGGGCCGTAGTGGCCGAAATCGGCCGGCCACCAGGACTGCGAGTCGGTCATCAGCGCGTGCAGGTCGTCCTTCAGCGCGGCCAGGTCCAGGCTCTCGAATTCCTCGGAGTAGTCGAAATCCTCACCCATTGGGTCGGACAACCCCGACTGCTGGTGCAGGACACCGAGATTGAGCTGGTTGGGCCACCAGTCGCGGTTGGCCGTGCCGCCGGCTGCGGCGCGGTGGTCGAACGGGCACTTGGATTCGTCCGCCTCGGAATGGTTCACGTTCCCAGCCTCCTTGCTGTCGGGCAGATTCGGCACGGCGCCTGCTCCGTCAAGTTGCTTGTTCGGTCACGGGATTGAGTCCGAGCTTCCGGCGGCGACACGCCGCGCAGATGCCGACGAACTCGACGTTGACCATGATGACTTCGCCAATCTCTTCGGCCGCGCCGACATCGGACAGCGCGGGCATCGGCACGTTCGCGACGCGGTCGCAGACGCGGCAGAGGAAGTGCGCGTGTTCTTCCGAACCGGCGTCATACCGTGCGGAATGGGCGTCGCGAAGGATCTTGCGCACCGCGCCGATGTTGGCGAGCGCGTCGATCCCACTGTAGACCGTCGCCAGACTTATTCTCGGGAAGCGCCGCCGCACAACGTCGTGAATCTGCTCCGCCGTCGGATGATCGTCCGCTTCGTGCAGACAGTCATAGATGGCGAGCCGCTGCGGCGTGACCCTGAATCCGGCGCGGCGAAGCTGTTCGGCTAGCGCAGTCATCGCTGTTCCCGCTTCAGGCAGGCGGCTCGCCTCCAATGCACGGGCGACGTGCGCCCACCGTCCCTATGATCTTAATCCCTACGCGCGAGAAGGCGCCAAGTTAGAGCCGGGCCATCGCATCGGCGTCCAAGGGTTCGGCTCGTCACGACGGAGCGGATCCCGATGACATGGGCGGCCGAACGGATGCCGCGGAGCAGCCGCCCAGGCGAAGACAGGCACGCCGCTCGGCCCGGTGATGGCCTCGGCGGACAAGAGTCCAGCGGGCCGAGGCGCCGCCGGCGCCCCGCGCGTTCCCGTCCGTGCGGTTTGGCGACCCGTTTCCCGTCCTCCGGCTTCGACAATGCCCTCGGTGACACGGACACGCGCGCCGTTTACCATTCTGGAATGAAGCGGCCGTTGCAGTAGGGGCCGCGGCGCCAGAAAGGCCCTACGATGTCGGTGATATCCCCGGACAAGACACACAGTTTGACGCGTGAGCAGATCGAGTTCTATCAGGACAACGGCTATTTGCACGTCGCGAACGTGTTCACGGAAGAGGAAGCCACGTTTCTGCGGGATGAAGCGCACGGCCTGCTGAAGCGACACCTCGATGCCGACAGCTCCGGCACGAGCTTCGGCGGTTGGGGCAGCGCAAAGAAGGTCGCCGACGGGCCGATGAAGCTCTTCCACTGCCACAACGTGCAGTTCCAGAGTTCGGCGTTCGCGCGCATGATCGTGGATCCACGCTTCACCGACCGTATCGCGGATCTGATTGGGCCGAACATCCAACTGCATCACACCAAGATGTTCATCAAGCCGCCGGAGCAGGGGGCGCCATTCCCCATGCACCAGGATTATCCGTATTTTCCTCACGAGAACGACACGATGATCGCCGCGATTGTCCATCTGGACGACGCGCCGTTGGAGAAGGGCTGCGTGCGCGTGGCGCCGGGTAGCCACAAGCTCGGCCCCATGGACCATCTCCACGAAGGCGGGCACCACCTCTCGACTGACGAGTATCCGGTTGCCGAAGCGACGGCGTTGCCGGCGAAGGCGGGCGACGTGCTGGTATTCTCGTACCTGACTGCGCACGGCTCCGGCGTGAACGTGAGCGGCGATAGTCGAACGACCGTGCTAGTGCAGATGCGCGACCCGGCCGACCGTCCGATGACGAACGGGCATCTGTCGCGCGGCCAAGGCATGATGCTGCGTGGCTTCGACCCCGAGGCGGATGCCGGCACAGGCGTTGGATCCGAGTCCCGCTATCTGCGGGAGACGTACGGGGACTGATGGATCGACGGGAACAACGCTGGCGCCAGCGATTCTCTCTAGTTGCGACGGCACGATGCTGCGATCCATCGCGTCCGGCGCGGAGCGGTGGCTGGAACTATGCGCGGCGTGCACCCGACTCCGCCCGAGGGATGGCGCCACGTCCGCTCCCGACGCGGCCTGGTGACCCCATCTACTGACGGACGCGCTGGAGCCGTCCATGGCGGTCGGGACTGGTGTTCGCCATCCCGTCGAGCGCGGCTGGACGTGCGGCCTCCCGCACTGTGGATGCACACCCCCAACGGGTCCGCCCGTCCGCCGTCGTCGTCGCGGTCGATCCAGAGCGGCTGCTACCATTGGTAGAGCTGCCGACACGTCGACATGGGGCCCAAGCGCACATGGACCGCACAACATCGCACGAGCGTATGCGCGTGGCTCTGACCGGGACCATGCACGACAGCCTACGCCCTGTGCTCGTCGCCATCATCCTCCTCTACACGGCCTTTGGGGTCGGTCACTGGCTTACGCTCCCCCGGCCGCAGGGGGTCGTCGTCGCCCTTGCCGACGTGTTCAGCGTCATCCTCGCTGTCGCGTTGTGGCTGGGATTCGGCAAGCTGCCCCGCCCATCCCGGCTGACCTATCCGATCGCCGCCGGCATCAACGTCCTGATGCTCGCGAACGTATACATGCGCGCTTACGTCATGCGGGATGCCGAACTTGGCACGACGCTGCTCCCCTTGCTGGTCGGGGCGGGCTTCTTCTATCTGTGGTGGCCCTGGGTAGTCGCATCGCTTGCCGTCGGCGTAACCGGCTGGTACATCGTAGCCTCGCGAGTCAACGACCTCGCGGGGGTCCAGGAGCACACGTACGCGATCATGGCCGCGGTGAGTGTCGCACTCGCGCTGCATTTCGTCCGCGTGCGTTCCCTGCGCCGGCTCGAGACCCTTCGACAAGCGGACGAGCGGAAGGCGGCGGAACTCGAACTCGCTCTCGCGGACAGCGATCGGCTGAGGTTGGCCGCGGAGCAAGCCAGCGTCGCGAAGTCCGAGTTCCTGTCGCGCATGAGCCACGAACTGCGAACGCCGCTTACAGCCATACTTGGGTTTGCCCAGCTTCTCGAAATGGACACAACCGTCGCCCCGATGCAGGCGGAACAGATCGGGCACATTCACAGGGCCGGGCAGCACCTGCTGAAGCTCATCGACGAGGTACTGGATCTCGGGAAGGTGGAATCTGGGAACATCGTCGTGTCGGTGGAATCCGTCGCGGTTGGGCCGCTCATGCGGGAGTGTCTGGAGATCACGGTCCCGCTCGCTGAAGCTCGCGGGATAGCGGTCGACGCGGAC
Organism: Candidatus Poribacteria bacterium; assembly: GCA_018644665.1. Lineage (GTDB taxonomy): Bacteria > Poribacteria > WGA-4E. Next base: position 46,572 of record JABGQA010000126.1, read on the forward strand.
GCCCCCGGCCTGGACGGCCTCAGCGTGTCCGCGGATCGGACGCGGCTCAGGCAAGTCCTGCTCAACCTCCTGTCGAATGCCGTCAAATACAATCGCGACGGCGGCTCCATACGGATCGAGGGCGCCCAGGCCGGGCAGCGCGTGCGCGTGACCGTCTCCGACACGGGAATCGGGATGCCGGCCGACCGCATGGATGAACTGTTCCAACCCTTTAGCCGCCTCGGAGCGGATCTCACGGAGGTCAAGGGCTCGGGTATCGGCCTTGCGATCTCCCGCAAGCTGGTCGAGGCGATGCAGGGGACGATCTCCGCGGAAAGCACGCATGGAGAGGGAAGCGCCTTCACGGTGGACCTTCCTCTCGACGAGACCGTCTGAGTGGTGCAGCGCCATGCGCTCGTGCGATGGGACTGGCTGGCGCGGCATGCGACGCTACGGCGCGGTATGCGGCGTAGTTCACGCGACGGACGCGCTGTGAAGCGCATTCGCCGGGCAATGCGTCCGGCAGGCTTCTTGCGTGATTGCCCAGCGCTGGTCGGTGGGCCACGCCACATGACAGTGAGCGCCACTGAGGGGAATCCATGAACGACGCTCGGCGACTCCACGAGGCCAACCCCGACCCCGTCATCGCGATAGGTGTCGACGGGACGGTGGTCTACGCGAATCCGGCGGCGCACGCCCTGATGCAAGCCTGGGGTAGTTCCGTTGGGGCCGCGGCTCCAGAGGACATCGCCAGCCTCGTGGCTGAACCAGGCGGAGCCCGCGCCGATGTCGTCGTCGCCGACCGTGTGATCGAGTTCGTCGCCTCCGCGACATCGCTCGACGGCGCGACCGTTCTCCATGGGCGTGATGTCACGAAGTGGCACGACGCGTCGGAGGCCCTGCGGTCACAGAACGACGACCTCAAGGCGCGCATGGACGAGAGCACCGCCGAGCTAGAAGCCTCCAACCATCAACTGCACGCGGTGCTGAACGCGGTTGACGAGGGCGTCGTGACGATCAACGCGGCAGGTGAGATCGTCATGGTGAACCGCCACCTGTCCGAAATATGGGGATACGCCGAGGGTGAACTGCTCGGGATGTCGCTGACGATGCTCATGCCCGAGGAATACCGTGACAGGCATACGGGCGGGCTGCAGCGCTACACGCAGACCCGACAAGGCTCGCTAGTTGGTTCTCGCGTAGAACTGGCTGGGCGGAGGAAGGACGGCTCGGAATTCCCCCTCGAGCTGCTCATCGCAGAGACCGATATCGGCGGCGAGTTGTTCTTCACCGGCTCCATTCGGGACATCACGGAGAGAACGCGCGCCGAAAGGCAACTGCGTCAGAGCGAGGAGCGGTTCAGAACCGTGTTCGGGTCATCCGTCGGCGGAATCCTCCTGGCTCGTCCAGACGGGGTGATCTTCACCGCGAATCCCGCGGCACACCGCCTGTTCGGTCACGCGGAGGGCGGGCTCATCGGCCGCCGGTTCCGCGAAATCGTGCATGAGGACGAACTCGAAGACGATCTCCGCCTGTTCGAGCGCCTCGTGGAAGGGGAGATACCGCACTTTCTCGGCGAACGGCGGTACGTCACACCCGACGGAGGCACGGTCTCGACATACACGGGAGCGGCCCTCGTTGCGGATGCCGATGGAACGCCGGACTACATCGTCGTGACCGTCAGCGACATCACCGAGCGCGTCGAGACCGAGATCCAGCTCCGTTCCGCCCGCGATGAAGCCGAGAGGGCCAATGCTGCCAAGTCCACGTTCCTGTCCTCTATGAGTCACGAACTGCGCACGCCACTGAACTCCATCCTTGGCTTCGCACAGTTGCTGGAACTCGATCCGCAGGTGTCGGCGCAGCAGAAGGAGCAGATCCGGCAGATAAGGAAGGGCGGAGATCTCCTCCTCGACCTTATCAACGAGGTGTTGGATCTCGCGCGGGTGGAATCTGGACGCATGACTCTGTCGTTCGAGAATGTCGCTATCGGTCCCGCCGTGGCCGAAACACTCGAAATCGTGCGACCACTGGCGGCTGAGCGTAGCATCACGATACGCGACCACGCCTCGCGCCACTACGCCCTCTTCGCCTACATGGACCGGACTCGTTTCAAGCAGATACTCCTCAACCTGCTCTCGAATGCCGTCAAGTACAACCGGGATGGCGGCAGCATCGAAATCACTTGCGACCACACGGATGCTGTCGTCTCGCTCCGGGTAGCCGACACCGGCCGCGGTATCCCCGCCGACCAGTTCGCCGAACTCTTCGAGCCCTTCAACCGGCTTCAGGCGGACAGTACAAACGTCCGGGGGGCGGGAATCGGGCTGGCTCTTGCCAAGCGGCTGGTGGAGGCGATGCACGGATCGATCGCGGTCGAGAGCGTTGTCGGCGAAGGGAGCTGTTTCACGTTGCACATCCCCTACGCGGACCACGCCCTCGAGGAGGCTGAGGAACTCGCGCACGAGATTGAGGAACTACCTGTCGAAGCGGCTCGCACTCGACATGTAGTCCTCTACGTCGAAGACAACCCCGCGAACCTGCGGCTGATACAGAACATCATCGACCTGCGCAGGAACGTCGAACTCCTTTCGGCGCCGCACGCCGCGGTTGGCATCGAGCTGGCCCGAGCGCACAAGCCGGACCTCGTCATACTGGACATCGACCTGCCGGATATGGACGGCTTCGAAGCGTTGGCCCGCCTGCGAAACATGGAGGAAACGCGGGACCTCGCGATCATCGCGCTCAGCGCGAACGCCATGCCTCGCGACGTTGAGAAGGGGATCGAGGCGGGGTTCATGCGGTATCTGACGAAGCCTGTGAACGTGCAGGAGTTCCTCCAGACCCTCGACGAGCTACTTGGCGACATCGAGCATGGGTAAGCAGCCAGGAGACATCGCCGTGAGGCCAGTGTCTGAGCAGGACATACTCGAAGCGACGATCCTGATCGTCGATGACGAGCCGGCGAACGTCATGCTGCTTCGGCAGATGCTCGAGTTCGTTGGGTACTCGAACATCGAGAGCACGACAGACTCTCGCGAGGCGGTCGGCCTCTATCGAGAAGCCAGCCCCGACCTGCTTCTGCTTGATCTGATGATGCCGCACGTGTCGGGCTTCGACATCCTGCAGGAACTGCGAGGCGACGAGGACACCGCGACGCTGCCGGTGATCGTGCTCACCGCGGACAGGGAGGCGGGCACCCGCATGCGCGCCCTGGACCTCGGCGCCCGCGATTTCCTCACCAAGCCCTTTGACGTGACCGAGCTTCGATTCCGCATACGCAACCTCATCGAGGCGCAGCTTCTGCACCGACTCGTCGACAGGGAGAGGCATAAGGCCGATAACCTGCTCTCCAGCGTTCTGCCAGAACCCGTCGCACAGCAGCTCAAGGAGGCCGGCAGCTATCCTCCCGTTCGCATCCCCGACTGCTCGGTCATGTTCGTCGATCTGACAGGCTTCAGCCGTATCGCGGACGGCATATCGCCCCAACAGCTCGTGAGCGAACTCAACGTGTGCTTCACGTTCTTCGATCGCATTGTGACGAAGCATCATCTCGAAAAGATAAAGACGATAGGTGACGGCTACATGTGCGTGGGCGGCGTGCTGCACGACCTGCCGACGCATCCGTTCGACGCGACCCTGGCTGGCTTAGAGATGATGAGGTTCATCCAGGAGAGACGGCGCGACGCGGAGGCGGCGTCACGAAGCTACTGGTCCGTGCGCATCGGGATACACAGCGGGGCGCTAGTCGCTGGGGTGCTCGGCCGGGAGAAGCCCATGTTCGACCTATGGGGCAGCACGGTGAACATGGCCGCCCGCGTGGAGCAGAGCGGCCGCGACGAGGACGGCGGCGTGTACCTCTCCCAGGATACGCACGAGCGGGTGGGCGACCTGTTCGACTGTGAGGACCGGGGCGAACTCCCCATCAAGAACATGGGCCACGCGCACGTGTTTCGCGTCACCGGCATCAGGACCGAGTACGCCGGGGGTGATGCATCGCTGCCCGGAGAGAAGTTCGACGAGGCGGTTGCCGACCGGGTTCGGAGCCGGGCAGCCGACTTGCCGGGCTGAGCCTGGCCTGGGCAGGCCTGAGCCTGGCCTGGGCAGGCCTGAGCTCACACGTTTGGCGAGCCGCATTCGACCACCAAAGGCCGGGGTGTCGGCCGATTCGGCTACGCCGTCGCCAGCCGAACCCGACCAAGTCCGGTGGTGGCACAACACCAGTCACTGCTGCCCGGCAGTGCGGGCCCTGTCGCACCCGACACGGCGCAGGAGCGCGCTGGCAAAGCAGGCCAGCGCCGTTCCATCAGCGTCATCGGACGGGGACTGGCCTGAGTCTACGCCACCGCCGCCGCCGCGTCCTCGCGCCTGATCGACAGCCGCGGCCCCGAGCATCGCCACACGCTGTACGACGCACCCGGGGACTCGGTCGAGCGGCTTCAGGTGAGGCTGATCCCCTGCCTACCGCGTCTGGAGTAACGAGGCGTTCCCGAGACGGCCGTCTGACTGCCGTTGTGCCGCCCGTACGGTCGCGGAGGCGGCACGGCGCTACCGTCGGACCTCGCCGCGTGGCCAGGATTTCGTGCACATAGTCAGGTCTGTGCGAAACGGCCAGGCATGCACCCGCGGACGCGATGCTATCGGCGCGCCGACCTCTCCTCGATGTTCTCGCGCGCGTGCTACACCATTCGATCGCGGACAGGACGGTGGCCACCACGAAATCGCGCGCCCGTTACGTGTGTCTGACGGACGTCGAGAGATATGGTCAAGAGTTGTGTATGGCGGTCAGGCGGCTTCCTCGGTGGACAT
>JABGQA010000035.1 GCA_018644665.1 Candidatus Poribacteria bacterium
GCTCCTCCTCCTGGAGCATGCCATGCCATATTCTTCTGGATTCCGATTCAGGAAGACTCGCGCAGTGTGGATACTCGTCGGGGATCCTAACTCACACAGCGCCAGGTGACCTCGACAGGCCGAGCCGCATCAGCTATGGCTATCAGGCGTCATTCCCCCGTGGCACGATACCCTGATCAACGTGAGCGCGGCGAGCGCAGCGCCGAATGTGCACACGACCGTGGCGCCGGTTGGCAGATCCCAGAGATACGACAAAGCGCAGCCGACCATGCTCACGACCGTGCCCATCAGCCAACCGAGCAGGAGACGCGAACGGAGGTCACGGGTGAACAGGGACGCGCCGACGGCGGGTACGATCAGGAAACAGAACACGAGCAACACGCCCGCGATGTGCACTGACCTGGTGACTACCACGGCAAACGTCGCGTAGAACAGGAAGTCCCACAGGCGAATGCGATACCCGCGGCGGGATGCCTCTTCCGGGTCGTAGGAGATCGTCAGGAAGCGCTCTCGCCACACCCAGTGCAGCGCGCCGATGACCGCGTAGAGCGCGGCCGTGGCGAGTACTTTCCCCCAGGAGACCCACAGTATTGACCCCACCAGCAGCGCCTTGATCTCTTCCGCGCCGTGCGGCAGACGGTCCATCACCAGTATCGTCGCCGCGGCCGCCACGGCGTAGGCGATGCCGATCACCGCTTCCTGTGACACGTCGTGGCGGCGAGTGCGCGTCGCGGTGAACAGCCCCGCCCCGAGCAGCGCGAACGCCAGCGACAGGGTGTATGCAGCCGTACTTCCGGCTTCCAGGCCGATGACCAACGCCACCGCCGCCCCCAAGGCGGCTACCTGTGCCAGCGCCAGGTCCACGAAGATCACTTCGCGGGCAAGGACGTGGACGCCGAGGTACGTGTGAATACCCATGAGCACCAGGCATGCGGCAAACGGGGGCGCCATGATCGAGAGGAAGTCCATCATTGTCCATCCCTCCCCACGGCTTCGAAGGCCTGCACCACCCGCTCGAGCATGTCGGCGTATTCATCCACGTCGTTGGAGGCAAGCACTGCCGCGGGCAGCACAAGCATGCGCGCTCCTGTACGCGCTGCGAGCGACTCCGCTGATCGCGTCGGATTGTAGTGCGCGACCGCGATCACCCCGATATCTTCCGCCGTCATTTGGTCCACCAGCGCTGCAAGATGTCGCGGGCCCGCCGGGATGCCCGGCTTCTCCTCGATGTAGTTGGCAATCCGCAGGTTCGCCCACGCAGCGAGATAGGTCCACGTACGATGGAACGCCACAAGAGATATCCCCCCGACGGCCCGCAGCCTCTCTTCCCAGTCCTCGATGCGGCTCGCCGTTTCCGACGCGAACAGGGCCTGTGCGGTGGTGTACTCGTCCGCGTGTGCCGGGTCCAACTGGCACAGGCGGTCGGCGATAAGCTCCGCTACGAGCACGCCGTTACGCGGGTCCAGCAGGTAGTGTGGGTTGCCCTCCGGGTGGACGTCGCCCTGCGAGCGATCCACCTCGCTGTGAGGTACCTCGAGTTTCTCCACGGCCGTGGAAGCATCGAGCAGACCGGCGGCCCCAGGTGTCAGTGCCCGGTTCCGCGCTCCCTCGATGAGCAGTGGAAGCCACCCGACTTCCAACTCCAGGCCGGTATAGACGAGTAAGTCCGCGCGGTTCACCTTGCGGATGTAGCTCGGCTTCGCGGCAACGTAATGCGGATCCTGCGCCCCCTTTGCGATGGCGTACACGTCCACATATTCCCCGCCCACGGCCCGCGTGAGCGCGGCTAGATCGGTTGTCGTGGTCACTACCTGTAGACCGCGCGCCGCGCGCACTCCTAGGAAGAACAGAGCGCTGACGCACATCAACATGCCGAATCTCCGCATGAGAGTACCTCCCTTCGATCAGTAGGCGTGCGCGGGGTGTGACCCGATGGTGAAGTTGTACTGGAGCGACACTCGATGGGCCGTGTCCGCCCCTTCGTGGAACGTCGCGGCGTACTGCAAGCGCAGGGCCTGGAACTCCGTGGGCACATACGCCACCAACGCACGTGCTTGCGAAGCTGTGTGATCGGCCTCGGTCATCCAGTCGTACGCCCCCTGGGCCCACCAGCGGCGGCTCAGCCGCAACTGGACGAGGCCCTGGCCGCCATCCGTCACGTCGTCCCTCACGCGGGCGCGTAGGTACTCCGCCTGCACCGTGAGCGCTCTGTACCGCTGGGTTTCCAGGGGAGCCCACTTCACCGTCAGATCGGCGCCCGTGACGCTCGAGCGGGTGTCGGTTCCCTCCTCACGGCCTGTAAGACCAGAGACGCCCAGTTCCAACGTCGTTGCGTCGTTCAGGTCGAACAGGCTGCATAATCGGGCGAGTAGCGCGACATCCTTCTCGTCCTCGCTGTGGAAGAGCCTCGGGTTGTCTCCGTTGTAGACGCCACCCGTGAGATCTGCATACCAGTCTGTCGGGAGCAGCCAACTCAACTCGACACCCCCCTCGTTGAGTCCCTCCCCGCCGAGAATGTCCTCATGGACGAGCGGACGCTCCACGAATGGGTACTGGTGCGTGTGGAGCGGATTCTGCTTGCCGAAGGCGCCAAGGAACTTCCCGGCCTTTAGCGCCAGGTTGGCGGGCAGACCAACCGTCGTGACGAAGGCTTCCTCCACTTCGGCGTCCGCGGTACCGTGTGTTGCGAGGGTGATGTCGGCCTTCATGTGGGGATCCACAAAGGAGGTCAGGCGGAGTTCTAGTTCCTGGACGTTCGCGCCAGGAGTTCCGTGGTCATGGTTGTGTCCAGATTCGGGGTGTTCTTCCGCGCCGTAATCGTCTTCATCGTGTCCGGCTTCGTGCTCGGGGTCGCCAAGAGAGGCGGCCGCGATGTACAGGACGTTCGCGCTGATAGCCGGGTTCGCGGCTCTCGACACGCCGGTGACTGTGGAGGATTGCGCACGTAGGCATTTCGGAAGAGTGAGAACGAGCGCTAAGGCGCTCAACGTCGCGATGCGTTTGGGAGTCATGCGAATGCCCTCTGATCCTTAGCGGCGACGGCGGATAGGGCCCGCCTTCGCCGCTGAAATCGCCGTCACTCATGCCGGTATAGGCAGATCAGAGGGTCGGTGGAGAGCGCCCCGAAGGTCGTGGACGTCTACCGCATGGTCGCTCCGCGCGGGCGGGGGTGGAGCGTGGCCGAGTGATCGCGTGGTCGATTCGCCACATAGCCGCCGTCGCAGTGGCAGCCGCTATTGCGTGATATAGAAGGCAGAGGACGCAGTGATCGTCGTAAGCGGCGTGCGTGAGCACATGGGCAGCGCCAACTACCATGACGGGAAGCAGGAGAAGGAGGATGAACAGCAACGTCGGATACGATATCCGCGCAGCATTCCTCATGTGAGCCTCCGTCAAACGCAGGCGCCCGGTGCGATCGGTACCATATTAGCTAGACCGCCTGGACGATGCACAGCGGGATCACGGCAAATGGGGCATTTCTGCGGCGCTATGGCGCCCGGGCCGACGCTGCGCTGTTAACTTCTGCACGCCTCGGATATCGCGCGGTGGTAGAGAGAGGGAGTTGACGAGCGTGCGACCACAGGAACTCCATGATGTCGCACAGGACGCGACGGGTCATGCTAAGTAAACGTCGCACGATCCCTACATCCATCACACCGCCGCCGAAGTCTAGGTCTCGGTGTCTTCACTCCGGCCACTGATGCCTCCGTGCCGGGAACGTGTGTCGACGTCACCTACCGTGGGGTGCGCCAGCGCGTGGGAACATAGTGTCCGTCCGCGTGCGAGGAGGCCAGCTCCCGCAGCGCTCCCCACAGGCGAGACAGGTTCATGCGCAGTACACTCATCCGGACGTCCGCGGCATCATGGATCGCTTCGCTACGGCCACCACCACCGGGACGATTGGGCTTTCACCGACGTCCGCACTCCATACGGAGTGGCGAAGAGACCCGTGCCCAGCACATGGGGGTAGCCTCACTTCCACGCGCTTCGGCACGCGTGCGCTGTCCCGCCCCTCGACATGGGACATCAACTCGTCTTCGCAGGACTGGCTAGGTCATACCCACATCGAGAACAGGCGCATCTGCCCGCAGATCAGCGACAAGAACCTCGCGGATCGCGCACGGATCGCGTCAGAGGTGTTCAAGACATAGCGTCGACTACGTTGGTGGGTCGAGGACGGCGAGCTAGTATCCTGACGGCGAGCTATCTAGTACACGAGACGAGACATCCGCATGGACTATCCGCACTGGGACCCACCCTACCTGGGCGGCGGCATGCTCATAGGCATCATCGCCGTCCTGCACGTGTTCGTGTCCCACTTCGCTGTTGGCGGCGGCTTGTTTCTGGCCCTGACGGAGCGCCGCGCTGCGCAGCTTGGCGATGCCGGGCTCCTCAGCTACGTGCGGACACACTCCAAGTTCTTTCTGCTTCTGACAGTTGTCTTCGGCGCGGTAAGCGGCGTGGGCATCTGGTTCGTGATCGCGCTCGTGCATCCGGCCGCGACGTCCATGCTCATCCACACATTCGCGTTTGGGTGGGCGATCGAGTGGTGCTTCTTCGTCGTTGAGATCGCTGCGATTCTCATCTACTACGCGACCTGGGACAGACTGGATCGGCACTCTCACAACCTGATGGCGTGGATCTACTTCATTGCGGCGTTCGCAAGCCTTCTGGTCATCAACGGCATGCTGTCGTTCATGCTGACGCCCGGGAAGTGGCTCGAGACGCGCTCGTTCTGGCACGGCTTCTTCAACCCGTCCTACCTGCCTTCCGTCATCGTCCGTACCGCTGTGACGCTGGCGCTGGCCGGCGTGTATGCGATGTTCACCGGGGCGCGCGAATCCGATGATGTGAAAATGCAGGTGGTCCCGCTTGCTTCGCGGTGGGTTCTTGCGGCCATACCGCTCTTCCTAGTCGGCGGGATCTGGTACCAGTTTGCGCTACCAGAACTGTCGCTACATATCGTCACGGGTGGCGCCCCGGTCGTGATGATGGTTGCGACCCTAAGCGTACTGTTCTCAGCCATCCTCTTTCCGGCGGTGTACTTCCTTGGGGTCCGGCAGCCCGCGCAGTTCACGCCTGCGATGGGGGCCCTACTACTTGTGATCGCTCTACTGGCGACGGGTGTCACGGAGTGGGTCCGCGAGGCGGTGCGGAAGCCCTACATCATCCACGGGTACATGTACTCCAACGGGACGCTCGCCAGCGGAGAGCGGGACTACGCCCGAGACGGGTATCTCTCGGGAGCGACGTGGGCGAGCGTGCGGGATTTCGACCCGGGCGACCCACAACAGACCATGGCGGCCGGACGTGAGTTGTTCCGGGGACAGTGTCAGTCGTGCCACACTGTACAGGGTTTCAACGGCATCAAGCCGCTAGTGTACGGCTGGAGCCGGGAGTTCTTGGCATACCAGACAGAGCGACTAGATGAATTGCGCGCGTTCATGCCCCCGTTCGTGGGTTCTGCAGCGGAGAAGCAAGCGCTTACTGCGTGGCTGTACGCTCTGAACTATAGATCCGAGGAGACGGCCCATGTGGACGCCGGTGATACTGCTGGCGGGTAGCGCGATCGCGCCGCCGATACCGTCGCCCGACCCGATTCCGCTGCCGGCGCCGGCATGGGTTGTACAGTTTCTGCTGTTGCTCACGTTTACGCTGCACGCACTGGCGATGAACGTCCTTCTCGGCGGCGGGATCGTCGCCGCGTTGGCGGTGGCACGTGGGAGGAAGTCTCCTGGCTCCCGCATCGACCGGCTGGGTCGAGGGCTGGCGAAGGCATTGCCATACGCTGCCGCGACCGCAATCACGACCGGCGTTGCTCCGTTGCTCTTCGTGCAGGTGCTGTACGGACAGTTCTTCTACTCGTCCAGCATCCTTATGGCGGTACCGTGGCTGGCCATTGTCGGCATCCTGACCATCGCGTACTACGGTCTCTATGTGAACGCGTTCCGCGCAGGCGCGGACAGACCTATGCGCACGAGGATCGCGTGGGGGTCCTCGGCGCTGCTGGTCATCGTCGGGCTGCTGTACACGAGCAACATCGCGCTCATGCTGGCTCCGGAACGCTGGGCGGACGCGTATGCGCCGCATGGCTTGAATCCGCAGATCACCCTCGCGTCGCTGGCGCGGTATGCGCATGTCCTCGTGGGCGCGCTCGCGGTATCCGGCGCCTTTGTCGTCGCGTATGGGCTATTCGCCCGTCGGACTTGTGCCGAGTACGGTTCCTGGGTTGTGAGATCCGGAGCGTTGGTTGTCACGGCGGCAACGGCCGCGCAGGTGACCTTCGGACCAGCGTTTCTGTTCTCGCTGCCTGAATCGTCTCGGAGGCTATTCCTTGGCGCGGACGGACTCGCGACATCGCTTGTGGTCGCGGGGGTTGCGCTGGCAGCGGTCGCCGCTCTGCTGCTACTCCTCGCAGGTCGTCCGGGTCGTGGGATTGCGTTGCCGGTTTTCGGGATGGCGTCGCTGGCCGGGGGGGTCGTGGCCATGGTCCTGGCGCGGGACGTGTTGCGCCGGCACAGGCTACAGCCGTACGTCTCCGAGATGGCCGTACAGATGCAGCCACTCGTGTTGGGGCTGTTCTTTGTGGCGCTCCTCGCGACATTGACGACGCTAGCGTGGATGCTGATTCGCGCGCTGAGGCCTAGGACGGAGACGTACAGCGCATAACACGACCGCGTTGTCCTTGCTCTCCAGGGCAGCAACAGCCACTCCTGCCGGGAGACGGCCACGACCGCGTTCTTCATGATCCCGCTGCCGCAAGGCGCTATGGAACTCACGTCGGACATATGGGGGCTGCAGACCCAGCACGGCGGTCTCTCCCAGTCCTTCGATACTCCAGCTTATGGATCGAATCGCTGGACGACGCCGTGGACTGCGCTCGGGCGCTCGGAATACGGTTTGGCGTCCGGAAGCATGTAAAATCGGGCTGACGGAGGAACTTGGCACGATTCTCCGCCAGATTGGGCGGCCTGAACGCATGGACCCGACCGGAATACCCAGCGCTCGCCCAAGCCTTACGACCCCTGGTATTCGGCCGTGTGATCTGATGCCAACGTGGCGTAAGCCGCAGGTCCACTGCACTTACCGTGCCGGTCGGTACCATCGGCCCAGTTTTCATGCATCCTTGGCGTCCGGTAGCACATGATATGTCTCAAGCCGTGACCGTCGGCCACGTACAACGCCAACCGGAGTCGGTGCGGAATGGCGAAAGTGGTAACGGAGCATCAGGAACACGCCGATGTCCGCCGGTCACCTGACGCGTCCTTCAGTAACCCTACACTGGCGTTCCCAGGGTTCTCCCAAACTCGACTTTCCACCACGCTGCACGCGCGCGCGCTTTGACGGGTCCTCTACCGGCGTCAGGCCATGGCCCGGCTGGGCGCGTGCCACGACGGATAGCGTGAGCAACACCGCGACGGTGGCCGTGGCGCGCGCCATACGCCCGCCTTCGGCTATGTCCCGGGCGTCCGTCGCCACATGTCTTCCGTGCCGTGCTGTCGGTCATGGCTTCCCTCGCCGGCTCAGTTCACCCTCAATCCGATGCCCGTACTCCGCGAGCAGAGCGTCGTCCGGCTGCGCGCGCTCGTCCCGAGGTCTCGCTAGGAGAGTCGCACGCGCCCAGAACAGCGCGCCGAGTCCTAGGGTAGCGATCGCCGGGAAGATCCATATGAGAAGATTGAACCCCTCCTTCGTGGGCGCCGCGCGGTGCTCGGAGCCGTATTCAGCGACATACGCGGCAACCATCGCGTCGACCGACCTCCCGGCGAGCATCTGGGTCGCCAGTTCGTCTTTGAGATCGCGCGCGGTAGCACAGATGCAGTCGTCCAGCAGCACCGGCGGACAGCCGCCGCAGGCGCATAGGACCTGGCGGGTCGCCTGCTTCAAGTGCGCGCGTAGCTCGGTGGTCAACTGCATGTGCACATGCTTCGCCGAATCCTGGACGGGTGTCAGGTCGTGCGCGGGTCGAGCGTTGGTCACGGCGCTGAAGGCGGTCATCGCCGTGATCACGACTGCGATGCAAACGACATGCCCCGCCACGCTGAGGCCTCCTTCCCGCGGCCTTTGCCCCATTCGCCCAAGCACACGAGCGACCCCGACAGCATTGCGCCCACGAGCATGCGGCATACCGGCGATGTGCGGGTTCACTGCGGCCACGGCGGCGATGGCGTGCCCGTCATAGAG
>JABGQA010000166.1 GCA_018644665.1 Candidatus Poribacteria bacterium
CTGTATCTCCCTGGCGAATCCGGTGACGATGGTGACCCGTCTGCGCTTGAACGCGGCGTTGTATGATCCGCCGGCGCCTAGGAAGCCAGGGCAGTTGGGTCGACCACGGCTCAAGGAGAAACGCCTTCCGACGATCAAGTCGGTCATAGAAGACAAGAGGACACGCTGGACACAGATCATCCTGCCCCGCTGGTATAGCCACTCTGAGCGACCCGTGGAGATCCTCTCCGCCACGGCGGTCTGGTATCACATTGGCGTGAAGCCGGTACCGATCCGCTGGGTGGTGGCTAGAGATCCGTTGGGGAAGTTCCCGACCCAGGCGTTGCTGTGCACCGACCCCTCCGTGGACCCGGCGCAGATACTGTCCTGGTTCATGCTCCGCTGGCAGGTGGAGACGACGTTCCAAGAAGCCCGTGCGCATCTGGGAATCGAGACGCAACGCCAGTGGAGCGACCTGGCGATTCAGCGCGCCACGCCCGCGTTGTTGGGTCTGTTCTCCATCATCACACTGATGGCGGATCGGCGCGCGAAGCGAGGAGCTCTGCCGGTTCGACAGACGGCGTGGTATGCCAAGGAGACCGCCACGTTCTCCGACGCTCTCGCCTCAGTGCGCCGCTTGCTGTGGGCGTATTCCATTTACTGCATGTCGCCAGAAATCGACGATGTGCGGAAATTGAAGAGGCATATGGTCGATCGCCTGAGCAATGCCCTCTGCTACGCCGCATGAACGGACAAAGTCCAGATAATGACGATTATCGGAAATGAGGCGGGCACGAGCCGCCCCGCGACGCGGTAGTCGGCCCGACGCGGGGCGATAGGAGAAAGGGGTCTCCCGTACGATCCTTGCCACAGGGCCGGAATCTACGCATTGGAGGTCACAGTCCTGGCCTGTGTAGGATCGAGATGAGGATAGCGCGGCGGCGGCCCAGATTACAGGGCCTACGCCGCAGCCTCGGCGCCGGTACAGATCTGCCGGCATCCCCGCCGGATCCGCCTGGACGCCACTTTCTCGGAGACGCCGAGCCGGTCCCCCACCTCCACGAGGGAATACCCCTCGACCGCCCAGAGAAGGACAGGATCACGGCAGTCGCCGGGCAATCGGTCCACGGCGGATCGGAGCGCTTCACGACCGAGAAGCCACGAGAGACCGTATTGCCACGTCCACACGTCGTGGCGCCCGACCTGGTCCAGCATCTCCCGCGTGCCTGAGGGGATCTCCCTCTGTCTCGCCAGTTGACGCATGCGCGTATGCGCGCGGTTGACGGCGATGCGCGCAACCCAACCCGAGAACCGCTCCGGGTCGTCCAGCGCGTCGATGCCGCGGTAGGCGCTCAGGAACGTCTCCTGGATCTCGTCCTCGACATCGCGCTGGTCGGATAGCCTGTGGTGCAGCGCGGATGCCACGAGCGGCGTGTAGCGCTCCGTGAGTAGGCGGAACGCGCGGCCATCCCCCTGCCTTGTGAGCAGTACGAGACTCCGGTCTGTTGGCGCGTCGTGTCGGTCTTCCTGATCCATGGTCATCAGCCCGTGTTGTGGTGACGCGGGACGACGGGAGCGGGCCTACGGCGCTTGGTGACGCTGTCGGCCCGGCTTCCTCCGTCGCTACTTGCTGATGACCATCCTTCTTACGGCGCGCTGGTCGCCTGCGAGGAGTTCGTAGATGTAGACACCGCTGGCGACGCGCTCTCCTGTGTCGTTACGACCGTCCCAATACGCCGCACTCTGACGCGCCTGATACTCGCCCATCGGCTGGTATCCCAGGTCCAGCGTGCGGACGACGCTGCCGTCGAAGCCGTAGATGCGGACGGCGATGTCAGAATCTACGGCGAGTTCGAAGGGGATCCATGTCTCCGGGTTGAACGGGTTGGGGTAGTTCGCGTACAGGCGGAACTCGTACGGCCGGACTCTGAACGCGTACTCGAAGCCTGGATCGACCTTCGCGCCGTTCAGCCGCAGGCTCCGCACGCGTATTGCACTCTCGACGGCGCGACGCGTGTCGGCGGCGACCTCGAACTCCATCCTGAGCGACGCGTCACGCCCGGTTAGCGGCCGCGCGGAAGCGAATGCAACGGCGAACTGGCCCTCGCCCTCACTGTGCGCGATGAGCGGCGCGCGGTTCGTGCCGCTGCCGGTGGCCGACACGGGTCGCAGGAGTGTGGGATCGAACCCCAGCAGTAACTCGCCGGAACGCGCTCCGACGACTCCACTCAGGTCGAGAGTGACGACGATGCGCGCGCTGGGGCGGTCGGAGCTCGCGTCGCCTGTAAGCCGGTAGCCACCGGCGTCCGCTACGGGGGCGCCGCCCGGGGCGACGATAACCGGCAGATCGTCTACGAGGCCGACATCGTATCTGAGAAGCGCCGCGGCGTCGCTCGACATGATCGTCTCGTCCGTCGGCGTCGTCCCGTCGTCCTCGGCGTTCGCCACGACGAGCGCGTCCTCGTGGTCTATCGGGAGGTCGGCCCACGTGGGCGGAGTCAGCTCGATTGGGAACGGCTCGATGGTCCCAACGAGTCGGTTGGTGACGAAGTCAAGCAGCCAGGCGGCATCGTACGCCGTCGGCACGCCGTTGCCGCTGACGTCACCGATGACCAGCACAAGGACCGTGAACGTCCCCGGCAGCGTCGCCGATGCCACGAGGCCTTCGTTCAGGTCGGCCCGCGTGAGCTGGAGCGGGCTCGTGGCGCCCGCGGTCGCCGTCGCGCTGACGTCGAACTTCACCGTCACGAGCGTCCCGCCCGGATCCACCACCGGATTCAGTAAACCCCCGGCCATCGAGATGTTGAGTTGACCGGGCGTGTCGACGTTCTGCGACGTGGCCCAGTCGGCAGGGATCACGCCGAACGCCGTGTTCTCGATCACGGGAGTCAGGAGCGTGTCGTCATATGTGAGAGACAGGCTGATCGACCCGACGTTGCGATCGCTCAGGTCGGTGGTCGTTATCTCGATCGTCGCCGTGCCGCCTATCTGCCCCTGGTCGTCCTGTACGTCCAGAGTCACAGCGCCGGGCGTGGGTATCGACGCGAGGTACGGAGACCAGTTGGCGAGAAGACCGCTGACGCCAGCGGCCGTGATGTTCGTGGGGTTCGAGCCGTCCGCGTCTATGACGAAGATGTCGTCGCCGCCGTCACGGGGTGACGTGAACGCGAGTTTCGTGCCGTCGGGCGACCAAGTCGGCTCGCGGTCATCGGCCGGATCTGTAGTGATTCGGACCTCGTTGGAGCCGTCGGTCTCAATGACGTAGATGTCCCTCGCCACCCCCGGCGCCGTGCGGTAGAAGGCAATCTTGGCGCCGTCAGGCGACCAACTCGGCAATCCCTCTGGACCCACGCCATTCGTGACACGCGTGAGGTTCTGGCCGTCGATGTCGATGGTGTGAATGACCGCGTCGCTGACGAACGCGATCTTGCCTCCCAGCGGCGACCACACCGGCTCGCGGTCACTCGCGCTGCTGTTCGTGATGTTCGCCGGGTTCGAGCCGTCGGCGCCCATGACGAAGATCTCGTTGTTTCCGTCGCGTCCCGACATGAAGGCGATCTGCGTCCCGTTGGGCGAGAAGGAAGCATCGGCATCGGCCGCAGGATCGACCGTGAGACCCGCAGCCTCCCCCGTGTCCGTGTCGATGACCCATATGTCGCCGGGGATCTGACCCCCTCTTTCGGAGGACACGACGACCTTGGCGCCATCCGGCGACCAACGCGGCGTGTAGTCTCCCTCCGGCTCGTCGTTGATGATGACGTTCCCCGAGCCATCGGGCGCGATCATGTAGATGTCGCCGCTGACAACGTAGGCGATGCGCGTCTCGGCGAGCAGGTCGCCCGCTCCCGCTACGCGGCCGATGCCGGACGCGCTGACGCTCGCCGGGCCGCCGGAGCCATCGTGGACGATCGACAGGTCGGCCGTCTCCCAGCCAACCACCGTCGGCGTGAAGGCGACGTCGACTGTTTGCGTCAGCCCGATGTCGAGTGCGAACGCGGCCGGGGTCGCGACATATTGGGCGTTCGAGGACGTGATGTCGGAGACGGTGAGGATGTCGTCACCGGTGTTCGTGACGACGAACGACGCTGAACCGGTCGCCGCCTTCTCGACGACGCCGAAGTCGAGCGAAGTGACGTCGAGTGACACCGCGCCGGCGCTGAGCTGCGCGACGAAGATGCCCGCGTCGTGCGTCGCGGCGTAGAGCGTGTCGCCGACGACCTCGATGTCCCAGACGGGATTGCTGCCGCTGTGGACATCAAGGCCGACAGCATCACTCACCCATGTAGCGCCGCCGTCGTCAGAGCGAGCCACCACGTGCGTGGCCGCGAACAACTTGCCTCCAGCCTCTGCGACTGCGAAGGCTTTCCCCGGCGATCCACCCGTGGTGACCCACGTGCTGCCGTCGTCTGAGGATGTATAGATCGACCCGTCAGTCGTCGACGCGTAGACGGTAGCGCCCGCGTCGTATAGCGCCAGTACTGATGGTCCCGCCAACGAAGACAGTGTCCAGTTGTCCCCGGCGTCGTCGGAGTAGTAGAGCCCGTCGTACGCTGCAAGGAGCAGCCGCGATGCCCTGGATATCACGAAGCTGCTACTCAGCGCGGAGCCGGTCAGTCCGTTGTTTACACCGATCCATGTGGTGCCTCCGTCGGAGGTCCGGAACACGCCCGCGCCCCGGCTTGCGGCAAAGACGTACCCGCCGTGAGCGACCACCCGATATATGGTCTCGTCGGCCGGGCTGACAGGTGTCCATGACGCGCCGTCATCGGTGGACTTGATAACCGCCTCGCCGTTGGGCCATCCCCTCGCTGCTGCGTAGAGGACAGAGCCGTCGGCAGCGATGGCGTTGATGCCCGGTACGCTGATGCCCCCGCCCTGAACCCATGTCACGCCGTCGTCGGCCGAGTACGCGACGCCCGCCTCGGTGGCCGCGTACAGCGCCCCGCCGTGCCAGAGGAGGTCGTGGATAACAGCATGGTGAATGCCTTCGTGCGATGTGGTCCATGACTCACCGTTGTCGGTTG
The DNA here is from genome assembly GCA_018644665.1 of Candidatus Poribacteria bacterium. Lineage (GTDB taxonomy): Bacteria > Poribacteria > WGA-4E. The sequence goes on from JABGQA010000166.1 coordinate 5,004, forward strand.
AGCGATAGATCCCAGCCCCGCCGGCCACAAAAACGTCGGCATCGACGGTGGCGAGGGATTCCTGCGTCGGGCCGCCATCGAATATCCCGCTGTTCTTCCGCGTCCAGGTATCTCCGCTGTCGCCGGACCGGTAGATGCCGTCGGTGTTGATGCTGGCGAACACGCTGCCGCCATGCACGTGCACGGAATGAAGGCGTCTGCCCGCGCTGGCGTTCACCGGCAGCGTCCCGGTGACTGGCGCCCATGTGGATCCGCCGTCCGTCGACCGGTAGATGCTCGTGGAATTGGTGTAGAAGAGCGTAGTACCCAGCGCGGCGAGACCGACACGGTTCCCCTTCGTTGACAGGGGAAGACCTGCGACCTTGGGCTCCCACAGGGCTCCTCCGTCGTCCGACCGGTATACGCCGTGCTGGTGGATGCCCGCGAAGAGCGAAATCGTCCCGTCGCCCCAGTCGATGGAGGTGAGCGCTGTCGCCGTCCCGGTGACGGAGCCGGCATCGAGGACGTATCCATTGTCCATGAGCGTCCACGTGGCGCCGGCGTCATCGGAGCGGTGCACCCCGCCCGCAACCAACTCGGGGTATCCGACGCCCGCGAACAGTGACTCGGAGGCGTCGGGCCATACAATGGCGTGCAGGCTGTGGACGGACTGGTCCAGACCTGCCGCGGCCCACGTTTCGCCCTGATCGCCCGTGCGGAACACGCCGCCGCCGAACCCGCCGACGAGTACGTACCCGCTGGCCTCCGCGAACGCGAGCCCTGATGCCGTTCCCAGGCCGTTGCTCTTACGTACCCACGTCACGCCGCCATCGGACGAGCGGAACACGCCTCCGCCGTCAGCGTGGCCGGCGTAGACCATCCCGTCGGACGCCTCGAAAACTGAAGCCATCTCGCCACCCGACGGGCCGGGCAGTTGCTCCCAGACGACCGCGATTCCAGACCTCGACAGCACAAATAGAAGGGTCGCTACGCATAGGAGAAGTCGTTCTTGTCGGTGTCGCATGGATCTGTCCTTATTGATACGCGCGGGCCACACGGCTACGGGCCCGTGGTGTCGGCGAAGATGTGGGGCGACCAGCGCCTGATTGGGCGGACGGTCACCCTGAGGTCGTCGAAGTACGTTGGCGCCGGCGCGAAGCTCCCGTTCATGGCGAACCCGCCGATCCAAATGCCTGTGATCGGCTTGCTCTGTGTCTTGGGCGCATGGACGTCGCGGGCCACGCGGCGCCCGTTCACGTAGATGTCGTAACGGCCTGTAGGCGTGCGATGCACGATTCTGACGTGCTGACCACCGGGCTCGACCGGAGCGAACGGCGTCCACCCGGCTTCACGGGTGTATGGCACGGAGATGTGGTTCTCGATAGGCTCACCCGGTGAACCGTGTTGCCACCACCCGGATGATCCGTGCTTTCGGATTGCCACTCCGTCGTACCACGCCCAACCCCGCCGGATGGGCCAGGCCTGCTGCCCATCGCTCAGCAGGTAAAGATGGGTGTCGTAAACGCCGCGGGCAGGTTTCAGCCATAGCTCGCACGTGACCTCGCCGCGCGCCGGCTCAAACGTCCGGTACGCGCCCTCCGAATTGCGGGACACCATCCCGAACGGCGGCGTGCTGAAGTGTTCGACCGTGACCTCGGGAATCCTGGCGTCCGTGTTCGGCAGCCATGCCCGCCAGTTCGCGTTCTCGTCACCGGGTCTGACAAGGACGCGCGCCGGCGCCGTAGGCACGAACAGGGCCGCCTGACTGTGCGGGCGCCGACGCGCGAACGTGTCGACCGGGATGCCGGCATCCCGGCCTGCGAGCGTCGTGACGTCCACGGCCCGAAGCGACAGGCCGACGAGCAGAGAGACAACGACCGCGATCGCGCCGACGAACGCGGGCAGCAACCCGGCGGACGGCGCCAACGCAGCCTTCCGCGCGCCAGGCGTCCCCCGCGCCTCAACCAACTCCATCACCGGGCCGGCAACCGCGAGGCCAGATGGCGCCACAAGCCAGCGTGAGTGCAGCAGCTCGAGGCACTCCTGCTCGGTGCCCGCCCGGACGAAATGCTCGCGCAGCCGCGTCCTGGCCGTCGACACACGGCGGTGCGCGGCGTTCTCGCTGACGGCCAGGCTCTGCGCGATCTCGGCGTACGTCTGCTGACCGATATAGCGCATGGTGAGCGCAACGCGGAGGCCCTCCGGCAGCGCTCTCAGTCCCGCCTCGACAAACCGTGCTATGTCTTCGCGGACGGCGAATTGCTCCTGATCCACGGTCTCCTGTGGCTCTTCGGCAAACACCGCGTGCACGTCCATTACGACCTCTCTCGATCCGCGGCGCCGGATGTCTGCGACGCACGTATACGCGATGCGCGCTAACCAGGCCGGGAAGCTCTCCGGCTGACGGAGGGTGTGCAGTCGCTCCCATGCTTTGAGGAAGGCGTTCTGTGCGGCGTCTTCGGCGTCGCGGCGATCCAGCAGGGCGCCGAACGTCACGGCGTAGACCTGCGTCTCATGCCGCTGGGCGAGCACACCGAAGGCCTCCGCGCTGCCTCCCTGAGACGCTCGCACGAGCTCTCGGTCCGACCGATCGCGCATGCCATGCCCTTCCGGTACATAGACGCGGCGCGCGGCGCGTTCCTGAGCACGCATTTCCCGGTGGTGGAGACTACACGCCGTGAAGGGCTTCCAACACGCGCCTGGGGGTCATCGGCAACCGGTTGACGCCGACGCCGAGGGCGTTCTTCACCGCGTTCCCGATCGCCGCCGCGACGGGAATCATGGGCGCCTGTCCCACGCCCTTGATCCCTTCATCCAACGAATCCCTCTCCATCCACACGATCGGGACCAGTTCGCCGACATCCATCGCGGTGGCTATCTTGTAGAACTCCAGATCGCCGTTG
>JABGQA010000104.1:0-56020 GCA_018644665.1 Candidatus Poribacteria bacterium
CTAGGGAAGCAGGAGATCTCTAGGTGCCGGGAGGGCGTGTCAGATGTCGAGTGAATACAAAGCCGCGAGGCACCGCAGCCCCGCGCATCCCGCTCTCACGTTACGAGTAGCAATCGAAAAAGCGCAGGCCCTCTGGAACCAGGACGGCCTCGTGTGGGTGCCGGCCCAGGTAGCTGTTGAGCACATGGGCTATGCGCATACGAACGGCAACGGTGGGCGGGCGCTGGCCGCGCTCAGTTACTTTGGGCTTGTGGAGCGGGACGGCAAGTCCGACGATCGCCGCGTCCGGTTGACGCCTCTCGGCCAGGCGATCGTCATGGATGATCGCCCTGACTCGCCTGAGCGCGAGCAAGCGATACGACGGGCGGCGCTGTCCCCGAAGCTCTACGCCGCCATCTGGGAGAACCTAGGCGAGGGATCGCAGTTGCCATCGGACGCGAACCTGGAGTTCGCTCTGAAGTCCACGTACCGCGTCAACAAGGACACTGTTGGGAAGTTCGTGCGCGACTTCAGGGCCACGCTGGAGTTCGCGGGTCTCATCGGGGACGCCGCAACGGCCACGCCCGATGACATGGCGAACGACCCCGACGACGGCCCTGCAGCGGTCACTGTCGAGCGCGAGACGGCGTCGCCCGCCGGCCCGCGTGCGGGCCGGAACGACGTCGCCACGGACGTCGGTGCCGCGCCGGGGACCGTGGAGTTGACAATACCCCTGATCGGCGGCGGCGTCGCCTTGTTGCGGACGCCGGCCCCGTTGTCGCACGCCAACTTCAGCTTCTTACAGCAGTTCATCGCCATGTGCGAGCCCTCATTGGTCGAGGGCACGTCGGACGATCACTCCCGGGCGCGTGACTCCGACAGCGCGGAGACGGGCACGGCCGATCCTGACCGCGTGTAGGAACCCGCAGGGCAGCGCGGCGGCGAGGACCGTCGGCAGATACCGAGCCGGGAGAGAGTGCGATGCCGCGCGCACACTCGCGCCGACCTGGGTCGGGCATCGTCCCTCGCGACCCATCGCGCGGGGTCGCTACGAAGCGCCCTGGCACGCCGCCACGCGTGGACTCGCGCTGGACGCCGCGAGCCGACAACGACCACGCGCAGCCACCCCGGCCGGCGTCGTCCGGTGAGACGCAGCTCAGGCTTGGTCTTGAGTTCGACTCGGATCGGCGCCGTCTTCGCCTGGACCTCGCGTTCCTCAGGAGGCGCGCGGAAGGCGTCCGACGTCGGAGTGCGTGGCCGAAGCGCCGGTGGCGCTACGTGCGGCGGTGCCTTTGCCTGTAGGTCGCGGCTATGTGACCAGTCCGGCCTCTGCACCGGTGCGGTGATCGGTTGCCGCGGCGGGAGGGAAGTGCCTACAATCCGAGCGAGCGCCGCACGCGGGCAACGTCGACGGAAGGGACACACGATTGGCCGAGCCGTACGTCTTCGAGATCAGCACGCCGGGCCGCCGGGGCGTGAAACTTCCCGCGTGCGACGTGCCGGACGCGCCGTTCTCGGACCTCATCCCGCCCGAGCACCTCCGTCAGGATCCGCCCGCGTTCCCAGAACTGAGCGAATTGGACGTGGTGCGGCACTTCACGCGGCTGTCTCAACAGAACTTCGGAATCGACACCAACTTCTACCCGCTCGGGTCGTGCACGATGAAGTACAACCCGCGCGTGAACGAGGTCGTGGCGGGTATGCCTGGATTCGCGCGTGTGCATCCCTACACGCCGGACTCATTGGCGCAGGGCGTCCTCGCGTTGTGCGACGACCTCCAACGACGTCTGTGCGGGATATGCGGGATGGACGCGTTCACGCTGCAACCCGCGGCCGGCGCGCATGGCGAAGCGCTGGGTATGCTGCTCGTGCGGGCGTATCACGCCAAGAGGGGTCACGCGAAGCGGCGCGTACTGATTCCCGACTCGGCGCACGGCACCAATCCGGCGAGCGCCGCGCTGGTTGGCTACGAGGCGACCACCGTGCCCTCCAACGCGAACGGCGAGGTGGACTTCGAGGCTCTCCGGGACGCGCTCGACGACGATGTCGCCGCGCTCATGCTCACGAATCCAAACACCCTCGGCGTGGTTGAGACACGCGTGCGCGAGATCGTGGACATGGTGCACGACGCCGACGGCCTCGTGTACTACGACGGCGCGAACCTGAACGCCATCGTCGGCACGGCGCGGCCGGGCGACATGGGGTTCGACATCGTGCACCTCAACTTGCACAAGACCTTCTCCACCCCGCACGGTGGAGGCGGGCCGGGCGCCGGCCCCGTGGGCGTCCGAGCCGACCTGGAGCCGTTCCTGCCCGTCCCGGTCGTCGCGAGTGACGACGGCGTCTACGGGTGGGAATACGACCGCCCTCAGTCCGTGGGCCGGATGCGGTCGTTCGTCGGGAACTTCGGCATTCTGGCGCGCGCGTACACGTACATCATCTCGAACGGCGCGGACGGGCTGCGCGACATCAGCCGTCACGCGGTCCTGAACGCCAACTACATCCTCGCGTTGCTCCGCGACCTCTACCCACCGGCTGTCGACCGGGTCTGCAAGCACGAGTGTGTCCTGTCGGCCACCGCGCTCGCGCGTGACCACGGCATCACCGCGACCGACGTCGCCAAGGCGCTGCTCGACCACGGCTATCACGCGCCCACGATCTACTTCCCGCTCCCGGCCGTGACGCCCGAAGCCATCATGATCGAACCGACGGAGACGGAGTCCAAGGAGACGCTGGACGGCTTCATCGCCGCGATGCGCGAGATCGCACTCGAGGCGGCGGAGGCGCCGGAACGCGTTAAGGAACGCCCGTTGACTACGCCCGTCCGCCGGCTCGATGAGGTGACCGCGGCACGCAAACCGTCGCTGCGATGGACGGCGGACGCGTGAGCGCATGGCGCCTGCTCGACATGGGCGCCTCCGGGGCCGCCTACAACATGGCCGTGGACGCCGTGCTGCTCCGACAGCAGGGACAGGAGTCGCGCCCCACGCTCCGCGTGTATCGGTGGTCCGACATCGCCATTACGGTTGGGTATTCTGTCGCTGCGGATCGCGCGCTCAACATGTCTGGCTGCGACGCGGCGGGAATGGCCGTCATGCGGCGTCTCACAGGAGGAGGCGTGGTCGTGCACGACGGCGCGCTGACCTTCAGCCTAGTGGCCCCGCTGCCGTGCTACGACCTGCCATCGTCGGCCGAGGGTCTGCACCGTCTCGCGATGGAGGGCGTCCGCCGCGCGCTGGCGCGCGCCGGAGTGGCCGCCAACCATTCTGATGGCACGGCGATGGCGGACGGCGAGTCGCCCAACTGGTGCATGACCCGCGCCTACTGCCACGACCTGGTGACCCCCGCGGGGAAGGTCGCCGGTGGCGCCGACCGTCGGACGCGCGATGGCGTGCTGTACCAGGGCTATCTGCGTTTGCGCGCCCCTGCCCGCGACACGTTGGAGGCCGCGTACCCGAGTGACGCCCATCAGGCCTTCGCAACCCAGCCTCCTGCGGAGGACATAGCCGCCTCGCCCGTGAGGGAGGACGACACCGTCGTCGGTCTCGTGGCCGCGCTCAGCGATCTGCTCGGCCCTATGCGGGCATCCGACCTCACGTTGCAAGAACACGACGCGGGGCGCGAGACTGCCGACGCCGTGTTCGCGGCGCCCGGCTGGCTAAGCGGCTCCCCACGCGAACGCCGCCGCCTTCGGCTACATGCGGAACGCCCTGACAATACGGAGCTCCGGTGACAGCACGCGACACAGCGTTTGAAGAGGTCGCGCCTGGCGTCTACGCCGTGGGCCACGCTGTCGCCGAGGGCAAAAACGCCGTCCTCCTCGGTGGCCGGCACGCGCTTCCCGTCGACGCCGGCACGCACGCCTCCGAGGGCGCCGCCATGGCCGACTTCGTGGGCAACCGTGGCTACGAAGTCTCACGTTTCGCGCTGACCCACGGCCACGGCGATCACGTCCTCGGGTCCGAGGCGTTCGCGGGATGCGAGGTGTACGCGCACGCTTTCACGCCGCGCGTGATGCGCAGGCAGATCCCGGCGTGGACTGACCGATGGGATATGTCCGCCGACGAGCACCGCGAACGGCTCGCATGGCCGACGGTGACGTTCACCGACGAACTCACGCTAGACCTTGGGGAACTCACGGTCAGGATGTTCCCGACGCCCGGGCATAGCGAAGACGGCGTGTCGATGTACATCCCGGAGCGCCGCGCGCTCATCGCGGGCGACTCGGTGACGACGGGCATCGTCCCCGCCATCGGCGACGGTGACAGTCGCGTTCTCCAGCGCTCGCTGTACCGCCTGATGACCATGGAGATCGACGTTCTCATCCCCGGCCACGGCCCCGTCATGCACGGCGTGACGCGCGTGCGCGAGTGGCTTGGGTGGTTGGCGACCTACCTCGCGAACATTCGCTCCAACGCGCGGGATCTATCAGCCGCAAGCATGCCGGCCGAGGAGATCGTCTCGCGGATTGGCTTCGACGAACACGTTGGCGATCGCCTACCGGCCGATAAGCACGGGATGCCTCGGCGTCACGCCGCGACTGTCGAGGTGATCGTGCGCGAGGTACTCGAGGAGGCCGAGCAGCTATGACGGGAGAGCACACGCGCGTTCCTGCGGGCGAACTGGCGCAACTGACGTCGGCGTGCTTTGCGGCATGCGACATGGCGGGACAAGACGCGGCTTACCTGGCCGACACGTTGGTGGACGCCGACCTCGGCGGCGTGCACTCCCACGGCGTCATGCGCGTCCTTGACTACGTCGAGAAGCTGACGACGGGAGGAGTCGACCCGCGCGGCGCGCCAAGCGTCGTGCGAGAGTTCGGCGGGTGCGTCGTGGTGGACGGCGGCAACAGCATGGGCCAGATCGGAGCGCGATTCGCGATGCAGCGCGCCATCGCCCTCGCCGCAACACACGGCATCGCCGCCGCCGCGATACGCGGGAGCAATCATTGCGGCGCCGTCGGGTATATCGCGCGCATGGCGCTGGCCGAGGGGATGATCGGCGTCGCAACAACGAACGCGCTGCCGACGATGGCTCCGTGGGGTGGCGCCGAGCGAATCCTCGGCATCAACCCGCTGGCGTTCGCGATCCCGGCCGGCCGCGAACGACCGATCGAGTACGACGCGGCGTTCAGCGGGTCGTCGCACGGGAAGATCCGCATCCACGAGCAGCATGGCTTGCCGATCCCGGAAGGTTGGGCGCTCGACCGTGACGGGAACCCAACGACCGACGCGTCCGTGGCCGTGGATGGCCTCCTCGCGCCCATCGGGATGTACAAGGGCACCGCCCTGGCGATGGTTATGGGCATCCTATCGTCCATGCTGTCCGGCGCGAGCTACGGTACGGAGTTGGGCGACATGGAAGCCGGCCCGCGTCCCGGAGAAGACGGTCACTTCGTCGCCGCGATCAACGTCGCCGCGTTCGAAGATCCGCACGTCTTCGCGGAGCGGATGGACGGGGCGATCGCGGAACTGCACGCGTGTCGTGTCGCCGACGGCCACGAGCGCGTCTACGCCCCCGGCGAAATCGAGGCGTTGCGCCGGGAGGAATACGGCGCCGACGGCATCCCGCTCAACGCCGTCACGCTCGCCGAGCTGGCGACCGTCGCACGGGGCCTCGGGGTGTCCAGCGCCGACGTCCCGTGGTTGCCCAACGTGTGAGGGATCGGGCGTCATGTCGCCTGGCCTCTGTCGGGTCCGCGGTTTGACGACCGTGGGGCCGGTTCGTTAAGATACGACAGCGCACACCCGTCTGATCGGACACCACCAGAGCACACGCAGGCATGGAGACACGCGGCATACTGTCGGCCCCGGCCGTCGTGACGATCGTGGCCGTGGCTCTCGCCGTGGTCGCGTATCTCACCGTGCGATCGCGGTTGGCGGGCCGTGACTTCGGTCTCCTCGTAGCGACGCGCGCGGCAGCGTTGTTGCTCCTCTGGTTCGCCCTGCTTGAGCCGACGCGCGTCTTCACCCGTGAGGTGCGGATCCCCGCGCAGGTGGCCCTGCTTCTCGACCGCTCGCAGAGCATGGCGATCGAGGACGAAGCCACGACCGCAGGGCCAGTGTCACGATGGGACGCGGCGCGCGTCGCCATGTCCACGGTGGCCGCGCAACTGGGCGATCGATTCCAGGTCCGCGAGTACGTGTTCGACGCCGAAGCCCGACCACCACAGCCGAACGCGGCTGATACTCCCGACGGCCACGCGACCGATGTGGGCGGCGCCATCGCGACCGCCATCCGAGATGCGCGGGGGGCGCCGCTCTCGGGCGTCGTCGTCTTCTCCGACGGGGCACAGAACGTCGGCGCGAGCGGCGTCCCGGCCGAGTACAGCGCGCCTGTGTTCACCGTGGGCGTTGGCAAGCCGGACGCCGGCACGGACCTCGTCGTGTCGTCCCTCGACATCGGCGAGACGCTGCTCGCAGGCGAGACGGCGCGCGTGAAGGCCACCGTCGTTGTGCGAGGGTATGACGGCCGCCAGTTCACGGTGGCCCTGACCAAGGGGGCCGAGTTGGTCGACGCCGCGCAGGTGCAAGCTGCGGGCGACGAACACGTCGAGGAACTGGAGTTCGAGATCACGCCCGAGGTAGCGGGGTCGTACCGTTACGCCGTCGAGATGTCCCCCCTCGCAGACGAGTTGACAGCGTCGAACAACCGGGCGGGCAGGTCGGTTCAGGTGTTGCCCTCGCGCACGCGCGTGCTGCTTGCGTGGGGCGGGCCGAGCCACGAATTCGCCTTCCTGCGACGGGCGCTACGCCGCGTCCCTTCCGTGGATCTGACGATCGCCATGCCTGCGATGCCGGACGTCCGGCGAGATGCGCAGTCGGCGGCGTCCCGCACCGGCCGTTACCCGATGGACGCCGCGTGGCGGGACGTCCCGGACGACGTCGACGACTTGGACGCGTTCGATGTGGTCGTGATCGGCGATCTGTCGCTGGGCATGCTGAGTCCTGCGCAGGCGGATTGGCTTCGGCAGTTCGTCGAGACGCGTGGTGGCGGAATCGCGTGGTGCGCGGGTGAACGGTGGCTCGGCCGAAGCCTCGGCGCACCGGGCGTGGAAGCTCTTCTCCCCGTCGATGTTCCCGCGGCTGGCGCCCGGATGCTTCCCGGCGAGTTCGCGCCCGCGCTCACGCGTCAGGGGCGTTCACACGCGGTGACTCAGCTCGCGCAAACTCCAGCGGAGAACGACCTGCTCTGGCGGCAGATGCCGCTCTGGTCAGCGCAGTACGGCGGCCTGATACCCAAACCGGGCAGCGCGACCCTCGTAGGCGCGGCCGGCCGCCCGGACCCGCTCATCGTGTACCACAGGGTCGGCGCCGGGAAGTCGATGCTCATCGCCACGGACGCGATGTGGAGGTGGGCTCTCGCGGAAGCGTCCGGCGGGGACGCTGCCCGCGCGTTGCTGTACGAGCGCCTCTGGGCGCAGGCGACGCGCTGGCTCGCCACGCCGCCGGACACCCGCCAGGTCCGAATCGAGCTCCCAACGGCCGAGGTCGACACGGGCGCTTCCGCCGAGGTCACGATCCGCGTCTTCTCCGCTGGGTACGTCCCGGAACCGGACGCCGTCGTGCGTGTGACTCTGACCTCCCCGACGGGCGAGGTCGCCTCGACGCCGGTGACAGCTGCTGCGGGAGACCCGGGCGCGTATCGAGCGATGCTCCGGCTCCCGCGTGAAGGCGAGTTCGTGTTGGCCGCGGAAGCGACGGCGCGAGGCGTCCCGCTCGGCGCTGACACGGCGACCCTGTCCGTGCAGACACCCAGCCTCGAGTACCAAAGGCCCGCTCGAAACGACGACCTACTGGAAGCCATCGCTCAGGCGTCCGGCGGCCGGCACGTCAGCGTCGCCGGCGCCGCGAGCGTTGTGCCATTGCTCCGCGAGAGCGACGTGACCCGAGACGTGCGCGAACGGCGCGCGCTGTGGAACACGCCCATCCTGCTCATCGCTGTCGCGGCTCTCCTCGGGTCCGAGTGGTGGCTTCGCAAGCGAAGGGGTCTCGTATGAGAACGGCCGTCATCATCGCGGCCTGCTGCCTGACGGTGGTCGCGCGCGCAGATGAGCCCTTCGCCATCGGCCAGTTGCACTACGACGGGGGTGGCGACTGGTACTCCAGCGCCACGTCGATCGGCAATTGGCTGAAGGAACTCCAAGCGCGCGTCGGGGTGACGACGGCGCGGGAGGCGCGCGTCGTGCGGCCGACGGATCGCGACCTTGCCACGACGCCGTTCGTGTATGTCAACGGCCACGGCAACGTGCGCTTCTCCGACGCCGAAGCGCTCAGCTTGCGCCGGTATCTCGTGGGTGGCGGGTTCATGTTCGTGAACGACGACTACGGGCTCGACGAGAGCTTCCGCCGCGAAATCGCGCGTGTCCTGCCCGGCGCCGCGCTTGAACCCATCCCCGCGACGCACTTCATTTATCACTGCTTCTACGACCTGGAAGGCCTGCCGAAGATCCACGAACACGATGGCGAACCGGCGCAGGGCTACGGTATCTTCCTTAACGGTAGGTTGGCGCTCTACTACGCGTATAGCGCCGACATCGGCGATGGGTTGGAGGACGCGGATGTCCACGGGAATCCTGCCGAGGCGCGTGAACAAGCCGCTCGCATGGCGACGAATGTCGTGGTGTACGCCCTGACGCACTGAGACGAGGGACGCGCGCATTGGCTATTAACGGAACCATGCCCGCTGCCGACATAGCCGACGGCCTGCGCAAGCTCCGCAGTCGGTGGCGAGGGTTGTGCGTCGCCGCGTTCACGCTCTGGGTGGCGGGCTCCGCCGCGCTTGCCCTCTGCGTGGCTCTGGCCGTCGGAAGCGCCTTGCCGCCGTCCCTCGGCCCCCTTCTACTGCTCGCCTGGCTCGCGGCGACGGCATACGCCGTGGCGCGCGTCTGGTCGCGCACTCTTGGCACACGCCCGAATCTTGACGGCGTCGCGGCCCGCGTGGAGGATACGCGTCCGCAAGCTCGGCAAGCCCTGCTCGGGGCGCTACAGCTCAGCCGAAGGCGCGACGAACTCACGCGCGAGGGCTACGACCCGGGCCTGCTCGACATGGCCATCGCCCGCGGCGGCGACGCGATGCCGCTGACCGATCCTCGCGAGGCGCTTGGGCGGGAGCGCGCGTTCGCGCTGAAGGGCGGCGTCGTTGCGTTCGTCGGCCTCGCGGCGGTATTGGGTGCGTGGGCTCTGGGGCTGGCGTCGGCTGAGGCGTTGGAGTCGTGGATCACGTTGCCCCGTGGCAGTTCGCCTGTTGTCGTGACAGCCGTGCGACCCGGCGACACGTCCGTGGTCGCAGGCGAGAGGCTGGAGGTCACCGCGACCCTCGACAGGGCGCCAGACGACGACGTCACCATCGAGACACGGGAGGTCGGCGGCGAGTGGCAGCAGATCGCGATGTCCACCTCTTCCGGCGGGCACATCGGCTCGATACGCGGCATCGTCGCGCCCATGGAATACCGCGTGGCTACCGGGCCGGTCGTGTCGTCGACTTACCAGGTCGGCGTACTCACCGCGCCCGCCCCGGATGGTCTCACGCTGACGCTGACGTTCCCGGAGTACACACGCCTCGCCACGAAGACGCTGGAGCCTGGCCACGGTGATGTGACTGCTGTAGTAGGGACGCGGGTCACGATGACCGGCTCTGGCGGCGTCGCGCTCGAGTCCGCGTCCCTACAGTTCGAGAACGCGGCCGAGGCGGCACTCACGGTCGATGGGGCCGCGTTCTCCGGGTCGTTCCTCGTAGGCCACAGCGACAGGTACACGGTCCGCCTCGTAAGCGCGGATGACCTCGAGAACCAGCGGGTGACGCGGTACGTCGTACACGCCATCCGCGACGACGGGCCGTCCGTGACCGTGCTCGTGCCCGGGGAGGACTCCACGCTCGACAAGTCGATGGTGCTCCCCATCACCGTCGAGGCGTCGGACGACTTCGGCGTGTCCGATCTAACGCTCCACTACGACCACGCCGCGAAGGATGCTACGGGCCAGATCCGCATCGCGTCCTACTCCCCGGCGCGTCCGTTGGCCCGCGTGTCGCACGACTGGGACCTTGGTGGGTTAGGTCTGTTCGCGGGTGACACGGTCTCGTATTACGTGGAGGCGAGGGACAACGACACGGTCAACGGCCCGAACCGTGGCGTTTCACCCACCTATACGGCGCGCCTGCCGTCGCTGGTGGAGATGTTCCGGCAGGTCGCGGAGAGCCAGGACGCACAGACAGACATGCTGGGTTCGCTCGCGGACGCCCAGGATGAGGTCAACGACCTGGTGGACTCCGTGATGGACCGCGTGCGGAAGAGCCAGGAACTGACATTAAGTGATGAGAAGGACATCGAGCGAGCGCTCCAGATGGAAGAGGAGATCGACGCCAAGCGCGAGGTGCTCGCCGCGGAAATGGCGAAGTCTCTCCAAGAGGCCAACCGGAACAGCCTCCTCAGCGTCGAGACGCTGGAGCAGGTCGCCGAGATGCACCGCCTGCTCGACGACGTCGCGTCCGAGGAACTCAAGCAGGCCATGGACAAGCTACGGGAGGCCCTGGAACAGGAGTCCATGGCCGCGCAGGAACGCGACCTTATGGCGGCCGACTTCGACCAGGAGCAGTTCCGAGAGCGCATCGAGCAGATGGTGCAACTGCTCGAGAAGATGAAGCGTGAGCAGCAGCTCGAGAAGGCGTTCATGATGGCCGAGGAGCTGGCCGAGCAGCAGCAACAGGTCGTCGAGCAGACCGAAGCGATGAACCGGGAACTCGAAGGAGCGCAGCCGGAGCCGGGATCGGAGGAGGCGCGGGACAGCGAGCGCCTCGCCGAGCGAGAGGCCCGCATAGCGGAGCAGACCGACGAGCTACGGCAACAGCTGGACACGGCCGAGCAAGCGTTGCGCGAGGACGACGACCTGTCCGACGTGGCCGACGAAGCGCAACGGCTCGCCGATGAGATGGACGCGCGCGGAATCCAGGAGCAACTCAACGAAGCCGGGGGCGAGTTCGCGCAGTCGAATCCACAAGGCGCACAACCCCCCGCGTCCCAAGCTCTTCGCGAGTTGCAGTTCATGCGCCAGCAGTTGGACAACGCTATGGAGTTCATGCGCGGGCAAGGCGGCGAGGCGCTTCAGGCGGCGCTGACGGACGCAATGCGCGAGATGCTCCATCTATCGCGGTCTCACGAAGACCTCGCGGACGCGGCGGTTAGGCGGCTCCCGGCGGGGCAGCGGCGGGCGGGGACGACGTTGAAACCGCAGGGCGTGACGTCCAAGGAGCATGGCGACCTCGCCCTCGGCGAACAGATAGTGGCGGACGGCGTGAACGCGGTCGCTTCCGCGCTCCAGCAGCTCAGTCAGGAAGACACACAGATCCCGCTGGAGATCATGTTCCATCTCCGCGATGCGGCCGACGCCGTCGGACGGAGTTCGATGGCTTTCGCCGAGGGCGAACTCGTGCGGGCCCCGCCAATCCAGCGGGACGCCCTCGCGAAGCTCAATCGCGTTGCGCTGGAGATGCTGGACGCGCTCAACGCCCTCAACGCGCAGATGGGTGGATCGGGCATGCAGAGCATGATGGAACAGATGCAGCAGCTCGGCGAGGGGCAGGGCGACCTGAACCAGATGACCCAGCAGCTCGAACAGATGATGCGCGAGCAAGGACAGTCGCCCGGGATGCAGGAGTCTCTGCGCCGCATGGCGTTCGAGCAGTCGCTGATCCGGGAGGCGTTCGAGCGCATTGAGGAGCAAATGCGAGCGATGGAGGAGGGCCTCGGCGACCTGGGCGGTCTGGAGGGCGAGATGGAGGCCGTCGAAGGTGAGCTCGGCGCCGCGGAGGTGAACCGAGACGTGCTGGAACGCATGCGGCGGATAGAGACGCGGATGCTCGAGAGCGCCAAGGCCCTACAGAAGCGCCAGACGGGCAAGAGCCGCAAGGCGAAGATCGCGGAGCGCATCTTCGGGTTGCAGGAGGGAGTCGAGCGCGATGAGTGGTCGCAGGTGCGCGACCAGTTCGGCGAGAAGCTCCTGCGTTCCGCTGACGCCGACGCCCCCGAGGCGTACCGAGCGCAGGTGCGAGCGTACTTCCGCGCTTTGGCGGACACGGGAGGCGGCCTTGAGTAGCCTCGCCCGACCCCGACTACGCGTTCTGCCAGCGGTTCTGCTCCTGACGGCATACGTTCTCGTCGCGGCGGCGCAAGAGCCAGCGGACGAAGCTACCACGCTACAGGCTGCGGAGAGCGCGTACGCCGAGCGCCGATGGCCCGACGCCGTCGCGGCGTTCGAAGCGTTCATCGCAGCCTACCCAGAGAGCGCCCAGATGAAGCGGGCGTACCTGCGTTTGGCGCAGGCGCACGGTCAAGCAGCGCACGACGAGCAGGCGCGCGTGTACTACGCCAAGCTCATCGCCCTCGACCCGAACGACACGTACGCGAACCAGGGTGTGTCCTCGTGGGGGAATCTCTACGTACGGCGGTACCAATACCGCGAAGCCGGGCAGATGTGCGAGGAAGTCATGCGCATGTATCCCGGCACCCGCGCCGCGGAGATGTCGCACTACCTCATCGGCAACTACCTCTACGCCGAGAAGCGGTACGACGACGCGATCCGCGGGTACACGACCTTCCTGGAGGAGTACCCGGAGTCCGTCTACCACCGATCCGCGTTGCGCCAGCTTATCGACATCCTCCTGCGGGAGTCGCGTACCGACGAGGCGGAGGAACTCCTCGCCAAGTACGTGTCGGTGACTCCAGACGACTCGCAGATTCTCGGTCAGCTCGCGGAAGTTTACGCGGGTCAGGAGCGTTACGAGGACGCCGTGCGCCTGCTCGAACGTGCGCTCCAGGAGAAGCCCGAGGACCTCCAGCTTCTCGAAAGCCTGGGCACCGCGTACATCCGCAGTGGCGACCGTCCGCGCGCTCGCGATGCCTGGCAGCGCATGGCGGGATCGGCCGAACCCACGTACTCGACGCATCAACGCATCGCTCACCTATTGAAGCAGCACGGGTTTTACGAGGAAGCCGCCGCGCGGTACGAGGCGGCCATCGCGCTCCAGCCGCGCGTCGCGTATCTCTACACGCAGTTGGCCGAGGTGGAGAAGATACGCGGGGACATCGCGGGCGCCCTGTCGGTGTACGTGCGGTCTCTGCTTCGGCTTGGCATGGCGCCGGCGGCGCGCATGCCCGTGCTGACCGCGATCGCAGAGTTGTACCCGGCGAAGGAGGCCGTGCGGGCGTTCGACGACATGGAGGAGGTCGTCCGCGTGGAGGCCGGCGAGGGATTCCGCGGCGACCCCGCCGCTGTCCTGACGCTGGCTGAAGCGCGGTTCATGGCGGAGGACTATACCGGCAGCCTCGTGTGGTTTGAGCGGCTCGCCGCCGCGACATCCGACAACGGCGCCGCCATGGCGCACTACGCATCGACGTTGGAAGCGCGTGGCGAGGACGCTGCGGCGGAAGCGTTCTTCGCGTCGCTCGTCGAGATGCACCCGCAGGCGCCGAGCGTCCCGGCATGGTGGTCCAGGATGGGACAGGCGATGGAACGGCAGGGCCGTGTCGGCGAGGCCGTCGCCGCGTACCGCGCCGCGATCGCGGCCGACGCGACGCGCGCGCAGACCCCCGACGTAGACGCGTCTCTAGCTCGCGCCCTGATGTACGGCGCGCACGACCCACAGGCCGCGATGACCCATCTAGCCGCAGCGCGCGCGCATCCGCGACTCGCGCACTCGCGCTTGGCGTTGGACCTGCTCATCGCGGAGGCCCACATGCTCATGGGCTCGTACGAGCAGGCCGAGGCCGTCCTCACGCGCGGCTCATGGGGTGGCGCCGCGACCGCGTCACGTGCGAAGTACGTCCTCGGCGAGCTGCGGCTGCGCCAAGGGCGTTACGACGAGGCCACCGACGCCTACATGATCGTGGCAAGAACATACCAATCGTCCCCATGGGCGAATGACGCCCTCGCGCGCATGACGCTGATCCAGGCGAACGCCGGTCAGGGCGCCGCGCTTGCGTCGTACGTTGGCGCATTGGGTCTGCGGGCGGCAGGAGACGACGAGGGGGCCATGCGCGAGTGCGCCGCTGTCGTCACAGTCGCCGCTGCGGCCCCGGTGGCACAGGACGCTCTGTTGCTGCTCGCCAACCTCGCCACAGAGGCCGCGGACTACGCCGCAGCCGCGGACGCCTACGCGCACTTGGCCGCCCAGGAGGGACATCTGGCCGATCGCGCTCTGCTCGAACTTGGTCGCCTCCACGTCGTGCGCGATGATGGCGACGAGGCCGCCGTCGCGTACGAACGACTGCTGGAACGGTCGCCGACAGGCGCATACGCGGTCACGGCCCGGGCCGAACTGCGCTCTCTGAATGCCGTTGAGGCGGCGCCTTAACCTGTGTTGACGCCGCCGCCTCCGCCGCCCATACTGTGCGGACGCCGCCGCTGAGTCCCGCACTCGTCCGCCGCTTGGACCCGCATGTCGCCGACCGCCGACCTGTCGCCAGCGTTCGAAATACGCGATGTAGGCAAGACGTTCGCCGGTGTCGCGGCCGTCGCGGGCGTGTCTTTCACCGTGGCGCCTGGCTCAACGACGGTCCTCATCGGACCCAGCGGTTGCGGCAAGTCCACGCTCCTGCGCCTGATGGTCGGACTGCTGACGCCTGACCGCGGCGAGGTCCGCTTCGGCGACGCGCCCATCACCGCGGCCAACGTGACCGCGCTCCGCCACCGCATGGGGTACGTCATCCAGGATGGCGGCCTGTTCCCGCATCTCACCGCTCGCCGGAACGTCTCGCTCATGGCCTCGCATTTGGGATGGCCCGCCGACCGGGCGGCCGCCCGCACCGAGGAACTGTCGACCCTGACGCAGTTCCCAACGGACGGGCTCGACCGGTATCCGGCGCAGCTTTCGGGTGGCCAGCGGCAGCGCGTCAGTCTGATGCGAGCGCTGATGCTCGACCCTGACGTGCTGCTGATGGACGAACCTCTCGGCGCCCTCGACCCGATGATCCGCGCCGACCTGCAGCAGGAGTTGCGGGACATCTTCCGCACGCTCGGCAAGACCGTCGTGATGGTCACGCACGACCTTCGTGAGGCCCGCTACTTCGGCGACGCTATCGTGCTGTTACGGGACGGCCGCTTGGTCCAGCAAGGACCGTTCGGCTCGCTCGTCGACGAGCCCGCCGAGACGTTCGTGGGCGACTTCGTGCGCGCGCAACAGCTGGCTCGGGAGGATGCCGACGCATGAAGGGGTCCCCGCGCGTCACCCGGCTAGCGCTCGCGCTCCTGCTGAGCGTAGGGGCCGGTACCGCACTGGCCCAGACGTCGATTACGACGGGGTCCAAGGCGTTCACCGAGAACGTGATCCTCGGCGAGTTGCTCGCGCGTCTGGCCGCGGACGCTGGCGCCGTGGCGGAGCACAAGGGGCAGTTGGGCGGCACCCGTATCTTGTGGAACGCCCTCCAGAGGGGCGACATCGACGCGTACGTCGAGTACACCGGCACGCTCAGTCAGGAGATCCTCGCGGATTCCGGCGCGACTACGGAGGACGAGATCCGCGCCGCGCTCGCCGCTCAGGGGATCGTAATGACGCGGCCCCTCGGATTCAACAACACGTACGCCCTCGGCATGCGCGAGGATGTGGCGTCGGAACACGGCATCACGGTGATCTCCGACCTGCGTGACCACCCCGACCTGGACCTCGGCTTCACGAACGAGTTCATGGACCGTGGCGACGGCTGGCCCGCGTTGCGCGATCACTACGCATTGCCGCACAAGCGCGTCAAGGGTCTGGACCACGACCTAGCATACCGAGGCATCGAACAGGGCGCCATCGCCGTCACCGATCTGTATTCCACCGACGCCGAGATCCGGTACTACGAGCTGAGAGTCCTGCGCGACGATCTGTCGCTCTTCCCGCCGTACGAAGCCGTCGTTGTCTATCGGTCCGACCTGGAGGCGCGCGCGCCCGAGGTGGCCGCGGCGTTCCGTCGGCTGGAGGGTCGCGTGCCGGAGGCCGAGATGATCGGCATGAACGCCCGGGCAAAGCTCGCGCGCATCCCTGAGGGGCGCGTTGCGGCGGACTTCTTGGCGACCACGTTCCAAGTGGACAGCGTCGTCGTCGTGGACACGTGGCTACAACGGCTCGGGCGGAACACGGCGGCGCACCTGCTGCTCGTGCTCGTCGCTCTCGCCGCCGGGATCGCCATCGCCGTGCCTACCGGCATCATGGCGTCGCGGCACGAGGTAGCGGGACAGGTCGCGCTAGGGCTTAGTGGCATCCTGCAGACAGTGCCCGCGCTCGCGCTCCTAGTCCTGATGATCCCGCTAGTGGGAATCAACGCTCCGCCAGCGATCCTCGCGCTCTTCCTGTACAGCCTGCTTCCGATGGTCCGCAACACGTGCGACGGCATCCGCTCGATCCCGGCATCTACCTGGGAATCGGCGACGGCCCTGGGGCTCTCGTCGGGAGCGCGGTTGCGGTTGGTCGAGTTGCCGTTGGCGATGCCGTCGATACTCGCGGGCGTGAAAATCGCGGCGGTGCAGCTCGTGGGCTTCGCGACGCTGGGCGCGTTTGTAGGCGCAGGGGGATACGGGCAACCGATACTGACGGGTATCCGTCTCGACGACTTCGGGCTCATACTTGAGGGGGCGCTGCCGGCCGCGGGCCTGGCGCTCGTCACGCAGGGCGTGTTCGAACTCGCAGAGCGAGGCCTGGTCTCGAAGGGACTACGGCTGAGGCCGGAAACGGGATAGAGACCGATCGAGGGGGAACAGTGACCGAACCGCGAATTCGAGTGGTGGCGACCGATGGCGATGCCCGACGCGAGACGTTCGCCGAGGATGTGCGTCGGGGGCTCACAGCGACGCCGAAGACGCTGCCGTGCGTGTACTTCTACGACGCCAAGGGATCGCAACTCTTCGAGGCGATCTGCGAGCTGCCCGAGTACTACCTGACGCGGGCCGAGGCGGAAATCCTGTCGACGTCGGCATCGGACATCGTGGACGAGGTCGGCGCGCCCGTCGAACTCGTGGAACTGGGAAGCGGAAGCGCTACCAAGACGCGCTTCGTCATCGAGGCTATCCTCGCGCGGCAGGACACCCTCCACTACCGGCCGATCGACATCTCGAGAGCCGCGCTCGACGACAGCGCGGGCGCCTTGGGCGCCGACTTCCCGCGCCTGACCATCGACGGCATCGAAGGCGAATACGCCGAAGGCATCCGCAGGCTGCGCGGCGAAGCGGAGACAGCGCGGCTTATCCTGTTCCTGGGATCGAACATCGGCAACATGTCTCCCGACGAGGCAGTGGACTTCCTGTCCGCGATCCGCGCCAACGTGAGCGCACGTGATGCGATGCTCATTGGCATGGATCTGCGGAAGGACGCCGGCGTCCTGGAACGCGCGTATGACGACTCTCAGGGCATCACCGCTGCGTTCAACATGAACGTGCTCGAGCGCGTGAACCGCGAACTTCGGGGCGACTTCGACTTGGGCGAGTTCCGACACGCCGCGCGCTACGACGATGTCGAGGGGCGCGTCGAGATGCACCTCGTGAGCTGCAAGGCCCAGACGGCGCAAGTCGCGGTGTTGGGTCTGGAAGTCGAGTTCGCGGAGGGGGAGACCATCCACACCGAGAACTCCTACAAGTACGGCATCGGCCAGATCGACGACATCGCGCGCCGGGCCGGGTGGGAAGTGCGCCGCAGGTGGCTCGACGCCCGTCAGCAGTTCAGCGTGAATCTGTTCGCTCCCGTGACTACGCCTGGCCGCTAGCTGACGGCCCGGCGGCGCGTCCCGCAGTTGGAGCCGCGTCATCACACGCCAGGTCGTATGGCTCGCCGTCGGATTCGCCTTCCTCTTCTGTGGCGCGTCGCACCAGCAATTCCTAGTCAACTACCTGCGCGAGACACTTGGGTGGAACGAGTCTGCCGCGCAGGCGCTTCTCGCCACGGTATATGTGTCGTTCGCCGTATGGCGTCTGCTGGTCTCGCACACGCTGATCCGCCTCGGCGGCTACCGGTCGATTCTCCTTGGCGCCGGGACATACCCGGCGTTTGTCGTGGCGATCCTCGTCGCGAGCTACTCAGACGGCGCGGCCTGGGCGACGTGGCTGTGCTTCGGCGCCGCGGCCGCGTGGGGTTGGGGCGCCGCGTCGATGTGGATCACTAGCGGAACGCACGTCCTCTCAGCGGCCACGAAGACACGCTACGGGTCCGCAACCGGGCTGTTCTACGCCGGGACGAACGCCGGTTTCGCAGCTGGAGTCGTGATCTTCGACGCCCTTACGCGGTCGGCCGCGTCGCCGATCGCTGGAGAGCGGTGGCGGTTGGTCGCCACGGCAGGCGTGATGCTCGTCGGCATCGCCGTCCTGACGCGAGTGCGACCCGACGATTCACGTCTGCCAACGCGCGCGGGCAACCCTCTCCTGGCGTTGCGCAGGCCTGAGATGCGCATGGCCGCGTTCCTGATGTTCTCCGGCGCGATCGGGTTCGGACTCATGCTCTCCGTCTACCCGAACTACCTGCGTGAGACCGTGACGCTGTCCGTGCTGAGCGCCGCAGCGTTCTCCCCATTCGCGCGATCCGTGCTGAGCCTTACGGGTAGTCCGTTCTCGGACCGCTGGGGCCGCGGCCGCGTGTTGCTCGTCTCGTTCGGCGTCAGCGCGGTGGGTGTGGGCATCGCGACGGCGTATCCGTCGGGATGGAGTGCCTCCCTCGCGGCGCTGATGCTAGGATTGCAGGGCGGCCTCGTGCCGCCGATTGCCACCGCGCTGATCGGCGACGTTACCGAGCCGGAGGAACGCCCGGCGGCGCTCGGAGCGGTGTTCTTCTGGCGCGACCTCGGCGTCGTGATGGTATTCGGCGTGAGCATCCTCCGTGCAGCGACGGGATTCACCGTCGAAGCGCGCACGCTCATGGGCGCGTTCGCCGTGCTGTACGCGGTGTGTGCCGTCATCTCCGCGTTTCTTGTCCGAGGGCAGAATCGGTGACAGATACCGTTCCGCGCCACGTCCTGGTCACGGGAGCGGCGGGCTTCATCGGGTCGCACGTGGTCGATCGGCTCGCGGTCGATGGGCGTCATGTCACCGCCCTAGACAACTTCGACCCATACTACGCGCGCTCCGCTAAGGAGCCTCACGTCGCCGCGTGGGCGGCGCTCCCCAACGTGACGTTCGTCGAGGCCGATGTCCGCGACGCAGACGCGCTCGCGGACGTGTTCGCGTCCGGCGAGGTGGACGCCGTCGTGCATCTGGCCGCAAAGGCCGGCGTACGGGCGTCTGTCGGCGACGATGCCGCGTACTTCGACGTGAATCTGACCGGGACGTTGGTGCTGCTCGAAGCTATGTCCCGCCATGACGTGAAGCGTCTCGTATTCGGCGCCTCGTCGTCGTCGTACGGGAACGGCCCTGCGCCATTCCGAGAGGACGCAGCCGCGGACCATCCGCTCCAGCCGTACGCTGCCTCCAAACGCTCGGCAGAGCTTCTTATCCACAGCCACTGCCATCTGCACGGCCTGAACGCCTACTGCACGCGCTTCTTCAGCGCCTACGGCCCGCGTATGCGGCCGGACCTCGCCATGCACAAGTTCGCTATCGCCATAGCTAACAGCGAGGAGTTGCCGCTCCTCGGCGACGGCACGGCGTTGCGCGACTACACGTACATCGAGGACATCGTTGACGGGATCGTCGCCGCGCTCGACCGCGCGCGTGGGTATGAAGTCATCAACCTCGGCGCCGGCGACACCACCCCGTTGCGTCGCGTGATAGAGCTGCTGGAGACGCATCTCGGGGCCGCGGCGCGTATCAAGCGCCTACCCGCGAACCCCAGCGACGCCGACATCACTCGCGCGGACATCGGCAAGGCCCGACGCCTACTGGACTACGCGCCTACGGTCTCGATTGAGGACGGCGTGGCGAGGTTCGTCGCCTGGTTCCGGTCGACCATCGTCTAGCGACATTGGGCGCAGATCGCGGAGGGCGACGCACGATGAAGATCACGAGCATCGATACCACCCCTCTGAAGTCGCGGGCGCTCCTCGTCCAGGTGACGACCGACGAGCGCGTCGTCGGCTACGGCGAGCCGATGAACTATGAACACGGTCGCGTAGTCTCCCAGGCGATCGCGGACATGGCGGAGTACCTGGTCGGCCGCGACCCACGCGACATCGAGGACCATTGGCAGGCGATCTTCCGGTCGAGCTACAGCCGGCAGATGCCCATCCTGCTCTCGGCGCTAAGTGGGATCGAGCAGGCGCTGTGGGACATCATGGGGAAGTGGCTGGACGTCCCGGTCTGGCGCCTTCTTGGTGGAGCGTGCCGCAAGCGGCTGCGCGTGTACGGCAGCGCGGGCGGATCGACGCCCGACGAGTGCGCCATGAATGCCGCACGGAAGGTGGCCGAGGGCTTCGACGCCATCAAGACGACCCCAACGTCCCGCGCGCTACGCTACATCGACACGCCGGCCACCGTGGACGAGATCGTGGCGAAGATCGGCGCGATGCGTGACGCAGTCGGCGACTCGGTCGACATCGCGATCGACTTCCACCGCGCGTTCAGCCCGGCGATGGCGATCGTGGTCTTGCGGGAGTTGGAGCCGCTGCGTCCGATGTTCGTCGAGGAACCGTGCCACCCTGAGAACGTCGACGCCCTCGTCACAGTGGCGCGCTCAACATCGATTCCCATCGCGACCGGCGAGCGCAACACCACACGCTGGGGGTTCCGCGAGATAGCGGAGAAGCAGGCCGCGGCGGTGCTACAGCCCGACATCCGTCACGCCGGTGGCATCCTGGAGATGCGGCGCATCGCGGCCCTCGCCGAGACACACTATCTCACGATGGCGCCGCACTCCGCAGCGGGGCCGGTTGGCGTCGCGGCGTCCATCCAGGCTATGGCCGCCACTCCGAACTTCCTGATACAGGAGTTCGGCGGCGGATCTGGCGAGGGTCTGTTCGTGGAGCCCTTGAAGTTCGACGACGGCTTCGTCGAACTGCCGACGGCTCCCGGCCTCGGGTTCGATATAGACCCGGACGGGCTGCGATCGCTCACGGACCACGCGTACCGGCCACGGTCTATGTGGCGCCTGGCCGAGGACGACTCTGTCGCCGACATATAGCGCCGTCTCGGCCTGAGGGTCCGCGCCCCTCCCGTTGGAGAGGCGCTTGATGTCAGTACGCGCGTCCGCGTCGTCGCTACTTGAGGATCGCGAGTCGGCGCACCTCTCGCGTGTCCCCGGCCACGAGTTCCACGACGTAGGCGCCGCTGGCAGTACGCTCGCCGTCGTCGTTGCGGCCGTCCCAATACGCCGCGCGCGACCTCGACAGGTGGTATCCGGCGTCCCTGCTCCCCAGATCGATCCGCCGCACGCGACTGCCGTCGATGGCATAGATGCTGATGACGACGTCGGCGGCGGTCGTGAGTTCGAACGGAATCCACGTCTCGGGGTTGAACGGGTTCGGGTAGTTGGGCAGGAGCGCCGCGGTCTGCGGCCGCGCGTCCAGCGTGAGCATGGCGTACCCGTGTGATAGGTCGTCGACGGTGATCTCACGCACCCCACCCAGCCGCATGTGGTACCCGCGGGACACCAGGTCGTACCGTATCCGATCGCCGTGTGAGGCGATCGCGCGGAAGTCGGTGTCCACGAACGCGGTCGCGCCGAAGGAACGCCGTGCCACGGGGAATTCGGCCCGCGCGCCGTTGGCCTCGTTGACCAGAGCCAACGTGGCGTCGGCCGGCAGTAACCACGCGTGAGACACCTCCGCCGCGATGGCGAACGACCATAGGCCGAACGGCCGGCCGCTCGGCGACGCTGGGACGTACTGGCCCGTCGCCTCCCCGAGCGCTGTGCCGATGAGTGTGAGCGTCATCGCGTCCGGGAGAAAGACGCTGTACCCGGTGCCACCTAGCAGCGGGAAGTCATCTCCCGCGATCGTCCCCGCGTTCTTGCCCTTCTGCCTTATCTGCAGCATTACCTTCGGTGCCGGGTCCAACTGCGTTATCACTCGCGCGCCCAGCGTCAGGACGTGGCTCGCCTTGAGGCCGTCGTCGGCGACATCGAGCGTTACACCACTCGCCTCGGCGCTGACGGCATTCACGGTGGGTGAGAAGTAGTTGAGGCCGGCGTCAAAGGCGTAGATGAACTCGCGGAGCTCCGTCTGCGTGGCCTCGACACTGAAGTCGCTGCTGGCGAGTATGTTGGGCTCCAGAACGCTTCCTGCAGCGTCCGTGAGCGCGACGTGGACGGTGTGCGTACTCCCGTCAACGAGCGATGGGATGGTGGCCGTCACGGTGTCCACGGGCGAAGCCGACCCGCCCGCGGGGCCGGTGGTCGGGAATGGGTCGTCCAGCCGCCACGCCCAGTTGGCGTCGTGATTCGCGATGGCCACCGACAGCACGGCCTCGGTCGTCCTGAACGGGAAGACCTGGCCATCGGCCGGAGTGAGGATCGACAGCGTCGGGGTGGGCGCGAGTGAGAAGCTCACGTCGGCGCGGAAACCCCCGCCCAGGACGCCTCCGGCGCCATCGGTGAGCACGACGTACAGAACGTAGCTCTCACCCGCAACGAGGCCGCCGACTGACGCCGACGTGACCCCGCCAGCGATAGGATTCCCGCCAGCGGGGCCGTCCGTCGGGAACTCCGCATCCAACTGCCACGCCCACCCATCGCCATGGCCCTGTATGTCCACCTCGACGGCTACAGCCTGTGCGTTCCATGCGAGTAGGCCGCCGTCGTCGGGCGCCGTGATCGCCAACGCCGTCGGGGGCGATAGGACGATCGTCGTTGCAGCGCTATCTACCCCTGGGGCAACGGTAACGAGGATGGGCTCCGGCAGTGGTCCGTAGCCATCGGCCGTGGCGGTCAGGTCGTAGTCGCCTTCGATCAGGCGCAACACGGCCGCTCCGTCGATGCCCGTCTCGACCTCGGTGGTGGCGCCGCCGGCCCGGGTTGTGATGGTGATCAGCGCAGCGTCGTTCTCGGTGGACAGCGGGGAGCCGTCGTCCGACTGCACCAACACGGGGAGATGCGTGGCGAACACTACGGGCGCGTCGGCGTTCGCGAACAGCAGCTCCGCAACGCTCGCGACGTTCACCGTCGTCTGGGGATCGCGGTTGAGCGTGATTGGCACGGGCGCCGACCGCGCGATAGTGTGACCGCCGTCGTTGTCGCCTTCGACGAGGAGTTCGTAGGGTCCGTCGGGAAGCGCGTCGACCGCGCTCTCGTCGAATGCGCCCACCCATAGCGCACGGTCTCCCGCGGCCGGAGGCGTGCGGAAGACGGAAGCTAGCCCCGTATCTCCCACGTCGTTGGCGCTCTCCGCGGTATTCAGCATGTCGCGGACGAGGAGCGACGTGAACCGGCCCAGGAGGTCCGACGCTAGCGGGTCCACGATGTCCTCGCGGATGCCCATCGACGCGACGACGTGCTGGGCCGCGTCGAGGATTCCTCGGTTTACGCACTGGACGTTTGCAGGGTCGGGGAACGCCATCTCGTGCGTCTGGAGGCCGTCAGCAAGGGTGAGAGGCACGCCGGCGCCGGTAGCGTCGTCGAAGAACCGGGCGGAGAACCAATAAACAACCTGCGCGCCCGTCGGCAGGGACGCCGCGGCCGATGCGCGCCACCGCCCAGATGCCGACTCGACCATCGGCTGCGCAGTGCTGACGAGGGTCGAGACGTCGGCTGGCAGCGACGCCGGGTCGTCAGACAGAACGACCGCGTAGTGCGCCGTGACATCGATCGGGGCCGGGATAGGAGACGTGATCCCCTCGCCACCGGCCCACAGATACAGGGACCCCAGCGCCTGGTCGGCGTTGAATGCGAAGGTGTAGTCAACCGTGCCGCCCGCGAACAGTGGGGCGACGGCGGCCTCGACGACTCCCGCGGATCCCGCGAGCGTCATCCGCACGGCATCCACGTCCGATTCGATCAGCGCGGCTACCTGCAAGCGCGACTGCGACAGGATGCGCGAGAGTCCACCGACGGGCGCCTGAGCGGCCAGCTCGTCGCGCAGAATCGTCAGTGGATTGCCGAACGCTCCAGGGCCGATGTCGGCGCCGGGCGTGGACGTCAGGCGGGGTGGGTTGTCCGGGAAGCCGGGCAGGGCGCCCTCCAACAGCACGGTGCGGAGCGTGCTTTCGATGATGGCCCTGTCGGTGGCATGCAACAGGAGTGGTTCGGTCACGGCGGTCGCGGCTTCGTCCGCCAGGTGGTAGAGCGGAGCGACGTCCAGGTCCAAGCCGAACAGCGTTGGGATCTGGTACTCATCGTCGTTGACGATCGTGCCCGTGCCGGCCTCGCTGCCGAGTTCAGCGCCGAACGGGTTCGCGAGCTGTGCGCCGAAGGTTTCGTCAGGTTCGGGCACGGCGTCGTCGGTGATGGGCACGGTGACCGTTCGTGCCGTCGTGCCGGGCTCGAAGGTGAGGGTGAGCGATACGGCCGTGTAGTCGTCGATGGAGTTGGCGGTTTCGTCGACTGTAGTCACATCGACGGTGATGAGATCGTCGTCCACGCGGTCCAGCACGACGACGAAGTCCATCGTCCCCGCGCCTTCATCCGACGTGGCGTCGGCGATGTAGAGGAGTGGCAACGGCTCCGGGTCGTCGTTCACGATCGTGCCGATCGCCGTGTCGTTCTGCAGAACGACGTTCACAGGGCCCGAGAGGGTCAGAGTGAAGGTTTCATCGGGCTCGAATGCCGTGTCGCCTAGGATGTCGACGCTGTGGAAGGCGACCGTGTCGCCTGCGGCGAACGTGACCTCGCTGGCAGCGCTAGTGTAGTCGTCATCTGCGGTGGCCGTGCCGTCAGTAGTCGCCACATGCACGGTCGCGGCCTGGTTCTGCGATGCGCTGAGGGTGAGCGCGAACTCCATCGTCGTGACGCCCGCGTCGCCCTCTTCCACGACAGCGTCGGCTACGGCGAGCTGCGGGACGTCATCGTCGTTGATGATCGTCCCAGTCGCGGCGTCGTTCCCCAGGACCGCATTCATCGGGTTCGAGAGGACTAGCGTGAACGTCTCGTCAGGTTCGTACGCCGTGTCGCCGACGATGGTGACCGTCACGGCCTCCGACGTGACGCCTGCGGGGAGCGTGACCTCCATGGCGGTAAGGGCCACGTAGTCCTCGCCGGCTACTGCGGTCCCATCGGCGGTGTCCACAACCACGACGACGTCTTCGTTCAGGACCGTGTCGAGCGTGATGGTGAAGGTGATTGTCGTGTCACCGGCATCGCCCTCGTCGACCAGGGCATCGTCTACGCTCACGAGGGCCGGCGCCGCGTCTGCGGATTCGACCAGAGTCAGGATCTGGTTCGCCGAGACGCCCGTTCGCTCCTGGATGATTCCTGACGGCCAGTAGACCGTGACACGGTCGGCGGCTGCGTCGGCGCCCAACCCGAAGTGGACATCCGTCCATGTCCAGCCGTCCTGGTAGTGCGCCATCGCCTCCTGTGTCTGCCGCCGCCCGCTGTTCTCGAGGACGACCCGAGAACCGTTACCGTCGCGGGCGCTGTCCACCCCCACGAGCTGGATTCGGAGGGAATTGCGAGGCGGATTCTCGTTGACGTACAGACGATTGCCGCGCGCGTTGCCCGGCATGAGTATGTCGAGGTCGCCGTCCAAATCCATGTCGAAGAAATGCGGTGATTTCTCACCGGAGATGCCCGAGAGTCCTTGCGCGGCGGTCACGTCGGTGAACGTCGCGGAGCCCGCCTCAACAAGGTTATTCCGGTAGAGGAAGATGGATCCGCCGCCGCTATGACCGGCAAACAGGTCGAGATCGCCGTCGTTGTCGTAGTCGATGAAGCGCGCCTGATTGCCGTCGATGGGCCGCGTCACGCCAAGGGGGCCGGCGATCTCTCGGTACGATAGCGGCGGCGCCGGCGTGTCGAGTGGATAACCATCGCCCGGCGCCAGCGCTTCCGCCAGGTCGTTGTGGTAGAACCGGTTCGCTGTGAAGAATCCAACGCCGAAGTACACGTCGAGATCGCCGTCCTGGTCGTAATCGCCGAATGCGACATCGCCGCTGTGACTAGCGGCGAAGGACGTCAACGCGCCGGGCAGGCTGAAATCCGTGAACGACGCGAAGCCGGTTTCCGTCAGTTCGTTGCGAAGGAATCGGCTCGTCCCGCTGCCGCTGCCGTTGTCGATGGAGATGTAGACATCGAGATCGCGGTCGTTGTCGGCGTCTGCCCATGTAATTCCCGAGTGGGCGGTTCCCTGAACGCCTAAGAGAATCTCGTGGAACGTCACGACCCCGGTCTCGACGAGGTCACTGTGCAGCAGCAGATTCTCGGGCGATATGTTGTGGCCCCCAACGAACACGTCGAGATCACCGTCGGAGTCGTAGTCCACCAGTGCCGGTGCGATTCCGACCTTCTGGATGACCATCTGCCGGAACTCAAATCGGGGATTCGCTAGTCCCGTGTTCTCGTAGTACACGAGGTCGCTCCCGAACCTAGCCAGCAGGTCGATGTCGCCATCGCCGTTGATGTCCCCTGCATTCCCTTGCCCGCCGTTGACACCGAGCGGAAGGCCGGACGTCGCCGCTTCGTTCGTGAACGTCAGGTTCCCGTTGTTCATGTAGAGGCCGAGCGAGTTGCCTCCGCTCTGTCCGAAGAGTGCATCGGGCAGATTGTCCCCGTTGAAGTCGGCGACAATGGCTCCCGAGTCGTTCGCGATGTGGATGCCCGACGCCGAGATGATCTCCCTGAACCGCGCCTGCGCGGCGTGTGCGAGGACACCCATCGTCAACAGCACGCATAGGGTGGTTCGGTAGCGGGTATGCATGGCTTCTTCCCTCATATGCGCAGTGCAGCGCTTTCTCTAGCATAGCGGCTGCTCCCCGCCGACCGGTAGCCACCGGCATTCCGGAGGGTGGCATGTAGGCCGGCGTCACAATGACCAATGGCTGCCGCCTACTGTAAACAATGCTAGGCCTACAATAGAGTGGGTAGCTGGCCCGGCGTAGGCACCATAGTGAGTCACGCTGGCTCGCTGGCGCTCGCAAGCAGGCGCGGCGCAGACCACGGCCTACACCATCTAGACGGCGTGGCGGGCGCAAATCCGCCATGATTCTCGAGGCGATCTGAATGAGATGGTGTTATGGCGCCTGTCGCTGGCTCGCGAGGCGAGGCGGCGGCACGGCCGCCACCCTCAGCCAGACGGCGTGGGCCGTTCCGCATGTCGTCAGTCGTTCACGCGCCGGGGCGGGGGATCAGACGCCCCTGACGAGCGCGACCGCCGCGTCGGCAAGGGCCTCGCCGCAGCCAGGCTCGAAGCGGGATACGCTGGACTCGTAGCCGCCCTGGTCGAAGGCGACACGTGTGGGAACGTAGCCGACGCTGCCATTCGTCATGCTGAGAGTGAACAGGCCGTCGGCGGCCGCGCGGTCGGCGATGTCGAGGCCGATCTCAACGAAGATCTCTCCCGGCAAGCCGAGGAAGAGGACAGGGCCGACGGCGACCACGCTCACCTCGATAGCCTCCTCGCCGCCCTCTTTGAGCCGCAGGACTAGATCCCGCGACGCCGAGCGTATCGTTGGAGGTTCGTTGTGTGCCTCGATCCACTGCCACGCCTTGAGCGCTTCGCCGCCCAGCGTCTGGCCGATCATCCTGGGATGCGAGCCCTCTCGGCGTATCGGGACCTGGTTGCCCGCGCAGCCCAGCCCGAAGAGACACACCCCACCCTCCTCGAACTCGATCACGTTCATCGCGTGGCCGGGATAGTCGGCGCTCAGCGCGAGCATGTGGTCCGTGCTCGTCACCGGATGGCAGGCGAAGTTGATGAGCGACGCTATGGGAGCGCCGTCGGCGGCGTCCACGCGCAGGACGCGCACCGTCGGGTCTATCGGCCCGAACGTGAGCGCCGACGTGTCTGCAGGCATGCGGTAGTTCGTCTGCGCCTTGCCGTCCGGTAGGATCGTGTGGCGGTTGAACGAGATGTAGTCCACCGAGCCTCGACCGTGCCCCATGCGCGCGGGACGTAATGCGTCGTTCGCGAGAGTGGCCGCAGTCGCCAGTTGGTCACAGAGGACGTCGACGTATGGATCGCTGTCAGCCTCGCGGATCTCCGGCCCGAAGTGCGTGTGCGAACAGCAGACCATTACGTTGCCCGGAGGGATGTCCGTGGCTCCGGAGATGCGCGCCCGGACCCGCGCGACGCAGGCTGCGGGCATGCCCAGCAGGTCGTTCGCGATGATTGCGGCCTTCGTGACTCCATCGGCTACGACCAGCGCCTTCGCGTACAGGGGGTCGGCGATGGCTCGGCTTCCCTCGTCGCGTCCCGCGTAGCCTGCCATCTTGCCGCCCAAAGGCGGCGTGATCTCTATCGCTGCGGCCCCGGCCATGAACTCGCTCATATCGTGCTCCCGTTCATCTGAAGAACGCGTCGGGCTTCGCCTCCTCGGCGGCCCATTCGTCCATGCGGGCCCTGCGGGCTCGGCGTCGGCGCCAGTAGCCTAGCACGAGAAACGGCGTGAAGAACGACCCCAGCGCGAGCACGCCACCGATCAGGGCGAGCCACTCCATGCCGTCCGTGGCGGTCTCGTGCCAGTCGATGGCGTACATCGCCGTCGTGACGCCGAAGGTCGTCGTGAAGGCCTGCTCAAACTCTTCGCCGCGCCGCAGACGCTCCAGCAGCGTCTTCAGCTGCGAGAACGAGTAGCCGTTCACGAGAAGGCGCACGGCGCTGAACGACTCGGCATACGCGAGCTGTGCACGGTCTTGCTCCGCCGGGAACCCCTCGGTCATGGCGTCCAGCGGGATCGTCGCCCGGAAGATCGCGTTTCCGAGCACGGTCCACCGATGGCGCATAGTCCACGGCTCGGAGACGTACATCGCGAACCCCTCGTGGAACCACAGGGGTATGTCTGTCACGTGGTCGCCGATAAGCACGCCGAGGCATATGTGTGCGACCTCGTGCCGCGTGATGCGGTCCAGCTCCTCCATTCGGCCGACGCCCGTCGGATTGACGATGACGATGCGCCGTTCCAGGGGGAAGGCGTAACCCCGCGCCCAGTCGCGTATGGGCGCGTCCATGAGCGCTTCTGCCTCCTCCGTCGAGGCTACTAGCCATGTGCGTATCGGCTCCGACACCTCCAGCGGATAGCTGCGGGCGATGCTCGCGTACAGCTCCTCGGAGACCTCCAGGACGCGTCGCGCCGGCGTGGGATCGCCGTCGAAGAACACGCGGAAGTGCGCGCTATCCAGGTGGCTCTGCGTCTGTGCGTGGGCGGGCCATACGAGCAGGGCAGCCGCCGCCCAGAGGACAGCGAGGAGCACGACGAGGCGCCGCGTCGACGTAGCGTGAGTTGTCGGCGCCATCGGCTGCGCTGTGTCTCCGTTCGAGCGGTCGATCAAGAGTCCGCGGCGGCTCCCCAATGATGTAAGCGACGGCGCGGGGGTTGTCAATGCAACGGTGAAGCGGTCGTAGCCCTTGTCCGAGCTGTCTTTTGCGGGTATGAATGTAGCGTCTGGCACGTCTGCCACTCCTGCGTGCCTGTAGCTCAGTTGGATAGAGCGCCAGACTCCGACTCTGGAGGTCGTGGGTTCGAGTCCCGCCGGGCACGCCACTTCACTTACGCATGAACACCGGATCAGGGCGGATGCGTCCACGGTCGAACTGCGTCCGTCTCGCGGCTCCATCCCGACCAGGACAGTGCGGCTCGCACGCCAACTGAGGGTTCGGCGTGCACAGCCAGGCAAGGACCGTTTGGCCTCGCAGGTGAGAGGATGCCCGATGAACTGCTTCTCCGTCGCGTGTGCTGCCGC
This sequence comes from Candidatus Poribacteria bacterium, assembly GCA_018644665.1. Classification (GTDB taxonomy): domain Bacteria; phylum Poribacteria; class WGA-4E. The sequence continues at coordinate 29,695 of JABGQA010000104.1, forward strand.
GTGCTTTGCGGCCTGCCTCGCTGTGTCCGCGGCGCCCGCCGCGGCCAGGGCCCTGATCGACACCGACTTCGGCGTCACCACCCACGACGTATCCGTCGCCGCCGCGGATAAGGATCTGAGCGTGTCGGGCGTTCTGCCTGAGGGGTGGAACGACAACTCCTCGTGGGCCGCCATACGCGCGACGTACGAGCGGATCGACGAGCCTGACGGCGCCTTCCTCCGCGTGAACGTCGAGCGCGTGACCGAAGGTTGGTGCCAACTCGTGTACCAGCCGCTCGCCCAACCGACGGGCGAATCCTACTACCGCATGACCGCGCGCCTGAGAAGCCCCACCAGCGTCGACGTCGACCTAGGCGTCAGGACGGCTGGACCCCCGTACACCTATCTATGGGCCGAGCGGAACGTCTCACCCGACGCCGACTGGCGAGACGTCAGCGTCGACTTCCGCATGCGCCCCGTCGAACAGCCGATCGCTTTCTACATTGTCGTCCACGGGGAAGGCGTCATCGACATCTCGTCCATCCGGCTTGTCGAGATGACCAGGGACGAACTCCTTGCCGAGCGGCGCGCGCAATACTCCGGCGAGCGATACCGCAACGCCCTACGCGTCTCGCGTTTCCCGTTGGGACCTCAGAGCGGGTCAACCCTCGGCAGCGACAACTCCGACGGCGACGAGGTGCTGATCGAGGTCGCGCCGGAAGACATCGGCCCCTCCGGAGGCCCTGTGATGCGCATCGACATGCGCGAACACGCTCAGTTCATAGCGCCGCCCTTCGGCGTCCCGATCGTTTGGGAGACACACACTGCAAGCCTTTACGCGAGCGGCCGCTTCTCCGGCCGCCTAGTCGTCTTGGGAAACGGCCGAGAGATCGCGAGCGCCCCGATCGCCATAGCCGGCGATGAGTGGACTCGGTTCCACACGCCCTTCGCTCCCCTCGTCGACGGCAAAGCGTACGGCCTGATGGTGGAGGGCTTTGGCACGATCCGCATCGACGCGTTGCAGGTCGCGCCGGGAGACGTGCCGTCGGAGTACGCCGGTCAGCGGCAGGCCGAGGTCGCTCTGGCGATCCCGGATGGCGATGCCTCCGCCGCGCTCGTGCAGTTCGACGATGAGCCGTTCACCGTGCGGCACTGCGTGACCGGAGACGCGAAGGGGATGCTACGAACGACCGTGACCGATGTGTACGGCGATGCGGTCGAGATGGAAGCCGTCGAGGTCGATGTGTCGGGTCACGAGTACGGAGAGTTCGCGTGCGACGCCGCCTCGGCCAACGCGTATGGCCCATTCCGCGTCGAAGCGTGGGTAGAGGACGCCGATGGCGAACACGCCAGCCCGGTTGCCGAGCTAGTCGTATACCGGCTGCGACGGCCGCGCTATTGGCTGCGGGATGCGCCCCACTCGCCCTTCGGCGTCCACACGAACTCCACGACGCGCCACTGCGCGATGGCGAAGGCGGTCGGGATCAACTGGACGAGGCTGCACGACGCTGGCTTCCAGTACCTGGGCTGGCGGTACCTGGAGCCGAAGCGGGGTCAATGGGCGTTCCGTGACGCCGACATCAACCGATACCGGACGCACCGCATCAAGGTGCTCGGGGAGTTGGGCACGGCACCCAAGTGGGCGAGCTACCACGGCGATGTCGGCCACGACCACATTGGCTACTTCGACCAGTACTACCAGCCGAAGCGGCTAGAGGACTACGCGAACTACGTCAGGACCGTCGTGCAGCGGTACCAAGGCGTAATCGACGCTTACGACGTGTGGAACGAGCCATGGATTCCCGCGTGGTGGGCGGTGGCGTACGACGAGACGAAGGAGGATCGCGCGCGTTACGTCACCAGCAAGGATCCGGCGGGCGACTTCGTGGCCCTGATGAAGACGGCGTATAAGGCGACGAAGGCGGTCGACGAGGCCATCACCATCCTCGGTGTGAACACGACCGCGGGCGAAGACGGCCGCGAGTGGACCCGCGGGATAGTGGACAACGGCGGCATCAACTACAGCGACGTTGTCTGCTACCACCAATACACCGGGGCCGATCTGGCCTACCCCGGCGATGCCGTCGCTGACGGGTACGAGACGGCGGTAGGAGCCGTTGCCGACCGATACGGCGAAGAGGCGCCCCCGGTGTGGATGTCCGAGGGATCTTCCACCGCCGGGCGTACCGGATCCGGCATGTACCGCCAGACGATCCCTTATGAGGCGACTGAGGACGTATGGGACACAGGGGATCGGCTGTGTCGCTATGTCGTCAGCCTACTGTCTCAGGGCGTCGAGAAGGTGTTCCTCTATTCGATGCATTCGCATCGGTACTTTACCGGCGAGGACGCGGGCGAGTGGCGTGTCCTGACGACGCCTGAAGGGGCGCTCAACCCCAGCGGAGCGGCGCACTCGACGATGGCGTGGCATCTGGAGGACACGGCGTTCAGCAAGCGTGTCGAGCCGGTTGAGGGCGTCCACGCGTACCTGTTCGAGGGTACGCGAGGCTCCGTCGCCGTGCTGGCGCCGATGTACGAGCACGCGCCGTACCGTGTCCCGGCCGGCCCTGACATGACGACCACCGACCTGTTCGGTAACCCTCTCCGGGACGGGTCGGGGCTCGGCGCGACGGTCGTCTTCGTCTCTACTCCGAATGGAGTGGCCGATCTCGAAGCCGCCCTACGCCCGGCGGGCTGACCGCAGGACGCGTCGCACAAGCGGACCGGGGCCAACCGGTGGGTTGCGAAGACCCGTCGTGACTCCCGGTCGCATGGCCAAGATGACACGCACGCCGTTAGTGGGGCACACTGTCGCTGTCACCGGCCGACGAGGTTGGCCCTGACGGCGTTCGTGGGTTCGCGGTTCGCGCGCCGGTCTCCTCGTGACGTGGAGACGTCGAGGCGGCGCGAACAGGGAGGCGAAATGCGTAAGCTTCGCGTCGGCATTATCGACGTCATTACCAAAGGCCCCACGAAGGCTCTCTGGGGCCGCGTGATGAACGCCAACTTCGCCAGCATCATGCCTCAGGTGATCGCCGTCTGGTGCGAGGAGCAGGGCCACGACGTAGTGCTCGTGCCCTACACCGGCTTCGAGGAACTGACCGAGGAACTCCCCGAAGATGTCGACCTGCTGTTCGTCGGAGCGTTCACGCAGGCGGCCCAGCTCGCCTACGCGCTGAGCAACTACTTCCGCAAGCGCGGCGCGGTGACGGTGCTCGGTGGGCCGCATGCGCGATGCTACCCGGAAGACGCCGTCAAGTACTTCGACTACGTGCTCGGGTTCACGGACAAGGAGACGATCCACGGGCTGCTGGCCGAGTGCGCGCAGCATCGGCCCGAGGGCGTGCATCTCAGCGCGCCAACGCACCCGGTCGCCCTGCCCGGCATTCGCGAGCGGTGGAAGCACGTCGAGAAGACGCTCCGCAAAGCCCCACTGATCAAGCTCGTCCCGATGATCGGAAGCCTCGGCTGCCCCTATAGCTGTAGCTTCTGCATCGACTCGGTGATCCCGTATCAGCCGCTCGAGTTCGACGTGATGACGGAGGATCTGCGGTTCCTCCTTACGCAGTACAAGCGCCCGCGCGTCGGATGGCACGACCCCAACTTCGGGGTCCGCTTCGACGACTACATGGACGCCATCGAGGCCGCGGTGCCACCGAACCGCATCGACTTCGTCGCGGAAAGCACGCTGTCGCTGCTCTCCGAGGACCACCTCAAGCGCCTGAAGGCGAACGGCTTCAAGGGCATTCTGCCAGGTATCGAGTCCTGGTACGACATGGGGAACAAGTCCAAGACCGGATCCGCAGTCGGGATGGACAAGGTGCGCCGCGTAGCCGAGCATGTGAAGCTGGTCGCCGAGTACATCCCCTACATCCAGACGAACATCGTCTTCGGCATCGACGCCGACGAGGGGCCGGCGCCGTTCGATCTGACCAAGGAGTTCCTCGCGATGGCGCCGGGGGCGTTCCCGGCATTCTCGCTCCTTACCGCGTTCGGACGAGCCGCTCCGCTGAACTTGGAATACCAGCGCCAGAAGCGCGTGCTCCCATTCCCGTTCCACTTCCTCAACAACAATCACGCCATGAACGTGAAACCGAAGCACTACGACTGGCCTGAGTTCTACGACCACGTCATCGACGTGTCCAAGTTCGCCTACTCGTGGCCCGCCATCACCAAGCGCTTCATGGCTACGCCGGGGCCGATTCCCAAGGCGATGAACTTCATCCGCGCCACGTCATCCGAGGGATTCGGGCGGATCAAGTACTACACAGAAGTCCGACGCCTCCTGGTGGAGGATCGGCAGTTCCGCGCGTACTTCGAAGGCGAGAGTACCGACCTCCCGCCGTTCTTTATGGACCGCATGCGCGAAGATCTTGGCCCGTTCTGGGACCTGCTCCCCGAGGGAGCCATCCACCACGACCCGACCGCATACCTCGCTGCTGAGGAACAGGCCGCGCTCGTGCAGGTGGAGCCCCCGCCAGTGGACGTCGCCGCTGCGGGAGGCTGAGAGAGCGCCGCACGTGGGTGTCTCCCACGGAGCGGCCTCAGCGCAGCGTGTGTGTGTAGTGCCCGCCGCGGCCGGATGGCGTCGCCGCGCGGCCGGGCCGCTGCCGGCCGGGCGGCGGTCAACCTCATGTCTGCTCTGGCTACACCGACCACCCTATGCCGGCGTGAGGATAGAACGCTACTTTCGGCGATGACCCCGCTCGACTACCCACGAACTCCACCAGCCGCTCCCATTCGGTGTACAGCTCGCAGTTCGGGTGCACTTCGTACGCTTCCTTCGGGCCGATGATCGGCGAGTAGAGGCGCCAGGACGGCTCACCCTCGGATCTGACCGCGAACGGGAGGCCGCCTGCCTTGAACAGTTGGTGGTAGCCGGCCCCTTCCGTCGCGAAGTCGACCAGGATCTTGAGCGCGTCGCGATGGTGACCGAACGGCCACGTGCCGCGCCACGTGTATCGCATGTTCGTATCGAAGGGGTACGCGTTGCTGATGACGACGTCCGCGTCCGGCACGGTGGGGAACAGGCTCACCTGCTTGACGTGGTCCGCAGCGGCTCGGTGCGCCTCGACGATGTCCCCGCAGAACAGCCCGACGACCTCGCGATCGCCGTTCAGCACCGCGTTCACGATGAAGTCGATGCCCACGCGTCGCGCGATCTCCTCGATGTCCTGGCGCATCTCGCTGTCGGTGCTGAGCGTCTCGCCGCCGGGCAGCTTGTGGTACGTCTCGATGGTCGCCTGACCCGCGACGCCCGGCACGAGGCATTTCGCCCCGCCGCCGAACCCGGTCCCGGAGCGTGGGTACGTCGTCCCGATGATGAGCTTGAGGTCCGCTGCCATCACCGCTTCCGGGATGTAAATCGGCGTGCCCCGTGTGGAGCGCCCGCAGTATTCGAATCGGCCGTCGAGGTCGTGGTTCAGCACTTCGTAACGCCCAACGATGTCGCGTCCGAGCTTCTTCGCCATCTCCTCGCGCGGCATTTGGCGATGGCAGCCGAGCGCCAGGACGAAGCGGATGCTGTCCTCATCCAACCCCGAGGCGTGCAGCCGCTCGAGCAGGAGCGGCACGATCTGCTCCGTCGGCGTGGGGCGGGTCATATCCTCGACGATGATGACGGCGCTCCCAGCGTCGGCGGCAAGCGCTGACAGCGTGTCGGAGCCGACGGGATCGTCGATGGCGCCGCGCATGGCGGACGGCGTCATGGGCGTCGTGTGCGGCAGTTGCGATGTCGCGACGCCCCAACTGTCGGGTATGGGTAGCGAGATGACCTCGTCGCCGTACCAAGCCTTGACCCGCATCGTGAGTTCAGCCATGCCGTCTTCCTCTCCGTCGTGGACGTGGCCCGCACGTTACAGCCCACCTTGCGACCGCACAACCGGCTACCTAAGCTCTTCCGACGTGCCGTCGGGCGCGATCTTCACCAGGCCGAAGTTCTCACCGCCCATCGAGCCCGCAGTGTCGGAGTCGGTGAACACGACGTACCCACCGTCACGCGTGAGGCCGACATACTCGCCGGCGTTGTTGCCGTCGAGGGCGCCGTAGAGCCCCTGCCACAGCACGTCCCCGCCGGGATCGGTCCTGACGAGATAGGCCCACCACAGGTCCGACGGGCCGAATGCGTGTCCTGAGGCCGAGTACCGGTACTCATCTCCCGTGCCCCCGATGACGACGAATCCGCCGTCGGGAGTCTGCTTCACGCCGTAGCTCTCGTCGTGGATATATCGGGCGTCGTATCCTCTGGGTTGGCCGTAGGTCCGATGCCATTGCTCCTCGCCATCCGCGCCGACCTTCAGGAGCAGGAAGTCCCAGTTCGCAACGTCGTACGACCGCGTGTGACCCGCGAAGATGTAGCCGCCGTCCGATGTCACGGCGGAGTCGAACACCTGGTCGTTGTCGGCTCCACCATACGTTCGCGTGGACAGGACATGCCCCTCATCGTCGGTGAGTATCAAGCACACCTGCTGGTGATGGCGCCCGCCTTCCTCGACCCACACGTTCGCGCCGATCGCGAAGCCGCTCACGACCTCTTCCACCCGCATACCATGAGGAGCTGGGAGAGTGCGCTCCCACTGCAGCGCCCCATCGGCGTCGGTCTTGAGGAGCGACCCGTCCCCGTCGTCGGAGATGAACAGGTAGCCTCGCTCCTCACTGCCGACATACCCCGTGGCGACGATCCCGCCATCGCTCGCGATGCCAATGCCGCGGATGGAACTGGCGCCGGAGGCCGGATACGTGCGTTTCCAGATGATGGTTCCGTCGGCTCCGAACCGCACCAGGGCGCGTTCTTGTCGCCCGTCCGTTGTCTGTGATCCGGCGACGACGAATCCATCCGCCGCCTCGGCCACCATCGTGCCGTAGTCGTGCTCCCCGCCCGCGCCGATGACCCTCTGCCACTCCAGGTCGCCGTCAGGGTCGGTCTTGACGACAAGCATGTCGGAGGCCTCGCCGTCTTCCGCCGTCTGACCCGTCATGATGTACCCGCCATCGCGGGTCTGCATCCCGTAGTGGACGTGGTCGCCGCGCGCGGTTCCGTGCCCCTTGTGCCACTCGGCAGGTGGCGCGCCGACGTCCTGGGCGCCCGCCCACGGGCCAAGGCAGAGCAGCAACGCGAGTCTGGCGTAGCGTCGCGGGAACGGCCGCGTCGTGTGCGTGCGCATCTTGCGGCTCCTGTGGGCGTGTCGCGCGGGGTGACTGCCGCCAGGATACCACCGTTCGCAGGCCGAGCGGACGCCGCCCACGCCCAAGTCGTCGAAGGGGGTGACCGGCACGGGGCGCATCTTGCGACGCGGGTCGTCCGACGCTACATTCGCCTGATGGTTTCGCTCTCGGGGAGCGCAACCTACGCGGGATGCTGTGGCGCCAGCATGCCGTGTGCACAGCGGCGCCGTAGAAGAGCACGCCACGCATGGAAGAACATCGTCAGGCGCTGCTGGCTGCGGGGTCTAGGGCGCACGCGTTGGCCAGACGCACGCAGGCGAGGCTGTCGCGGTACGAGGAGGCGCGCGAGTGGATGGCGGCCAGCCGCGGCGCGATCTGCTACTACGGCCTCAATCAGCCAGCGCGAGTTGTCCAGATGCGAGGCTTACAGGATGCTGCCCATAGTCTGGGAATCGCCTTCGAGCTTGTCTTCGTTGGCGCGGAGGCCCAACTGGAAGCCCTCGCGGAGCGGTACGACGAGTTGCTCGTCTTCGTGTCCCTTGATCTTCTACCGGCCATGGCCTTGCTAACGCGGTCCGCGCGGTCACGGGCGCTCCTACATGCCCCGTGCTATGGCCGTGGTGGCGACATCCCGAGGGGATGCCGACAAATCACCGAGGCCCAGATACACTCGCTGGAGGAATCGCGCGAGCTCATTGGGTTCGTCGTCACGGACTTCTCTGACGCGGGGAACCAGCGCTACTACCCCGGGTATGCGACGGAGCATGGCATCCCCGTCCTGTCGTTCCCATGGGGCGTCAACGTCGCGCGGCACTTTCCAGTGTTGACCGATATGCAGGCGGACGTAGTCTTTCTCGGGACCTACTTCGAGAAGGGACCGCGCATCGACGCGTTCTTAACGCCGATACTGAAGCGACATCGGCACACCATCGTCGGTACCGGCTGGTCGGAATCTCCGTTCGGCGTGGGCGACACGATGCTCAGCGATTTCAATGCTGCTGCGCCTTTGCTGTATTCCTCTCACGCGGTATCCCTCAACATCCACCACGACTGGGAGACAGAGGGGTATACGTGCAACGAGCGCGCGTTTAATTCGGTGGCGTGTGGTGGGTTCCCGGTAAGCGATAACGCGCCCCGTATCTTCGACTTCTTCTCTGCGGATGAGTATGTCGTGGCAGGCGAACCCGACGAATATGCAGCGACGGTCGCGCACTACGTGGACCGACCCGGCGACCGCGAGGCGGTCATGGCGCGCGCGCAGTCGCGTGTCTTTGCCGAGCACACATACCACCACCGTCTGAGCGATCTGCTCCTCTGCGTCTTCGGACAGGACACGGACCGTCCATACTGTCCCTTGTTCGTGTGAGGGCACACACGGAGGCCTGCAAAGCGATGCATCAGTCCCACGCACTCACCGGTCGTCTGTTTGGCTACGTGCAGGAGCTTGCGGAGTCATACAAGAACCACTCCGCACTTCAGCAGTATGGGCAGGTTGCCCGAGATCAGTGGATACGCGCCGTAGCAGCGGCGCTGCCCGCAACAGCAACCGTCCTGGACGTGGGGGCGGGCGAGACGCCATACCGTGACGATTTCTCCCACTGCCAATACAAGACGCAGGATTTCGCTCAATACGACAGCGCGAGCGACCCAAGCGCGCAGAACCCGTGGAAGTACGGCGACATCGACTACGTCTGCGACCTCACGGACATCCCCGTGCCGGACGGCAGCTTCGACGTCGTGATCTGTACCGAAGTGCTGGAACACGTCCCGGAACCGATACGCGCGATTGCGGAACTCTCCCGTATCCTGGCCGATGGAGGGCGACTGTACCTCTCGGCTCCGATGCGGTCCGCTGTACATCAGGCCCCGCACCATTACTACGGTGGCTTCACTCCTTACTTCTACCAGGAGTTCCTGCCGAGATATGGGTTCACTCTCGACAGTATTGTGGCGCCGGGAGGTCTCTTCAAGGGCTTCCAGGAGGAGTGTTTCCGAGTCGGCGACGCGTGTCTGACCATGCGCAAAGACAAACGCGACGATGTCCTGAACCACATCATCAACTTCGTCTTCTACGTGCTATTCCCGCACATCTTCACCAAGCTGGACGAACGGCATAAGCACGACGCCTTTGCCGCGGGTTGGCAGGTCGAGGCGACGAAGCAGACGCGGCCATCCAGCTAGGCAAGCCAAACGAAGCCCGCGTTTAGGGGCGCAGATGCCGCCGGAAGAACTCCCGCACGGGCTCCATCACGCGCTCCGGGTAGTCTGGGCCAAACCCATGGCCAAGCCCCTCCAGCGTGACTAGCTCCGAGGGAACGCCCGCGCGCGTGAGGGCGTCGTGCAGTATCTCGCTCTGCGACGGCAGCACGAGATCGTCCTGGGCTCCGTGCATGATCAGGAACGGTGGGCACGCGCTCGTGACGTACGTGGCGGGGTTCGCCTCCGCGACGCGGTCCGGGTGCTCGCGAATCGGGCCGCCCACCAGGCGTGACTCGGGCGAGTCGGCAGAGCCGTGGTCGATTGCGCCGGGTTGGTCGTTCATGCGCAGGAAGTCGGTAGGTCCGAACCAGTCGCACACCGCCTGGACGCTCGCTGGAGGCCCGTTCGCGCTATAGTCACCGTGGCGCAGCCGGCCGTCTGCCGTGCCGAGTAGAGCCGCCAGATGACCACCCGCGGATGCTCCCCACGCGCCGATCCGCCTCGGGTTCAGATTGTACGTCTCCGCATTGGATCGCAGCCATCCCACGGCGGCGCGACAGTCATGCAACTGGGCGGGGAACGTCGCCTCGTGGCTCAGACGATAGCTGATGCTCGCGACGGCGTATCCGTCGTCCAGAAGGGACAGCGCGGCTTCGCAGTGCGACTTGTCGCCGCCCATCCAGCCGCCACCGTGAATCCACACAATGACCGGCTTCGGGTCGCCCGAGGAACGCCAGTACACGTCCAGCAACTGAGGGCCGTCGGACCTCGTCGCATACGCGACGTCGCGCGCGACCTCGACTCCATCCGGGATCAATGGTTCAGGCTCCAGTCGTAGTCCGTGTATTCCGTCTGGATCGACTGCATGTGCGTCGCCAGGTAGTCACGATCCTCCCCCGGATTCAGGTGGTCCAGCAGGAACCTGTGGACCGCCGTGTCGGCGAAGCCGAAGTCGCCTGCGTACCAGTCGAAGATCGGTGACAGCGTCACCGTGCCCGCGTCGGGATCGAGCCGCACTTCGGAACGGCTATTCACGAACGACCTCGCCGCCAGATCGAGCTCCTCGTCGATTCCCGCTGCGCTATACGACCCGATCGGTGGGCATCCCGCGGAAGCGCAATTCAGCGCGAAATGCAGCCGCGGGTCCAGCCTGGGCGCCACGTGTCCCGCACGGGCATCGTCGTCGTCGAACTTCACGCCCCGCAACACGCCGTGCTCGATGTCGTTGGGCGTGAACGTCAGACCGCCGACGACGTACGCGTACCGGTCGAAGAACCCGTCTTGCTCGCGCACGCTTTCCTCCACGCCGGATTCCAGCACGGAATGCAGCACGAGCGCGTTGTACAGGTTGATCCAGAACGCGAGGCGGGCGTTCTGCGTGTCCAGTGCGTCGAGGTCGAATCCGTCGAGGCTGGCCGCGAGAGCGAAGTACTCCCCGAACGCCTCGGAGTCGCGAAGGCCGTCGTAATCCACGTGTTTGCCGTCGACGAACTCCGCGACCAGGCGTCCCGCGGCGAGACGAAGGCGGGCCGGGACGGCGGCGTCTCCCACGGGCGCGGAGCCGTCGAGGGCCGGGACGTTTAGCACGCTCGGCTCGCCACCACCGCGCGCGGCTCCCACGATCCCGCAGACGGCCACGACAAGCGCCATCAGCCGCGTTGCCACATTTCCCTCCCCACGTTTCCCTCCGATGTGCCGGGTGCTACGATTCCCAGGCGGCCGAGCCGCCGACGAACCGATAGGATAGGGCCATGGCTCTCGACAGCTTCTCTCTCTACTGCATGGTACCGTATCTGCGTGAGCGGTTCGAAGGACGCCGCGTGCGAGACGTCGGCCAGGAATCCCCGCACGAGACCGTCATCCGTTTCCAGCGTCGTGACGCCGAGGAGAGCGGCCCCTGCGTGCTCATCTCGTCGCATCCGACGCACGCCCGTGTGCACACAACGGAGCGCTTCCCGAAGACGAAGGCTCGGGCCCACTTCGCCGATGTCCTCTACCACCACCTCGGCAGGTGCGAGTTGCGCGCCGTCGAGCAGGTCGGGCTCGATCGGATACTGACGCTGACGTTCGGGCCGCCGCCGGGGTTCCTGGGCGAGGGCCGCGGCGACCGGCGCCTCGTTGCCGAGATGATGGGCAAGCACAGCAACCTGATCCTCGTCAACGAGGACACCGAGCGCATCGTCGACGCCGCCAAGCACGTCGACGAGAGCCGCAACCGTCACCGCGAGATACTCCCCGGGGTGACCTACGTGTCGCCGCCGCCGGAGGACCGTCTCGACCCGTTCGCCGTGACCCGCGACGATCTCCACGCCCTACTCACCGCGGGAGATGACTCCCCTCTTTGGCGGCGGCTCATGGGCGCCATCGGAGGATTCGGCCCAGCGTTCGCTAGGGCGCTGCTGGAGGCGACGCCGGATCCCATCGACGCCGACTCCCTGTGGGTGACGTTCGCCGCGCGCATCGAGGCTCTCCGCGAGTTCGCGATCACGCCGGTCGTCACGTACGAGTCCGACGAGCCGACGGCGAAGGCGTTGAGCTACGCGCTATTCCCGGCCGAGGCTCTCGACCCCGCAGCGAGCGTGACAACGCATCAGAGCGTGAACGACGCCATCGCTGCCTATCACGACCGCGTCCTGCTCCAGGAATCGCTCACGCAGCAGCGTCAGGCTTTGGCCCAGGCTCTTACAAAGCGCGAGGAGGCGATACTCCGCAAGCGAGACGCCCTTCAGGGCGACCTGTCCCTCGCGGCGGATGCGGACAGGTACCGGTTGCACGGCGACCTCATCATGGCCGCGCTGCACGAGATTGAGCCGCGTGACGACTCGCTGACGACCCTGAACTACTATGAGGCGGACGCGCCGGAAATGCAGATCGACCTCGACCCGATGAAGACCGGGGTCGAGAACGCGCAGGTTTACTTCAAGCGGTACAAGCGCGCCAAGCGGGGATACTCCCGCATCGCGGAGCTGATCGCGGACACGGACCAGGAGCTTGGGTGGGTCGCCGAGTACCGCGAGAAGCTGACGGCCGCGACGGGCCTGAAGGCGCTCGAACGACTGCGTGACGAACTGCTGCGGCACGGCTGGATCAGAGAGAAGGTGGATCGCCGCAAGCAGGAGGAGTCCACGCCGTATAGGTCGTTCACATCGGGGCCGTGGCGCATACTCATGGGCCGCAACGACCGCGAGAACGACTGGCTCGTGACGCGCATGGCAAAGAAGGACGACGTGTGGCTACACGTCAAGCAGATACCGGGATCGCACGTGATCATCAGGAACCCGGAGCGCAAAGACCAGATTCCTATGCCCGTCCTGCTCTCCGCGGCGAAGCTGGCGGCCCACTTCAGCAAGGCGCGGAATTCCACGCATGTCCCGGTGGACTACACGTCGAGCCGCTACGTCATCCGGCCCAGGGGGACGCCTGCGGGGTACGTCACGTACAGTCGAGAGAAGACCCTGTACGTCGAACCCGACCACCCATCGAACCTGTTTGGCGGCAAGGACCGGCCGTAAGGCGAGTGCGCGCGGGCAGGCGGATGCCTCGCTACGACGGCGAATGCTCAGGCGTCCCGGCGCGAGGTCCCCCGGCTCGGGTGGCTCGCTTGTCCCAACAGCAACGCTTGAACTTCCTGCCGCTCCCGCACGGGCAGTCGTCGTTGCGTCCCGCCGTCGCCCACCGGTCCTGCTGAGCCATCTGCGCGTCGCGCTCTGCCACCATCTGCATGATGTCCTCTGCAGGCCGACCTGACTTCAACAGGTTCGCGAGCGCCTTGAAGTACGGGTCGATGTGCTTGAAGTACCGCTTGTACCCCGCGCACAGGTAGTTCAGTCCGGGCTCGCCGTCCGGCGTGTCGATGAAGCGGTGCTTCGGACACTCGCCATTGCACGCGAACTTCACGTCGCACTCTCGGCAGTACTTCGGGAGGGCGTCGCGCTTGTCGTCCCCGAACTTCTTCTGGGCCGGGAGCGCGGCGAGTTCCTCCATCGGCGTATCGGTGATGTTGCCGAGGTGGTACTCCGGGTATACGTAGTGGTCGCAGGAGTACAGGTCGCCATTGTGTTCCATCGCCATGGCGTTCCCGCACGTCTCGCCGAACACGCACAGCGAAGCCGGCAGGCCCATCCAGATGCCCAGGTGCACCTCGAACGTCTGCACGAACACCTTCCCGACGTCGTTGCGCACCCACTCGTCGAAGATCGTGGTGTAGAACTCGCCGAAATCCCGCGAACGGACGCTCCACGGGGTCACGGGCGGGCCTGTCTCCTCCGCGTCGGCGTCCGGGTCCGGCGGGGGGGCCAACCACAGCAAGCCCTCGCCGACGCCCACGCGCTCGACGATCGGGATGAACTGCAGGAAGTCGGACTCGACCTCGTCCCGGAGGAACCGATACACCTCGAGCGGGCTCTGCGCCGTGTACCGATGCAGCACGGTGAGCGTGTTGTACCGCACGCCGTGCTCTTTCAGCAGCGCCACGCCACGCATGACGTCGTCGAACGAGGGCTTGCCGCCCTTGTCCACGCGGTACCGGTCGTGTAGCTCGCGCGGCCCGTCCACGCTCACGCCGACGAGAACGTCGTTCTCGCGCAGGAACTCGCACCACTCGTCGTCGATGAGGGTGCCGTTCGTTTGGAGAGAGTTGTTGACCTGTTTCCCGTCGGGGCAATAGTGCTGCTGTAGCTCAACCACGCGCTTGAAGAAGTCCACACCCATCAGCGTCGGCTCGCCGCCCTGCCACGCGAACTCAATCTCGTTCCCTGGCTGCGCAGCGATGTACTGGCTGACGTAGCTGTCCAACACCTCGTCCGACATACGGAAGACGTGCCGTGGTGGGTAGAGCGCCTCTTTCTCGAGGTAGTAGCAGTACTTGCAGTCGAGGTTGCAGATGGGCCCGATGGGCTTCGTCATTACGTGGAACGGCGTGCGCGCGGGAGGGGCTTGGTCCATCGGGATATCCGGTAAGCAATGGCGTGGCGACATCTGAGCCCATCGTAGTCCCTTTGCCCGAAGCCGGTCAATTCGATGGCAGGCGCGAACCGCATCGCTGTCACGAGGAACCGCGCGCGGGCCGTCCGCTGCTCCTACTCGCCCTTCCCTGAGCCCACCGTGGATCGTATGATCCGCGTGGCCAGCCGCCACCGCCGAGACGATGCTCGGAGGACCGCTGCCACGCCACATGCACGGCTGGGGTAGGGGCGGAACCCGGGCCAACGACTGTGCGGCTCCAGCACACGTGCGCCACGCCTTGTCCGAGACCGCACGTAGGGCATGGATTGGGTTCCTGCCCGCCGTAGACGCGGACCTCACGCCTCGTCAACCCACGGAGAAAGCTATGGCTCCGTCGCCGGGAATCGCCGCGCAGGATGTCGAGTTCTTCAACGAGCACGGCTACTTCATCCACCATCGCCAACTGTTCTCCCCGGAGCGCCTCGCGGCGCTTCAGGATCTGTTCGAGGAGATGCTCGCGGACATCGACCCGGACTCGCGACCCGAGGCGATGGACGTCCCGCACTTCGCATACCCGCGGCTGTTTGACTGGCTGCTGTCCGACGAGGTACTCGATGTCGTAGAGGCGTTCATCGGGCCGGATATCGCGCTCTGGTCGAGTCACTTCATCTCGAAGCCGCCGGACGAGGGGTTGATCGTGCCGTGGCATGAGGACTCGGCGTACTGGGGCGAACGTCTCGACCCGATGGAAGTCGTCACTGTCTGGCTGGGTATCGACGACTCGACGGTCGAGAACGGGTGCATGCGTGTCATCCCGGGAACACACCGGAACGGTTACTCCGAGTACGAGCCGGTCGATGGCGAGACGCACGTTTTCGGCACTCAGATACTCGGGGATCAGTTCGACGAGGACGCTGCCGTCGATCTCGAGATCGCTTCCGGTGAGTGCCATCTGCACGACGCGCGCATCATCCACGGATCGGCAGGGAATCGCAGCAGCAGGCGGCGATGCGGCTACACGATGCGTTACATGCCGTCGCACGTGAAGTTCCAGCCGAACGAGCGCTGGTCACACGCGATCTATCTCGCGCGCGGCAGGGACCGCGCCGGGAACGAATACGGTGACCCCGGTGTGCGGTTCGAGGAGGGCGTTCGCGCCATCTACGGCCGTCGCTAGCGCGCTGCCCGTAAGGAGTTCCATGACGCGATGCGCCCCTCGAGTTCGCTGCGCCGCCCTGGTCGTCCTGCTGGTAGCGGCGCACGTGGGCCGTGCTTCGGACGCTCCTCGGAATCCCGACGGAACATGGCGATACACGAACCGACTCATCGACGAGACCAGTCCATACCTCCTCCTGCACGCTCACAACCCGGTTGATTGGCTCCCCTGGGGGCCGGAGGCGCTGGAGCGTTCCAAGCGCGAGGGGAAGCCGATCTTCCTCTCCGTGGGGTACTCGACGTGCTACTGGTGCCACGTCATGGAGCGCCAGGTATTCTCGGACCCCGACATCGCGGAAACGATGAACCGATGGTTCGTGAACGTGAAGGTCGATCGTGAGGAGCGCCCGGACCTCGACGCCTACTACATGACGGCGACACAGTTGATGACGCAGGGCGGTGGCTGGCCGAACTCTGTCTTCCTCACGCCGGAACTCGCGCCGTTCTACGCGGGCACGTACTTTCCTCCCGAGGACGGACTAGGTCGCCCCGGCTTTCCCCGGGTCCTGGAAGCGCTACACAACGCGTGGGAGGACGATCCGACTCGCGTACGTGCGACGGCAGCACGCGCTGCCGACGCGATCCGCAGGATACAGAGCGGCGCGGCGGCGATGGAGACGACGGGAGCCGGCGCAACTCTGGACGAGGCGGTCCTCATCGCCGCCACCGACGGTCTGAAGGCGGCGTACGACCGCTCATCCGGCGGCTTCGGCGACTCCCCGAAGTTCCCGTCTGAATCTGAGCTGGACCTGCTCCTCGCGCGGTACGAGCGCACGGGCGACTCGGAGTTGCTGGACATCGCCACGCACACGCTGACGGAGATGGCGCGGGGCGGCATCCACGACCATCTCGCGGGTGGCTTCCATCGGTACGCAACCGATGCGAGGTGGCGTGTGCCGCACTTCGAGAAGATGCTGTACAACCAAGCGCAAATGGCGTCCGTCTATCTGCGGGCCTATCGCATCACCGGCGACGCCGCGTACCGACGCGTCGTCGAGGGCATCTTCGGTTTCGTCGAGTCGGTGATGACGTCGCCCGAGGGTGGGTTCTACTCGGCGTTGGACTCGGAGACGCACGCCGAGGAGGGGAAGTCTTACCTGTGGACGGAACGGGAAATACGCGACGTTATCGGTGACCCCGCGGATGGGTTCCTCACGCTCTATGGGCTGGAGCGGATGCCCGAGGGCGCCGGTCGTGTGCTGTTCCGGCGCGCCATGCCGTTGCGGGAAGATAGCACGGCGCCGGACGCACGGGTCGCGGCCGCAGCGGCCAGTCGCGTTGCGCTTCTAGCGGCGCGCGACGCCCGAGACCAGCCATTGCTGGACACGAAGGTACTCGCCGCATGGAACGGCATGATGATCCGCGCGTACGCCGAGGCCGCGCGGACCCTCGACGATCCACGGTACCTGGCGATGGCATCCCGCGCAGCGGATTTCGTGCACGACGCCCTGCGTGACGGTGACGGGCGGCTACAGCGGACCTACCGCCTCGGCCGCGCTCGACACGCGGCATACCAGGAGGACTACGCCTTCCTGGCGTCGGGACTGCTGGCCCTGTGGAACGCCTCTGGAGATGAAGCGCACCTAGCGCGGGCGCGAACGTTGACCGACGAAATGCTGGCGCTCTTCTGGGACGACGTTGACGGCGGCCTGTTCTTCACGGCGGATGGCGGCGACCTCGGTGTCCGAACGAAGGACCCATACGACTCTGCGATCCCGTCCGGGAACTCCGAGGCGGCGCATGTGCTTCTCGCGCTGGCAGAGGCGACGGGCGAGGACGCGTATCTCACGAAGGCCACCGCATTGCTGGACGCGTTTGCGGCCCCGATGGCGGGGTATTCGCGCTCGTTCACGCGAATGTTGACGGCGCTCGACATCCACTTGGCGATGGCGCGGCCGGGCGAAGTCGCGGCTGCCTCTCCAATCATCGAGTCAGGAACTGAGTATGTGATCGTGACGGCGACAGGGCCGGGCGCCCCCGTGGCGCGGGGCTCGGAGTTCGATGTCGTCGTGACCGTACGCGTCGCGGACGGCTGGCACATCAACGCGAACCCGGCGTCCGACGAGTTCCTCGTGCCGACGAGCGTTTCGGCATCCACGGCCGACGACGGCGCGCAGGTCGTGAACGTGGCGTACCCGAAGGGGTCACCTCTTGAGTCCGCAGCGGCCGAAGCGCCCTTGCTCGTGTACGAGGGCGAGGTCACGCTGCGCGCGCGTGTGCTCCTTGCCGATGACAGCGCCACGGATGACGGCGCGGTCACGCTGTCCCTGGCTTACCAGCCGTGCGACGACCGTCGGTGCCTCGCTCCCGCGTCGCTGGACTTCGCAGTTCCGGTGCGCGTGCTCGCCGACTGACGTGCGCCTGAGGCGCGCTGTCTGGGCGTAGGCAGGGGTCCGCGTCGGGACTCACGTCAGGGCAGTTCCCTAGCCGCAAGCCGACGCGCCCGACGGCATTGCGGTCGGGTGGGGCCCGCTCCGTGTCAGTCGATGCTCTATCGAGCGCGGGCGTACGTGGTCTTCATCTTGGCCCAAGCCACCGGAGCCTTCCCTCGCGGCTCGACGGCCTGCGGCCCTTCCATGATGTCGCCGATCTCACCCTCGTCAAGCGCACGGTCGTAAAGGCGGACTTCGTCAATGACGCCGGGGAAGGCGTCCGTGGCGCGGCCGAAGTCGTCCGCCCCGATCCACAGATCCAGGGTGGACGGGGCGATGGGCGTCCCGGTCTCGCTCTCCCCTTCGAGAACGCCGTCAACGTAGACGCGCAAGGTGTCTCCGTCGAAGGTCCCGGCGAAGTGGTACCACGTCCCTACCGTCCAATCCGCCGTGCTCGACTCGGCGAAGTCGTTGTTGGGCTTCACGAGGAAGTCGATCGACGTCGTCACGCCGAAGTCGAAGATCACGAAGAACGAGTCGTTCTTGACCAGTAGCCGTCGGCTCGTGAGGTCGCCGTCCGGGTTGAAGAACGCCGCCACGGTCACTGCGTCGGTGAAGTTCAGGGCATCGTCGTGCGGGACGAGCACGTACTCCCCGGCGTCGTCGAACCGCAACGCGGATCCAAACGGCCCCTCCACCCACTCAGGTTTCCCGACAAGCTCGCCGTCGTGGCCGTTGCCGGTACGGTCGCTCGCGGTGTTGCCGGAGTTCTCGTCGAAATCCCAGTAGGCGATCAACCCGTCTTCCTGGGCGACCCCAAACCGAGAACCCGCCACCACGATCGCGATCACAACGAACGCACGATAGCACACCCGCATGCCCTGCCCCCTTTATCCCAGTGACCAGCCTGGAACATAGGCGACAGGCACGACGCCGCGCAAGTCTGCCGAACCGGAGCCGTGTCTGCGTGCCGTCCGCTATACGAGCGACGCGCACGGCGGGGCGCATCAACGCCGGAGCCCGCCCACACGACGGGCGACTTCGCGCGCCCGAGAGCCTGGGCGGAGCGCTGCTGATCGTGCCGCCAGCGCATATGCCGCCCTGGCGCGACCGCTCTCACCGCATCCCGAAGCGAGAGGTCTGTCACCTCACTATGCCCGGCACAAGGGGCCACGTGTTCGTAGGCGGTTGTGGAACACTTCGGGCGCTTGCGAGGACCCCTCCGAGCGCACTAAAATGTTGTATGCAGACATAGACCGGTACTGCAACTAACGTGTGTGGCGTCGGGCTGTGGGATAGTAACCACCACGAAAGCCCAGAAAAATAAATGCATTACCCAGACTAGGGCCTGCGACGATGATCCACGTTCTGCGCCTGCCCAAGATCCTCACGTTGGTGTTCTCGCTGCTACTACTCGCCACACGAGTGCACGCCGAGGAGCCGATTCTCACGATGGTCACCGACGATAAGTTCGTGCCGACCTATTCCGTATTCGCTACCCACGTGATGGGCCCCGTCAATATAGCCATTGATATACAGAACTCCTCAACGGCCACCGTGGACTTCACGCTCAGCAACGTGACGAGTTGGGACGGCGGCTGCATGAACTATGGCTCCGACGGAGGGAGCACGCCCGACATGAAGCTGTGGAGCGGGATCAGCCAAGTGTCGCTGGGCTTACCTGGAGTCAGAACGAGCCCGCCGTATCGATCAGGGGCACGATCATCGGGCCGCAGTTCACGAACGGCGCGGCGATAACGTTGAAGGTACGTGTGCGGGACGCCGGCGCGTACGGCTACCTGGCGGGTTACCTGGAGAACTCAGCGGAGGATTACGACTATGGGGGGTCACGATCCCGCTCGACGCAAACGGCAACAAAATGGCGGCCCATTGGGAGGCCGGGAATAACTACCAGGAGGCGGCGGACGATGAGGTGGGCCCCGGCGCGAACGGCAACCCCGGCGATGGCCTCAGTGTCTTCGCGGAGTACAGAGGCTTCGTTGTCGCCGCGACCTGGATCCGCACCAGCCCTGCGAAAACGACGTCTTCATAGACTCAGACGTGCAGGATGTGTATGGGACGTTGGGCCACGGGGATGCCGGTTTGCTCCCGGCCCCATACGTACCACACCTGATCGGCACCGCTGAATACAAGAACAGCAACCGCCTCGTGAGCTATCGAGGCACGGACGTTCCCGGCTATCAGTGGCAGAAGGCACTGCTTGTGCGCGAGGACACCGAGACTGGGCATTCGATCTTCGGAGAGACACACAGTTGGGCGGGGGGCAGCACCGTGCCACGCTCAGTCATTCGCATCGACATCTACGTGAACGAGATCCGCGTGAACATCCACCCTACCAAGCATGAAGAGTTCTTCGATGTCCCGGAGGATGTAGACATGATCAAGCTCGTCATCGGACACGAGGTTGGCCATGGCGTGAACCTCGACCACTGTGCGGCGTCCAAATGCGGCATGAATCCGCCGGCTATCTACAACAAATCAGGCTACACCGACGCCGAAACCAACCCCCCGCACCATCACAACCCAGAATACGACCTGATATGGCACTAGTGACCCTGGGGCTGATTGCCCACGTGGCGACGCGAGGCCCCGCACAGGGCCGGGGAGGATGTCGAATGGGGCGTTACAGCGTGGTTGCGGCGGTCGTTGCGTGTGTCGTCGCTATGGGCTTCACTGGTTGCCGGGCCCAGGAGGACGCCTCTGCCGAGGATGACGCGCGCGCTGACGGCACAGCCACGGTTGACGAAGGGCCGGAGAGCCCACAGCACGATCCGCCGCCTGTCACGTTGCGGCAAACGCCGGATTCACCGGGCGGTGGCCCAACGCAGGCCCAGTTGGCAGGCGGCCCGCCCGGGCAACTGTCGTGGGCAGAGATCGACGAGAGGATGGCTCGGCCGATCGAGGAATCGGTCTACGACCCCACGTTGACACAAGACGACAAGGTCGATCTCCTCTACCGGCACTACAGCAATCCGGGCAACCACGTCACCGAGCCGGACGTGCTGATGGACGCGGTGATGACCGAAGGGATGACGCATCTGGAGGCCGCCAAGTACTGGGCGGAGGAGGGCGGCGGCCGCAAGTGGATCCTCTACCATGCGGAAGCGGCACTGCGCAGCGATCCTGGCTCCGTCGAAGCGTTGGCGCTGTGGGCCCTGTGGTTGCCGCGGGACCGGGCAAATGAACGCGAAGCCGCGTACTTGACCGTGCTGGAACGAGACCCGACCCATTTCCAGGCTCTCAACAAGCTCGCCGGCGCGACGGGATGGCAACGACCCTCCGAGAGCATTGAGTACGCTAAACGGCTCATCGATACGTATCCTGATTCGGGCGCCGGCTACGCATCCATGGCTCGGGCCTATGAGCGGCTGGGCGACGTGGACACGGCGACATCCTACTACGAGGCGGGTCTCAAGGTGTCCCCGGAACACGCAGGGATTCTTGTGAACCTCGACCGAATCAGTAGGGGCGTTCATGTCGAGCCGCTGCAACCGGCCGGGGAAGCCAATGCTGTTCCCGACTCGCCAGGCCAGTCCCCGCCGCCCACAACGACAAGCCCGCCTGCGGAGGACTCGTCGCCTGTCTCCGTCCCCGAGGCTCCCGGCCCGCCTCCGCCCTCGGCGCCGGGCCCGGCCCCGTCAACGCCGGAACCTGTAGAGCGGTACCAGAACGCGTTGAGCGATTACCGCTCCATGGCCGACGAATTCGAGAGCATCACCGGGCAGACGTACCGAGGGCTGCAGGACTTCGACTCCTACTCCAAGGAGTCGTCGAACTGGATGGCATGGCGCTATATGGAGTTGGGGCAGCAGTATCTCGACGCGGGTCACCCCGAGGAAGCCGCGGCTGCCTTCGAGTCGGCAGCGCGCCAGTACCCAGACGACCCGCTCATACAGGAACGGATGAAGGGCCGCCGGTGATCGACGTCTAGTGGCGACGCGTCCGACTCCGCACGTGGCTCGGCCCGGCTGGGCAGCCCACCTACAACGTCAAACTGCTCTCGTCGATCACGGTGCCGACATCGCTCTGGACCAACCCCGTCCCCGGCTCGTTGACCACGTACTTGTAGTACGTCAGCCGCGCCGTCGCCTCGGACGCGCCGTCCATCAGTTCGTGCCGGAGCGTGACTGTCTCGCCGGACTCCAACTGGTTTTCGTTCTCGAAGCTGTACTCCAGTCGGCCGACCTCGACCCCGTCCACGGATATGTCCACGACGGCCGTGCGGAACGCCCCACCAGGGAAGAAGTGCCCCGCCTGGTTCTGGACCGCGACTACCAACGCGCCGTCCTCGACCTTGAGCTTCACCGTCGCGGCCGTCTTCAGGTACTCCTCGTCGTGGCTGCCGGGGAAGGAGTGGTCGCCCACCCAGCGCAGCGGTTTGTCCACCTCCGTGTCGGCGAGTAGCGCCTCCATCTGCGGCATGTGGCACGCCTGGCACGGGAAGTCCTGCTGGCCGTACATGCCTTCCTTCCACGAGTGGTACTGGTTGAACTCCGCGTCGTGTCCGTGGCAGGACGCACACACCGCGGCCGTCGAGTAGCTGTCGTCCTGCACCGTCTCGTGCGCGGGTGAGTCGGCGGCGTACGGCCCGTGCATCTTCCACTCTTCGGAGAGCGCGTCCTGATGGCACACGATGCACGTCACGCCATCCGACCGGTACCCGTCGCGCACAAGCGGCTCGTTGGCGACGCCCGTCTTCTGGATCATGTCGGGCGCGTGGCAGGGAAGGCACTCTTCCTTGCGGTAGTTGTCCGAGGCGACGCGGAACGTCTCGCTCTTCCACGACTGAGCGTGGCGCGACGTCTGCCACGCGGCGTGGATCGTCTCATGACACGATGCGCACGTCTCGATGTCATCGTGCAGCGAGGGCGGCTGCACGGCGGCGACCTGTGTCGCTTCGTTCCCGGCTCCGCCTCCGCAAGCCACGAGCAGCGTCGTACAGGCCACAGCGACGCAGGCCACAACTGCCCGAAGACCACGCGTGTCCCGATGCCTCATCCTCACTGTCTCTCCGCCCCTGTCGCCGTGACGCCCGGGTCGCGTTTGCTGGGTGATTCGCGCGTATGATACCATCGTCACAGGGATTGTAGCGACTGCCGACCGCGCGGCGCCAAGCGACGGCAGAACAGAAGGAGTGGCATGTCCGGGCATTCGAAGTGGTCCAAGATCAAGCGCAAGAAGGCTGCGAACGACGGCAAGCGCAGCAAGATGATGTCGAAGATGATTCGGGAACTCACCGTCGCCGCCCGTGACGGCGGAGGCGACCCGGACACGAATCCGCGTCTACGAACGGCCGTGTCGAACTCGCGCGCGGAGAACATCACCAACGACACCATCGACCGGGCGATCCTGCGCGGCAGTGGCGGAGTCGAAGGCATCTCCTACGAGGACTGCGTCTACGAGGGTTACGCGCCCAACGGCGTGGCGCTCTTCATCGAAGCCACCACGGACAACCGCAACCGCTCGACCGCCGAGATCCGTCACGCCCTCGTCAAGAACGGCGGCACGTTGGCGGAGCGCAACGCCGTCGCGTGGCTGTTCGAGCGCACGGGATCCATCCTCGTCACGCGCGAAGATGCCGACGCCGATGAGCTGATGCTGGTCGCCCTGGACGCCGGCGCCGACGACGTCATCGACGAGGACGACGAGATGCTCGAAGTCATGACCACGCCGGAAACTTTCGACGCCGTTCGCACGTCCATTGAGGAGAACGGCTTTGGAATCATCAGCGCCAACCTCCAGATGCTACCCACGACGACCGTCCCGCTCGAAGCGGACGCCGCAGCTTCCGTGCTGAAGGTGCTCGACGTTCTCGAAGACCTCGACGATGTCTCGAACGTCTACGCCAACTTCGACATGGACGATGCCGTCATGGAGACCTTCCAGGAGACCGCGGCGTAGCGTCGCCCCACTTTCCGACGCGAACGGCCCCGACTCATGTTGGTATTGGGACTCGACCCCGGTACGGCGACTACCGGCTACGGCCTCGTTGCGAACGCGCGCAGCGGCGTGCTGGCGCACCACGGCCACGGCATCATCTCCACGCCCGCCGGTGAAGAGCCGCACAGGCGCCTCGCACGCATTTACGACGAGCTGAGCGCCCTGATCCGCGAGACCTCGCCGGATGTCGTGGCGATCGAGGAACTCTTCTTCAAGCAGAACGTCACCACAGGCATCGCCGTCGCCCAGGCGCGCGGCGTGATGCTCCTGGCCGCCGCCCACGCGGACCTCCCCGTCGCCTCGTACAAGCCCGCGGAAGTGAAGCAGGGAGTCGTCGGCGTCGGCCGCGCGACGAAGGACCAGGTGCGGTTCATGACCAAGACGCTCCTCGGACTGCGGGACCGCCCAAAGCCCGACGATGCCGCCGACGGTTTGGCGATCGCCATCTGCCACGTCCACCGCGGCCCGGCCGAAAGCCGTTTACTCAGCGCCCTGTCCGCCCAATAATACCCATGTGTCCCGTCCTCCGATGGATTCACCCGAGGCGCCCGTGTGATTGCGTACGTGAGCGGCACGCTTGAGGAAGTGGACGAGGACGCCGTCGTCATCGACGTGCAGGGCGTCGGCTACGAGCTGTTCGTTCCCCAGCGCGTGTTGAACGAGCTTCCACCTGTCGGCAGCGCGGTCAAGCTGTACACCCACGACAATGTCCGCGAGGACGACCACACGCTGTACGGCTTCTCGGCGCGCGAGGAGCGGGCTCTGTTCCGCATGGTCATCGCCGTGAGCGGCATCGGCGCGCGCACGGGTCTCAGCCTTCTGTCGATCCTCGGACATGACGACTTCATTCGCGCCGTGCAGGAGGGCGATGTCGTCGCCATCTCCCGCGCGCAGGGCGTGGGTAAGAAGACAGCGCAACGGGTGATCCTCGACTTGCAGAACAAGGTCGGGGCGTTGCAGCCGATGGCGTTGGGTGGGCCGGGCGTCGGCACGATCGCGGGTGACGCGATGCAGGCTCTCATCGCTCTGGGTGAGACGGAGATTCGCGCCGAGCAGGCCGTGCGGACGGCCCAGCAGGAACTCGGTGACGATGCTCAGGTAGAGCAGCTAATCGCCGCCGCGTTGCGTACAATGCACGCCTGGCGCCAGCAGTTTGGGAACGCATGACCGACGATCGCATCGTCAACGCCGGCGCGCAGCCCGAGGACGAGGATCCTCACTTCACGTTTAGGCCCGAGCGCCTCGACGAGATGATCGGTCAGGACGACGTGCGCGATCAGCTCGCGGTGTTCATCGCGGCAGCGCGCGAGCGCAAGGAAGCCCTGGAACACGCGCTCCTCGTCGGGCCGAAGGGCCTCGGCAAGACTACTCTCGGCAACGTCATCGCGAACGAGCTGGGCGTCGGCTTCAAGCGCACTGGCGGCCAGGTGTTGGAGCGGCTGGAGCTGTCGCAGATCCTCACCTCACTAGAACCGGGCGATGTCCTGTTCATCGACGAGATCCACCGGGTGAACATCCGGGTGCAGGAGATTCTCTATCCGGCGATGGAGGACTTCACGATCGACCTCGTCATCGGGCAAGGCGGGCCAGGCGCGCGGGCCGTGCATGTGCCGCTGCCGAAGTTCACGCTCATCGGCGCGACGACCAAGGAGGGGCTGATCTCGGGCCCGCTGCGCGACCGGTTCGGCGTGCACGTGCGGCTGAACTTCTACTCGCCCGAAGATCTCGGCAAGATCATCGACCGTGACGCCGGGTTCCTGAAAGTCGAGGTAGAGCCGGAGGGCCGCGAGGAGATCTCACGCCGCGCTCGCGGCACGCCCCGCATCGCCAAGCGGTATCTGCGCCGTATCCGAGACTATGCGCTCATCCGAGGCGAGGGCGTTGTGACGCGAGACATCGCCGCGCGTACGTTGGACATGCTGGGCGTCGACCCGTTGGGCTTGGACGAGATGGACCGGCGCATCATGCGCGCCATCGTCGATCGCGGCGGCTTCGCCGGTCTGAATACCATCGCTGCGGCCGTAAGCGAGGACGAGCGCACGATCGAGGACACCTACGAGCCGTACCTCATCCAGATAGGCTTCCTGAGCCGCACCTCCCGCGGCCGTTCGCTGACCGCGAAGGCCTATCGACACATCGGTCTCACCCCGCCGCCGGTCGAGCCTCAGGACTCGCTGTTTTAACAGCGTGCATCGGCCGCAGCCGATACCTTGTCGTGCATACCCGTGACATCAGAACGTCAGGACGTCCGATCCCGGTGAAGCCGTGCCGCCACAGGGCTCCGTACTCTTGCAGGCAGGCATGGGGTCCAAGGCGAGGCGAGCGGACTAACAGGCCGCCAGCGCAAGCGGAGTCGGCCCACCGGCGGTAGGCGGGCGCGCCGAAGTCTCCCCTGGCACGGGAAGATGGAGATGGCGTTGACGACGTGGGAGCGCGACCGAATGGCGTCGAAGTGTCGCGTGGGACTGCAGGGGCGGGAAGGGAACGGCAGG
>JABGQA010000104.1:56030-158949 GCA_018644665.1 Candidatus Poribacteria bacterium
CGCGCCTGCCGTTGTGTCGACGCGTGAGCGTCAGGCGTTTGGGACTAATACATCCCGCCGCCGCCGCCGGGAGGACCTGCGGGCATGGGCGGGTCGTCCTTGGGCAACTCGGCGATGAGCGCCTCGGTCGTCAGCATGAGACCGGCGATGCTCGCGGCCTTCTCCAACGCGATGCGCGTGACCTTCGTCGGGTCGATAACGCCCATCGTGAACATGTCGCCCCACACCTCGCCGCGCGCGTCGTAGCCGTAGTTCGCGTCGTCGCTCTTGCGAACGGCGTCCACGACCAGCGAGTCTTCGAGACCCGCATTACGCACGATCTGGCGAAGCGGCTCCTCGAGCGCGCGACGGACGATCTCGACGCCGACTGCCTCGTCCTCGTCGGAGGTGTCGACACTGTCGAGGACCGACAGTGCGCGCAGGTATGCCACGCCGCCGCCGGGGACCACGCCCTCTTCGACGGCCGCGCGCGCCGCGTGCATCGCGTCCTCGATGAGCGCCTTCTTGTTCTTCATCTCGACTTCCGTGGCCGCCCCGACGTTGATCACCGCAACGCCGCCGGACAGCTTCGCGAGACGCTCCTGGAGCTTCTCACTGTCGTAGTCGGAAGTCGTGTCTTCGATCTGCTGACGGATCTGATTGATCCGACCGCGGATCGCGTCCTGGGACCCGGCGCCCTCGATGAGCGTCGTGTTGTCCTTGTCGATCACAACGCGCTTGGCGCGACCGATGAACTCCGAGTTGAGCGTGATCGAATCGAGCTTCACGCCGAGTTCCTCGGACAGCACCTGGCCGTTGGTCAGGGTGCCGATGTCCTCGAGCATCGCCTTGCGACGGTCGCCGTAGCCTGGCGCCTTCACCGAAGCGACCTTGATGAGACCGCGCAGCTTGTTCAGCACGAGCGTCGCGAGAGCCTCGCCCTCGACGTCCTCGGCCAACACAAGCAGGCTGCCACCGGCCTGGGCGACCTCGTTCAGCAGGGGAACGATGTCCTTCAGCGCGGAGATCTTCTTCTCGTGGATCAGGATGTACGGATCCTCGAGCTCGACTTCCATGCGCTCCTGGTCCGTGACGAAGTACGGCGACAGGTACCCGCGGTCGAACTGCATGCCCTCGACCACTTCGACCGTCGTGTCCAGCGACTTCGCTTCTTCGACGGTGATGACGCCGTCCTTGCCGACCTTCTCCATCGCGTCGGCGATCAACTCGCCGATCTCGACTTCGTTGTTGGCGGAGATCGCGGCGACGTGCGAGATCTGCTCGCGCGACTCGTGCGGCGTGCTCAGATCGGCAAGCGAACCGACAATGGCTATGGTGGCCTTGTCGACGCCGCGCTTCAGGCTCATCGGGTTACGGCCGGCGGTGACGTTCTTGAGGCCTTCGCGATAGATCGCTTGGGCGAGAACCGTCGCCGTCGTCGTGCCGTCACCGACCTCGTCACTGGTCTTGGAAGCGACTTCCTTGACCATCTGCGCGCCCATGTTCTCATAGGCGTCTTCGAGCTCGACTTCCTTCGCCACGCTCACGCCGTCCTTCGTGACCGTCGGCGCCCCGTAGGACTTGTCGAGGACGACGTTGCGGCCCTTCGGCCCCATCGTGACGCGGACCGCGTTCGCCAGCGTGTCTACACCACGCTTGATGGCGGAACGAGCTTCCTCGTCGAATGCCAACTGCTTGGCAGCCATGTGGTTGTCTCCTTCAGCTAGTCGCTATCCTGCAATCTTCGCGAGGATGTCTTCCTCGCGCAGGATGAGGTAGTCGTCATCGTCGTATGTGATCTCGGTGCCGGCGTACTTGCCGAACAGCACCGTGTCGCCGGCCGCCACGTCCGGCGCCTGCCGATCGCCACTGTCGAGAACCTTGCCCTCGCCTACGGCGACGACCTCTCCCTGCTGCGGCTTTTCCTTGGCAGTGTCGGGGATGATGATCCCGCCGACCATCTGCTCATCCTCTTCGACCCGCTTCACTAGGATGCGGTCATAGAGAGGAGTGATAGCCATTGCTACTCTCCGTGTTTCTGTGAGTGTTCGAGCGGCCGTCGATGTCGCTACCCATTCGACCCCGCTCGCGCGCGACCGTCCGTACTACGCAATGAGCGCGCCAACGCGTTGAGCCCGGTGGCCATGCGGATCGGCGCGCGCCACGAGCCATTATGGCACGGATTGGCGCGGATGGGGATGCCAAATAGGCACTGTGCGGGCTTCCGGCGTGGGTCAGTCTGGCACTCTATCGCTGAGAGTGCTGATCGCCGCTGAGTGTAGGCGACCCCGATTCTGAGACGCGCCGGTTCGTCGCTAGGCTAGAGAATGCGGGACTCGCACGCGCCGGTGTAGTACTTGCCGCTGGGCTTGACCGTCCGTTCTTGGGTCTCGGCATCGACGTCGACTAACCCGAACTTCGGGGACATCCCCTCGCCCCATTCGAACCCGTCCAGGAACGACTGGTGGTAGTACCGCTCGATGGGAATCCCCGCGTCCCTCGCCGCGACTACCTGCGCCAGATGGTCGTGTATGAAGCGCCCGCGCGTCGCGTCATCCGCTGCGGCGACGCCATTCCCCGTGATGAACAGCGGCTTCCCCAGCGATTCGTGACAGGCTTCGCAGACGCGCCGCAATCCTTCGGCGTCGATCTCCCACCCTAGGTCACTTGTCGGCGCCGAGGAGTCGGGTCGCTCCACGATCCGTCCGCGCGGATGGAAGCGGACACGGAAGCGTCGGTAGTAGCTGACGCCCACGAAGTCCGTGAAGTCCCCGCTGCCTTCCGGGAAGTTGTTGTACCGGTGCGGGAACCCGTAGGGCGGCAGGAAGTGCCCGCGCGCGTGGGCCATTGACGGCTCGTCCTGGAACAGCTGCTCGGCAAGCCATGTGGCGAACCGGTCGCGCTTCTTGCCGGGACGTGAGGGCGCGAAGTCCATGAAATGGAGAGCGATCCCTACGCGCGCATCCGGCGTCCATCCCTTGCCCCGGTAGATCTCGTGGATGTGCTTGTGTGCGCGGATGTGTGCGCGCAGCATGTTGCGCACGGAGAGGCGGTAGCCCCGCAGATGCCGGTTGCGCGTCGCGGGTGGCCAGTTCCGCTCGAGGTAGCCATGGAATGCGTAGACGGTCGGCTCGTTCACCGTGACCCAGTCCGTGACGAGGTCGCCCAGCCGATCCACGACCACCTCGACGTATGCCAGGAAGGCATCCAGGATCTCGCGGTTTTCCCAGCCTCGCGCATCCTCGACCCAGAGTGGGTTCGTGAAGTGGTGTAGCGTCACGAGCGGGACGATGCCCTTGTCGCGGAGCAGTCCCAACTCTTCACGGTACCGCGCGAGCGCGTCCTCGTCCCATCGCCCCCGCTCAGGCTGGACGCGGGCCCACTCGATGCTCATCCTGTAGGTCTGTTGATGCATCTGCGATAGCAGATCGACGTCCTCGGCGACGCGCTCCCAATGACCGCCCGCGTCGCGCGTGTGCGAGCCGTCGCGCGTCTTGCCCGCGTCGCAGTGGCGCGACCAACTGTGTGCCACGTCGCCGCCTTCGATCTGCGTAGCGGACGTGGCGCAGCCCAGCAACAGGTCGTCCGGGAGCGCGATCACGTTGGCGCCGTCGCTCATGCTGTTCGCTCCCGGCGCGATCTAGATGACGCTGCCGTTGGTCAGGTCAGGGATGTCGTATTCATCGTTAGCCGATCCACGGCGGCCTGCGCGAGGCTCTTGCTCCGGTTCGTCCGGGCCGGCACGGTCGCCGTTCAAGCGGAACTGCACGTCATGCAGGCGGGCGTACAGGCCGCCCTTGTCCAGCAACTCTTCGTGGCTGCCCGTCTCCACGATGGAGCCATCCTCCAGGACGATGATCTGATCGGCGTGCTGGACCGTGGACAGCCGATGCGCGATGACGAACGTCGTGCGGTTACGCACGAGGTTGTCGATCGCCTGCTGGATCAGCATCTCCGTCTCGGAGTCGACGGACGACGTGGCCTCGTCGAGGATGAGTATCCGCGCGTCCGCGAGGATCGCCCGCGCGATGGAGATGCGCTGCCGCTGCCCGCCTGAGAGCTTCACTCCCCGCTCGCCGATGAGCGTGTCGTACCCGTCAACGAGGTCGGAGATGAACCCGTGCGCGTTCGCGGCCTTGGCGGCCTCGATGAGATCGTCGTCCGTGGCGCCGTGCCTACCGTACCTCAGGTTCTCCTTGACCGTGGCGTTGAACAGGAAAGGATCCTGTAACACGATCCCGATCTGCGACCTGAGCGAGTCTAGGTCCACCTGGCGCACGTCCTCGCCGTCGACGAGCAGTCCGCCAGCGGAGATGTCATAGAACCTGGGGATGAGGTTCACAAGCGTTGTCTTGCCCGCGCCGCTGGGGCCGACGAGCGCCATCATCTGCCCCGGCTTCGCGTGCAGGTGGATGTCGTGCAGCACCTGCACGCCGTCTCGGTACTCGAAGTCTACGTGGCGGAACTCTACCTCGCCTCGTAGCGGCGGAAGCTGCATAGCGTTTGGCGGCGACTCGACCGCGGGATCGGTGTCGAGCAACTCGAACACGCGTTCGCACGACGCTAGCGCCCGCTGCACGTGATTGTAGAACCGCGTCAGCCCGGTGATCGGGCCGAACAGCATCGGCAGGTATTGGAGGAACACGACGAACATGCCGGGATTCAGTTCGCCGTTCATCACCTTCACGCTGCCCACGCCCAGCACGACGAGGATGCCGATCTGATTCAGGAAGTCCACCCACGGCCGGAACGTCGCGAAGATCGAAGCGAGCCGTACGTTCAGCGTGTAGTTCTCCCGACTCTTCACGTTGAACCGGCCCAGTTCGTGCTCCTCGCGCACGAAGCTCTGGATGATGCGGATGCCCGAGATGTTGTCTTGTATGAGCGCGTTCAGCTCGCCGACTTTCCTGCGCAGCTCCCGGAAGTTCCGCCGCAACAGCTTCCCAACGAAATAGGTCGAGAGCAGCAGCAGCGGGGCGGCCGTTAGGCTGAGGCTCGTGAGCTGCCAGTCCCACAGCATGCAGAAATACAGCACAAATCCAAGTCGGCATACGTCCGTTATCAGCCGGATCACAGGGCCGACGATGACGCTCTCCAGCGAGTTCACGTCGTTCACGACGCGCGACATCACGTCGCCCGTCTGCTGATCCTCGAAGTAGCTCAGGGACAGCTTCTGCACGTGGCGATACGCCTGGCTGCGCATGTCGAAGATGAGCCCCTGGCCCACCTTCGCCATGATGATCCCCTGGATCGCCGAGAACACCCGACTGATGACGAACAGCACGAGGAACGCCCCGACGAGGACCGTAGCGGAGACCACCGCCGGGGACGATTCAGTGAGCCATGTGGACGCCATGTACGCGGCGGCGCGCTGCATGTACGGAACGATCGGGAGCGACTTGCGGAGGTCGGGTACTACGCCGGAGCGTTCGTCCGTCGTCTGCGCCGGGGCGTGATCGCCGGCGAGGCGCCCGAAGCCCGTGATCTCGTCCACCGCCACGCCCATCACCTGCGGTGGCAGGACGCTCAGGAACGCCGTGACGAGCGAAAGAGCGAGGATCAGCGCGACGAGGCGCCAGTACGGGCGCGCGTAGCGGAGCAGGCGCGGGTAGGTCTGGCGGAAATTGACCTTGCGGTCGTCGGCGCCGCCGTGGCGACCCATGCCGCGCATTACGTTCCGCACCCGGCGAGAGCGACGGGGCGATCAGGCAGGTCGAGCACGCGATCTCCTCATGACCTGATTGGCGTTGCTTCTCTCATTCTTACTGTAAGGAATGGACGACGCAAGGAGGTGGGCGGGTTTAGGCGCGGAGCGGATTCTCGGCGTGGAGCAGGTGAGGTATGCTGTCGCAGCCGCGTCGGCGAGTCGCGAAGGAGAGGGATGGTGACCACGGTTCTCATCACGGGGTTCGACCCGTTCGGAGGGGGAGACCGCAATCCCTCCGGCGAGCTCGCGCTCGAATTGGCCGAGCGGCACGGGTTAGGCGCCGACGCCAGGGCCGAGGTCCTGCCCGTGGTCTTCCGCCAGGCGAGTGGCGCGATGCGCCGCCTCATCACTGAGACGCGGCCGGATGTCGTGTTAGCGATGGGCCTGGCGGGCGGCGCGACAACGCTCCGCGTCGAGCGGATCGGCGTCAACTTCTTCCGCGGCGGCCCCGACAATGCTGGCGACCGGTACGACGGCGAAGAGATCGCGCCTGGAGGGCCGCCGGCGTACTTCTCGATGTTCCCGATAGACCGCCTGCTGGCTGAGAGCCGCGATTGCGGCGTCCCCGCTCGCGACTCTCTGTCGGCGGGGAGTTACTGCTGCAACGAAGTGCTGTACGCAGCGCTCCACACGTGCGCGGAGCAGTCGATAGAGGCGAGCGTCGGGTTCGTCCACCTGCCGGCGTTCCCGGACATGGTGGGCGAGGGGTCAGGGCCGAGCATGGCGCGTGAGGTCCAGTTTCGCGGCCTGCAGGCGATGTTGGGCGTGCTGATCCGAGCCGACGAGACCGCGACATAAGGGGGGGGTACCGCGGAATGGAGAGACTCGATTACGGTGACACGGGCATCGAGATATCAAGGCTCTGCTACGGCGTGGGTCACCTGAACAACGTGTGCGACTCGCACGCCGCCGGTGGCGACCTGCTGAGCGCCGCTTACGACCAGGGCGTGACGTTCTGGGACACCGCCGAGATGTACGACACGCAGTTGCACGTTGGCGCTGGGCTGAGGGCGGTGGGCCGCGAGAACGTCGTCATTCAGACCAAGGCGGAGATCACGACGCCTGAGGGAATGCGCGCGAGCCTCGAGAAGTCCCTGCGCGAGATGGGCACGGGGTTCATCGACATCTACTTCCTCCACGCCGTCGCGTCGCCGGAGGATCTGGCGCAGCGCGAGGGCGCGCTCAACGTGCTGCTAGACGCGAAGGAGCGCGGCGTCATCGGCGCGATCGGATGCTCGACGCACATCTACGCGGGGCCGGTCATGGACGCTGTGGTCGACCACCCCGAGATGCGCATCGTCCTCGCGACCGCGAACAAGGAAGGTCGCATGCTCGAGGGAGGGCCACTCGACGCGCACCTCGACCACCTGCGCCGCGCCCACAGCGTCGGCATGGGCGTCAGCCTGATGAAGGTGGTAGCCGCCGGGAACATCCCGGAGGCCGACATGCCCGACTGGATTCGGTGGGGCTTCGACTGCGAGTTCGCCCACGCGATAAACCTTGGCATGTCGAACCGTCCCGAGATCGACCTCGACGCGCGCCTCGCCCACGAGCACGCGCGCCAGAGGCGCGCCGCGTAGCGATACCTAACGGAGGCCGTGCATGGAGGGGTCGGACAGGCTCAACTTCCTGTGGATCTACGGCGAGGACCTCTACCCGAACCTGGCGTGCTACGGCACACCCGTCGTGCAGACGCCGAACTTGGATCGGCTGGCGTCGGACGGCGTGCGGTACGAGAACGCGTTCGTTACCTGCCCGGTCTGCTCGCCCAGTCGGTCGGCGATCATCACGGGCACGTACCAGACGAGCTTCGGCGCGCACCAGCACCGCAGCAAGCGCGACGACCCGCTGCCGGAAGGCGTCCGTCTCATCACCGACCACTTCCGCGACGCCGGCTACTTCACGTGCAACAGCCCCGGCCCACCCTTCGACCGTCGCGGCAAGACGGACTTCAACTTCCACGTAGAAGACCCGTTCGACGGCAGGGACTGGAGCGAGCGCGGCGAAGGTCAACCGTTCTACGCACAGTGCAACCTTCCCGACACGCACCGCGACTTCCG
The DNA here is from genome assembly GCA_018644665.1 of Candidatus Poribacteria bacterium. GTDB lineage: Bacteria > Poribacteria > WGA-4E. The sequence goes on from JABGQA010000104.1 coordinate 63,777, forward strand.
CCGCGACCCCGAGCGGCCCGTAGATCCCGACGCTGTCGAGCTTCCGCCCTACTACCCCGACCGTCCTTTGACCCGCGTTGACTGGGCGCGTTATCTCGAGAGCGTCCAGGTAGTCGATCGCAAGGTCGGCGTGATACTCGACCGGCTGGACGATGAGGGGCTCGCGGAGAACACAGTCGTGTTCTTCATCAGCGACCATGGTCGGGCGCACGTGCGCGACAAGCAGTTTCTCTACGATGGCGGCATCCGCGTGCCGCTCATCGTTCGGTGGCCGGGGCGCGTGGAGCCTGGCGCCGTCTGTGGCGACCTCGTGAGCGGGGTCGATCTCGCCCCAACGACGCTCTCCCTCGCGGGACTGCCTGTGCCGTCCCACATGGAGGGGCAGGTGTTCCTCGGCCCGGACGCCGTACTGCGGGATGAAGTCATCGCCGCGCGCGACCGGTGTGACGGAACCGACGACCGGATACGCGCGCTGCGGACGCAGCGGCACAAGTACATCCGCAACTACCACCCCGACCGGCTGTACCTGCAGTTCAACGCCTACAAGAAGCTGCAGTACCCTGTGCTGGCGCTGATGGAGTCGCTACACGCGCGCGGCGAACTCACGGCGGAGCAGGCGCGCTTCATGGCGGATACACGCCCGGCGGAGGAGCTGTACGACCTTGACGCCGACCCGCACGAGCTGCGCAACCTGGCGGAGAGCGCTGAGCACGCGCCGGTCCTACACGACCTGCGTGGCCGCCTGGACACGTGGATCGACGACACCGGCGACAAGGGCGAAACACCTGAGGATCCAGCGATCAGGGCGTACTGGGACGACCACATGGCGGACAACTACGCCCAGGTCATGGGCGAACGTGGTCTGTCGACAGACATCGCCCCGGACGACTATCTGCGGTGGTGGGAAGAGGCATACGGGACGGCATGATGGATAGAGATGCGCTGCTCGCAGAATTCCAGGACCCGCCGCGCGAATTCGGCATGATGCCGTTCTGGTTCTGGAACGACGACCTCGACGAGAACGAGATCCGTCGTCAGATCCGCGAGTTCCACGCCAAGGGCTTCGGCGGGTTCATCCCCCATGCTCGCATCGGGCTGTCCCGTCGCGTCGGGTATCTGACGGATGAGTACTTCCGGTTCATGCGCGTCGCCGCGGCGGAGGCGAAGCGCCTCGGCATGTACATAGTGCTGTACGACGAGGGGTCGTACCCGTCCGGGTCGGCGCAGGGCCGGGTGGTAGCCGAGAACCCCGACTACGCCGCCCGCTGCCTCATTCCCATCACGCACAAGATCGAGGGACCGGCGCGCGGCTACTGGCGCCCGAACCCGGGCCGCGCGATGAAGGACCGCCTCCTACACGCCGTCCTGGCGCGCGAGACGTCGGACGACACGCTCGACCCGGACTCGTTCATGCTTCTCGACCCGCTCGACCACGACGTGCTGCACTACGACGTTCCCGACGGCGCGTGGCGCATCGTCACGGTGTGGAACGTCTTCAGCGGAGGCATCATCCGCGGAGTGTTCGACGAGGAGGACGACAACCACGCCCTCGCTCCCGCGGCCGGGAACATCATGGACGCCGACTCCGTCGCGTGCTTCCTTCGCCACACGCACGATCAATACTACGAACGCCTGTCCGAGTACTTCGGGTCGACGATCGTGGGCATGTTCACCGACGAGCCGAACCCGCTGGGCCGAGCGACGCGACGCGGCCCCCGCCCGCACGCCTACACGGACGGGCTTCTCGACGAGCTTCGCGATGAGTGGGGCGACGAGGTGGATACCTGCCTTCCCGCCCTATGGTTCGATTGCGGGCGCGACACGAAGGCGTTCCGCGAGGCGTACCATCGCGCGGTCAAGGGTCGCATAGAGCGCGTCTTCTACGCGGCGCAGAGCGAGTGGTGCGAGCAGCACGGCATCGCGCTGACGGGGCATCCAGAGCAGAGCGATGAGATGGGCGCGCTGCGCTACTTCCAGTGGCCGGGCCAGGACATGGTGTGGCGATACGTCGAGCCGAACGCAGACTCCGCGCTGGAGGGGCGTCACAGCGTCGCGGCGAAGGCGGCGAGCAGCGCGGCCTCCGTCGCGGAACGTCGGCGGAGCGCGTCGGAGCTGTTCGGCGCCTACGGCTGGCATCTCACGCTGGACGAGGCGAAGTGGCTCCTGGACTGGCATCTCGTGCGTGGCAACAACCTGTTCTTCTCCCACGCGGCGTTCTACTCGATCCGTGGCAGGCGCGCGTTCGAGAGCGAGCCGGACATCTCGGTCCACAACGTGTGGTGGACGCACTTCGGCCTCCTTGGCGACTACACGCGTCGCGTGTGCTGGGCAATGACCGACGGCGCGCACGTCTGCGATGTCGCGGTGCTCACGGAAGCCAACGTCATCGGATGGCGGGCGGCGGCGGAGCTGCTCACCTCGCAGCTCGACTTCGTGTATGTCGACGGCGAGGCGCTACAGCGAGCCACTGTCACCGACGGCCGCCTCTCCATCGGCCAGCATGAGTTCGGCGTCGTGGTGGTGGACTCCGACTACACGGCATCCGCTGAGGATCTCGACGCCCTCGCGGCGTTCGCGTTGGCGGGCGGCGTGGTCGTGCGGGAGTGGGACGCCGGCGACCTGGGCGCCGATGTCCGTCGCCTCCACGAGCCAGACGTCGTGTGGGATGGACCGTCCGATCTGCGCGTGCGCCATTACCGCAAGGACGAAGCCGACTGGTACCTCCTCGTGAACGAGGGTGAGGACACGCTGGACGGGACGATCACCCTGAGCGCGCGCGGGGAGTTGGAGTCCTGGAACCCGCTGACGGGCGACGCGCGCCCTTGGGGAGCCGTCGAGCAGGGCGCGGGCATCGTGACGTGCATCCGGCTCTACCGGCGGGAGTCGATGCTGCTCCGGGTCGCGGGTGGCGAACCAACAGCGGATGTGCCACCGGTCTCCGTGCCAGGCGCCGCCGTCGCGACATTGGCCGAAGGCTGGACTGTCCACAACGACGATGACGTTGCGAGTGACGCCCCGCCCCTGGGCGATTGGTCCCAGACGTCGGGGTTGGGGACGTTCTCGGGCACGCTCCGCTACGGCGTGGAGTTCGAGCTGTCGGAGGCCCACGTCGACGCGGCGCGCTTCCTCGACCTTGGGCGTGTCGGAGACATCGCGGAGGCGTTTGTGAACGGACAGCGGGTCGGCGTGGCGGCGTGGGCTCCGTATACGCTGCCTCTAGACGCGCCTTTGATCGCCGGCGCGAACCGCCTCGAAGTGCACGTCACCAACTCCATGGCGAACGAATTCGACGGCAGGCAGATGCCTTCGGGGCTGATGGGACCGGTACGGTTGCTGGGCGGGCACGCGGGACACGAGTGAACGGACTCCGACGAGGAGAGCGTCATGAATATCGTCCTGATCATCATCGACACGCTGCGCTACGACTACGTCGGCGCGAACGGCAACCCGAACATATCGACGCCCAACCTCGACCGGCTCGCCGCGGAGTCGTGGGTGTTCGACCGCGCCTTTTCCGCGAGCTTCCCGACGATCCCCTTCCGCAACGACGTCATGCGCGGGCAGTACGGCGGCCCGTTCCATCCGTGGAAGCCGTTGCCGTTCAACGCGCCCGCGTTCCCGCGCATCCTCGGCGACAACGGCTACGCGACGCAGCTAATCCACGACACGCCCCACCTCGTGAACGGCGGTCACAACTTCGACTGGCCCTTCCACGGCTGGACCTTCATTCGCGGCGCCGAAGTGGACCGGCCGTGGATCACCGACGGCTTCAAACTCCCCGACAACTGGGCGTTCGACCCGATGTTCGACTGCCTGGAACTGCCCGAGCGCGAGAGCTGGGTTCCCGACCATCCGAGCCTGGCGACGTACGTCCGCGCGAACCGCGATAGAAAGACGCTCGACGACTGGAACTGCGCGCGCCTCTTCGACACCGCCTCCACGTTCCTCGCGGATAACGTCGAGCGCGACAGCTTCTTCCTCTGGCTCGACTGCTTCGACCCGCACGAGCCGTGGGACGCCCCCGAGGCGTACGTCCGTCTCTACGACGACACGCCCGGTTACGACGGGACCATCGACCCCAGGAGCTTCCAGGCGAATCGCAACGACAAGCGACTGTCCGACGCCGCGCGGAGCCGCATCAGGGCGCAATACTGCGCCAAGGTGAGCTGGATGGACCGGTGCCTCGGACGACTCCTCGACGCGCTGGACGAGACGGGCTTGGCGGGGAACACGGCCGTAGTCCTCGTAGGGGACCACGGTACGAACGACGGCTCGACGGGCTTCTTCGGCAAGCGCGCCCCAGTCACCGAGGCCGAAGCGCACGTCCCGCTGATGATCCGCACGCCGGACGGCGGCGCGGGACGCACGGACGTGATTTGGCAGCCGCAGGACATGTTCGCGACGATCCTGGGTCTGGCGGGCGTGTCCCCAGACGGAGACGGCCCGCGCGCCGCCGAGAGCTTCGACGTCCTCACGGCGGCCCGCGAGGGGGCCGCCGGCGAGCGGGAGATTGCCCTGACCGGAGGCGCGGTGAACTCCTGGCGCGGGAGGGGTGCGGAAGACACGCTGTTCACCGCTTTCGACAGGGAGTGGTGTCTGCAGGTGGCACCGTCCGTCGAGCATTCGCGCCTCATGCGTCTGGGCGAGTTGGACGACGTCGCCGCGCAGAACGCCGAGGTCGTGAAGCGGCTGCACGCCGCCGCCCTTGCCGCCATCAGGCGCAGAGGACTCGACCCAGCGTTGGCCGACTGGCTAGAGGAAGGCGGAACAGGCGAGTTCCCTGCCGAGGCCAGCTTCTGGGACGGGTGGCCGGACGACTCGGGGCACTACGCGTATTTCGGGCGGTTGTATCAGGAAGACTGAGGAGGACGGATATGTCGCTCACGGCGGAGCAACTGGAGCGGTTCGACCGCGACGGCTACATCAGCATCCCACATCGACTCATCGAGCCGGATCACCTGGAGCGGCTCCGCGGTCGGTACGACGCGCAGTTCGCGGAACGTCGCGGAACGGTGGGGCAGGGGATGCGCAACCTCGCCGTGGTGGGTGAGTCGGAGTCCGACCCCGACGCCGACCGCTCCGAGGAGATGCTCCAAATCATGGAGATGTGGAAGCTCGACGACGAGTATCGGCAGTTGCTCTACCATCCGCCGCTGCTGGATGTCGCGGAGTGCCTCGTGGGGCCGGACATACAGGTTTTCCACGACCAGGCGCTCTACAAGCCCGCGCAGCACGGCGGAGCGGTCCACTGGCATCAGGACAACGGCTACTGGCGATGCGACCCGCCGAATCTGGTCAGCATATGGATGCCCTGGGACGACGCCGACGAGGACAACGGTTGCATGACGATGATCCCCGGCAGCCATCGCGAGGGCGCGGCGTCACACGAACGCGCCGCCACCGAGAAGGGCGAGAACCCCTCGCTGCTGATGGCGGATGTCGACGAGAGCAAGGCCGTCCGCGTGCCTATCAAGGCGGGATACGGGCTACTCCACCACTGCCGTACGCTTCACTCGACAGCGCCCAACCGCTCGGAGCGTGACCGCCGGGCGATGGTCGTGCACTACATGTCATCCGGCACCCGGAACGCGCAGGGCGCGGTGATGACCGACAACCTCGTACTGCGAGGGTCCGGCCCGGACGCGACCGCCTGACGTCCGTATCGCGACCTCTACGTGCGCGTTGGGATGCCCGGCACAGAACGCATACACAGGCAGGGGTGCAGCTTGGTTACGAGCGCAGCAACCACCGTTGAGGGGTACATCCAGGGTCTCGACGCTGACCGCGCCGCCGCCATCGAGGCGGTGCGCGGCGTCATTCTCGACAACCTGCCCGATGGCTACGTCGAGACGATGCAGTACGGGATGGTCGCCTACGTCATCCCGTTCGAGCGATACCCAGAGACCTACAACAAGCAGCCGCTCTCGCCCACGGCCTTGGCGTCGCAGAAGAACTACATGTCGCTCTATCTCCACGGCGTGTACGCCGACGACGACCTAGAGAACTGGTTCCGCGAGGCGTACGCCGCGAGCGGCAAGAAGCTGAACATGGGCAAGTCGTGCGTGCGTTTCCGCAAGTTGGCGGACCTACCGCTGGACGTCGTCGGGGAGGTGGTCGCGCGCGTGTCCGTCGACCGATTCATCGAGTGCTACGAGGCGTCACGACGTCCGTAGCGCGTCGCCCGGCCGGACGCGATCCGCGACCCGATCACGACGCTTCCGGCACCGTCCTGATCGGCGTCCCACCCCAAGCAGAGAGCCGTCTGACGGTGTATAGTGCAGGCGGCTCTTCTCTGTGCTCTTGGCAACGAACTTGCACCCAACTCTCGCAACGCGAGGGAGAGGAACCGGCAGTGGCTGATTGGCTGCGCATCGCGCATCGCGGAGCGTCGGGGCACGCGCCGGAGAACACGCTCGCGGCGTTCCGCAAGGCGGTCGAGATGGGCGTGGACGGCATCGAGATGGACATACACCTGAGCGCGGACGATGAGGTGGTGGTCATTCACGACTCCACGTTGGATCGCACCACGGACGCGGAGGGGCAGGTCGCGGGCCTGTCACTCGCCGAGATACGCGAGGCCGACGCAGGCGATGGCGAACGCGTCCCCACGCTCGGGGAAGCTCTCGACGCCATCCCGCTCGACGTTCTCGCATTCGTGGAGATCAAGGCTGCAGCGGCAACGCCCCATGCCGTGCGGATCGTGCAGGAGATGGACAGGCTTGATCAGGTCGTCGTCATATCGTTCGATTCCGACGCGCTCCGCACACTGCGCCAGTTGGACTCGCGGATACCGATGGGATTGCTACTGGGCAGAGGCGCCGCGGACAACGTCGACGCGTCCACCCTCGGGATCGACCTCCTGCATCGCGCGCAGGCCACCGGGACATCGACTGTCAGCGTTGACTGGGGCCTGGTCAGTCCCGAGGTCGTGAGCGATGTCCGGCGAAGGGGCGGCTCGGTGTGGACCTGGACTCTTAACCGCACGGACCATATCCGGCGCGTCGCGAGGATGGGCGTGCAGGCCATCACCTCCGACTACCCGGACAGGCTGAACGAGGCGCGGATGTAGATGAGACCGCCATCCCTACAGACCGCGATGGCGCCGTACCTCCGCCGCGCGCGCGTCCGGGCGATGTCGCGCGGCTCCGTGGACGGAATCCTCGTAGGAGCATTGGTCGCCGGGGTAACGCTGCTATCGCATAGGTTGCTGGGCATCGGGACGCCTCTCCTGGCCGCGTGCTCGCTCGCGATCGCCGTCCCCGCCGGCCTCTTGGTCGCCCGGGTTCGACTGCCCGACGACGGCACGTTGCTGACCTCTCTAGACGCCGACCTGGGGCTGAAGGCGCGTGTACGCACCGCGTGGGAATCCGGAGCGGCGGAGCGTCACGGGCCCCTGGCACAGGCGCAGATCCGCGACGCGGTGACCGCGCTGAACGCGAACACGCCGCGCGACTGGCTGCCGCGCTTACTCCCGCGTCGGGCATGGGGCATGCCGCTGGCCGTCGGCCTAGCGGCGTCGGCGCTGCTCGCGCCCTCACGTGGCGAAGCGGGGGCTCAGCTCTCGGCGCCGGAGCGAACGGCGATCAGCGCGGCTGCGGAGGCCCTGAGTGACGACAGGGCGTTGAGCGGGCGCCTGCGCGACGCCGAGTCGGTGGAGGAGGCGCTCGCGGCCCTCGCCGACTACGAAGAGCGCGCCGAGACCTATCGGGAGAGCCGCCGCGCGCTGGACATGGTCCGCGACGCGTTGCCACAGCCAGCCAGAAACAGCAGCCCCGCGGACGCCCTGACCGCCGCCACGCCCGCGTCCTACCCCGCGTTGCAGGAGCGACTCCGAGGCCTACGAGACAGGCTCGCGCGAAACGCGACTACGGGTGGCCTGGCCCAGGCCCTCGACGACATCGAGATGCGCGCGGTCACCGAGGCGACCTTGCAGGCCATCATCGACGAACTGCGCGAACTCGAAGGCATCGCGCAGACGGCTCCCTTGACATCCCTCGACGAGATCCGCGCTCAGGAGCGCGCGGTCGCGTTGGCCGCCATCGACGTGGAGGCGGGAGGAACGCAAGCGCGGACGGATGGGGTCGCAGGCGCCGAGACGGGCGACATGGTCGCGCAGGGATCACGTATCCCCGACGCCGTCACCGTGGCGCAAGCCGCCGATGCCATGCTGCTGGAGAGCCTGGAGTCCGCGGCGATCAGAGAGTCCCGCGTATACACGAGGGCGCGTGACGCCGACGGCCGGGAGTCCGAGCCGGTCTCCATGCCGTTTCGCGAGGCGGTCGCGAACGCGCGAGCGGAGACCGAGTACGCAGTCAGGAACGACGAACTCCCCGTCGCCTACAGAGACAGGATTCGACGCTACTTCGACGCCCTACAGCGGATCGCCGAGGAGGACGCGCCGTGAGCGACAACGCCGTCGCTGCGCGCGTCGACGGGTTTGTGGACGCATACAACGCCGCACGCGCCGAAATCGAGGGGGTGATCGTCGGGCAGACGGAGGTCGTCGACGGCGTTCTGACGGCGATCTTCGCCGCCGGTCATGTGTTGCTCGAAGGCGTCCCGGGTCTGGGCAAAACCTCGCTCGTACGCGCGCTTGCGGACGTGCTCCGCCTGGACTTCAAGCGCGTACAGTTCACCCCGGATCTCATGCCCTCCGACGTAACCGGCACGCGCGTGCTCGTCGAGTCGGCCGACGGCCGTCGCCAGTTCGAGTTTCAGAAGGGGCCACTATTCGCGCACCTTGTGCTGGCCGACGAGATCAACCGCGCGTCGCCGCGCACGCAGTCCTCGCTGCTGGAGGCCATGCAAGAGCGATCCGTGAGCGACGGCGTCACGACTTACGAGCTCGACGCCCCCTTCTTCGTCATGGCGACGCAGAACCCGCTGGACATGGAGGGCACCTACCCGTTGCCGGAGGCCCAGTTGGATCGGTTTCTTTTTAAGCTACTCGTGCCGTTCCCGTCGGCGGACACGATCGCGACCATCCTGGAGCGCACTACCTCCAACGAGCCGCCCCGCGCAGCGCCCGTCCTGGCGCGCGAGACGATCATCGAGTATCAGCGACTTGTGCGCGAGGTTCTGATCGCCTCGCCGGTCCGCGACTACGTGATCCGACTGACCCTGGCGACGCATCCGCACTCCGACCACGCGCCGGAGTCCGTGCGAGAATACGTCGCATACGGAGCGAGCCCGCGCGGAGCGCAGGCCCTGGAGCTAGCCGCGAAGGTCCGAGCGTTGATGGACCGTCGGTTGAACGTCGACTTCGGGGATGTCCGCGCCGTCGCGCTCCCCGCCCTGCGCCATCGCGTGCTGCTGAACTTCGAGGGATCCGCCGAACGGGTCATCTCCGACACGCTGGTGGCCGACGTTCTGGAGAGTGTGCGATAGCGCGGAGGGATCGCGCCCGCCGGGCACACTCCTGCATGTCGACTCCCCCGTGCGGCCGTTTGCGCGTGGGCATGTCTGCCATAGAGCAATCGCCGTCGTTACAGAATCCGTCGTGTCAACCACGGCGACACGGCTCCTCGCGCCCCGATCCTGCGACGCTGCTCGGAGGCCCATAGTGCGTGCGATCCTCCCGACGCTGACAGTCTGCCTGCTCGTCGCTGGATGTCCAGAGCTGGCTCGGGCGTTCGCGTGCGAGGACGCCGACGCCTTCGATCCGGGCGCGTTCCTCTACACGCGACCGGGCGTCGACTTCGGACTCACGGCGGCGTCCACCATCGAATGGTGGATGTACCTGGAGGACGCTCCCGGCGTGAACGACGTGTGGCCGATCGCCACGAGGCCGGGGAGCTACTTCGTCGGCTTCGCGGGCCCGCTGCCGGCGATGCCCGGCGCCGTTCTCGAGCCGGATGAGATGTTTCTGGTCCTGTCCGAGGTCCGAGCCGCCGGCGACGGAGTGACAACGCTCCACCGCTACATCACGGGTGTGAACCCGCCCCGGCGGGCCGGGATTCCTCTGCGCCGTTGGGTGCACGTTGCGATTCAGCGCTCCCCGGAAGACGGGTGGCGACGGACCGTCCATATCGACAAGGTCCGCGCGGCAGACGCGCGTGGGCAGGGGCCGCGACGGCCGACCGATGGCAGTCTGTACGTCTTTGGGATTCCGGCGGAAGACGGCGCCGACCTGACGACGCTGGCCGCTGTCGGCGGGACGGTAGCGCCGCTGAACGGCTGCATCGACGTTATGCGAATGTCCGACAGGGCGCGGTACGTCACGGACGAGATCGTCCCGGGTCGCCGGCTGCGCGCCGATCGCCACACCTTCGCGCGGTGGGAATTCGCGGCGCCGACTTCGACCTACTACGGCGACACGTCGGGGAATGGGCGTCATCTGTTTCCAGGGGGGTCGCTGAGTGTTAGCCGCTTGGGCACGACTGCCACGCTCTGGGGCGAATTGCGGGCTGTGCAGTCCCCAGTGCAGGCCGTCTCCATACGGTAGCGCGACGGCGTCAGTAGGATCGATGCGGCTATCCGAGCATTTCTAGCGAGTGCACGCGCCCCGTGGCCCCCGACGCCTCCGTTGCGTCGGCGCCTACCAAGCTGATTATCCCCGCCGCGGCCGCGCGGTCGAGCACGAAAGTGCAGTTCCCGTGCCCCTGCAACCATGACGCCGGGGTGTCTGCGGTTTCGTCGCCACAGACGGCCTTGGCGATGGCGTTGGCCTTCGCGTCTCCCTTGGCGAGCAGCAGAACTTCGCGCGCGTCCATGATCGTTGCTACACCTGCGGTGATTGCCTGTGTCGGCATTTCGTCCGGGTCGTCGAAGTACTTCGCATTCGCTGCGACGGTGCTCGCCGCGAGGCCAACGACGCGCGTTCGGGAGGCGCCGGCGCTGCCTACTTCGTTGAACGCGATATGCCCATCCACGCCGACGCCGAGCACCCACAAGTCGACGCCACCCGCGGCCCGGATGTCGTCCTCATAGGCAGTGCATGCGGCGTCGTAGTCGTCCGATATGCCCGGCGGAACGTGGAATCGGTCGTCCGGAAGGTCCACGTACTGCATCAGTTCCCGGACCATCGTCGCGCGGTAGCTCTGCGGATGGTTCGGCGCGAGACCTAGGTACTCGTCGAGGTTGAACGTGCGCTTGGAGCGGAAGCTGATTGTGCCGTCGTAGTAGCGTTGGATCAGCCTGCCGTAGACGTTCACGGGTGTGCTGCCGGTCGCCAGACCGAGCACGCGAATCGAGTCCCACTTCCCAACGAGCAGGTCGGCGGCGTACGCGTCAACATCGGAGGTGACGACGACGTGCATGGCGGTCGGCCTTTCAGATCAGGTGACGGCGAACTCTCGCAACGTCCCGCTCCACACCGCGTCCGCCGGCACGTACGCTACGATGAGCCCCGCCAGCGGCGTCTCCCGAGGCGCAACGATACCCGTGGTCTTCTCCGCGGTCATACCCTTGGACATCAGCAGGTAGAAGGTGTCTTTCCGCAAACCACGCGTGGTGTACCAGTTCCCCTGCCCTTTGGAGATCACCACGTCGCATTCGCGCAACGCGTGTACGAACTCCGGCGTCGCCCAGAACAGGTTCGTGCCGACTGTCGTCGAGCCGGACGCAATGACCGACAGTCGCGGCTCCGCGCCGATGTCGAGACCGATGTCCCAGGCAACGGCGAGCACGTCTTCGCGAGTAGCGTCGTTGCTGGCGGCGGACGACTTCGCGGCGACGGTGACGGCGTGCCCTTCGTCGAGGAGGCGTCGCACCACGTGCAGGTCGAACACCGTCTCGCCGTCATTGTCGGTCAGCCACAACACGCGCGACGGGTCGCTCTCTGTCAGCCGTTCTAGGAATAGCCCGGTCGCGTCGATCGCAGGCGCGATGGCCCCGGCCTCCGCGAGGGATTCGCCGAGGAAGTCGGGATTCGCGCGCATCCGTTCGAGCATCCGCACGCTGGTAAGGTCGATCAGGTTGGCCGCCACGTTTAGGCGCAGTAGCTCAGGCCACTCGCGCGACACCGCGCCCAATTCGTCCGCCAGCGTGAGAGCCAGAGCCCGGTCACGCCGCTTATCGGCGGCGTACGGATCGCCGTTGCCCGTGACGACGCCCGCCAGCTCGTACAGCACGCCCCAGAGCTCCTCCGGCGTCATGCGGCCGGTGAGATGCCGCCCCTCGAACTGGGCCGCGAGCAGCGCGTCGACGTTCGCCAGCAGCAGCTTCCGCACATGCTCCGACGACGTCGCGCGCGGGGCGATCTCCTCCCGCATCATCCGCGACACGTGGGCGCGAAGCGCTTCCCAGTCGGGAAGCCCACGCATGTCCCCGAAGGTGTAGGCGCCGGGCAGATACTCCTCCGGCACGAATTCCCACAGCGGCGGCGCGTCGCCGTAGGGCATCCCGAGACTGGGGTCACGCCGAATCCCGAGCGTCGCGCCGTCCGTGGTCCAGTTCGCCGGCAGCACGGTCCCGTCGGCGCGGACGTTGGATGCGCGCACGCCTTCGCTCACGAGGGTGTTCCGTAGCTCCGACGAAGATAGCTCCGTCACCGTGGCCAGTTCGCGGATGGGCTCCGCGACGGGCGGGGAGCAATCGGCGTCGGCTATCGCGACGTTATGAAGGCGGGTGTCCGCAAGCCGGGCCCGCGCCCCGACACGCGTGTCCCCGGTGACCGTAGCGTTATCGAGGACGCAGTACGGCCCGACAGACACGCCCGTGCCCAGATGCACGCGCCCCGCCAGCACGCATCCGACGCCAATGCCGTCGCGGCCCACCAACTCCTCGATATCCTCGTCCAGGGTGATCTGAGCGTTCGGGTGAGGGCGGCAGCCCGCCTGGGCGAGTCGTTCCCGTACGCGTGCGTAGAGGTACTCCTCGCCATCCAAGACGTTCGTCCACCGGTTGACGCCGGAACGGATCTCGCCCTCATAGATATGCGCTTGCGTCCGCAAACCGTCGTCGTGGAACAGCCGGAAGAGATCCACGTGGTGGTATTCCGTCTCCCCCTTGTGCAGCCACATCCGGTCGAGCCGTTCGAGGACCGCCTCGCGCTGGAAGATGGAGAATCCGGTGTTCGTGATGGCGGCCCCGTCGGCGAGGGCAGCGTGCATTGACGCCTGCTCCTCGTCGGTCATGTCGTACCACTCTTTCGTGCAGGCCAGCCGACCGGCGTCGTCGAAAAACAGCCCCCCCTTATCGATGACGGCGTCGGGCCGTTTGCCGCAGAGCGTCGCATCGGCGCCCGCGACCACGTGGCTCGCCCACGTCCCGGCGGGCAGGCGTCGGTCGATGAACGGCTCATCCCCGAACGCCACGCCGATCAGCTCCGCATCCGACCCTGCCAGCGCGTCACGCGCCGCCCGGAGGGCGCCCCCGGTGCCGTTCGCCACGGGTTGTACCGCGACGGCGCAGTCCGCCGCGAGGTACGTAGCGCACGCGTCCGCGTCAACGAGTTCCGGCGCGACTACGCCCGGGCGATTCCCGGTCCCTCGGGGGGCGTTCGACCGCAGAATCCGCGTCGCGGTGTCCGGGTTGACGACGACGACCGGAGCCATGTCACCCACGAGATGGCGTATGGAGAGTTGCAGCGTGTTCGCGGCGCCGAACCAGATGTCGAGGTTCTTGTTCAGCCGGCCCGTCGGGTCGATACGCGTGCCGCGCCCACCCGCCAGAACGACCCAGAGCGGGCACAGAAGCCGGCGCAACGTGGCGTCGTCTGCGTCCGACCCGATGCGCGCTTCGATGGCGGCGACTACGTCGTCGGCGAAGGTAGGAAGGTCGCGCGCGAACTCCAGGCGTAGGAGACGCTCGAGGCGTCCCCGAAGGTCGTCGCGGGCGGCGGGGGCATTCATACGGAGAGGGCGTCGCCGTTGTAGTGCCGTCTCAGCAACCTGACGATTGCCGCGGCGAGCTTCGATGAGTCGTGGCGCAGCACGCGAATGGTCGCATCGCGCTCACGGATCTCTTCCTCGGCAATCAGGTCGTCCTCGACGAGTTCTGCGGGGGCGACGTTGTCTGCGTCGGGACGATGCAAGACTTGAACGCGTGGTCGGCCTGGGGCCCCAGGAACGCCGGATCCGGGCTTGCTCGCCTCGCGGACGAAGTCATCGAACGACAGGAACGCCCCGTTATCGGTGGAGTCGCCCTTGTTCCGCGCGGCGCTGAGCCAGTGGTATGTCTGCTGCAGTTCGGCCTGATGGTACTGCTGCACCAACTCCTCCGACGCCCGCTGGGAGTTGGCGAGCACGTAGTCGATCGGCACGGAGCCGTGACGCTGGATGGCGCCAACGTGGTCGGTTAGCGTATACGCGTCAGTCTCGCCAGGCTCCACCATCACGTTGGCCACGTAGATCTTGATCGCGCTCGACTCCTGCAGCGCTGCGAGGATCTCAGGCACGGCGATGTTTGGCAGGATGCTCGTAAACAGGCTCCCGGGCCCGATGATGACGGCGTCGGCGTCGCGGATGGCCTCGGCGGCTTCCGGGAGAGCGCGTATCGGTTCGGGGTGGTCCGCCTCGTCGCACGGCGTGGCGCGACCGCCGTTTTCCGCACGACGCGCGAGGAACACGTGCTTGATCGGCGACCGGTCGGTCCGGTCAGGGATCGCGGACTCACCGCGCACGATGCTCCCGTTGACGAGTTCCGCGCACAGCACCGTGGCGTCCAGCGTGACGGGGAGAATCCGACCACGCACGGCGAGGACCTTGGATGCTTCCTGTATCGCGCTCGGGAACGTACCCTGCATGTCCATCAGGGCGATGAGCAGCAGGTTTCCGACACTGTGGCCTTGGAGGTCGCCCTCGCTGTCGAAGCGGTACTCGAACAACTGGCTCATCATCTCGTCTTCGTTCGCGAGCGCGACGAGGCAGTTGCGAATGTCCCCGGGCGGCAGGACGCCGAACTCGTCGATGAGCCGTCCAGAGCTACCACCGTCGTCGGACACCGAGACGATGGCGGTGAGCTGGTCCATGTCGAACGTGCGGCATCCCCCGCCGTTCGACGCTACATACTGCTTGATTCCGCGTAGCAGCGTCGACAGCCCGGTACCGCCGCCGATACATACCACTTTCAGTGGCGTCATTCGATAAAGCCTTTCACCACGACACGCGCCGGCGACCAAGGATAGGGCAAGCATCTGCGCCGCTCAACAGCCGCGGAGCCGCGTTTCACCCGGTGACCTCGCGCACGCGCTCAAGCGCCTGAGCTACGAGACCCTCTGCCCGGTCGCGGTCCGGCGATTCCGCGAACACTCTCAGCACCGGTTCCGTCCCCGACGGACGGACTACCAGCCACGCATCGCCGAACTCTAACTTCAATCCATCCATACGGTTCATCGACGCATCCGGATACATACCCACAAGCGCGGCGAGCGCGTTTTCCACGTCCATCGCGCCGTCCATCGGCGCCTTCGCCTTCACCAGGTGGTAGCGCCGGAATCTCGCCGCCCACGCAGACAGGCTCATGTCGCCTCGCGCCATTCCCGTGACGATCACCGCCAACGCCGCGATTCCGTCCGCCGTCAGATGTGTGCCGGGGATCACGACGCCGCCGGTGCTTTCGCCGCCGACGGCCGCGTCCACCTCCCGCATCCGGTCTACGACGTGCCCGACGCCCACCGGTGTCCTGAAGACATCCACGCCGTGGGCCGCGGCCACCTCGTCCACGAGGCCGCCGGTGACTGCAGTTGTCACAACGGGCCGTCGGTCGTCGCGAAGGATTGCGTCCGCGACAAGCGCGAACGTGTATTCCTCGGGCAGGAACTCGCCACGTTCGTCGACCAGGACGGTGCGATCCGCGTCCACGTCGTGCGCAAATCCGATGTCGGCGCCTTCGTTACGGACGGCCTCGCGCAGGGCGCCGATGCCTTCGCCCGTCGGTTCGGTGGAACGCGGGAACCGACCGTCAGGTGTACAGTACAGCTCGACCACGTCACATCCTAGACGCCTCAACAGAGCGGGGCTGATGGTGGATCCAGCGCCATTGCAGGCGTCGATCACCACGCGCGGCCGCCTCTCACTGACGGCCTCCGCGTCCACTTCTGGCAGGCCGAGGATCCTCTCGATGTGCTGATCGATCGCGTCGTCGCGTACGGCGTGGCGCCCCTGAGCGTCCCACGCCGCCAGTGCGGTGGACCCACGCTCAAACGCGCTCGCGAGTGCCTCTCGCTCCTCCGCGGCCAGGAGGCGACCGTTTTCGGCCGCGAATTCCACGCCGTTCCACTCCGCCGGATTGTGGCTCGCGGTGATAGTCATGCAGCCGTCGGCCCCGTACGCCGCTGCGGCGTGCAGAACCGTCGGCGTCGGCGCGACGCCGACATCGACTACGTTCAGCCCGGAGGCGGTGAGACCCGCCGCCGCCGCGTGAAACGCGCTGATCCCCGACGGGCGCGTATCGCGGCCGACTACGACGCTGGTTCCGCCTCGCTTCCTGACCAGCGTAGCGAACGCCTGCGTGAGTCTGAGGACCACCAAGGGGGTGAACGACTCGGCGACGCGGCTGCGGAAGCCGGATACGCCGAAAACGGCGTCGTCGCCCACGGGAGGCGTTGGGTCGCGGCCCGTCAAGAAAGCACCATGGCTTTGGGCAGCACTACGATTCCGCTTTCGCTCGTACTGAACCGTCGGGCGCCGTCCGGGAACGTCGACCCGATGGTGTCGCCCGCCGGAATGCGCACGAGCTTGTCCACGATCGCCCGCGACACCCGGGCGCCGCTCTCAACGCGCACATCGTCGAACAGCAAGGAGTCCTCGACGACGGCGCCCGGTTCCACCACGACGTTGGGCGACAGCACGGAATTCCGCACCGTCCCACCGTGGATTTGCACGCCCGGCGACAGCAGCGCGTTCTCGACCTCCGCCGCATGTCCACCGGCGCTGACGACCTTCGCGGGCGGCAACGGCTGGTACGACGTTCGGATGGGCCAATCGTCGCCGTAGAGGTCGAACGGCGGCGTTTCGCGCACAAGATCCATGTTCGAGTCGTAGAAGCTGTCCAGCGTGCCGATGTCGCGCCAGTAGCTGCGGTCGGGGGCGCCCGGCTCGTGGAACGGGAACGCGTACACAGGCGCGTCCGCAGCGACGAGGTCCGGGATGATGTTCTTGCCAAAGTCCCGAGCCGTGTCGGCGCGGGCGTCGGCGATGAGCGCCTTCACTAGCGCGTCGGTGTCGAACACGTAGAACCCCATCGACGCAAGCGCGCGGTCGGGCTTCCCGGGCACCGGGTCGGGATCGTCGGGCTTCTCGCGGAAAGTGCGTATGCGCATCTCGTCGTCGACGCCCATCACGCCGAACCGCGTGGCCTCCATGCGCGGGACTTCGATGCAGCCCACGGTCAGCACAGCGCCGGTGTCGATGTGCCGACGGAGCATCGCGGCGTAGTCCATCTTGTACACGTGGTCGCCGCCGAGTATCAGCACGTGCCGTGGCCGCTCGCGCTCGAGCAGGTAGATGTTCTGGTAGATCGCGTCTGCCGTGCCGAGATACCACATCGAATGCGTGCGCTGCTGCGGAGGCACGAGGTCGATGAACTGACCTAGGCCCGGGACGAAGTACTCCGTCCACCCCGTCTGTATGTGCCTGTGCAGCGAGATCGATCGGTACTGCGTGAGGAGTACGATCCGCGTCAGCCCCGAGTTGAGGCAATTCGAGAGCGCGAAGTCGATGATGCGATGCGAGCCCGCGAACGGCGTCGCCGGCTTGGCGCGGTCCTTGGTGAGAGGCGCGAGACGCGCGCCCTGGCCGCCGGCCAGGACCATCACGAGCACGTTGTCGAGTAGAGCGTCCATTTGCGAGGTCTCCGGGGAGGGACGTCCTGGGGACTACTCGGCCGACACGGCCTTGGCGACGGCGTCCTTTAGCTCGCGGAAGCCCCCTGCCGCGGACTTCACCACGTATTCCACGGCGGACCAAGTCATGTAGTTGTCCTTGTACGCCGAATACGCCGTGTGCAGAATCACCGGCAGCGACCCCCGTTCGCCCACGATGTCGTTGAGCGTCTCGATGCCGTCTTTGCCCGGCATGTTGATGTCGAGAATCACGACATCCGGCGCGCGCTCCGAGATGGCGGCCAGCGCGTCGGCGCCGCTGTATACCACCTGCACGTCGTAGCCTTCGTCTCCAAGTTCCTCTTCGACCAACGCCGCCATGCTCTCATCGTCCTCGACGACGAGCACCCGCGCGCGGTCACCATCCACGGCCGTCATGACATCCCCTCGCCCGTGAAGTGTTGTGGAAGCCGAATCCTGAACGTCGTGCCCCGATGGAGTTCGCTATGGGCGGTGATCGCACCGCCGTGCTGTTCCACGATGCGCTTCGTCACCGCGAGGCCCAGTCCACTACCGTGCTGCTTCGTGGTGAAGAACGGCTCGAACAGATGCGCGAGGTCGTCGTCAGCTATCCCAGCGCCGGTGTCCTCAATGTCCAGTCCGACGTGCTGTGCGTCGCTCCACAGCCGGAGGGTTAGCCGCCCCCCATCCGGCATCGCCTCGACGGAGTTCTTCGCCAGGTTGAGAACCACCTGCTTAATGCGCTCCGCATCCGCGTTGATGAGCGGGAGGTCTGGCGCGCTCTCGGTTACGATCTCTACACCCGCGTCCTGAGCCGACTCCCCGAGCACCTCCATCATTTCCCGCACCATGTCCGCCAGCCGCTCAGGCGTGAAATCGAACGACAGCGGCGACGCGAAGTCCATCACGTCCTTGAGGATCATCTCCAGACGCGACGCTTCGCGGACGATAATCTCCGCGCGTCGAGTCGCCTCCACATCTCCGCTCGTCTTCACGATCCGGCCGGCGAACCCGCCGATGTTAACGAGCGGGTTCCGTATCTCGTGAGCGACGTGAGCCGCCATCTGTCCCATGATAGCCAGCTTCTCAGTGGCCAACAACTTCGCCTGAGCCTCTGTGAGGTCGGCGAAAGCGGCTCCCAACTCGCGATAGGCCGCCGCGTTCGACACGGCTAACGCGGCCTGACTCGCGAACGCGCCCAACGACTCGTACTGGCGAGGAGTGATGGGCTGGCCGGTGACCATGTTGTCTGCAAGGATCACCCCAACGAGTTGCTTGCGTGCCACCAGCGGGATCACGACGCATTCGGCCGCCGCGGACAACTGCTGGAAGGCCGCGAGCAGTGGATTCGTGAGCGGCTCGTCGCGACGGATCGTGAACGGACCGTCCCACTCGGATGCCTCCGCAAGCGCCGCAGACGGCGCGGGCACGCGGACATAGCAGTCGGTCACGTGGAGGTCGTTCCCCGACCCACCGTCGGTCTCGCGCCGCTCACGTATCTCGTTCAGGTGGTCTTCCAAGGTCTCATGCGGGATGCTGGACCATATCTCGTCCGCCTCCTCGCCGGATCTCGGGCCGATGCGGAGGTGTTGCCGAAGCGCGCTGTCCGCTTCCTCGACGAGGAACACGGCCCCGCTGTTGAACCCGAACCCAGGACCGGCGGTCACGCACGTCAACACGGCGTGGAGCAGCGAGTCGAGGTCGAGGGTGTCCTGCAGTTCCTGGCCGAGACGGTGCAGTAGGTGCGTCTGCTCGTACCTCTCGGTCGACTGGACCATCCGACCAATCAACCCGCAGAGCACCTCTAACGACTCCACCGCGTAGCGATCGAAGGCCCCCGGACTCAGGCTTTGGATCTCCAGCACCGCCGCGATGAAGCCGTCGTCCAGCTTCACTGGGACGGCGAGCACGCTCTGCACCCGCGCAGCGTCTGGGAAGGCGTCGTGATAGTACGGATCGCTGAGTCCGTCGTTCGTTAAGTACGGCGTCCCGGTGAACGCCACATGACCCAGGATGCCAACGTGGAGGCTCTGACAGTACGCCAGCGACTCGTACGGCGCGTATTCGCCCGCATGGGCCGCCAGGCGCAACTCCTCGGCGCCCCACTGCACTTCGAACATCGCCACTTCGTAGAACTCGAACCGGTCGTGGATGCGCGCCACAACGCGTCGGTAAAGCTGCTCCACCGACGGCGCTTGTGACAGCACCTCGGCGCTCACTTCTTGGATGATCCGCGCGTGGGCGGATCGGTGCCGACGTTGCTGGTAGAGCGCTACGTTCCGGAGAAGCGCCAGCAGGAGGGGCGCAAGCTGCTTCGCCGCGGCAAGTTGTCCCGGCCCTCCCACATGCGGCGACCGGTGGTAGAGCACCAACAGGCAGGCGACATCCCGCGATGGCTCGTGCGCCGCTCCGAACCCGACGGGGATGACGAGAAGCGAACGGGCGTCGCGGTATGTCAGCGCGCGGGCCAGGGGGTGCTCCGCGGCCTCGCCGAGGGCGCGGTAGTCCGCGAGCCACGCCGGCTCAGCCGCCGCGGCGATGTCCCGGAACGGCTCGCGCAGGCTCATTACGTGCCGTGATTCCTCGAATTCCTCGGTCGCCGTAGGGCGTGTGTACAGTCGCCGGCGCCGCTGTGCCGCCACCGCGACCGGCTCCGGGGGTATGACGAGCGGCGTGAGCGCTTCATATCCGAAAAGTGGGGCCAGCACCGATTCTATGCTGTCGAACAGGTGGGCCCATGTCGCGTCCGACGATCGGGTGGCAAGATCCAACAGCCTGGCCTGAGCCGCCCCGATCTCTGCGTAGTCGATCTCGTCCGACATTGGGAGTCCCTGTGCCATGGTTCGGCCGGAAGCGCCCGGCCGTCCGGCGTCGCCGCGTCTGCCTCCATGTTACCCCAGTGTACCGGCGAGATCGGCGCGCCCTACGTCGTCCCCGTCGAGCCGAAGCCGCCAGCGCCGCGCTCCGTATCCTCGAGCGCGTCAACCTCGACGACCTCCGGCGAGGCATGGGGGAGCACGAGCATCTGCGCGATGCGTGTCCCCGGCTCGATTTCGCGCGGCTCGTCCGACGCGTTGGTTAGGACGACCTTCACTTCGCCGCGGTAGTCCGAGTCGATGACACCCGCGCTCGTGCGTAGCCCCTTCAGAGCGAGAGAACTCCGGTCCTTCACCAGCCCGAAATGCCCCGCCGGGATTTCGACGGCGATCCCCGTAGACACAAGAGCCGTCTCTCCTGGAACCAGGGTGACCGTCCTGTCGAGGACGGCGGTGAGGTCGAAACCCGCGGCGTGCGCGCTGCCGCGCGCGGGAGCCTTCGCCCCGGGCGTGAGCAGTCTGACGCGAAGTTGCATGGCGTCCCGTTCGGTGCTAGGAACGTGCTGTGGCGTTGTCTCCGCATCGTATAGGAGAAGCTCCGTGAGCGACAAGATTCCGGTTATTCTGGACACCGACATCGGCTCCGACATCGACGACGCCGTGTGCCTGGCCTATCTCCTCCGGCAGTCGCGCTGCGACCTTCTCGGCGTCACGACGGCCACCGGCGACACAGGACAGCGCGCATCGCTGGCCGCGCTGATCTGCGAAGCGGCCGATCGGCCGGACATACCGGTCCATCGCGGCTCTCCCGGCCCACTCATGAACGGCCCCGGGCAGCCCAACGTCCCGCAGTACGACGCGATCCGCGACCGCGACCACCGCACGGACTTCGAGCCATATTCCGCCGTGTCGTTCTTGCAGCGGACGATCCGCGAGCGGCCGAACGAGATCACGTTGCTCGCAATCGGCCCCATGACGAATCTCGGATTGCTGTTCTCGTTGGACCCAGAGATCCCCAGCCTGTTGAAAGAGTTGGTCCTGATGTGCGGCGTCTTCACGGCGGGCAATGGGCACGGCCCTGGGTCGCGCGAGTGGAACGCGATGAGCGACCCGGCGGCCACCGCAATCACGTACAAGGCGCGTCCGCCACGATTCACGTCGGTAGGTCTCGAGGTCACCACGAAGTGCGTCCTGGGCGCGGACGAGTGTCGCGACCGCTTCCGTAAGGCGGCGGGCCCGCTGACGATCGTCGCGGATATGGCGGAGGTGTGGTTCCGAGGGCGTCAGGCGATCACGTTCCACGATCCGCTGGCCTCGGCGGTCATGTTCGAGCCGGGCCTGTGCGAATACGCCGATGGGGAGGTGAGCGTGCACGCGAGCGGTCACGGCATCGCCGGCTTGACCGCGTTCGATCGCCGGGCAGACGAGAAGCCACACCGCGTCGCGACGCAGGTCGACTCCGAAGCCTTCTTCACGCACTACTTCGACGTCGTAGGCGGCTAACGCCGGCCCGCGCGCTGCGAAGGAGCGAACGCTTGCCCGACCATTCCGACGCGCGTCCGCGTGAGCGCATCCTGAGGCAGGGCGTGAAGGCGGCTAGCGTCAGCGAACTCGTGGCCGCCATCCTCGGCCCCAAGGCCGAAGAGATGGAGGTCGCGGATCGTCTACTGCGCCGCTTCGACGGGAACCTCGTGCGCATGGCGGACGAGACGCCGCAGTCATTGGCGCGGTGCATCGGCCTGGGGCCGTCCCAGGGGGCCCAACTGGCCGCCGTGTTCGAGCTCGGCCGACGCTGGGCGCATTTCCTGCCGTCCACCAACCCCGCCATCCAAACCGCGTCGGATGTCGCGAACTTCCTGATGCCGCATATGCGGGGCGAGAGCCAGGAGGTGCTCTACGTTCTCTGCCTCAACGCCAAGAACGTCATCACGAACCATCGTCCGCTGTTCGTCGGCACGCTCAACGCTAGTCTAATCCATCCCCGCGAGGTGTTTCGGTTCGCCGTCGAGAACGCGGCGGCGAGCATCGTGCTCGCGCACAACCATCCCTCGGGCGATCCTACTCCCAGCGATGAGGACGTGACGATCACTCGGCGGTTGGTCGAGGCGGGAAGGGCGTTGGAAATACCGATCCTGGACCACGTCATTCTCGGGGAGAACGTGTTCCACAGCCTCAAGGAGAGCGGCGCGATTCCTTAGGCTAGGAGCGCGACGCCACGGACATCGCGTGCTTTATCATCACGCGCGCCACGTCGCGCCTGGTGGCTTCTTCGAATCCCTCGAAGCCGGGCGACGGGTTCACTTCCAAGACGACGAGGTCGTTCCCCAGACGCAGCATATCCACGCCTGCGATGCCCAATCCCATGGCCGCCGAGGAGCGGACTGCGAGGTCCGTCATCTCGTCGGACGCGCGTATCGCCCGAGCCTGTCCGCCGCGGTGCAGGTTAGCGCGGAAATCGCCTTCTGCCGCGACGCGTTCCATCGCCCCGATGACCTCATCCCCCACGACGAGCACGCGGATGTCGCGGCCGGAGGCCTCCGGCGAGAACTCCTGCGCGATGAAGTTCTTGCCCATGTTCCAGAAGGCGAGCAGGGCCGATTTCATGGTAAGCGGCGTCTCGAACAGCATGATCCCGCTGCCCTGGGTGCCCTGGAACGGCTTCGTGATGAGCGGATACCCGCCCACCCTTTTGACGCCTCGATCCAAGTCGCCGGCCGCTCCGGCGAGGAACGTCGCCGGCACGGGCAGCCCGTGTTCGGCCAGGACGCGCAGACTGCGCCATTTGTGGCGGGCCAGCTCGATGGCGTCGGCGCCGTTTACGGACGGCACGCCGACGTGCTCGAAGTGCGCGACCAGTTCCATCCCGTACTCCGCTGTCGCCGACCCGAGGCGCGGAACGACGACATCCAAACCCTCGACAGACCGCTCGTTGTGCGTGATCGCGGGTCCTCCCGCCGCGATGTACATCGTGCAGTCCCACGGGTCCATCAGGGTGACCCGATGTCCGAGTTCGTTGGCGGCTTTAACGAGTCGGAGGGTGGAGTAGTTCTTCTTACCCCGCGAGATGATGCCGATACGCATGGATGCGATGGGTCCTACTGATGCTCTGCCACCGGAGACACGCGGGCGACCCCGCACGGCGCAACACGATGTGTCGCCGGGAAGTATAGCGCCGCCGAGGCGGGGCCGCAGTAGGCCGTCGCGGAGAGATGTCGGGAGAACCGCAGGCGGGTCGCCCGGCGGCGTTGGGGCCGCCGGGCGGTGTGGTTGCGTCGCTTACGCGGGGTCTACCACAGCGAATGGGCAATCGGGGCGGCGGGGACGATCATCGCATTCGTCGCGCCGGCCCACGCCATGAACGCGTCGAAGTCGCCCCACGACGCGGCAGCCTGCTCGAAGTGGTCCGCGACGCCGGCTCCACTCTCGTACACTTCGGCGAGGATGAAGATCGTGTTCCCGGTCGGCTCCGATTCGGGATCCAGCGGGTCGGACAGTTCGGGTGCCATCGACACGTTATAGCGCAGCAGGGCCTTGTCGCCCTCCTGGTGGTGTGTCGCCTTCATGAAAGGCGCGTGCGTGGAGAACAGCCGTTTGCCCTCGACCGTCTGCTCCGCGTTGGCGACGGCGACGATCAGGAGCTGAATCTTGCCCTCTTGCCCGTGGTGGTCGCCGTGCATCTCCGCGACGATAGTGAACGTGATCGCGAGCGTGGCGATGATCGCCGCCGCCCACGCGAGTCTCTTCTTCATATGGACGTGGTCTCCTTACAAGCGTCTCGTTGCGTACCTCCGAGTGACGGAACGACCTCTGTATAGCACACCCGGTACCTTGCGAACATCACCGTCACTCCCCGCATCCGCAGCCGTTTTTACAGCCCGACCGAAGGCTACGGGACTGCCCCTACAATCGCCGGACATCCCCTGGGAGACCCGAGGAGCAAGCATCGGGGAAGCCTACTACGTTTGGGAATTACGCTACCGTTACGCCATTAAGGGAGACTCCGGGGAGCGGCTCTGCCGCGGCCCAGACAGCCGAGAACGACACACCTGCGTACACCGCCGGGCGCATCGGCCGCGAGGCTGCGACCAATGGTCCCACCGCACGGCAAGAGTCGCGAGGCGCGGACGGCCCTAGCGAGGAGGGATCACCAGGCCTGACCGCGTGCCTCGCACGTCTCCGTCGGCCGCTGCGAGCAGCGTGGCGATCTCCATCCGGTCTTCCTCGTCAATACGGAAGGCGGGTTCCGTCATGGACGCCATCGCGCTCCGCCGCTGCAGGTTGCGCCGAATCGGGCCTGGCTAACTGGACTATTGGGCGGCGCGAGTCGCCGATGAAGCTCTCGCGCAGTGCTCGCGGCTCTGCTACGGGCGTTTGAGGAGGGCCCAGGTCACCGCCGCCGTCCCGGCCGCCTCGACTCCGGCGCCGAGCGATAGGCGGTAGAGCCGACCCGACTGCACATAGAGGGCGTCGTCCCCGGACAGGAAGAACAGCCGTCCCGAGAACTCCCCAACACGCTCCCATCGCTCGCCGTCGTCGCGGGACGCAAAGAGACCCCCGGGCTGTCCTCCGGTTCCCGAACCGCCTGCGTATAGCACGCCTCGCGAGGCGTCGACCGCGAACGACGAGGCGATACCTAGGTGTTCGTCGAGCGTTTCGAGCGTGTAGAGCGGAGGGGCGGGACGAGGCGTGTCGTACACCTGAATCGGCGACGGTTCCTCGTCGCGAGTGGCGCCGTGGACACGGCTTATCGTGTACAGACGCGTGGGGTCGTTCGAGGCGAAGCCCAAGCCACCCGACTCAAACCATCCACCTCCCCACTCGATGAACGTCTCGTTCGCGAAGTCCACAACCCCTCTGTACCGTCCGAGGATGCGCGGCGGCTTCACGTTGTAGAACACGGTCCCGGTCTCGGGGTGCGTCCAGAGGCCTGCCCAGGCCGGCACGTTCGCCTTGTATCCCGTTGTGAGGTTGAGGTACGTCGCGCCTTCGGCGTAGCCTCCCGCGCTCTCGTGATACGCGATGCGGAACGGGTCCGTGGGCGAAACCGTCACGTACTTGATCCCACGATCCGGCATAGTCGTCACGAGCGGCGGCGTGAGATCGACCCATGTCGCGCCGCCGTCCGTGCTCTGTTGCAGGCCGCCCGCCGTCCTGTACATGACCGCGGCGTCGGAACGTGCGACGGCATAGGTCCAGGCCGCCGGATGACGCTCCAGGCTCTCCTCGCCGCCCAGACCGGAGGCGAGCGTCTCCCACGTGACCCCGCCGTCGAATGTGCGCACCAGTGCCAAACCCTCGAACGGCTCCCAAGAGGACATGTAATAGGTGCTGGGAGCTTCGTAGATGAGCAGTTCGTGCGAATCGTCAAACGCAGGGAACACTCGCTCCAGCGCGGTCTGCGCGGGACATAGCGATGCACAGAACACATACACCATGAGACACAGGGCGCACAGACGGGCGGGCTTCATGGTCGTGTCCTTGTCTCTGCCGGCGCCAGCGGGCCGAAGCGCGCGCAATGCCGGTGGCAGAGGATCGCACGCGGCTCGATCACTCCGGGCCGAACGGATACCCCCGTACATCGTCCGCGACCGGGGCGAGGAGCGTGGAGATCTCTTTCCGGTCTTCCTCGTCTAGACCGGGAGAGGGGGCGCGCTCCGTCATCGATGTCATGACGCCTCGCCGTCGCAGGATGTAGCGGATAAGCGCGTGGTTCTCGAGGTTGATAAGGGGCAGAAGCCGCCGATGCAACTCTCTCGCGCCGTCCTCGTCGCCGTCCGACCAGCGCTCCATGACGATCGCTAGGAGATCGCCGAATTCGCAGGCTGGCATGCACCCATCGGCGCCCTGGCGCATCTCGGCCGGCAGGAATTTCCCCGCCGCGCCGCCGAAGATGGTCTTCACC
Source organism: Candidatus Poribacteria bacterium (assembly GCA_018644665.1). GTDB lineage: Bacteria > Poribacteria > WGA-4E. Next base: position 90,220 of record JABGQA010000104.1, read on the forward strand.
CCGTCCCCAACGCACCGGCGTACCTCGCCGATGTGCTTCGGACCCGGTTGCCGTTCCTCCTTCACGTACTCGATCTGAGGGATGTCCTCGACGAGCTGCGCGATCTGTTCACCCGTTAGCGGGGCGTATCCGCCAGCGTTTTGCACCATGATCGGCCCGTCGAAGGCGTCGCCGAGGCGGCGGAACATGTCCATTGCCACCGCCGCGTTGGTGCGGGCCGGGGCCATCGCGATGACTGCGTCTGCGCCGGCCTCTTGGCCCGCGCGTGCATAGGCGAGGGTCTGCGGAACGGACACCCCGGAGCAACCGAAGACGACAGGCACGTGCCCGCCAACTTCATCGAGCACGAGGTCGAGATTCCGCGTCCGTTCCTCCTCGCCCAGGAAGTAGAACTCCCCGACCATCACCGGCCACACGATCCCCTGCTGCCCCGTCTCGCAGCAGAACCGCGCGGTCGCTCGCAGGTCGTCTCCGTCGATCTCCAAGTCCGTGCGGTACGGCGTCGGCAACAGCCCGAACACCCCGCGAAGAACGCCCTCGTACGCCATCGGTCCTCCCACCCGCCGGAGCCGGGGCTCCGTCTACAAGCTACACGGCGATGTGTTGGTAATACTCCGGGGTCCACATCGCACTGCGCACCGCGTCCTCTACCGGCTCGTCCGGCGCGTCGGCGACGCCCGCCTCAATGGCGGCGGCAGCGACGGCCGTGGCCACGTCTACGGTCACCTCTCGGAGCCGAGCCATGCTCGGGTAGACGCTCCCACGGTCAAGGTCCGCGGAACTCACCGCGTCGAAAAGAGCCGTAGACGCCGCGGTGAGCATGCCGTCCGTGATCTCCCGCGCGCCTACGACGAGGGCGCCCAGGCCGACGCCAGGGAAGACGAACACGTTGTTCCCCTGGCCGATATGCCGCTGTGAGCCGTCGTACTGCACCGGTTCGAACGGACTGCCCGTGGCGACGACGGCCCGGCCGGCGCTCCAACGCAGGATGTCCTCAGGTTTGCCTTCCGCCTTCGCGGTCGGATTCGACAGGGGGAATATCAGCGGCCGATCGAGGTTCGCGCAAGCGGCGCGTACGATCGTCTCGTCGAAGACGCCCGGCTGGCCAGACATGCCGATGATGGCGGTCGGCCGCGCGTTGCGGATGACGTCGATCAGGGACACGCGGTCGGGATCTTCCAACGACCATCCGGCGACGTCACCGCGAGCACGCGCGAACGCCTGCTTGTATGGCTCCATGGTCGCCCGGTCGTCCATGACGAGCCCCCTGCTGTCCAGCGTGTACAGCCGTTCGCGCGCCTCGGTCTCGGACAGCCCCGCGTGCACGAGACCGGCATGCAACTGGCGCGTGACCCCGACGCCCCCTGCTCCCGCGCCGAGGACGACGAGCCGTTGATCCCGCATCTGCTGACCGGTCAGCCGCAACGCCGCCAGCACGCCGCCAAGCACGACCGCGCCCGTCCCCTGGATGTCGTCGTTAAACGACGGCAACTCCGAGCGATAGAGATCGAGAACGCTGAATGCGTTCTGCTTGCTCAGGTCTTCCCACTGCAGCAGGACGTGTGGAAGCGCGGCGCGGAGGCCTTCGACGAACGCCTCGACGAAGGCGAAGTAGTCGCCGTCGCGCAGTCGTTCGTGGCGCCAGCCCAGGTACGCGGAGTCGTCGAGGAGTTCCTGATTGTCTGTGCCGACGTCCAGCACGATAGGTAGGCAGGCCGAAGGGTGGATTCCCGCGCCCAGCACGTAGAGCGAGAGCTTCCCAACCGGGATGCCCATGCCGCCCGTGCCCTGGTCGCCGATGCCGAGGATGCCCTCGCTGTCCGTCGCGACAATCAGGCGGAGCCCATCGCTGTACGGATACTCTCGCAGTATCTCGGCGCACCGGGAGATGTTGTTCGGGTTGAGGAACAACCCGCGCGGACGTCGGTAGATGTGGCTGAACCGCTCGACCGCGGTTCCGACGGTGGGCGTGTAGACTATCGGGGCGAGTTCCTCGAGCCGCGAAAGGACAAATGCGTAGAAGAGCGTCTCGTTGCGGTCCTGAAGGGCGCGCAGGAATACGTACCTCGCCAGGTCGTCGGTGGTGCGGGCGTAGTTCTCGGCCAACCGATCCATCTGCTCCTCGAGCGTGAGCTCCCGCATGGGCAGAAGACCGTCGAGACCAAACCTGACCCGCTCGTCCTCGGAGAACGCCGTCCCCTTGTTGGCGAGGGGGTCGCGCAGCAGCGCGTACCCGCGCAGTGTCGTTCTCGCCTCCCGCGTATCGATGTCAAACGTCAGACGGTTCCGCATCGTTGCTGCACCTGCTTCCATAGGGAGGATTGTGCGCGACCGCCGCCTCACGCGGCGGCCCGGCGCCGGATACCGTGTTACGCTCACATCCAATATGTAGCGCGCTCGGCGGGCATTCCATCCGCGAATCTACCATGATGCGCGGGCGTCCCGATTGCCGCGGACGATGTACGTAGAAAAGGGGCAGGTGGGACCCGCCCCATGCTCGCTATCGCTTCGGCGTGTCGCGTACGTCGGTTACTGGTCTACGGCGTATTCGGTGAGACCCACGGCGACGTCCGCGCGACGCAACCTGCTGATCGCCTGCTGCTCCAGCTGCCGCACGCGTTCGCGGCTGACCTGCAACTTCGCGCCGATCTCCTGCAGCGTGTGGACATCGGAGTCCACGCCATACCGCCAGCGCAGCACCTGCGCCTCACGGGGTGGGAGAACCTCGAGCGCGCCCCGCACGACCGACTCCATGTCCTGGTGCATCACCTCTTCCTCAGGACTGTCGTCCTGACAGGTGAGGAACTCCACGAGTCCGCCGGCTTCCTCGTCCGAGGCGTCGTCCAACGAGATCGAGTTCGCTTGCAGTTCGGCGACCTGCTGCACTTCCTTCGTGGAGATGCCCACCTCGCGCGCGACTTCCTCGTCCGTCGGCATCCGCTCCAGGTCGGCCGCGAGCGCCCGGCGCTTCCGGTTGTAGCGGCCGACTTCCTGCACCTTGTAGACCGGGATGCGCACCGTATACACGTTCTTCGCGTGCGCGCGGTTCACCGCCTGCCAAATCCACCATAGGGCGTACGTGCTGAACTTCAGCGATCGGTCCAGGTCGTATCGGTCGATGGCGCGCATGAGGCCGATGTTGCCTTCCTGGATCAGGTCCATGAAAAGGCATGAGTCGTTGCGGAACCGCTTCACTGTGAAAATCACGAGGCGTAGGTTCGCGGTCATGATCCGCTCGCGCGCGGATTGCCATGTGCTGAAAGCGCGCTTGAGTTCCGCCCGCTCCCGAGTCGCGAGACGCTCGCGCGCTCGATCCGCGATCGCTTGCCACGTCTGGTGCATCTCTTCGTACCGTAGCGTGGACGCCTTGAGCAGCTTGCTCTGCGCGGGCGTCAGCATGTCCTCCAGCGCGTTCATCAGGCGGAACGCCGTCTCTCTCGCCTCGTAAAGGGTCGTGAAAAGCAGTATCTCCTCGTCGCGGCTCAAAAGCGGCACGCGGGAGACCTCACGGATATAGGCGCTGAGGACCGGATCGGTCGAGTGTCGGCTCACGGGGTCACGAGAAACGCCTGTGCCGGCCGGCGTGTCGACGCCCTGTCCGTCCGCTTCCGTTGGGACTTGCATCTCGGGTGGGGCGGACGGCATGGGGGTGGCTGACATGCTTACGACTCCCTATTCCTACACGGACGAAGCAAACGAGCAGTTCAGTGTGGCAGACCTGGGTCTGTCCGTTGCGCGCCTATTGGCAAGTTCTATGCCGACACCCTTGGGTTCTCGCCGAACCCGCGCTATCACTGATCTAGCGCTCATGCTCGTTGCCCGTGCTAATCACGGTCGCTTACCGCTACGGGCGGCAAAGCCCGACATTCTGTCAATTGTCCCCGCATGCCGCCCGGAGTACCCGCCACTTTGTCGAACTGCTCTTCGCCACGGGATCCCGCGTGTCGGCTTGGGACTCACGCATCGGCAGAAATCCGTAGCAGCTACCTCGCTGACCCGCGTGACGTCTGGCAAGGCTCCCGTGCGCAATAACTCGCGCGGCGAACACGCTGACTACCGGCGTCAGAGCGCAGCGTTGACAAATTGTCAGAGGCCAGGCGAACATGGCCTCCGCACGCCACGTTCAGGTCGCGACGCCTCCCTACCCCGGCGACGGGCAAACCCTGTGACAGACCACTACGACGGAGCCGGCGCCGAGCCGAAGGGACACGCGGGCGACGAGCAGGCGTCGGGCCGTCGAGTGGGCACGATTCCTGCTACACTCCGTGAACGACTGGAGTACTTGGGTCTCGACCAGGACGACGCGGATCTGCTCCACTCGCTGCAGCCGCTAGTCCGGCGACACGCCGATGACCTCGTACGCGCATTCTACGAACACCTGATCGCGTTCGACGCGACCCGGAGCTTGTTGCGCGACGAGGCCACCATGAACCGCCTGGTCGAGCTACAAAAGCAGTACCTCGGCGAGATGTTCGGGGGAGTGTACGACGACCGGTACGCGGCGGGGCGATACGCGATCGGGCAGACGCACGACCGCGTGGGGCTGACGTCCTCGTGGTACCTGGGGGCATACCACCTGTACCAGAGGGTGCTGTTCCCGCTCGTATCGGACCACCTGGGCGAAAGCGGCGCGACACAGGCTGAGATCAGCCGCGCCTGCCTCGCCATCACGAAGGTCATGACGCTCGATGCTGGCCTGGCGCTTGAGGCGTATTTCGGAGCCTACAACGCGGCCTTACGGAGTGAGAAGGAACGACTCGAAGTGCTGACGGGTGAACTACAGGGAAGCAACGCCGCCCTGAACGACCTCACCGAACGGCTCGAGGACAGGGTCAGGGAGCGTACAAGCGAACTCCTCGACTCCGAGGGGCGACTCCGCCAGGCCGAGAAGCTCGCGACGATCGGCAAGATGACCTCCATGATGGCACACGAGATCCGCAACCCACTGAGTTCCGTCCTCCTGAACCTGGAACTCCTCGAGGACGAGATCGACGGCTACACGGGAGCCGACACGGACGAGGCGCACGACCTTCTCGGCTCAGTCCTCACGCAGATTCGCCGCGTCGAGGGCACCATACGCGAATACCTCGCCATCGCGAGGACGCCCAAGGTGACGCTCGTGCTCGGCGACGTGAACGCCGTCGTCCGCGAACAGGTCGACTTCATGCGGGCCGAGATCGAGCAGGCGGGCATCGACATCCACATGGACCTGAGCGACGCGGTCCCTTCGGTGAATCTCGACGGCGAGCAGTTCAGCACCGTCGTCCTCAACTTGCTGAAGAACAGCATGGAAGCTATGCCTGAGGGTGGCGCCCTGCGCGTTTCCACCGGAGCGCTGGACGCGTCCGTGACCTTACGTGTTCAGGACACAGGTCAGGGCATGACGCCGGACCAGTGCGAGCAGGTATTCGAGCCGCTCTACACGACCAAGGACAAGGGGTTGGGCATGGGCCTCGCGTACGTCCAGCAGGTCGTCCGCGACCATCGGGGCGAGATCTCGTGCGTCAGCAACGGCGCAAGCGCAACTACTTTCACGGTCGAACTGCCCATTCCGGCCCAAAGCCTGACAGCGGGGTAGCCCGGAGACGACGCGCGTATGGCCGACGGGAGCCACACTACCGAAGCCGCCGCGAGCATTCTGGTGGTCGACGACGAGGAGCCGATCCGCGACTCCGTGCGCCGGATTCTGCTCAAAGAAGGCTTCGACGTGCGGGTCGCGGAGAGCGGGAAGCGTGGCCTGGAGGAGCTGCGCGAGAACCCGCCGAGCCTTCTGCTGGCCGACATCCACATGGCCGAGATGGACGGCCTCGAACTCCTCAAGTCCACAAAGATGATCGCGCCCGAGACGCAGGTCATCATGATGACGGCCTACGGCACCGTCGAAAGCGCCGTACAGGCGATGAAGGACGGCGCCGACGACTTCTTGGAGAAGCCACTCTCCCGCGCCGCCCTCCTGAGCGCGATCAACAAGGCGCTCGAGAAGCACGTACTCGTCTCCGAAAACCGCCTGCTCCGTGCCGAGATTGCCAAGCACCGCGGGATCAGCAACGTCGTGGGTCGCAGCCATGCCATGCGCCAGGTTCTGGACCTCGTCGCTCAGGTCGCCCCGACAAACGCGACGGTCCTGATTACTGGCGAGACCGGGACCGGCAAGGAGGTCATCGCGCGGGCGGTGCACCACCTGAGCCCACGGACCGACAGGCCGTTCGTGAGTGTCAACTGCGCCGCTCTCCCCGAGACGTTGATCGAGTCCGAACTGTTCGGCTACGAGAAGGGCGCGTTCACTGACGCCAAGGGACGCCGCGCCGGGAGATTCCAGCAGGCGCACACGGGCACCCTGTTCCTCGACGAAATCGGGGACATGCAGCCGCACTTGCAGGTCAAGTTGCTGAGAGCGTTGCAGGAGGGCATGGTCGAACCCCTCGGCAGTTCACGCCCCCAGGAGGTCGACGTCCGCATCCTGACCGCGACCAACCGCGATCTCGGGGCCGCAGTCGCGACCGGGGCGTTCCGCGAGGATCTGTTCTACCGCCTGAACGTCGTGGGCATCGACTTGCCGCCGATGCGCGACCGGCGCGAGGACATCCCCATACTGGTGCATCACTTCATCAGGAGGTTCGCCGACCGCAACGAGCGACGGGTACAGGGCATCGACGCTAGGGCGATGCGGTCGTTGCAGAACTACGAGTGGCCGGGCAACGTGCGGCAGATCGAGAACGTGATCGAGCGCGCCGTGATACTCGCGCCGGGCGACGTCATCATGCTGGCCGACCTGCCTCACGACATCGCGGGCGAGGACGCCGTCCCGGAGGACGTTCTGCACATCCCGATCGGCCTGCCGTTCGAGGAGGTGAAATCTCGCGTCATTGGAGAGACGTTGCGGCGCGCCAACGGCAACAAGGAACTCGCCGCAAAGCTCCTCGACATATCTTCGCGCACGATATACAGATGGATGCGCGACCGGGAAGAGGCCGCGGCCGCGCCCGCCGAGCCTGAAGCCGCTACAGCCCCGTGACCTCGCCGACCGCAATACCGGACTCCCCGGCCACCGAGTAGAGCAGGTACACGCGCCCGTCCTCGGCGAAGACCGCCGGATCACGTAGCTGCCGGACGCGATCGCGCGACCAGCCGCGCACGGAAGGCTCGAGGGGCAGGTCAGCGCCTTCGTAACCGGTCTCGGGTTCGATGACGGTGGTGGCGTGCGATTCGCGCCACTCTGACCAGTCGTCCTTCAGTTCGATGCTGCTCAAAAGGATGCGTTCCGGCGTGTCGCCCACGTCCGAGTAGAAGACGTGGAGCGTGTCGCCCCGCAACGCCACTGCTGTGTGACGCATGTCCGGCGAGAACAGCTCCGGGCCGCTCTCGAAGTCCGTCAGACCGTCGGCGGATCGGTAGAAGGTACCTGGCATCCCCAGCGCGTAGGTCATCCCGCGCCATGCGAAGACTCGGAAGTACGACACACCGAGGATCTCCGGGGCCGCGTCGAACGTCAGTCCGTCTTCAGACAGCGCGACGCGTGTAACCTGCCCGCGGCCTTCCGTCGGGCCGTGGTAGTACATGCGGATTCGCTGGGCGTCGTGGTCGACGTGTACGTCGGGCGATGCGAGATGCCCGGAGCAGTGTGAGTCCGCGAGGTCCAAGACGCCCAGCTCGTGCGTGCGCCAGGGGCCCTCCAAGCAGTCCGAGTAGGCGAGCCGGATGTAGGCGCCCTTGTGATGACCGAAGTAGAGGTAGTACCGCCCGAGCGGGTCCGACGCCCAGTCCGGGACTCGGATGAGTGACGGCCCGTTGACGTTGCTCCCCATGCGGTCGTCCATGTCTGGACGGATGATGGGGTTCGCCGCGAACCGTCGGATCGTAAGACCGCTATTCGCCATCGTATCGGACGCCGTCCTTGGCTACCCAGAGACGATCCGTGAGCGGCTCGCCTGTGGTCGCGTTCCGCGTGTGCGAGGGGATGAACTGCACGATGTACCCCTTCCGCACCTCGTCTTCAGTGACGTTCGGCCCGCTGCGATGTAGGAGCAGTGACGAGAACACCGCCATCGACCCACGTTTCATGGCGACCGCGACGCCCTCGTTGTCGCCTGTGTACCCCACGCGCCCGAGGTCGCTATCCGTGTGTGGGCGCGTGCCGTCCTTGTGGGATCCAGGAAGCAGCCAGACGCACCCGTTCTCGACCGTCGCGTCACGCAGCGCGACCCAGCACGTGTAGTACTGTTCGGGATCCACGGGCGTGTAGCCGTTGTCCTGATGCCACGGGAATTCCTTGTGCGTCTCCGGGAACTTGTAGACCGCCTGGTTCCAGTAAAGCCGGACGTCAGGGCCGATGATGCCGGTGGTGACGTCGACGAACTTGTCGCCCATAACGAACTCGCGCAGGGCGTTGTTCTTCTCGGCGAGGAACGCTGTAAACACTATCTCGTTCGGCCGACTGATTCCCGCTCCGCCAGAGACTTTCATCCCGGCGTTAGCGTCCTCGACGCAGCCATCGATGATCCCCTCGACGCTGTCCATCTCCTCGCCGTCGAAAAGGTCCTCGATGATGAAGAAGCCGCGATCCACGAACTGCTGCTTCTGGGCCTCGGTTACCACTCCAGAATCCTCCCAGCGTCGGCTTCAGCGTCGGGTTCGGCTTTCGCCGGCGCATCGCCGTAGAAGGAGTGCATGATGGGCACCCCTGTCCGCACCTCGTATCGATCGCCGCATCCCTGGCATTCGAGGGTTGCTGCGTCCGGGGCCGCTACCACCGGTGAGTGGCAGCTAGTGCACGCCAGTTTCGCCACCAACTCGTCCGTCAACGGTGGCTCGGTGTCGCCGGGCTCCTCCACCTTCGCGCGGATCTGGCGGAACTCATGCGTGCCGTCGAGTCCCCAGTGTAGTCGCCGGTTGGGCAGTTCCGTCGCGTTACGCCGGTAGATCTCGTCTGTCACGAAGCGGCGGGGGTGGGTGCGGTCGCTGATTCCGGCGCTGCTGGGTTCGGCGAAGTCGGTCCTGGACAGCATATAGAGCGCGCGGTTGGGCATCACTCGTCGCCAGAAGCGATCCAATGCCAGGTTCGCGCGAATCAATGATCGCGCCTGCCAAACCTTGCCGATTGTCCGCTTGTACGCGGACGCCGCGACCAGCGTGGGCAGCGCATTCACGTGCGTGATGACGGCCGATGCCGGCAGCACGGCCTGGAACGTATCCCGAACGAACAGGAACACATGCTGATCGTGATCCGCCCCGAGGTCCGGCTCGAATTCATCCAGTTCGCGTTTTGTGAGAGCCTGCGGGACCCCCACGAACAGGTGGCGCCGGGCCACCCTCGCCAACTCCGCGATGACGTTCGCCGGCTCGGTCGTGTGTTCGAGGGTGTTTGTGCAGATGACTACATCGAACGCGTCGTCGGCGAAGGGCAGCGCGTGCGCGTCGGCGCACGCGCCCTCGATCCGATGGTAGTCCCACATCCGACGGACGCCGGATACTGAGAGGTCCAGGCCCATCACCGACGCGCCGTAGCGCGCCTGCGCCAGGCGCGGTGTGAACCCCTCCGCGCATCCGACGTCCAGTACGCTGTCGAAGGTGAGCGCGTCCAACTGGGTGATCAACTCGACGAGATCGCCGTACTGGAACGCCCTATACGCCTCGAACCCGTAGATCGGCTGATGGGGCAGGTATGTCCCACCCGCGTCCACGCGTCGGAACAGGCGATCCTGCTCCTCCATCGACGTTCGCGTCCACTCCTCCCAAGATCCCGTCACTGCGTCCCCTTCTGGCCGGCGCCCGGTCATAGTCCAGGCGTCGGGTCTAGGCCGACGCCTTGGGTGGGCTGACGAAGTTATGATAGGCCCCGCCGATGTCGGCGTGACCGGCATTTCCTTCGTGCACCACGACCTGGTAGCGGAACGTGAGAGAGTCACCGGCCTTCAGGTCGTACGTCCCGTCGCCGTCGAGGAGCTGTCCTCCCTGCTCGAAGGTGCCCCGGCCGAAGATGTTCGTGCCCATGAGGCCGTAGTTGCGCACATGCCAGTGGCATGGATGCCGCGGGTTGGTCGTGTGGTCCAGCACGGCGATGCCGAGTTGCGTCTCGTCGACGTAGCCGGAGTAGTCGCACCAGTTCGCACGCTTGCCCCACGTCTCGGCTTCGTTGACGCCGCCGAAGGAGTTCTCGATCGTGCCCGTGTTGCTGGCCTTGACGGTCGGGGCCACGCGCACGCACATGATCCCGCCTTCCTTGGTGTCGCCGAAGTGCACGTCGCCTTCGGTAGCCTTGAAGACGATCGTTGCGTCGATGACGCGCCGCCTGGTGGGCAGGTTGTAGATGCGCCACGTAACCTCGTCGGTCATGAGAGGCGTGCCGTCGCCGCCCTGCCAGACGCACTCCGTGGCGATCTCGCCGAACACGGGTCCACTGACGACACGCTTCAGGTTCGTGAGCACGACGCGACCCGAGTTGGAGCCTTCCGCCCAGCAGTCCTCTTCGTTGACCTCGCCGTAGGCGACGTAGAGCGAGCGATGGTGCTTGTGGTCCGCAGCGCCCGTCTCCGTGACTTCCTTGCCGTCCGGCCCAAGCACCGGGTAGAAGTGCGGGCGGTAGTGGTCCTTGGAATACAGGAACGTCGTGAACGCCTCGCCGCCGATGGAGACATCTATCTCGCTGCCGTTGTCCGTGAGGGCGACCAGGTCCGTCGCGGGATGCTCGACAACCTCGTAGCTACGCGTCTCGCCAGCCGACAGCCGCTCCGCGATGAACGTCAGTGTGCCGTCGAGTACCTGCGCCGGCAGGGCGTTGCCGCTTTGCCCGTCGATCACGAAGACGCTACTGTCCGAAATGCCCTCGGGGGCCGCCACGGAGATGGGAACCTCGAGCCGGTCATGCTCGCCGCCGTTGACTGTAAAAGTTGGGCCTGCCACAGCTTTCTCCTGCCTCAAATCGCCTCGATCGCGCGTGAGAGCTACGCTGCGCCAATCCTAGCACCCGGCATGCCGCTGCTCAAGACTTCGCCTGTGCACGACACGGGTGGCGGCCTGATGGGACGCCCGTGGACGGGCACGCTCAGAACGCACGAGTCGCCTGCGGAAGTCTGATTGCCAGCGATACGAACATGACATCGAGTCAGCGGCGTCCGGCACACGGTCAGAACCCGCTGTCCGCAGCTGCCCCGCAAGCCGGGGCCTGTAGACCCGGCTAGCACGCAGGTCGGACCTGGCGAGATTCGGCGTGTCACAGCCGGGCACATGGGGCGCCGCCAGCCAACCCAACGTCCGCTAAACCGTGGGCCACATCGAGATCAACTGACCAGAACGGCGTAATCGCCCTCAGCGGGACGACACCCCAGTGACCTTTGAGAGCGGCACTGTCCGCCGGCGCCCCGCGTCCAACGAACGGCCACTACGGGCGAGCGCTCCTCGCTCGACGGCCCCGGAGAGCCGCAGAATCACCGGCACGGCCGACGTTCCTGGCGGAAGCGCGACGTTGGGCGGCTCTGCAGAGACTCGGGATCGAACACCAACTCGGCGCTGAGACGCGGTGGGGAGCCTACTTCATGCACCACCACGGAGCGACGCAGGTGGTACGCCATGCGGTTAGCGAGTGGGCCCAAGCCGATCGGAGATGTTTGTGTGGCCTCACGGTGGATATGGCGCGGCGCCGCCAGAGCCGGAGATTCGTCCGCGGCTCTACCGCCAGTCGAACACCGTTCCCAGCAACCGCGCGGGTTCATCTCGGAGCGTGTCGTAGACGCGCGCCGCCTCCGCCACCGGAACCACATCCTGGATGATCGGGGCGAATGTCACCAGACGCCTGCGTACGAGGCGGCACAGATGGTCGAGGTCGGATCTGTCGAAGTGGCTGTTCTGCTTGACGGTGATTTCGCGCCCCTGCGCCAGGTTGAACGTGTATTCCACCTTGTGCCTGCCGGCGATGAACAGCACGGATCCGCCATGTTCAGCCGCCCGAATCAGGTTGTCTTCCATGCCAGGGACGCCGGCCACGTCCAACACCGCGCGGAACCCGGCGTCTGCGATCTGGTCTGCCCACAGCTCCGTGCCAACGGCAACCACTTCCTCTGCGGCGCCGATTTCGCGCGCGACGGCTAGCCGCCGCTCGTCGACGTCGCACAACGTGACCCGAGCGCCCATGGCATTCGCGATCTGAGCCGCGAGTTGTCCGACGATGCCCGCGCCAACAACAAGGAACTGATCCCCTATTCGGAGGTCGGCGTTCCGGCAGCAGCGCATCGCGACGCCGCCTACCCCGAAGAGGGCCGCATGCTTGGGTTCCACGTCGTCGGGAAGCTTGATATGCAGTCCGTCTTCATCCTCCAGACAGAACTCCTGGTGATCCTGGCTCATGTAGAGTAGGTCGCCAACCGCCAAATCCTCGACGTCCGGGCCGACCTCGATCACCTCGCCGACGTTCTGGTATCCGCAGCCGCCAGGGAGCGCGTCGGTTGGGCGCGCGTAGTTACCACCGATCAAGTCATTCCGTTCGGTGCCGTTCGTAACGCCCGAAAACAGGACCCGCGTGCGAACCTGGCTGCCCGTAGGGCTATCCGGCTCGGGCCAGTCGTCTACGAGCCGCTTTTCGCGGGCTGTCTCATCCCTCAGCATCGTTACGAGTGCACGCATTGGCGCTGGCGCCTCCTCTGTGAATCGGTGCTCCTGGTCTGCGACGACGCAAGGTCCGTCCCAAGCGGAGACGGGAGCATGTAAGATCCTGCGCGTGGCGTCCCGCCGCATAGTGAGTACAGTAGAGATGCGGCTTTGCATGGCGCGGCATTGCCGGACACTTACGTGAGTCCGTGGCCGCTCGACTTGGGGAGCACGGAGGACGCGCGACCCGCCCGCGCGCGGGCCGAAGACAATCCACGCCACGCCGACAGGAGGGAAGAATACGACGCTCCCGACGTCGAGCGCCAACCGGGGTCAACTGCCCCGCACTTCCATCTGCGTCCTCCTCCGCTACGCCCGCTGCTCCCGGTGTGCGCGCTCTGCGACCGCCGCTCCGGGGCACGCATCACGTCCACATCCCCGCTCGAAGCCACATTCGGACCAATGGACTCGTACACGGCCGCAGTACTGGCACCCAGAAAGCCCCTGCTACATGCGGGACCAGGGGACTACCACGGACCCGACGCACGCTTGCGGTGAATACGCGCGGATCGGTTGGGCCGGTCGCAGCATCCGGTACGTCCGCCTCGGGAACGGGTCGGAACGCATGACAGAATGACGCCTGTCCGCAAGCGCGTCAGACCATATCCGTGTGCATCCGCGAGGTCGCGCCACTAGAATCGTCCATGGAGAGACGTGTGGAAGCGGCCACGGGCGGAAGGGATGAAGCATGGCACCCGCAACGAAGCCGATCGCCGGACAGGCCCTGAGGAACGGAATCGTCACTGTCGCGCTGGCTCTCCAGTTCGTATGCGTGGGTCCGACCGCATGGTCACAGGACGGAGCGCGCATCGTGTTCGGAGCGTACGCGGGCGGCGGCGATCCGAGCATCTACATGACCAGCCCGCAGGGAGCCTCGTTCGAGCGGCTGACGGACGGTGCTGGTCACGACACCTTCCCCGCATGGTCGAACGACGGCCGAACCATCGCCTTCCCGTCCGTCCGAGGTGACGACAAGGCCGAGTGGTTGGCTCGCATCTACCTGATGGATACGGACGGGGGCAACCTGAGGCCTGTCACGGCAGGGCCCGACGACTGGGGCGTCACCTTCTCGCCGCGCGACGACGCCATCGCCTACGGAAAGTGGGGCGACGACGACATCGGCGTGTATGTGACCGACCTCGGCGCCGATCGACACACCCGGATAACAGACCGGGGTACGGCGGCGATGGACCCCAGTTGGCGGCCGGTAGGCGATACTATCGCGTACACGTCGGATCGGGCGGGCTCCTATGATCTCCACACCATGGCCCACGACGGGGCCCATCTGCAGGCGCTGACCGACCGCCGCGCCTCGGACGGCGGCGCCAGTTGGCATCCTCGCGCGGACGCTGTCGCGTTCGTCTCTTACGGCGAGGGGGACGGTAACGGGGACATCTACACGATAAGGGCCGACGGATCCGGCGAGCGACAGCTGACCTGGCATCCCGAAACCGACAACTGGCCCCGTTGGTCGCCGGACGGCACGCAGATCCTGTTCTCGTCACGACGTGACGGCGCCAACGCTCTGTTCATCATGGATCTGGACGGCGCCATCGTCCGGAAGGTGACGGATGAGCGGTTCACCGTACAGGGTGCGGACTGGTTCGACCCGGACGCTCCGCGTACCGTCTCTCCTCTCGGCCGATACGCAACCACGTGGGGTTGGCTCAAGCGTCTTGGCTCCCCCGCTCGATGAGCGCAAGGACACTGCCCTGCCCAGATCCCGGCCTGCCGCGTCGTTGATCACAGAAGACCTCTGTCGCGAACTCGCGAGGGGCGTCCAAGGCCATCGAAGCGACGGTGGACCGCCTCATGCATCACGCGCCAGTACGCCCCACGGGCACTGAAGCGGGACGCGCCAGACGCCCTGCATCTCTCCACGTTTGCGACGGCGGGCGGCAAGATCTGCGTGCTAGGCCCCTTTTGGGCGCTGACCTCCATATCGCCGCAGCAAGGGTCTACGATCCGGCTACGGACTCTTGGACGCATGCGGCCGACACACCAACCATCGTCGGCGCCTGCGCGATGGCGGTTCCGGGGAAGGTGCGTCTCATCGACGGCTCCGGGGAACAGTCCTTACGGCCGGCAGTGCATGAGCAAGACCCGGCGATGGACAGTTGGACAGCAAAGGCGAATATGCCGACGCCTCGCCGTGGTCGGAACCGCGTGGCCGCCGGCGAGATGATCTACGCAATCGGCGGGAGTTCTTCCTCAGCTCCAGGTGGGGCGGGCATTCTCGACCGGGTCGATGTGTATGACACGGCGCCACGGGCCTTGCCATGAACGGCGCCGGGAACCTGGCGCTGACATGGAGATCGCTGAAGCGCAAGTGACCCTACAGGCGCGGCGAGCGGGTGGCCGCAGCATTCCCACCGTCCTTGATTCGTGCGGCGACGCTGTGTACCGTGCTGCGCTGTGGCACCCCTCGTCAACGCGCAGGAGATCACGGATGACCGAGACGCCAGACACCTTCCTCGTCCAGGACGGCCAGACGCTCGTCTTCATAGGCGACAGCATCACGGATTGCGGCCGCCGCGACCAGGCGTTCCCGTTCGGCGCCGGTTACGTCCGCTTCGCTATCGACCTGATCACCGCGCGATACCCCGACCGGGGCATCACCTACCACAACCAGGGCATCGGCGGCGACGTAAGCACCGGCCTGCTGAGACGGTGGAACGGCGACGTGCTCGACCACCAACCCGACTGGGTCTCCGTAATGATCGGCATCAACGATCTTCACCGGCGGTTCTCGGCGACGGCGGCCGACCACATCTCCCCGGACGCTTACCGCGAGGCCTACCACGCGTTCCTCACTCTCACCGCTGCCGAGACCGACGCCCGGATCATCCTCATCGATCCGTTCTATATCACCCGAGAGACCGACCCCGACAGCCACGGAGCCACGGTGTTGGCTGCGCTCAACGATTACATTGCGGTGGCGCAGGAGATGGCGACTGAGTTCGACGCACTGCACGTCCCCCTGCACGCGATCTTCCAGGAGCACTTAGACTACCGGGCCGCCGACGTCTTCTGCCCGGAGCCGGTGCATCCCAACGCCAGCGGCCACCTGGTGATCGCTCAGGCGTGGCTGAAGACGATGGGGTGGTAGAAGGCGCTGCGGGGCGCGCGACTGTCCGTTGGCATGGAACGGCACACTAGGTGTGTTCGGTTGTGTGGCCCGGAGTTCTGACACCATCTTGCGCTGTACTTCCTGTCGACGCGCCGCGCGCCCGTACAGGTGGCGCTGCAGAGTCGTGACCATGGACGCGTATGAACGCTGGGTCGTGCCTCGCCGATTCTGGGCGTTCCACAGTACTACGTCTATGACAGCGCTCGAACGACGCGGCCGAGTGCGGGTGTCCGGCGCCCAAGCGATACACGGACCGGCCCACGCCAGGCAATCCGCCGGCAAGCGCCATTCGCGGCACATGCGGCCGAAGGAGCAGCGCGAGGCCTCCCACGGCCATTGACAGCGGCTCCCGAGTGAGACCACATTGGCCATCAGCCGTTCGCATGCGCATTGTAAGCGGCTTCCGCATAGACCGAGATCGGAGCCCGGACGGGAGCCAGCATGAGGCCTCGCCAACTGCCGTTATGGACTGCCTACATGACACGACACGCTTGCGGCCTGTGGATCGGTCTTCTCTGCCTGGTATCGGCCACGGCGCGCGCCGATCTCATCGAGTATGTGGCGGCCCCTGACGCGACGTTCCGGTGGGAATACCTCGGCGCGCGACGGGTCGACGAGTGCACGGTCCATGATCTGCATCTGGTATCTCAGACCTGGCAGGGGATCGTCTGGGAACACGCCATGCAGGTGTACGTGCCAGACGAGGTCCAGTACCCTGAGACGCTCCTGCTAGAGATTACCGGGGGTCGGACAGGCGATCGCCACGACGACGACCATGTCGCTTTCGGCGTGGGGCTGGCCGCGATGTGTGGCGCGGTGTCCGCATCCCTGGCGCAGGTTCCGAACCAACCGCTTCTCGGCGACCGCAGCGAGGACGATCTCATCGCCCACACGTTCGTGGAGTACCTGCGAACAGGCGACCGGACCTTGCCTCTGCTGCTTCCGATGACAAAGAGCGCGGTCCGCGCGATGGACGCGTTGCAGGAGTTCTGCGCGACGCATCTCGATCGGGAGATTGGGCGCTTCGTGACGATCGGTGGCTCGAAACGCGGATGGACGAGTTGGCTGACGGCGGCCGTCGACACGCGCGTCGTCGCGACGGTTCCGCTGGTGATCGATACGCTGAACATGCCGGAGCAGATGGACCACCAGGTCGAAGTGTGGGGCGAGTACAGCGAGCAGATCGAGGATTACACGCAACGTGGACTCACGGAAGACATGGACGCGCCGGATCGCCGCGATCTATGGCAGATGGTCGACCCTGTGACGTATCGGGACCGGCTGACAGTTCCCAAGCTGTCCATCATCGGCACGAACGACCGGTACTTTGTGCTCGACGCGATGAACCTCTACTGGGACGACCTGCTGCCGCCCAAGCATGTGCTCTACGTGCCGAACTCCGGTCACGGAATAGAGGATCGCGTCCGCGGGCTGGCAGGCGTTGCCGGGTACTTCCGTTTCGTCGCGTCGGAGACCGCGCTGCCATCGCCCGAATGGGAATTCGAGACTGACGGCGCTCGCGTGCGTCTCGTGGTTGCGGCGGGCGGCGAAGCGACCGACGCACAGCTATGGCTTGCCGGTTCGGAGACCGCGGACTTCCGGTCGGCGGCGTGGATGTCGGTCCCGATGCTGTCCACGGATTCGGGCTTCGTCGGCGAAGCGTTCCTCTCGCCCATGCGGCACATCGCGGTGCTCGGGGAGTTGCGCTATCCGATAGACGGCATGGCGTTGCCGCTCTCGACTCAGGTGCGTGTGTTCCCGCCCCTAGCGGACTGATGCGTCCCCTGGTCCTCGCTCAGTCTCCGTGTCCCTGCTGGTCTCCTCATCATGGGCTCAGGGGCGCCGCGGCAGGATGCCGCCTTCGAATGCCAGTCCCAAGACGGCGCTTGTAGCGTTCGCGCACGGTAGGACGCAACGCGAAGCAGATACGCCCACGACATACGATCGCCCAGTCTCCACGGGAGACCAGCCCCTCGGGCCGCCGCGCCCACGCGCCCGAGCGACCCCCACTCGCCTGCCACACGGACCACGCACTTGATGCCCTGCCGCGGCCAATCGCGGACGATAGTGCCCTCTGAGGCCTTGCGCATGACCGTACCGGCCCCGCGTGGCCCAGGTCGAACGCCGCCGAGACGCCCTCGTCGCCGACGACGCTAGGTATGCAGCGCATATTCTTCGTGTCGCATTACTTTCGGATACCATCCGATCTGGTCACCGACGGTCAGCGCCAACCATGTCAGAGGAGAATACGATGGCGGTTATTGTCAGACACAACGTGTCCCGTACGGAGTTCGTGCTTCTTGGCCCGGGGTACGGCGCGTACATGGCTATGAGCCATATCGGGTGGGTCAAGATAGAGGAATCTGGAGAACTCTTCAAGGTCGCTGTCTGCGATCGAAAGGGAGCCATCCTATGGTTCGACGCGCAGGACGTAACGGTTGTGGCGGTGGACGGCGTGGTACCGTCTGAAGTCCTCGACGACCGGAAGCAGCGCGCCGCCATTCCGCAGCGGTGACGACGCCCATTCCGGCTTGGACCTGTCCTACGCCGCCGACGATGCCGAAAGGCAGGCACGTTGGCAGGGCCCGCGTGCTACCTATCCTCTCCTACGCGGACGACGAACTCGGCTCCGCGCTGAAACCACTCGCGCAGGATGGTGTCCTCGCTAGCCGTACGTCTGGCCGTCGAGCCGCCGGCCTGGTTCAGGTCCACCGTCGCGGACACGATCTCGTCGCCGAAGAAGCCGGCCTCCGTCAGCACATTCCCGTCGGGATGCACTATCTTCGAGTTCCCGTGCGAGGAGCCGGGCGAACGCAGGTCGTCCGGGTTGGCGGGCGTGTTCGCCATGAGCAGGTAGATGCCGTTCTCGGTCGCCCGTGAGATGGGCATGGCGCGGTACGCCGACAGCTTGTATTCGGCCGTCAACCCGGACTCGCACGAGCAGAAGATGCACAGCTGCGCGCCCGCCGCCGCCGGCAACCGGACGAGCTCCGGGTAGCGCACGTCGTGGCAGATGATGAAGCAGCAGTCCACCCCCGCGAGCCGCACGATGGGCAACTTGCCGCGGTTGTTCAGGCACCACGGCTCGCCCGCCAGAAACGTCTTCGCGTAGCGGTATTTGAGCGCGCCGGTCTCGTCGAGGATGGCGAGGTCGTTATACCAGTCGCCGTCGGCTTTGTGCGCGGAACCGATCACCACGGCCACGCCCAGGCGCCGACACGCCTCGGCGATGCGTGCCTCGGAAGCCTCGAAGCGCGCGGAATCCATTGCGTCCCAGTAGTCGGTGCGACACGTGTAGCCGAAGAGGCATCCCTCGGGGAAGGCGACGAGCTTCGCGCCGTCGTCCGCCGCGCGCTCCAGCAGCGCAAGCGCTCTCTCCGCGTTCGCCTCGACGTCCTCGCCGGTTAGCAACTGCACGGCGGCGACCTGCACTGTTTCCGTCGGCATCCGAATCCCTCCCTGACTCACGCGCGATCGGCCCACAATACGCAAGCACTCGACGCATGGCAATCCGTGTCGTTCTTGCGCCAGTTCGCCTTTCGCCCTAACGTACCCGCTGATCAAAGCCGCGTGTCTTGCCCACCCGGGACTCGTCGCCGATGAACGTCGCCGTCGTCAGCTGCTCCTTGCGTTCGACGCCGCGCTCCTACGTCCTCGCGTGCGATGTCGCCGACCGGCTCCGAGAGTTGGGCGCCGAAGTCGCCTTCCACGACCTACGCGAATACGACCTAGACCTGCGCGGCACGCCCGGCGCGCCCGATTCCCATGGCGCCAACGAGATCCGCGCGTCACTCAAGCAGGCGAACGCGATCCTGGTCGCGGCGCCCGTGTACAATTTCGACGTCAATGCGGCAGCCAAGAACCTCGTCGAACTCACCGGAGGGGCGTGGGAGGACAAGGTCGTCGGGTTTCTCTGCGCTGCGGGCGGGCGGGCCAGCTACATGTCCGTCATGGGTCTCGCGAACAGCCTCATGCTCGACTTTCGCTGCATCGTCATCCCACGGTTCGTGTACGCAACCGGCGACGACTTCGAGAACGACGGCACGGAAGAGATGCGCGTGGGCTCGGCCGGCATCGAGGAGCGCATCCGCGAGCTCGCCCAAGCCGCGATGCGCATAGGCGGCGCGCTGGCGTCCACGGCCTGACGCGATCCAGCGCCGCCGACAGTTCATCCAATGGAGCCACCGCGCGTCTAAGAGAGCGGTGAAAGTGAGAGGTTTTATGAAGTCCAAGACGCTCCCGTCGATACTATGCGTTGTCCTGCTTTCGTCGTTAGTCACGCGCTACGCCGCCGCCGACTGGCCGAGTTGGCGAGGCCCCGACCAGAACGGCTCGTCCACCGAGACGGGACTGATTTCCGAGTGGTCCACCGACGGAGACGGTCTCATCTGGCGCGGCGACGTCATGGCGCGCTCTACGCCCATCGCGCTGAACGGTCGCATCTACGTGCAGGCCCGCGTCGGCAAGGACGTCACCGAGCAAGAGCAGGTCGCGTGCTTCGACGCCAAGACGGGCGAACGGCTGTGGGACAAGCGCTTCAACGTGTTCCACACGACCATCCCGTTCAACCGCGTCGGGTGGGCGAGCCCCGCAGGCGATCCTGAGACGGGGAACATCTACGCGCACGGCGTCGGCGGGATGTTCGTCTGCTATTCGAAGGACGGAGACGTCCTCTGGGAGAAGTCGCTCACCGAGCAGTACGGCCGCATCTCCGGCTATGGCGGTCGCACGCACACGCCCGTCGTCGACGGCGACCTCGTCATCATCAGCTACCTGAATTCCAGTTGGGGCGCGCAGGCGCCGGGGCGGCATCGGTACTTCGCGTTCGACAAGAACACGGGCGATGTCGTGTGGATGTCCACGCCCGGCGGTCCCCCGAAAGATACGACGTACTCCGTCCCCGCGATCGCCGTGATCAATGGACAGCGGCTGCTCATCGCCGGGAACGCCGATGGCTCCATCTACGCGCTGAAGGTGAACACCGGCGAGAAGGTGTGGCGGTTCGGCCTCAGCAAGCGTGGCATCAACTCATCCATCGTCGTCGTGGGCGACCGCGCGTACGCGATGCACAGCGAGGAGAACCTCGACACCAACGCTATGGGCCGCGTCGTCTGCATCGACGCTACCGGCTCCGGCGACGTCACTGAGACGCACGAGGTGTGGCGCGCCGACGGCCTGGCCGCGGGCTACACGTCGCCTGCCTATGCCGACGGACGCCTCTACGTCATCGACAACTCCTCGAACGTGCACGCGTTGGACGCGGACACCGGAGCCGAGGCGTGGACGTATGAGATCGCCACCGTTGGAAAGGGCTCGCCAACGGTCGCCGACGGGAAGCTCTACCTCCCCGAGGTGAACGGGAACCTCCACATCGTGCAGGTCGGAGCCGACGAAGCCACCGTCCTCGACACGGAGCAGATCACCGTCGACGGCGACCGGTTCGCCGAGATCTTCGGCTCGCCCATCGTCGCCTACGGGCGCGTGTACATTCCGACTGAAGGCGGCCTGTTCTGCATCGGCGATCCCGACGCGGAGTTCCCCGAGATCGCCGAAGCAACGCCCGCCGAGGACACGCCCGATGCCGGTGGCAGCGACAACGCCATCACGCACGTGCAGATCGTCCCGGGCGAGATCCACATCCACGCGGGAGAGACGGCGCAGTTCAAGGCGCGCGGTTTCGATGCCGACGGCGAGTTCGTCCGCGAGGACGCGGCGACGTGGTCGCTCCAGGGCATCGACGGCGAGGCTGAGGGCGACGGCTCGGTGATGGTCTCTGCCGATGCCGTTCCGCACGCGGGAACCGTGACCGGCGAACTCAGCGGGATCTCCGGTGCGGCGCGCGTGCGCGTCGTCCCGACGCTGCCGTACGAGGAGAACTTCGACGGCATCGAGATCGCCGAGGAACGCGCCGCCGTACCGAACTTCTGGATCGGCGCTGCGGGCAAGTACTTCGTCGAGGATATGGACGGCAACCACGTGCTGCACAAGGGACGCGCGACGCGCGGGCTCGACCGCGCGCAGGCGTACGTTGGGCCGTCGACGATGAGCGGCTACACCATCCAGGCGGACATGATGGGAACCACCCGACGGCGGAATATGCCCGACATGGGACTCATCTCGGGGCGCTACATCCTCGACCTCATGGGGAACCACCAGAAGCTCGAAGCGCGCTCATGGACGTCGGACCTTCGGATGGCTCAGGACGTGCCTTTCGAATGGGTCGCGGACGTCTGGTACACTATGAAAATGCGCGTGGACATCGTCGGCGAGAACGCCGTGGTCAACGGCAAGGTATGGAAGCGCGGCGATCCCGAGCCCGAGGAATGGACGATCACCGTGGAGGATCCCGTCCCCAACCCGACGGGCAGTCCGGGTATCTACGGCGTGTCCTATACCGACATCTACTACGACAACCTGAAGATCGAGGTGAGCGAATAATGAGACAACCACGCCGCTTCGCCTTGCCCGTCCTCGCCCTGTTCGGCCTCGTCGCCTGCGCTTCGTTGGCGCAGGAAACCGCCATGTGGGGCGGCACGCCGTCCCGCAACATGGTCTCCGATGAGACCGGCCTCGTAACCGAGTGGGATCCCGAAACCGGGAAGAACATCAAGTGGTCCGTGGAACTGGGATCGCAGACGTACGGCGGACCGATCCTCATCGGCGACAAAGTCATCGTCGGGACGAACAACCAGTCCGTGCGGAACCCGAAGCACACCGGCGACCGTGGCGTCCTCATGGTGTTCAACGCCGCGGATGGCGAGCTTCTCTGGCAGGCTTCGCACACGAAGCTCCCGGCCGGGCGCGTCAACGACTGGCCCCAACAGGGGATATGCTCGACGCCGTTCATCGAGGGGGATCGCGTTTGGTACGTATCGAACCAGGCGCACGTCGTCTGCGCGGATCTGGAAGGCTTCCGCGACGGCGAGAACGACGGGCCCATCACCGATGAGCCGGACACGTCTGAGATCGACGCGGACTTCATCTGGTCGATGGACATGATGGGCGAAGTCGACGCGTTCCCGCACAACCTCGCGGTCTGCTCGCCCATCGCGGTGGGCGATCTGCTGTTTGTGGTCACGGGTAACGGTGTGGACGAAGGCCACCTAGCGATACCGTACCCCTTCGCGCCGAGCTTCATTGCCCTGAACAAGCACACGGGCGAACTCGCGTGGGAGGACGACTCGCCAGGCATGAACCTCGTCCATGGTCAGTGGTCGAACCCGGCGTACGGCGTCGCGGGCGGGACGCCCCAGGTCATCTTCCCCGGCGGCGACGGGTTGATCTACGCCTTCGAGCCTGAGACGGGTGAACTCATCTGGAAGTTCGACTGCAACCCCGAGGGCTCCGTCTGGGAGCTAGGTGGCAGCGGCACCCGGAACAACATCGTCTCCACGCCGGTCATATACGAGGACGTCGTGTACATCGCCGTCGGGCAGGATCCCGAACACGGCGAAGGTCCCGGTCACATGTATGCGATCGACGCCACGAAGACGGGGGACATCACGGAAACGGGCGCCCTTTGGCACCGTGGCGGGGATGACTTCAACCGCACCATGACCACCGTGGCTATAAAGGACGACATCCTCTACACCGCGGACCTGAGCGGCTACGTCTACGCGCTGGACCTCGCGACCGGCGAGCAGCACTGGCGCTACGACACGTTCGCCGCGATATGGGGCTCCGCGTTCGTCGCCGACGGCAAGGTCTACATCGGCGATGAGGACGGCGACATCGCGGTCCTGAAGCAGGGCACGGAGATGGAACTGCTCTACGAAGTGAACATGGGCAGCGCCATGTACACGACGCCCGTCGCGAAGGACGGCGTGATGTACCTGGCCAGTCGGAACCGGCTCTACGCCGTAGCAGAGGAGTAGGATGACGACGACCGACGCGGCTGTATCGGCGAAGGCGCTCGCGTTGCGGGTAGATGAGGCGCGCGCGCGCTTGGACGCGCACGTCCGCGAGATGGTGCAGTGGCACTTCGACCCGGATACGGGCGCGCCGTTCTGGATCGACTACGCGACGGCGCTCGACTTCGACCCTCGCCGGGAGATCGGTGGGTACGACGACCTCAAGCTGCTCGGCCACTTCCAGGACGAGTGGCTTCGAGGCGGCCCCGTCCGCAAGTGGGTACCGAAGGCGTACGAGAACGAGCCGGTGTACGTCTTCGAGACGGGCGGCTCGACGGGACTGCCGAAGAACCGCATCAACATCCGCGACTTCCACACCGACTACGAGCTGTTCAGCGACTCGCTCTCCGATGAAGGTTTCCCGCGCGGCGGCGACTGGTTGATGCTCGGCCCTACGGGTCCGCGTCGTTTGCGGCTTGCCGTCGAGCACCTGGCACAGGTGCGGGGTGGCATCTGCTTCTTCGTGGATATGGACCCGCGATGGGTGAACCAGCTCATCCGCGACGGGAAGATGACGGAGCTAGACGCGTACAAGGAACACGTGATCGCGCAGGCGCTCAAGATCCTGCGCGCCCACGAGAACGTGCAGTGCGTGTTCACGACGCCGAAGCTGCTGGAAGCGTTGTGCGAGAAGGTGTCGCTACAGAAGCTCGGGATACGCGGCATCTTCTGCGGCGGCACGGAGATGGACGCGCAGTTCAACCGGTTCGCGCGCGAGGAGTTGATACCGGGCATCGAGTTCGTGCCCACGTACGGGAACACGCTCATGGGCCTGGCGCACTCGCGTCCGTACAGCCCGGGGGATCCGTATGACATCGTCTACTACCCGCCGCTACCGCGCGCGGTCATCGACCTCGTGAACCCGGACAATCCCGAGGAACCCGTCGGCTACGGCGAGACCGGCCGTGTCATGCTCACAACGCTCACCAAAGAGTTCTTCATGCCTCGCTTCCTCGAACGCGACGAAGCGGAGCGCGCCGCGCCCATCGAGGAGTACCCGTGGGACGGCGTCGAGAACCTACGCCTGCTGACGCAGCTACAGAGCTCGGTAGTTGTCGGCGTGTACTGATCCGTCACGGAGGCCCCGCGGCCGGGTCACTACGGAGTCGCCGGCGCCTTGCGCGATCCCCACGGTGACGGCTGCCTGCCCGACGCGGACACGGCGCGAAACGGGTTGAACCAGTCAAAGTCCGCGACCGCCGGGACGCCCTCGCGCACCCTCAGCTTGTGGGTCTCCCGCCCATCTATGCTCACGACATGGATGTCCCCGGAAGTCGCGTAGGCTATCCACCGGCCGTAGGCGAGCCAAACCGGCGTCGCCTTGTTGTATGGCGCGTTGGTGATGCGGCGTGGCGCAGCGCCAGCGCGGGCGTCGATGATATGTAGATCCCCAGCGTCGTGGCCGTCGCTCTTGACGTACACCAAGCGCCCCCCATCGGCCGACCAGGAGGGCTCGCGAGCCCACGCTTTCTGCGTTATCTGAGTGATGGAGCCGTCTGCGTCCATCACGTATACGTCCTGGACGCCCCCGACACCCACTTGCCATGAGTACGCGATGCGACTGCGATCCGGCGACCAGGAGGGAAAGGAGAACCTGCCGCCCTCTCGCGTCAGTCTTCGCGGGTTGGCGGGGTCGGCCACGTCCAGTACCCACAGGTCTCCATCGCTCGCCGCCTTTGGCTTGTAGTAGGTGATCTCGCGATCGCCGGGGCCCCACGTGAAGGGCGGTTCCGCCCAGAACTCTGCATCGGTCAGGCGCCGCACGTCGGAGCCATCCGCGTTCATGACGAGGAGCCCGTCGTCGTTGAGCGCTATCTGCTCGCCGTCCGGCGACCATTTGGCCTCGAACACGATTCCCGGTTGGTCGTAGACCAAGCGCGCGTCGGGCTCGTCCGGCGCCTTGACGTAGATGTGCGAGCGCTTCGTCGTGCCGTCCAGCCATGCATAGACGAGTGGGCCGGGGGGTCGGTATGCGCGTGGCTTGACCCGCCGCCTGTCCGGCGAGGCCGAGTATGGCCATGGCAAGCGCCGACGCGACGAGACACGGAGTCCTTCCGGCCCGACGCGCGCGCCGCCTCAACCGCTTCGATTCGTAGGATCTCATGTCACCCTCTGATCCGGCTCCTGGGTCCCTGCGTCGACAGCTACGGCGTCTCACGCGCCTTGAGCGATCCCCACCGAGACGGCAGCCTACCCTCCGCCGACACCGCACGAAACGGGTCGAACCAGTCGAAGTTCGTGATGGCGGGGATGCCTTTGCGCACACCCATCTTGTGCGCTTCCCGGCCGTCCAGGCTAATCAGGTGCAAGTCGCCGGACTCCCCGTAGGCGATCCAAGGACCGTCCGCCACCCAGACCGGAGAGTACTTGTAGTACGGCGCCTGCGTGAGGCGTTGTGGCGCCGCGCCTTCCCGGGCATCGACGACGTAGACATCCGTCGCCAAGCCGTTGCCATGCCGTGTGAACACGAGTCGGTTCCCGTCCGGCGACCAGGAGGGATAACGCCCTTGCGTGATTACCATGATGTTCCCGCCGTCGGCGTCCATCACGTACAGCGTCCCTCCTCCGACGGGTCCCCAGGAGTACGCGATGCGACTGCGATCCGGCGACCAGGCGGGTCCGGCGAACCCGCCTCCCTGTCGAGTCAGGTTACGCTCGTTCTCGGGGTTGCGCGCGTCGAGTATCCACAGGTCGCCATCGCCCTGCGCCTTCGGCTTGTAGTAGGTGATCTGGTGATCCTCAGGTCCCCAGGTGAACGGAGGCCTGGCCCAGAACTCGGCGTCGGTGAGCCGACGGAGGTCCGAACCATCGGCGTTCATCACGAGCAGGCCGTCGTCGTCAAACGCTATCTGCTCGCCGTCTGGCGACCACTTCGCCTGGGAGATGATTCCCGGCTCGTCGTAGATCAACCGTGCATCGGGCTCGTCTGGCAGTTTGACGTAGACGTGCGAACGCACCGTGGACCCGTCCAGCCAGGCATAAACGAGCGGCCCTGGCTTCGGGACGCGCATGGTCTGAGCAGCGCTGCGCGTAGCCGCCACAAGCATGGCGACCGCGAGCGCAGACGCAAGGAGGCCCGGAGACTGTCGCAACGCGCACGGGCGCTTACTCAGCCGCTTCGATTCGTGAGATCCCATGTCACCCTCCGATCCGACAGGCCGGCTGCATACGTGTTCTGTCACACAGTATGTATCTGTGAGTGGCGTGGCGCAAGAAAGAGACCGTTGGTGTGGCTCAGAGGCCGGCGGAGAGCCGCGGCTAGGAACGCGTCGCCAACACCACGCGCTCGATGTCCGCGAGGTCGCGCACGATCTCGCAGGGCCCGAATGCGCCGGTCTCGGCGATGAGCCCGGCGACGGTCGCCGCCTGACCGATGCCTACCTCGAGTGCCAGCAGCCCTTCGGCCTGGATGAACTCGGGCGCCTGCGCTGCGAGCCGGCGGATCACATCGAACCCATCCGCGCCACCGTCGAGCGCCAGGCGGGGTTCGTGCTTGGACACTTCGGGTTCGAGACCGTCTAGCTCTGCCGACGGGATGTACGGCGGGTTCGAGACGACGGCATGGTACGTCGTCCCCGGCTCGGAAGCGTCGAGGAGATCGCCTTCACAGAACGTGATGACTTCCTCGACCTCCAGCTCGGCGGCGTTTTCGCGGGCGACGCTCAGCGCGTCGCGGGAGATGTCGATCGCGGCCACGTCGATGGGCCTCGGCGCCCATTCCTTCGCCAGGGAGATGGCGATCGCTCCCGACCCCGTGCCGACGTCCGCCACCCGCAACGGGGAGCCGTCGGTCGGTGCGACGAAGCGCGACAGCGCCGCCTTCACCAGGTCCTCGGTGTCCGGGCGGGGGATGAGTACGTCTGGTGTCACGCGGAACGGCAGCGCGTAGAACTCGCGCGCGCCCGTCAGATAGGCGACGGGTATGCGGTCGGCGCGCTTCTTCACTAGCTGCCGGTAGATCGCCAGCATGTCCGCGGCGACCGGTTCGTCGAAGTTGAGATAGAGCCACATGCGATCGCGCTGAAGAGCATGCCCGAGGAGCAACTCGGCATCCAAGCGCGCTGATTCAATGCCGTTGGTGGCGAAGTGCTCCGTCGTCCACTCGATGAGACGGCGGGCCGTCCAGGGCTGGGGATCGGCCATGCTTAGAGCGCTTTGAGTTTCTCGGCCTGATCCGCGGCAATGAGGGGGTCGATCACCATGTCCATGCCGCCGTCGAGCACGTTGTCGAGCTGATACAGCGACAGCCCGATGCGGTGATCCGTCACGCGCCGATCCTGGAAGTTGTAAGTGCGGATCTTCTCGCTACGATCGCCCGAGCCGACCATGCTCTTCCGAGCTTCCATCCGCTCGTCGTCCTGCTCTGCCTGCATGTGGTCGTACAGCCTCGCCAGCAGGATCTTCATGGCTCGGGCGCGGTTCTTAATCTGCGACCGCTCGTCCTTGCACACCACCATGATGCCCGTGGGCAGATGCGTCATGCGCACGGCGGAGTCGGTCATGTTCGCGTGCTGTCCACCCGGCCCGCCAGCGCGGAACGTGTCGACACGAAGTTCCTCGCTCTTGATCTCGACATCGACTTCCTCGGCCTCGGGCAGCACCGCCACTGTGACCGCGGAGGTGTGGATCCGTCCACTGGTCTCGGTTTCTGGGACGCGCTGCACGCGATGCACGCCGCTCTCGAACTTCAGCCGGCTATACACATGGTCTCCAGTTATGGAGACGACGACCTCCTTGAACCCGCCCAGCTCGGTGGGGTTCGAGTTCACGAGCTCCATCTTCCAGCGCTTGCCCTCGGCATAGCGCCCGTACATGCGCATCAGCTCGCCAGCGAAGAGGGCTGCCTCGTCTCCACCCGCGCCGGCACGAATCTCGAGGAGGATGTTCTTCTCGTCGTTCGGATCCTTTGGGAGCAGGAGGATGCGCAGCTCCTCCTCGAGCTGCTCCTGGCGTTCCCGGAGGACCTCGATCTCCTCCAGGGCCATGTCGCGGAGTTCCTGGTCGCTTTCGGTCTCAAGCAGCTCCCGCGCTTCGCCCAATTCGTCGAGCACCTTCCGGTACTCGGCGCTCGCGGTGGCTACCGGCTCGATTTCGGACCGCATACGCCCGAGGCGTTCGAGCTCGGAGGCCCGGCTGTAGACTTCCGGGTCGCCTAGATCCTTGTCGATGGATGCGAGCTTGTCTTCGATCTCGCCAAGCTTTTCGATCAGGTCGGCCATGGTGTCCTTCCGCTCAGACGGCTAGATAGGTCAGCCCGATCGCCGCCGCGGCGAGCATCACGTAGATCGCGTCTATCCGAAACACGAGCAAGGCCACCATCGACAGCACGAAGACGCCCACCGCGCGAGGATCGCCCAGAAGATACCGGCTATCCGCCCCGGTCGCATGGGACAGACGCCACATGCCCGCGAGGCTGATCGTGATACCGACCATCACCAGCGCGAAGGGAGCCGCGTTCGCGACCAGGCCCGAGCCACGAGGAATGACGACGCCGGTAAAGCTCAGGAAGGCGTCCGCCAGGAGAGCGAGCACCGCGGGTTTGATCCCGCGTACCGCAGCCCTGAGCGCGCCGAACAGCGTCCCCATCGGCCCGGGACGATCCACCGCGCCGTACGAGAGCGCCGCTCCGAGGAGCGTCATGCCGGATATGGACGGCAGTAGGTAAGCCACGACCGCCAACGCGGCGCCGAAGACACCCGCTTGCGTGTATCCGACGTAGGCGACCACCTTCGTCGCGATCGGGCCCGGCAAGATGTTCGCCGACGCCCACCCCGACTGAAACTGGTCCAGCGTCAGCCACTGCTGCTTGTCCACGATCTCGTCTTGCATCGCGTTGACGAGGGCATGGCCGGACCCGAAGATGAACGCGCCAAGCTTCAGGAAGGTGAGAAAGAGCTTCAGCATGCCACCGACCGAGACGATCCCCAGGGGATGCGCCCAAACGCGGTTGCGTGCGAACGCCGCGCGTCGGTTGGCGGATGCGGGCTCATGGAATGTGGCGCGCCAGGAGTGTCAGGACTACGCCGACGCTTCTGCGTCCGTGTCAGCGGTCGCTTCCTGCTTCTGCAGGTTGAACTGCTTGTACTTCTGCTCGAACTTCTCCACGCGCCCTTCCGTGTCGACCACGCGTCGCTGACCCGTGAAGAACGGGTGGCAGCTTGCGCAGATCTCGACGCGGACATCTTCCTTCGTGGAGATCGTCTCGTACGTGGCCCCGCAGACGCACGACATGGTCGTCGTGTGCATGTCGGGGTGGATTCCGGTCTTCATGTGACTGTGTGTCCTTTCGAGGCGTCCGGTGGCGGCATCCGTCGCTGTGGGTCGTGGCAGACCTGACAGCTAGCCCTTCATCGACTCCAGGAACTCTTCGTTGGTGTCCGTCTTCCGCATGCGATCCTGGAACAGTTCGATGCACTCCGACGGAGACATCTTATTCAGGAACTGCCGCAGAATCCAGATCTTATTCAGCGTCGTCGGGTCGAGCTGCAGTTCTTCACGCCGCGTCTTGGATCTCTTGACGTCCAGCGGCGGGAACTTCCGCATCTCGAACAGTTCGCGGTCGAGGTGGATTTCGGAGTTCGCCGTGCCTTTGAACTCCTCGTAAATGTACTCGTCCATACGGCTTCCCGTATCGACCAGCACGGTCGCGAGGATCGTCAGGCTGCCGCCTTCCTCGATGTTCCGCGCGGCGCCCAGGAACTGGCGCGGGCCCATCATGGCCCCCGCGTCGATACCACCGGACAGCGTCTTCCCGGTGTGCGGGGCGACCAGGTTGTACGCGCGCGCGAGCCGCGTGAGGCTATCGAGCAGGATCACCACGTCGTTCCCGTACTCGACGGAACGCTTCGCTCTCTCGATGACCATCTCGGCGACGGCGACGTGGCGCTCCGGCGGCTCGTCGAAGGTCGAGCTGACGACTTCGCCGTTGACCGACCGGGACATCTCGGTGACTTCCTCGGGGCGCTCGTCGATGAGAACCACGATGAGGTCTGCGTCCGGGTGGTTCGTTTCGATCCCGTGCGCGATGTCGCGCAGCAGGTACGTCTTACCACCGAACGGCGGCGCGACGATCAGGGACCGCTGACCCGCGCCCACCGGGGCGATCAGGTCGATGATGCGTGTCGAAAGCGTCACGCGGTCGGTCGCGAGGGCGAACGGCTGCGTCGGGTGGATCGGCGTCAGGTTGTCGTAGAGGACGGTCTCCTTGACGAGATCCGGCTCCTGACCGTTGACCGAGTCGATGCGGAGGAGCGCAAAGAAGCGCTCGTCTTTGTCGCGCTCGCTTCCCCGCTTCGGCGGTCGGATCTCTCCGCGCACGACGTGCCCGGTGCGCAGGCCGAATCGACGGATCTGCGACGGGGAGACGTAGATGTCTTCTTGGCTCTGGAGGTAGTTGTAATTCGAGGACCGCAGGAAGCCGAAGTTGTCCGTCAGGATCTCGAGGACACCCTCGCCTTCGAGCAACTCACCACTCTCGGTCTGAGCTTCGAGTATTCGCGCGATCAGGTTCTGCTTGCGCAGGCCGCTGTACCCCACTATGCCGAGGTCGCGCGCGATCTTGCACAGATCCTGTACGGTCTTCTCTTGTAGCTGCGTGAGGTCCAGGCGGGGAGCGCTGTCGTCACGCGGAGGCGGGGGGACGTCATCGCGCTGGTCGTCGTCGCGCATGCCCATGTCGCGGCCGCCGCCGCTGTTGCGCGGGCCGCGTCGATCGCGACCCTGGTTGTTGTAACCCCGGCGGGTTCTCATCGAGCCGTCCCTGTGCGTTCTCTGTCGCATGGCACCGTCCCAAAATAGGTGGCACAAGCCGACGGGTTGGATTCGGCATCGTGCGCCTGAGTGATTCTGTATCTACGTGGTGGATGCTCGCTCGCCGTGCGTCGGCATGCGAGATCAGCCTGATATGGCGGTTCGAGGAGGCGTCCTAAGCGCTGGGTTGTGGGTTACGGCCGTTGCCTGTCGGGCCCGGGATATCGCAGGAACTCGCGCGGTGGCGATGGAGCGCCGTCACCGGACTTGCGATTCGGTCGGGGCCTTACACAGTCGCGATCGCGTTACGAAGATCGTGGGCGTCCCGAACTGATAGAGATACGGCGCGATGCCGCAGCGCCGTTACAGATAGCGCGTGCGTGGTCACATCGCAGGGGCCACAGCGTCATTCGCGGAGAAGCAGACGGGGGAGTGCCGCTGTTCACGCGTATTATATCGCGGCGCGGTACGGGCGGTCAAGTTTCGTGTTCGGGTCGATCGGGCTGCCGCGTCTCTCGCGAGTACCACGTGCATGCAGGGGCGTTCGCAGTCCTTCTCATTGCGGCGCCCGCGCGTAGCCGACGGGCGCGTTCCGCGTCCTCGGCTTGGAGCCTGGCGTGGTTCCCCGTAGCGGTGGGGCCTCACAGGGCACTACCGGGCGGCGAGATAGCCCCACGCGTACGCGTTGCGCGCCATCGGCTGCTGTACGGTGAACTCGCACACCGCTGGGTACCAGAACACGTCCCAGAACGCTTCCATCGTCGGCCACTCCTCCGCTGGCGGATGGGCAACCTGGTCCACGAAGCGTAACGCCCAGTCCTCGGAGCCATCCAGATGCTTGGGCCCGAACACTGTGAGCCCGGGCGGCGGCTCCTGATGCGACAGTCGTGAGTCTATGTGCAGGGGATGCCGCGGGCTGACGTGACCCAGCCCGGTCGTGTAGCAGACGTTGACAGGGTTCGCCCCGGCGCCCGTCTGGCATGCCAGTGTCAGAGCGTCCAGGTAGTGGCTGTCGCCGGTGAGCCGATGCGCGCGCGCCAACGTCACCCCGTCCGGCGCGGCCAGAGCGCCCCACGCGACCGGCGCCCACGGGTTCTTTGTCCAGCCGAACGCGGTCCGTTCGCCCTGCGCGACGCGTTCCTCGGCCTCCGCGAGAAGCGCGCGGCGGCAGTTGTCCCGTACGTCGTCATCGGCGTCGTCCATGTGCAGATACGACCACGCGGCGTGCGCCTGATCGTGGTTCTGCCACAGATAGAGCGGAGCGGCTGAGTCCGTGAAGGCCGTCGTCGCCAGGAACAGCTCGTGCCATTCGGCGTCGTCGGTGAGCCGATACAGTTCGACGGCCGCGAGGTTGCGCGCGTCGTCGACGGCGTGTGGGTCTTCGTCGTGTCGCCCTGCGCGCTCGCCCTCGGCCCAGCGCATGGCGCGTAGCGCGCTCTCGCGGTATGTCGCGGCTAGCTCTGGGGCGGCATGTAGGACACGGGCGGCTTGCGCGGCCACACCCGCGTATTCGTAGCTCGACCATATGCCCGGCGCGTACGCCATCACCCCGAGCGATTCCTGCCAACTCCCCTCGCCGTTGCGGGGGTGCTCTTCAGATTCGATGCCGCCGCGTATGCCGCCGGCGGTCGTCTGTAGCCGTCGATAGAAGTCGAGGTTGAACAGCGCCTCGTCCACAATGTCCGGCAGCGTGTTCGCCGACTCCGGGATGTTTAGGGAGAGAGCGCCGTAGAACGCGGGGAACTCGTCCGCGAGTTCGAGCAGCAGCCGTGACGCGATGAGGTGCTGGATACGTCGATCCCAATCGCCAGCGTCCATGTAGCCGCCCCACGCGTCGTCGACGATCCGATCCGTGCGTCCCGACACGAGGACGCCGAAGTTCGAGTCGGCGCCGTTCAGGCCGTTCCCGGTGTCCATGAGCGCGGCCGCGGATTCGTAGACCACCATCCCGTCGGCCGGATGGAATGAACGCGGTCGCGTGAAGTCCGTATACGGCGGGCCGAGCGCGATCCCGCTCCGTTGGTGGTAGAAGCCCCGCGCCGAGACGACGAACGCGTCTCGCCAAGTATCCCGATCGATGCGGAACGGGTACGAGCACCCAACGCCGGGGACGGCGACCCGGTATTCGCCCGGCGTCGTCAGATCCCCGAACTCCAGCGCGTATACATCGACGCCGTTGTAGTTGCGGCCGTACGGGTCTTCGGTCAGGTCGTCCGCCCGCTTGGATAGGATCGTCTCGCCGCGGAACGCGACCGCGCCGATAGCCACGTTGACGACCTCGAACGGCATGCCGGAGGCGTATTCTGACGCGCCACCGTCGCCCATCCAGCACGACAGGAACGCGACCTTCGCCGTGTCATCCGGCCGGAATCCGATGTGCGAAACGTGTACGGCCTCGCTGCGGAGCTCGCGATGGCCGACTCGGAACGAGTGCGGTGGGAGGGCGTCGTCGGCAAACGTCAGGCTGTACTCGGCGCCCTCGGTCAACGGATCGGCGAGCCGCAGACACACCGTATGCACTGATGGCGTGCCGAACGCCCACGGCTCGACGCGACCGAAGTCGGTGGGCTTGGACTTGCGATGCACAGACCGTGGAGTCAGGGGCCCATCGGGGCCATGAAGGGAGTATGAGTTAGGCGAGTCCAGGTAGCGCGGCTCGAACTGCTCCGCGTGAAGCGTGTCGAACGACCACAGCGTGTCCTGTCCCGCTCCAACAAGCGCGCCGATGGCTTTGCCGCCCCTGCTCAGCCAGCGATGGTGACTCGACGTGTCGACGACGTCACCTGGACGCTTCGCATAGGGGGTCTGGGCGCCGTACTCGACGTAGCCGTCCTCGAACGTGACGCCGACGATGTCCGGCGCGACCATCCCGACATGCGTGACACCTCGCAGGTCGCCGCCGTTGGCCCGCGACGCATAGGCCAGAAGCAGACCGGTGACGAGCAGCGCGCGTTGCATAGCGGCATCCTCCGGCCGCGGGCCTGCGAGATCAGACCGCGGCCGCGCATGGGTCCGTTACGACGACATCGGCATCACCTTGACGCACACAGGCTTCGAGACCTCCACCGAGTGCCCGGTCGCCGACAGCGACCCGTCGTCGGCGCTGATGCGGAACGTGTGGATGTCGTCGGTGCTCTGGTTCGCCGCTAGGAGGAAGCCGCCAGTGGGATCGACGGCGAATCCCCTGGGCGTCTCACCTTTGGTAGACTCGTGCCCCAACGCCTCGATGCTTCCGCCGTCGTCACTGATGCTGTAGATCGCGATACTGTCGTCGCCACGGTTCGAGCCGTACACGTATCGCCCGTCGGGTGAGACGTGCACGTCGGCGCAGTGACTGACGCCGTCGAAGTCGTCGGGCAGCGTCGTGATCGTCTGCGTCTCGGTCAGTCCGCCGGTGTCCGCGTCGACGGCGAACACGGTCATCGTCGAGTCCAACTCGTTGATGACGTACGCGTGACTGCCCGTCGGGTGGAATGCCAGATGCCGTGGCCCCGCGCCGTCGGGTGTGGAACCGTACGGCGGGTCGTTCGGCACGAGCTTGCCGTTCTCGAGGTCCAATGCGTAGATGAGGACCTGATCGAGACCGAGATCGCAGGCGTACGCGTACCGGTTGCCCGGGTCTACGTTGATGGAATGCCCGTGCGGCTCCTTCTGCCGGTTGGGGTTCACGCTCGACCCCTCGTGTTGGTGGAAATCGCTCGCTTCCGCGAGCGCGCCGTCGTCGTTTATCGGCAGCATCGTGACGCTCCCGCCGCCGTAGTTCGCAACGAGGACGTAGCTGCCCGTGGCGTCCACGGTGAGGTGGCACGGCCCCGTGCCCACGGACGATTGCTGGTTGATTTGCGTCAGCGCGCCCGTCGCGGAGTCTATCGAGAAAGCAGCGACTCCTCCGGCCTTCGCCCCACCGAAATCGGCGATCTCGCACGCGGCGTACAGGCAGGACCGGTCGGGGCTGATGGCCACGTATGAGGGGTTGGCGACTCCCGAGGCGCCCCCGAGCCGCTCCAGCGCCCCCGATGTCGCGTCGAACCCGTATATGTGGATGCCGTCGCTATCAGCGTCGGCGTACGTGCCGATGTACGCGAGGAATCCGCTGCCGTTTCGCTCTATCATCTGCTGCTCCCGCTTGATTGCCGTGCGAGCATTCTGCCGGAGACGCCGGGGAGCATCAATGTCGTGGCGCGAAACCGCGCGCCACGCGCTACCGTAGGCCGAAGGCGACCGTCTCGTCCGTACTGCGGGGTCACGCGTACCGGGGAGCCAGGAATCCATGACGCGAGCAAGCCGCGCGACAGCCACCTGGCTACGCGCCTCGATAGCGTGTGTGTTGGCGGGCGCGTTGCTCGCGGGCGTCGGCTGCGGAGGTGATGAGGACGACCTCGGCGACAACGGCAATGGCGACGATGTCGTCGGTTCCGTCGTCGGCCTGGAAATCGCCGCTCAGACCGTAGAGGTGGTGCCGGACGCGCTACCGGTCGACACGCGCCTGGTGCTTGCCGCGGTTCCACTGGATGCCGCGGGAGGTGTCGCGACCACCGGCAACCCCGAACTGCTGGCGTTCCTGGCGGGCGTCACCTGGGAATCATCCGACCCTACCGTTGCTGTGGTCGCGCCTGTCGCGGCGACCATCGGGCAGGAGAGCGCGATCGCTACGGCGGATCTCATCGCGCCGGGCGAGGTGACCATCACGGCCGCGTACAACGACTCCAGCGACAGCGTAACGCTTACGGTGATCGCGCCCTAGGCCGCTACTCCCGACCATCTCGGGCAGCACGCACCTGGTCGTATTCCAACGCGCCCAGACCAGCGCCCGTCAGCGCTGGGGTCGCATAGACGCAGGCCCGACCGCCGGGCGGTCTGGAGGCCGTTGTCAGCCGTGCTTCTCGCGCAGGAGCCGCGCCGCCTGGACCTCAGCCGTGAGTTTTGCGTAGGCCTCGTCGATGGGGATGTCCGCCGCGCTGCCGGGGGCGAACCCGCAGTCGGGATGCAGGAACAGCCTGTCCGCGTCGACGAATCCCAAAGCGCCCTCGACGCGCGCGACGATCTCGTCCGGCGTGTCGATGTGCGCGCCTCGGCAGTCCACGCAGCCAAGTCCGATGCGGCGGTCGTCCGGGAGGTCGGTGAGGACATCGTAGTCGCCCGCCACGGGGATGGCGAACTCCAGCATATACGCACTGACATTCAGCCGCGCGAGATGCGGCATGATCGGCCCGTAACCGCCTTCGCCGACCCATCCCTGCCGGGCCTTGTTCCTGCGACACAGATGCACCGCCGTGTCGAGATCGTCGAAGCCGTCGAGGATGTCGTTCAGGAGGCCCACGCACAGGTCCATCTCGCGCTCCGGGTCACCGTACTGACGACGCACCCTAGGATCGACGAACAGGCAGAGGTGCGGGTCGTCGAACTGGACATGGTGGATGCCCGCGTCGCGCAGGGCTGCTAGCTCGTTCCGCAGCACCGGCACGAGGGCCTGCATGAATGCCTCACGTGTGGGATACGCCGCGGCGCTGCGCCCCTCGTCCCACATGCGGAGTCCAAGCAGGTAAGGCGACGGGAGGGCGACCTTCGGCTCGCAGCGACTATGCTCGCGTACGAAGAGCGCCTCGCGCGCGACGATGCCTGGGTTCGTCGCGTGCAACGGCGCGACAACCGTCGTCCAGGGCTGATCGCCTTTGAACGTGACCTCGAAGCCTTCGCAGATGTCGGCGATCACGCCTATGTAGCTCAGGCGTCGCCATTCGCCGTCGCTGATTATGTCCAGGCCGGCCGTCTCCTGCATGGCGACAACGTACGCCACGGCCGCGTCCATGCGCCGCGTCACTTCATCGACGCCGAGTTCCGCGTGTGTCTCGGGTCGCAACAGGTCGCGCACGAAACGGGGACGCGGCATCGACCCGACGACGCTCGTTGGGAAAAGCACTACTGGGCCTTCCAGTGGCTGCGGGCGAGATCGTAGTCCTGCTGCGTATCGATCTCCATGTACCCGCCGTGCGTGTCGACATGGCCTACCGGCACGCTCGCCTCGATCATGTCCTGGAGCAGATGGATCAGGTACGCCTTCTCGAAGACCGGCGCCTCGCGGAACGGTTTCCCGGCGTGCTCTTCACGTCGCGCGTGGTAGTGCGCGCGCAGACGTCTCGCGCCGTCGGCCGAGAACTTCGCGACGCCGATGTACTCGCCGTGGGCATCGTCGTCCGTGATTTCGCGGTGGACGCGGGTCACTAAGCCGTTGAGGACGGTTACCTTCTCGGCGTCGTCGGTTGGGTGCTGCGTGCGCGCGACGTAGCGCGTCCGCCAGTCCGTATCGACGACGAGAGAGATGTCACTCGCGTCTGCCGCTGCCCGCTCGATCACGCCAGGCGTGAACAGGATGTCCGAGTAGCAGCAGATGAACGGCCCGTCCATCTCGGGCTCGGCGTGCATTAGCGAGACCAGGATGTTGTTCCGCTCCCAATCGCGGTTGTGGCAGTAGCGGAATGCTGGGTACGCCGCACGCACCACGTCGATGCGGTAGCCGCCGATGAACACGATGTCGTCGATGCCGTTCGCCGCGAAGGCGTCTACGGCCCAGTCGAGGATCCGGCGGCCCCCGACGTCCGCGAAGCACTTCGGGATGTCCTCGGTCATTGGCATCAGGCGGGCGCCTCGTCCCGCGCCGATGATAATTGCCTTCATTGGCGATGTCCTCCAGGCCGATTCTAGCAGGAGCCAGTGGCAGACGCGTGCTATCGGCGGCGTGGGAGCCGCGACGCAATGGCCGCGAGCAACTCGTCCGCTTCCGCGATTCGCAAGGCGCGCGTCAGCAGTGCGAACGCAACGAGTGACGCGCCGACGGCCGTGGCTAGGGCGACAGCGTCGGCAAGGAATGAGACACCCAGCAACGCCTCCACCGCGTGGCGCGCTCCCAGGCAAACTGCGGTCATGCCCGCCGAGGCGAGGGCGATCCTCGCCCCCGGCGCCAGGACTTCCGCGCGGAGGTACGGCCCAACGTGCCGGCGCATCACCCATGCGAGTAGCGTGACGTTCGTCACCGCGACGACGGACACGCTCAACGCCAAGCCGCGGTGACCGAGGCCCACCTTGATTGCGAGCGTCCAGCTCAGGCACACGTTGACGCCGATGGAGAACAAGCTGACGAGGGCGGGCCGTCGTGTATCGCCCAGCGCATAGAGAGCGGGGGCGAGTACCTTTATCGCCGCGTACCCGGCCAAGCCGAGGGCGTAGAAGCGTACGGCCGCGGCTGCCTGCTCTACGTCTGTCGCGTCGAATCGGCCGTGGCCGTAGATGAGCGATACAAGGGGCCGCGCGAGGACCATCAGCCCGCACGCGCTGGGTATGCACAACACGAGCACGAGTCGTATTGAGCGTCCGAGGAGAGCGCGGAAAGCAACAATGTCCTCACGCGCCGTATCCCGGGAAAGGCTGGGGATAGCAACCGTGGCGACGGCGACGCCGAACACGCCGATCGGCAGCTGCACGAGGCGGAACGCACCGACCAGCCACGTGAGCGGGCCGTCTCCCATGCCCGTTGCGAACCTCGTATTCACGACGACGTTGATGAGGGTGGCCGAGACGCCCACGACCGCCGGAGCCATGAGCGCGAGCACGCGGCGCAAATCGGGGTCGCAGAGGTCGAGCGCGGGACGATAGCGGAAGCCTTCACGACGCAGCGGGCGCAATTGCACGCCCCACTGCAGGAGGCCACCACACAGCACCCCAATCGCCAACCCCACGATCGCGCGTGCCCCGAACGTCGGATCGAGGACGTATGCAAGCGGGACACCCACCCCGAGCGTCGCCACGCTCAACATCATCGGGGCTGCGGCGGGTGCGGTGAACCTGCCCCGACTGTTGAGCATCCCGGCCCAGACGGCGGCGAGAGACGCGAACAGCAGGAACGGCCACAGGATGCGTGTCAGGTGTACGGTGAGTTCCGCCTTGCCGTCGATGTCCCCGAAGCCGGGCGCGACGATGCTCACAACTCCTGGGGCGAACACGATGCCCAAGACAGACAGGGCCGCGACGGCAAGCACGAGTGCTGTTGCCACGGAACGACCGAGGCGCCACGCGCGCTCCTCGCCGTGCTTCTCAGCGACCTGGGCGAAGGTGGGGACGAACGCGGCGGTCAGGGCTCCCTCGGCGAAGAGGTCGCGGAACAGGTTGGGGATGCGATTGGCGGCGTAGAAGGCGTCGCTCACGATGGAGCCGCTGGCGCCGAACAGCGCGAAAAACACCGTCTCGCGCACGAGACCCAGGACGCGACTGGCGGCGGTCAACGCGGAGACGACCCCGGCGTGACGCGCCAGCGGGCGGGACATCGCGACCCCTTTGAACGAGCGTCGGCTGAATGAGCGTGGGTGGCAGCAGATCCTGCCTCGGATACGGTCTGAATCGGTGGCGGGTAACACGTAGTCGGAAGTGGGGTTCCCGCGGCCACAACCGGAAGCAGGGGGCGTAAGCGAAGAAGGCGCTGCCCAGCAGCGCCCTCTTCAGCGATCGGTGTTGCGTAGCGGGATCTACTTGCTTTCGAGCGATTCGAGCAAGCGCGCGATGTCGCCCTTCACCTCGTCACGTTGCTCGCGATCCTGCCAGTGCTCGTAGAGCTTGAACTCGCGGTCTTCGTCGAACCCGCCGAGGACGTTCTCGTCGGCCAACGCGCGCACAAGGCGTTGCCGCCGCGTCCAGTGCTCGCTCTTGGCGTCGAACTTGAGGGCCTCTAAGATGGGGTCAATGACGTCTTCGCCGTACTTACCCAGCGCCGCGACGGCGGCGTTCCCGACCAGGTTCTCGTCTGTCGTCCGCAGCAGCTCAACCAGGGCGTCGACCGCGTTCGGGTCACTGCGATGCTCACCCAAAGCCGCAGCTATGTGCATGCACACCTCGGAGTCTGGGTCGTCCAGGTGCGAGAGCAGCATCTCGGGGTTCGGCTCGTCGTTGAGGAAGCTCATGCAGTACGCGGCGGCGCGCCGCGCGAGCACGTCCTGTGTGCTCAGGGAGGCAACCAGGAAATCGCGGTGCTGCTTGTCGCCGAGAAGATAGAGCGCCGCGGCGGCCTCGACGCGAATGGCCTCGTCCATAGCGGGGTCGGCCTGCAGCTCGGCGAGGAAAGTACGCGCCTCGGGGTTGTCCATCTCGCCCAGAAGTCGCACTAGTTGCGCCCGGTTCTGCACGACGAGGTCCGGACTGCCCACGGACTTCCGAATGCCGCTCACCGCGGGGCTGCCGATCGTGCGGAGAAGCCGTCGGATAGTGTCGCGTTCTTCCGACTTCCTTTGATAGCCGTACAGCAGCGCCGGCACGGCCGTGCCACCTAACTCGACGAGAAGTTCCTCCGCCGACTGGGAACTGAGGTTGTGGTACTCCAAGGCGTGGACGAGGTATGGGATCGCCGTGGGGTCCTTGCTGACGGTGGCGAGATGCTGGGCGCGCGCAGCCGAGTGCTTCTGATACTCGGACGGGATGCCCTGGACCTTCTTCATCGATCGGTCGTAGGCAATGGCCAGGTGCGCGTGCGCGCTCGCGCTCGTCTCGGGTTCGAGTTCGAGCGATTCCTCGAAGTACTCCGCGGCCTGGAACGATTCGTCCGCCTCCAGGAACTCCTTGCCTGTATCCAGCCGGTTGAACGGCACGCGGTCTACCTGACAACCGGCCAACGCCCCGAACGTCGCAACCACGACCGAAAGCGCTACTGAGCCCACCACGAGGCGGTGGCCTCCTAGCCTATAAAGATACGGTCGCATACTCGACTCCCCTCATCGCCCTCATCACACTCAACACCGGTCGCACATGGGTCTGCTCCACACACCCTATCACCGTTGATCCATCCAACCCCCTCGGTCCCGACCCGCTTCTCCTACGGCGAGGCCGCGCGATCGGCGCTCGAATAGTCCGCCTGCAGCTGACCGCATGCGGCCGCAACATCGGAGCCTTTCGTCTTGCGCACGGTCGCCACGCACCGCGCATCATACAGAACCTTCTGAAACGCGGCAACACGCGCCGCCTCCGGGCGCGCAAACGTCGCCCCCGGTATCGGGTTGAACGGTATCAGGTTTACCTTGCACGGGATAGGATCCAGGAGGCGCGCGAGGCGACGCCCGTCCTCGAGCGAGTCGTTAACGCCTCGTAGCAGCACGTATTCCACCGTCAGCCGCCCGCCGGTCGCTTCCGCCCATGCGTGGCACGCGTCGAGTACGCCGCGGATCTTGTACCGCGCGTTGGAGGGGATCAGCCTGTCGCGGACGTCGTCCGTCGTCGCGTTCAGCGACAACGCCAACCCCGTCTTGACGCCGTCGCGAGCGTAGCGATCGATCGCGGGGACTAGACCCGACGTGGATACGGTGATGCGACGAGCCGGCGCTCCGACGCCGTCAGGCGATGTCAGGACGTCCAGCGCGCGGAGGAGGTGCTTGTAGTTCGCAAGCGGCTCGCCCATGCCCATGAAGACGATGTTCGACACGCGGCCAGCGCCGATTTCACGTTCCACCTCTAGCAACTGCCCCACCATCTCGCCGGACGTCAGGTTACGAGCAAGGCCCATCTGAGCCGTGGCGCAGAACGTGCACCCCTGGTTGCAGCCGACCTGGCTGGACACGCACAGCGTGGCGCGGTCGCCATCGTGCATCAGCACGGTTTCGGCGCGCTCACCGTCCGCGAACTGGAACAGGTACTTGACGGTTGAGTCGCGCTGCGACGCGGCGCGCGTGACTAGCCGAGGCATCACGATCTCTGCGCGGGTGGCGAGTTCCGCGCGTAACGACTTCGGGAGGTTCGTCATCGCGCCGAAGCCATCCGCGCGACCCTGGTAGAGCCACCGGAAGACCTGCCGACCTCTGTACGCCGGCTGGCCCCAGGAGGTCATGTGTGCGCCGAGTTCGTCGCAATCCAACCCAAGGAAATCCACCCGGGGAACAGCCGCGGCGCCTGCAGAAACGCCCGCGGCAGCGCTGGAGTGTACGGCGAGATCGTGAGGCATTGGGGTATGAGACCGGCGTGTAGCGCCGACGGAGGCCCGGGGGCTAGCTAAGGGCCTTCCGCAGCAGTTCGTTCACCATGCGCGGGTTCGCCTTCCCGCGGGAGAGCTTCATCACTTGCCCGACCAAGAACCCGAGCGCCTTCG
Source organism: Candidatus Poribacteria bacterium (assembly GCA_018644665.1). GTDB lineage: Bacteria > Poribacteria > WGA-4E. Next base: position 132,764 of record JABGQA010000104.1, read on the forward strand.
CCGTGCCGCCGCGGAAGTCCTCCGCCGGGCCGGGGTTCTCTTCGATCACCTGGCGGATCCAGTCGTCGATCGCCGAGGTGTCCGTTACCTGAACGAGGCCTTTCGCTTCGACGATGGTCTTCGCCGACTCGCCCGTGGAGATCATCTCTTCCAACACGGTCTTGGCAATGCGACCGCTGATCGTGTCGTCCTTCAGGAGCGTCAGCAGTTCTGCCAACTCCTGCGGGCCCACTGGCGAGTCCTCGATGTCCCTGCCAGCTTCTCGTATATACCCGAGGAAGTCGCCCTGCACCCAATTCGCCGCCAAGACGGCGTCGCCACAACCCTCGGCGACCGTCTCGAAGAAGTCCGCCAGAGCGCGCGTGCCGCTGAGCACAACCGCAGTCTGCTCGGGGACGCCCATCTCATCGACCAGACGACGCCGCCGCGCGCGCGGCGCTTCGGGCAGTGAGTCGCGCACGTCCTGTATCCACGCGTCGTCGATGTCGAGCGGGACGAGGTCGGGCTCGGGGAAGTAGCGGTAGTCGCTCGCCTCTTCCTTGTTCCGCATCGCGCGCGTCGTTCCGGTGTCGACGTCGAACAGGCGCGTCTCCTGATCTACCTTGCCACCGGAGTCCAGTATCTGTGCCTGCCGCTTGATCTCGAACTCCAGTGCTTGCTGCACATAGCGGAAGGAGTTCATGTTCTTCAGTTCGGCGCGCGTGCCGAACTCGTCGGAGCCTTCGGGCATCAGCGAGATGTTCGCGTCACAACGGAAGCTGCCCTCTTCCATGTTGCAGTCGCTTACGCCCGCGTACTCCAGAATCTCTTTCACTGCACGCCAATAGGCGATCGCCTCTTCCGGCGACCGCAGGTCCGGCTCACCGACGATCTCGATGAGGGGCACGCAGGAGCGGTTGTAGTCCACCCAGCTCACGTCGTTCCTGCCCTCGGCGTGGATGGATTTCCCCGCATCCTCTTCCAGGTGGATGCGCGTGAGACGGCACCGCCGCATGCCGCCGTTCACGTCGAAGTCGACGTGTCCGTCGAGCGCGATGGGGAGGTCCTTCTGGGAGATCTGGTAGCCCTTGGGGAGGTCCGGGTAGAAGTAGTGCTTGCGGTCGAACTTGCTGAACGGCTGGACGTCGCAGTCCATCGCGAGCGCCGCGCGCATTGTATAGTCCACCGCCGTCCGGTTGAGGACCGGCAGCACGCCGGGCATGCCGAGAGTGATGGGGTCGATGCGGGAATTCGGCTCGCCACCGAACCGGTTCGCAGTCCACGTGAAGAGCTTGCCGACAGTGCTAAGCTCCGCGTGGATCTCCAGACCTATCACGACCTCGTACGGCATACCGACTCCCCCGAATCAAGGCAGCGCCTTACATTGTATCACTGATTCTCAGCAGGCGACCGAACAGCCGACTGCGCACCGTGAACCCCGCGCCCACCGCCGCGAAGAACAGCATCAGCGCGGCTGCGAGATGCATCTGCGCGCGCGCCAAGTCCCCGAACGTCATGCCGCCCACGATCGTCCGCGCCTGCATTGTGGCGCTCACCAGGTCGAGCCCCGCGTGCTGCCCCATGAGCTGTCTCGCGACGTGGTCGACCGAATTCCACTTCGCGTCCAGTAGCAGACCCATGACGATGCCGGCCAGGGAGATTGCGCCCGCCCCGATCACGACATCCCAACCTCGCGCTCGGGCGACGGCCATGACGACGACCGCGCACACGACGCCCAGGGCCATCGATGCCGCCAGGTTCCAACTCCCACCGGACGCCAAGACACGCGCGAGAAGCATGCCCCCAAGGGCGGCGGGAAGCAGGCCCGCCAGCGATGCCACGACAGCGTGCGTCCCCCTATCCGTCATACAGCGATCCCGTCCGCCGAACGCCGACGCAGATGGTGGTCCGTCGCCTGTTCGTATGCGTATGCGGTGCGTAGGACGGTTGCCTCGTCGAACGGCTTGCCGAGAATCTGCAGACCGATGGGCAACCCCTCGGAGCTGAACCCGCAGGGCATCGACAAGCCTGGCAGGCCCGCCATGCTCGCGGGAGCCGTGAACACGTCGGACAGGTACATCTGCAACGGGTCGTCCGTCTTCTCGCCGAGGGCAAACGCGGCCGATGGAGCCGTTGGGGTGACGATGATGTCGACACCCTCGAACGCGCGGTCGAAGTCCTGCTTGATGAGCGTGCGCACCTTCATCGCCTTGAGGTAGTAAGCGTCGAAGTAGCCCGCGCTGAGCGCGTACGTGCCGATCATGATGCGGCGCTTCACCTCGTCGCCGAAGCCCTCTCCGCGCGTCTTCCTGTACATGTCCATCAGGTCGTCGGGATCTTCGGTGCGGTGACCATACCGCATGCCATCGTAGCGGGCGAGGTTCGAGCTCGCTTCCGCGGGGGCGATGATGTAGTAGGTCGCGATGCTGTATTCCGTGTGCGGCATCGATATTTCGTGGAGCGTCGCGCCGAGTTCCTCGAGCTTCGAGATGGCAGCACGGACGCTCGCCTCGACCTCGGAGTCGAGTCCTTCCACGAAGTACTCCGCCGGGATGCCGACGCGGAGCCCCTCGACGTCAGGTACGAGGCTCTTCGTGAGGTCCGGGACCTCGACGTTAGCCGACGTCGAGTCCAGCGGATCGTGACCGCAGATGGCGTTGAGCGCCATGGCGCAGTCGGTCACATCCTTCGAGAAGGGGCCGATCTGATCCAGAGACGACGCGAACGCGACCAGCCCGAACCGCGAGACACGACCGTAGGTCGGCTTCATCCCAACGACGCCGCAGAACGACGCGGGCTGACGTATCGACCCGCCCGTGTCCGACCCCAAGGTGAGTACCGCCTCGTCCGCCGCTACCGCGGCGGCCGATCCCCCGCTCGAGCCTCCAGGCGCCCGGGACAGGTCCCACGGGTTCGCCGTGGTCATGTAGGCGGAGTTCTCGGTGGACGAGCCCATCGCGAACTCGTCCATGTTGAGCTTGCCCGTGATGACGGCCTTCTGCGCGTGCAGGCGGCGCATCACCGTCGCGTCGTACGGCGACACGAACGGCTCGAGAATCTTGGACGAACAGGTCGTGCGCACGCCCTTGGTACAGATAAGGTCTTTGATGCCGAAGGGGATGCCCGCCAGCGGAGGAAGGGGCTCTCCGCGTTCGAGGCGCGAGTCCACGTCGTGGGCGGTCTCCATCGCCGTATCTTCGGTGACGACCATGTACGCCTTCACGCGGTCGTCGACTGCGCGTATGCGGTCGAACGTGGATTCCGCGAGCTGCGTGGCGGAGATCTCCCGGTTGCGCAGCTTGTCCCGAAGTTCGTGGGCCGTCAGAGCGTGCAGTGGTGTGGCCGCTTCCGCCATTCCGTTCCTCTCGGCGTCTACTGTTCCGCGCTACCGCGGGGCCCCGTATCGAGGGAGGCCACGAAGCGATGGCGTGCAGGTATAGGGGCGGGCTGGAACTCCCAGACACCGCCGACGCTGGCGTCCAGGCCCTCGCCGCGCGCGTGGGAGCCGAACACGAACGCCATCGAGACATCGGGTTGGCAGAGGAAGTGATCGCTCAGTGGGGCTTCGAAGGCAGACATGGCGGGGCGTCCTACTCGACTACGCGCGGAGCTTCGAAGTAGCCCTCGTGACTTGCGGGGGCCATGCCCAACGCCTCGTCGCGGGCCATGCCGTCTCGGGCCTCGTCGGCGCGCATCACGTTGCGCATGGGCAGCACGTGGGACGTCGGCTCGACATCCGTCGTGTCGAGTTCGTCGAGCTTCTCGATATAGCCGAGAATGCGCCCCAATTGCTCGACGAGTTGGCCCTTCTCGTCGGCCGACAGCTCCAGCCGCGCCAGGTCCGCTACGTACTCGACGTCTTCGAGCGTGATGTCCGCCATGTGGATCCCCTGCTAGTCGCCACAGCCGCGCCGCCCAATGTTAGCACCATCGGAATAGGTCGTGAACACGGCCCGGCAGAGCAGGTCGCGGGGCCCCGCCTGGGCGGTCGCGCCCTACTCGGCAGCGTCGGGGACGTCCGCGTCGCCCTCTTTGTCCCAATCCAGCGTCTCGGCGTTCCATCGGAACACCTCGAGCGGGCCGTACTGGACGTTGAAGGTGAGGCTGCGGGGCTTCGGGGAACTGTCGAACAGGTTGAAGTCGCGGGCGACGACGTACGAGTGCTGGCCGCCTTCGATCGAAGCGACGGCGTCGACGAACTCCGCCAGATCGTGCACCGGGACGCCGTTCACCTCGGTGATGAGCACCTTGGAGTTGTTCTGGCGGTCGCTGTATCCGGCCTGCGAGAACGTGCTGCCGGCCACCGCGAACGGCATGAAGACCCCAACCGCCTCCATGTGCACCAGGTGACGCAGGCCGATGCTTACATCGTGGAAGATTCCCCCCGCGAACCGCGCGAACCGTCGGATCTTGCGGCCCTCGAGGTCGTACACCGGGACGCTAATGTCCGTCTTCTCGCCGTTGCGGTACACGCCGAGTTCCACGGACCCGCCGACTGTGCCGGCCAGGATGCGGTCGAATGTGTAGAGGTCGTCGCGGAGCAACTGGCCGTCGGCGGTGTAGACGATGTCTCCGGGCCGCAGTAGTCCTACGGCGGGCGTCGTTGGGATCGCGCCGTCTACCTGCATGACGTGCGGGGTGCCGCCCGTCTGCGACGGGCCGATCTCGGCCGCCTTCTCGGCGGGCAAACCATAGTGGCGGATCGCCTCGCCGATTGAGATCAGGTCAAGGTCCACGCCGATGTCGCCTCGGACCACATCCTGACCGGCCGCGACGACTTCGAGCGCGGTTCGCAGGTAGTCGACCGGCAGCTCAAAGCTGGACGTGTCCGTGCCGGAAGCGTGGATGGCGACGACTTCGCCGCGCGTGTTCCACACAGGGCTCCCGCTGGACCCGCCCGTGCGGTCGAACGTGCTGTGGATATACGAGCCGTAGCGCGTGCCCTTGTCCACGTTCAGGTTCGTCACAGTGCCGTACTTGATCGAGTACTCCTCCTTCTCGTTGTTCCCGATGAGGAGCATCTCTTCTCCGACGGCCAGCTCGCGCCACGACCCTAGCGCGACGGCCTGCAGCTCGAAGCCGACGTCTGCCGGGTCGATCTGGTAAAACCCGAAGTCCTGTTCCGGGTCGTAGTAGAGCACGCGGGCCTCGGTGAACGAGCCGTCGTAGAAGTTGATCTTGACGTACGACGGGCTCGTGCCGGTCACGTGGCGGTTCGTGGCGATGATCCCGGCGGCGGCATCGACGATGAAGCCGGTGGCGTAGGTCGTGCCCTGCCGTTCTGCGTCGAACACGACTTCGGCGGAACGCTCGATGTTCACGACGGACGGTTTATACGACTCTATATCGGCCGTCCAGTCGTAGGCGGCGTGGGCCCGCGGCAGGCAGGAGAGCGCAAGCACGAACAGCGCCATCGGTAGTGGGCAGCGGGATCGCGGCATTGGGAACTCCTATACCATCGGAATCGGCGCATGGTCGGCCAGGCCGGGCAGACCCCCGGTCACGAGCGCGTACACAAGCATCGCCACAAACAACGTCAGAGGGCCCAGTATCCCCAGGACGACCGCGGCGGCGGCACGCGCCGTGGTCGTGTCGTGGACCTCCCTTAGCCCAATGATCTCCAGGTACGCGCCCCATACGAGTGCGATCACCGGCCCGATGCACGGCGCCCAAGAGATCGTCGCGAGGCTGCCGTTCACGTACGCAAGTGCGCGGAACGTGCCGACGAAGCCGCGGCGCGCGCCGCCGAACAGTCTCAGCAGTAGGTGGTAGTAAGCCGCCATCACGAAGAACATGGGCATGAGACCGGCCGCCATGCACAGCAGGCCGGGCGTTGTCGCCGTTGCGGCGACCTCGCTCGCCATGGGTATGCCGGACACCGACGATAGCACGGCGCGGAACATGCGCCCGATGGCCGTAAACAACACGGTGCTAACGATGGTGGAGATGAGGGTCGGCAGGAACCAGTAAAGCAGCGGAAGGTTGAGCCGCGGCGACAAACTCATGGCTCGGAAGGTGGTCTGCGGCCGGAACAGGACCTCCCCCGCCGTCCTGAAGTACGCGAGCACGTAGCCGCCGGCCTCGCGAGCGTGCTCCCAGGGCGGGCCGGCGCGCTCCTCGTCCGGGTCGGCCTGAGCCTCGGGAGATGTCGGGCCGAACGGACCTTCGTACATCGTGGAGTTACCCTCGCGTGTGCGCGGCTGCCGCTGCCTCGTCTTGTATCACAGACGGCGCCGACCGTCCACGGAGCGCGGCCTTCGCCCGCCGTATAGGTTGGCGGATCGCCTGCAATACAGCGGCGGAGAGACTCGACATCGGCGTGGCGCATCGGTTCCTGCGGGGTCGGTACTGGTGCGTGTGTCAGGCATCGTCGTTGGGCGGGTCTTGGACTCTCCCGAGCGTCAATCCATGCTGCCGGTCGCGGTCGTTTGGGGGTGTCGAGGCATGGAAGCCGCTCGCCATGCGGGGTCCGTTGATGCGGCCGGAGTATGTGTATCCGGGACGTACGGAGGGGCGTTTACTAAGGCGGAACTCCGCCACGCTGACGGACGCCCAAGAGATGCCGCGCGACGGCATGGCTTCACGCTTGGGCGACGTGCGCTTGTCGGCGGCGGGCAAAAAAAGAGCCGGGCTAAAATACCCGGCCTCTACGAGTGCGATGATTCCAATGCCACGCCTCTAGTTACGCCAGGGGCATAGGGGTCGTTACAGCCGATTTCAGGAAAAGTGCGGCCTGTTAGGTTCACCGCAGGCTGCGTAGGGCGTACGCCGTCGATGTGGTGTTCGCAGCCCTCTCACGGCGCTGCTGAAGCTGTAGCTCACGTCGCACGTCCGCGCGCTTGCGGAGAATGCGGAAGTACGAGAACCGGGTCGCCGTGGCCGGCACGTCGCCCGGCGCCAGAGCGTGCAAACCGACGTACACCGGGTCGGACATGCCCATCACCGTAGCGCCGCATTGCTCCCATGTGTGGCCATCCGCGCTTGCGTGCCCGGTTAGCGCATCGCCTGCCCGTTCGACCCTTAGGAACAACTGCCCGGCGTCGCGCAGGTCCGCACCGCGTCCGAGGAGTTCGTAGCTCTGCCACTGGTGCCGTTCGCAACGCACGTCCCCGGCGAACGCGTGCGCCGCACACGTCTTCTCCAGGCGCAGGAATCGATGCTCGTTGCGCCAAACGAGCAAGCCGCCGTGTTCGAGTCGGCTCGCCTCGAGAGGCATGTGGGTTTCGATCGCGAAGTCGCCATCTACGCGCCGAAGCAGGCGGGGGGCCTCGAAGTTCGCGCCGTGCCAAAGGTCCTGACCGGGTTCGACGTTCATCCGCAGGTAGCCCTGATGGGCGCGCCAGTCGCCGCCACCCATCGGGTCTCGCCACTCCCAGCCGGGCTCGGCCGTCGCCCCCGCGAACTCGTCCTCGAAGACCACCGTGTCGAACCGCGACTTGTCCGACCAGCCCACGATGCTCACCGACGAGATGCGATCGCCGAACGACTGGGGCAGCAACGACAGGTCGGGGAACTCCTTGCGGTAGTCGGACGGATGCATCTCGATGGGCAGCCGGGCGCCCTCGAAGCCGGGCTCGGAGTAGAGCAGCACGCGGCAACCGCGCTTGGGGAAGTTCGGGCCCTTGTGGATGCGCAGCGACGAGATGGTGTTGCGGCGGCCCATCGTTCGCAAATCGGCGACGTCGCGCACGATGGTCGCGCGACGCCCCTCGAAATCCTCGCGGTTGTACGCCTCGATGATGAGCGGAATGTCGCCCCACTCGGGGCCGGCGACATCAAGCGCTGCCTCCATCTTGACGGAGCGCACCGTGCGGAACCTTCGCACGACATCCTGTAGGTTGGGATAGAAGCCCGGGGCCAGAGCGAGGCGGTTTCCGCCATATCCGGTCTCGTCGAAGAACACTGCCTTGTGGTCGCGGGATCGCGCGATCCCCGGGCCCGCGAAGATGCGCGCCGAGAAGACGCGGTCGAACATCCCGAACTCACGCAAATCGGTCGCGGAGTCCGTCAAGACACAGCATTTCCCGCTGAACCCCCACCCCTCGTACAGCTCAACGATCAGTCTTGGGGTAACGATCGGCATGCGGCGCCGCCTCCGTGGTGGGTACGGCGGTCATTGTAAGTGGTCGCCGCGGGTTCCGCTAGCGTCTGGCGGACGGCCCGGGAGCGGCCCCTAAGGAGCGCGCGACCGTTGGCTGTCGGCCCTAACAGTGGTCCAAGCTGCGCGCGAACACGCGTTGACGGGCGGAGGCGCGGGTGCTAGAATCCGCCGTGGATTGTGGGTATTAGGAGCACGGACAGTTGCAGAACCAAACTGGGTCGGCGATTCGGAGCCAGATTCGGTTGCCCTTCGGCGAAGCGGTGCGGATCAGCTATCAGAGCCTTAAGATTAGGTTCTGGCGCTCCATCATCACCACCCTGGGTATCCTGTCCGGCATCGCCTTCCTCGTGGCGGTCCTGGCGGGTAGCTCGATCGAATCCGCGGTGATCGCCGAGGAGACGCAGACCGTGGACACCTCGGCCGAGGAGGAGGCCGCCGGCATCCCGGCCCACAAAGTGTGGCTGGTGGCGATGTCCCTGATCGTGTGCGTTGTGGGCATATCTAACGCCATGCTCATGTCCGTGACGGAACGGTTCCGCGAGATCGGCACCATGAAGTGCCTCGGAGCCCTGGACAAGTTCGTCGTGCTTTTGTTCTTGCTGGAGGCGTGTTTCCAGGGGCTTGCGGGGGCCATCGCGGGATCACTCGTGGGCACGGTGTTCGCCTTGCTCGTGAACCTGAAGGCGGCGCAATGGAGCGCGTGGCGTGTCTTCTACAAGTTCCCGTGGTTCCTGGACGCAAACGGCTACTTGCTCGGTGTTGTACCCGTAATCATCGGCGGGTGTCTGGTTGGGATGCTGCTGGCGGTCCTCGGCGCAGCGGGACCTGCGTTCCGCGCGGCGAAGATGCCTCCCGTCGATGCGATGCGAGTCGAGGTCTAATACCGGCGCCGCCTGCCGACGCGCGCGCCATGCGGCTGAGAGAGTTTGATGGCTGAGGATGTCGTCGTTACTGCTGCGGGCGTAACGAAGGAATACCGCATGGGGGCCGAGGTCGTGCACGCCCTTGCGGGCGTCGATCTCGCCATCAACCGCGGCGAGTACCTGTCTCTCATGGGGCCGTCCGGCTCCGGCAAGTCGACGTTGTTCAACATGATCGGCGCCCTCGACCAACCCACTGCGGGCAGCGTCACGATCGAGGGCGAAGACATGGCGAAGCTGACGATGGAGCAGCTTGCCTGGATTCGCTGCAATCGCATGGGCTACATCTTCCAGTCCTTCAATCTGCTGGTCGTGATGTCGGCGCTGGACAACGTCACGTTGCCCATGATCTTCGCGGGCGTCTCGCCCAAAGAGCGGACCGAACGGGGCAAGGAGCTTCTCGCAACCGTAGGGCTCGGCGACCGGTACCACCACCTCCCTACCGAGTTGTCCGGCGGGCAGCAGCAGCGGGTGGCAATCGCGCGGGCGCTGGCAAACGGCCCCGACATCATCTTGGCAGACGAGCCGACGGCGAACCTCGACACGCAGACCGGCCGTGAGATCATCGACCTGCTCAAGGAGATGAACGAGTCACAGGGCGTGACGGTCGTTAGCGCGACGCACGACCTGAAGATGCTCGACGTCTCGGACCGCGTCGTGTACATCCGCGACGGCGGGGTCGAGCAGATCCGCAATCGTGACGAGATCGACATCCACGTCGGTAGCCTCGACGACCACTAACAGCGCGATGTCCCTACGCGTGACAGAGCCGCCGCGGCAAACGGTCCTCGCTCCCCACGAGCAGATCCAGCAGCAGCGCGCGCAGTTCTGCCCTCGTGCCACCGTGCTCCGCCGAGCGCCACAGGTTCCTGAATTCGTGGGGGTCGTTGCGTAGGTCGTATAGCTCTCCGTACTCCTGCCCCGCGTAGACGGTCATCTTCCACTCGCGGGTCTGCACCGTCTTGAGCATTAGGTGGGGCAACTCGCCGGACGAGTTCTCGACCAAGATGGCGTCGGGCGCGTCATCGTCGGACCCCTCGACGGCTCTGCGCAGAGACCTGCCCTGCATACCGAACGCCGGCTCTACGCTCGCGTAGTCGAGGAACGTCATGGGCAGGTCGATAAGCTGCGCGAACGAGTCGACCGTCTGTCCGGCCGTCCCGCGGCCACCCGGCGCCCGCGCGAGACACGGCACGCGTAGCAGCCCGTCGTAGTGGAACGGCCCCTTGTTCATGAGCCAATGGTCGCCCATGAGGTCGCCGTGGTCCGAGCAATACACGACGAGGGTGTTCTCCCACAGCCCAAGCTCGTCCATTGCCGCCCACATGCGCCCGATCGAGTCGTCGACGAGAGCCATCATCCCGTAGGTGAGCGCGATGGTCTCGCGGAGGTTGTCGTCGGTGAGTTCGCTGAGGCGGTTGTGGGGGCCGCTGCCGTCGGTTCGGATCGTGCTGAAGTAGTCGCCGAGGTAGTGCGGCGGTTTGTCGAGCAGCTCGTTCGGGGCGCCGTCGGTTCGCGCGTCCTGACGGGTCGGCAGCGCAACCTCGTCGGGCGCGTACATGTCGCAGTACGGCGCCGGCGGGGAGTAGGGGTGATGCGGGTCGGGGAACGACGCCCACAGGAAGAACGGCGCGTCCTCCTGACTCCGGTGCCGCATGTACTCAACGGAGCGATCGGCGACGTACGTGGACGAATGCGCCTCGACCGGAAGCGCCGATTTCCACGCCTGCGGCGTTCCCGTGGGTGGCTCCAGCGCCGCGTCCCGTCCGAACGCGTGGAGCGCGTCAGGATGCTCGTCCTCGAGCCAGTGGCGGTAGTGCCCGGCGGCGTTCCCATGTCCGAGGGCGAGATCGACGTGTTGGAAGCCGTAATACGGGCCGTGCCATCCTCGCCCGACGCCCTGCTGGTTCCACGCCGCGATGTGCTCCGTGACGCCCTTCTCGTCCGGCACTTCCGATCCCCACGGTGTGAAGTGCGCCTTGCCGATGAGCGCGGTCGCATATCCCGCGTCTGTCAGTAGCGCCGGGACGGTCGTCTCATCGGAGGGGAGCGGCACGCCGTTGCACCACACGCCGTGGGAGCGCGGGTTGCGTCCCGTCATCATCGTCGCGCGCGAGGGCATGCAGAGAGGGTTGTTCACGTGGCAGCGGTCGAACCGCGTCCCCTCGGTCGCGAGTCGGTCTATGTGTGGGGTGCGCAACACGGGGTTCCCCGCGCACCCGAGATGGTCGGCGCGCTGCTGGTCCGTCGTGATGAAGAGGATGTTGGGTGAGGCCATCGGCGTCTGCTCCCGTGGGGTGCGACGTGAATATCGCAGAGCGAACCTCGCCGCGCAACCGGTCTCCACGGCTGCCCGTTTGGTGTCTTGGAGGTCGTGGACGCGAAAGCTGCCCGCGTGGCGGCTGCGTCAACGTTGGTGGGAACAGGGCCCCTGTCTAGGCGACGTTGGCGCTGCCCGGTCCATCGATTCAGTGACACGCAAGGCGGCCGTTCGCCGCCGTGCCGAGGGCGAGGCTGCAACGCCATGCAAGGAGGAGACTGATGGAACGCATTTTCCCCAACCTGTACCGCATCACGGATGAGCCGATCGCTCGGGGAAGGAGGTACTCGTACTTGCTCGTCCGCGAGCAGGGCAACCTGCTGCTGCCGTCCGCGCAAGCGGGGAGTTCGTTGCGCGACCACTTCGACGAGATTGAGGGCCTAGGCGGCGTCAGTGCCCAGTTCATCAACCACGTTCACGATGTCCCCAAGGACGGCTTGCACGAAGCGGTCTGCGAGCGTTTCGGCGCCGAACTCCATTACCACGAGATCGAACGCAAGAAGGTGCGAACGAAGACGAAGTGCCCGGCGGCGGAATACGGCGACGAGGGCCTAGCAGTGGGGTCGGACTTCCGGGCGATCTACTATCCGGGTTGCACGCTCGGACACAGCGTGTTCCACTGGCGAGATCGCGACGAACACTTCCTGTTCACGAGCCACGTCATGAATCTGGCCCACGGTGACTGGAACATCAGTCTCAAGCTATCCACGATGCCCCACCTACGGTCTCAGATGCTGGAGATCGCCAAGCTGCCGATGGATTACGCGCTGCCAACGGGGGCGAGGTACGGGCAGGAGGACTACCATCGCTTCAACGACTACACGCGGAAGACGTTCGCGACGGCGCTGAGGTCGACAATCAGGCGAGCGGCGAAGCCCAAGGAGTAGGGCCGGCGTCGTCTGCATGGCGCCGACGATCGCAGAGCAGGGCGCGACAGCCTCGGGAACGGCCCGTCGGAGAGCGAGCGGCGCGCGTGCCTCGTGCCGCGAGCGCATTCGCGCGGCTAGAGGTGGCCACGATGCTGTACGGCTGCCGTTACGTCAGAGGGGGGAGAGGCGCCGATGTCCCAGCGGGTGCTAGGGACAGGCAGGGACGAAAGTGGTTGCCGGGGAAGGATTCGAACCCTCATGACGTGGACCAAAACCACGCGTCCTACCATTGAACGACCCGGCAACGGTAGCAGGACTTCGAGACTATTCTAGCTCAGGCGGGCACAAAAATGGTTGCCGGGGAAGGATTCGAACCCTCGCAGCGTGGTCCAGAGCCACGTGTCCTACCACTAGACGACCCGGCAACTCTTGTACGATTGCGAAGCTATTCTAGCACTGGCCCAGCGAAGGGGTCAACGCGGAACGCCGTCGACAGCGTGCCACGGATTGGTGTCGGCTCCCGTTGACGACTCGGAGAGCATTTCGCGGCGCATTCACGCGCGTTTCATCTTGACACGTCCCGATGGCCACATTAAGATTTCCTCTGCGATTCGCCGTCGTCGGCGAGGCGGTTTTGAGCGGGTAGCTCAGTTGGTAGAGCGGCGGCCTTACAAGCCGTAGGTCACAGGTTCAAGTCCTGTTCCGCTCACCACGCCATCTCTCGCGATCGGTGACGCGCCGTGCGGACCCGTAGTTCAGATTGGTTAGAACGCCGGCCTGTCAAGCCGGAGGTCGCGAGTTCAAGTCTCGTCGGGTCCGCCACCCTCTTTTTCCTGCCTTGCTCACGTCGGGCTCAAACCAATGCCCTATTGGCGCCCACCATCTCGACGCCCGATCAACGTGACCATCGCAGCCTGCGCGAGTTGACTTCTCGCTTGCGCCTGCCCCGACCCGTACATCCGACATGCAAAGGCACGACTCATGCTCGATTTGCGGACAGTCCGCGACAACCCGGAAGCCGTCCGTAACGCGCTGACCCGACGCCATCAGACGGACCTCCTCGGCGAAGTGGATCGGCTCCTGGAACTCGATCTGCGCTGGCGTGAGACTACCGTCCGTCGCGATGCCCTTCGCAACGAGCAGAACACCGTCTCCAAGGAGATAGGTCGGCTCAAGCGGGAGAAGCAGGACGCCACGGACGTCATCGCCCGCATGCAGCAGGTCGCGCAGGAGGTCCGAGAGCTGGACGACGAACTCCGCGACGCGCGGGCGCAGATGGACTCGATCCTCCTGATGCTGCCCAACATTCCCCACGAGAGCGTCCCCGAGGGCAAGAGCGAGGACGACAACGTCATCGTCAAGCATTGGGGCGATCGGCCCGAGTTCGACTTCGAGCCGAAGGCGCACTGGGACCTTGGCGCGGATCTGGGCATTCTCGACATCGAGCGCGGCGGGAAGATCTCGGGCCGCGGGTTCGCTGTCTACAAGGGGCAGGGCGCCAAGCTACAGCGTGCGCTCATCTCGTTCATGCTCGACATCCACACGACCGAGCACGGGTATACGGAGATATGGCCGCCCGCGTTGGTCAACCGTCAGTCGATGATCGGCACGGGGCAGATCCCGAAGTTCGAGGACGACATGTACCGCCTCGACCAAGGCGCCGGCGACGATGCCGACGAGGAGGAACGCGACCTGTTCCTGATTCCCACAGCGGAGGTGCCCGTCACGAACCTCCACGCCGAGGAGATCCTCGACGCCGACGAACTTCCCATCTACTACGCGGCGTACACGCCTTGCTTCCGACGCGAAGCCGGCGCGGCGGGACGCGACACCCGCGGCATCCAGCGTGTCCACCAGTTCGACAAGGTCGAGATGGTGAAGTTCACGAGCGCTGAGACCTCCTATGACGAGCACGAAAGCCTGCTCGCCAACGCCGAGGCGATCATCCAGCGGCTGGGCGTGCCGTATCGCGTCTCGCTTATGTGCGCGGGCGACCTCGACTTCAAGGGCGCCAAGCAGTACGACGTCGAGATATGGGCGGCGGGCCAGGAGCGGTGGCTCGAGGTGTCCTCGGTCAGCAACTTCATCGAGTTCCAAGCGCGTCGCGCGAACATCCGCTATCGCCCGGAAGCCGACGCGCGTCCCGAGTTCGTCCACACGCTGAATGGGTCGGGCGTGGCGCTTCCACGTCTGGTGATCTCGCTGCTCGAGAACAACCAGGAGGCGGATGGCACGGTGCACGTCCCGGAAGCGCTGCGGCCGTACTTCGGGTCAGACCGGATAGCGTAGGACGCGTCAGTTGAGCTGGGACCGCCTGGGCATCTTGCCGTGCTCGTCCTCCCGCTGCGCGACATGGCGCCGTGCGGCGAGGATCGCCCGGTGATGGAAGCTGCGTTGCGTGAGCGCGTTGCGCTCCGTCTTCAGGAGCGTGTCCACGGAGTCCTGAGCCAGGAGCGCCTGTTTCTCCCGCGGCGACAGCGGCATCACCGCCGCCACGAGGTAGGCGATGTCCGTGGCGTCGTGTGGGAGATCGTCCTGCACCTCCCAGTCGCGGTCCACGAGGGCCGTCAAGCGGTCATACGCCAAGAACGCCCGACCGACCGCCCCCGAAAGGTCGACCAACTCGTCCTCCTCCAGGTCGGAGACGAGCTGCGGCAGGAACGAGACGCGAGCGCTCATGTACGGTTCCTGCTGTACGATCTCCGTGATGCGGAACCGATGCTCGCCGAACGCGAGGATGTTCATCCGTCCGTCGTCGAGCTTCTCCACTTGCTCGATGCGCGCCACAGTGCCGATCGGGTGCACACGCGCCGGGCCGCCGACTTCGGAGCCTTTCCTGATGAGGACGACGCCGAAGGGGAGTTCATCCCGCACGCACTCGCCGATCATCAGCTTGTAGCGGTCCTCGAAGATGTGTAGCGGGAGCGGCATGCCGGGGAACAGCACGGTGTGCACCGGGAAGAGGCGCAGTTGCACACCGGTGTCGGACGAGGCGTCGGCGGAGCCGTCAGGATCTGGGGCGTCGGTAGTCATGGGCCGCCAACTGGGTGGTCGTGGCGCGTCGAGGCTCCCCAAGTCTACATCGCGCTGCGTTGCGCGGTCAAAATGCGCGTCGGCCCTTACCGTGGACCGGGTCGGTGGGTCATCATGCCGTGCGGACGGATTCACGTGAGCTTGTATAGACATCCGGGGCGCCACAGCACGTGAAGCTCCTCATCCTCTCGCCTAGCCTGCCCTTGCCGCCGACCGACGGCGGCAAGATACGGGTGCTCAACCTGCTCCGACGGGCAGCGGACGAATTCGACGTCACGATCCTGGCTCTACAGACGGAGACTACCGACGAGGACGCGGCCGCCGCTCTGGGTGAAGAGGGCATCACCACCATCCTTGTGCCGCGATCGCCCGCGCGAGTCCCTCCGCTCACGCCCCGTGTAGTCATCGAAGCTCTAACGCGCGACATCCCGCTAGCGGCGGCCAAGTACCACCTGAAGGCCTACGACCGCTCGCTGACGGAGTTGCTCGAAGCCACGGCGTTCGATCTGATTCACTGCGAAATGGTCCACATGGCGCAGTACCTCCCGACGGTGCGCCGATTCACCAACGCGCCCGTGCTGCTCTCGACCCAGAACGTGGACTCCGACGTGTGGCGACGCGCCACGGAGCATCAGCCGACGCGGCTGCGACGCGCGGCGTTCGCGTGGCAGGCGTCCGTGTTCGAGCGCACGGAGCGGCGCGAGGGGCCGAAGTTCGACGGCATCACAGCGGCGTCCGACCGCGATGCCGACATGTACCGGACGCTTGTCCCGGGCGTGCCGGTAGAGACGGTGGACAACGGCGTCGACCTGAGCGGATACACGCCGAGCCCCGATGAGGAGGAATCCGCCACGTTCGTCTATACCGGGAGCTACGACTGGCTCCCAAACGCCGACGCCGTTGTGTACTTCTGCCGTGAGGTGTGGTCACGGATTCGCGAGCAACTGCCGGACGCGCGGTTCTTCGCCGTCGGCAAGGCTCCCACCGACGAGATGCACGCCTACCACGGCCGCGACGGCATCACCGTGACGGGGAGGGTGCCGGAGGTCCATCCCTTCATCGCGCGAGCGGCAGTGTACGTCGTCCCGCTGCGAATCGGCGGCGGCACGCGGCTCAAGATCCTCGAGGCGATGGGCATGGGGAAGGCTATCGTGAGTTCGTCCATCGGGTGCGAGGCACTGGACGTGGAGCCCGGGCGCGACCTGTGTGTCGCTGACAACCCAGCGGAGTTCGCGGGTACGGCCGTGGCGCTTGCGAACGACATCGACCGACGGCGACAGCTCGGCGCCGCCGGCCGAAGCCGCGTCGAAGAGCGCTACGGATGGGAAGCCATCGGCGCCCGCATGAACGCGTTCTATCGGCAGCTCGCCAGCGGCGGAACGACGTAGACGTCCCCTCAGGACGTAGACTCTCAGTGTGAGACTTCCCCGACGACCCGAGGCCTGCCGCCGATGTCCGCTCGCGCGTTGCGCACGCTGCTGATCTTCGCCAGGGAGCCGAACCCGCTCTCGGCGAAAACCCGCCTCGCGCCCATGTTCGACGGCGCGCAGCGCGTGGCGCTGTACACGGCGTTCCTTCGCGACGTCGCCGACGCGTCGCGCGATGCGGACTGCGACCGCCGCGTCGTCCTCTGGTCACCTGAGGAAGAGCCGGCGCTGCTCAACGACATCTTCGAGGGACACGAGCTCGCCTCTCAGCGCGGCCCGGATCTGGGGAGTCGGATCTCCCACGCCTTTGGCGATGCCTTCGTGGCTCCCGGCGCTAGCAGTGTCGTCCTGATTGGCTCCGACGCGCCGTTGCTTGGGGGCGAAGCGGTCCGCGAGGCTTGGGACATGCTCGACGAGCGTGACATCGTGCTGACGCCCAGTCACGACGGAGGCTACTGCCTGATCGGCGCGCGCGCCGAGGTGAGTGACGTCCTCCCGGCGCTCTTCCTCGACATGCGGTGGAGCGAGTCGGACGTCTTCGCCCAGACGATCCACCGGATCGAGACTCTCATTGGATGCCGGCCCACCACGACTTGCGGCATCCTGCCCATGTGCTACGACATCGACACGCCCCAGGACGTTCTGAGGTTCGAAGCGCACCTGCACGCCCTCGACCTCGCGGGTCAGCCGTTACCGCAGCACACCCTCGCCGCGTTGCGGAGCTTGCGATGACCCAACCCGGTACCCGGCCCTTTGTCAGCGCGGTAATCCCGGCCTACAACGAGGAACACGGGGTCGGACGAGTGCTGGGCGACCTGCCAGATAGCGTCGTCGACGAGGTGATCGTCGTCGACAACGGCAGCACGGATCGCACTGCCTGTGTAGCTCGCGAGCACGGAGCCCGGTTGGCGTCTGAGCATCGGCGGGGGTATGGTCAGGCGTGTCTTGCGGGCATTCGGGCTCTGAATCCCGCAGCCGATATCGTGGTGTTCCTCGACGCGGACTACAGTGACGATCCGCACGAACTCCCGTCGTTACTGACGCCGATCCTGGACGGCCAGGCCGACCTGGTGATCGGCTCGCGCACCCTCGGACGTAGGGAGAAAGGCGCCCTTGCCCCGCAGGCGAGATTTGGCAACCGTCTCGCTACATCTCTCATCAGCCGGATATGGGGGGTCGCCTTCACGGACCTCGGCCCGTTCAGGGCCGTCCGGCGCGAAACGCTACGCTCGATGGACATGCGTGACACGAACTACGGGTGGACCGTCGAGATGCAGGTGAAGGCCGCCATTCTCCGCGTGAAAACGGTGGAGGTCCCCGTGAGTTACCGCCGTCGGATCGGCAAGTCCAAGATCACCGGAACTATCCGAGGGACGCTCGGGGCCGGAATGAAAATCCTTGCGACCATCTGTTACTATTGGGTCGGCGGCGGGCATGTCGCCGGACGCCACGCCGCGACTTCGCGCGCACGCCACAAACGGGAGCCCATCACATGAAGTACCGCCGTGACCCGTTTGGGAATTTCTTTGAGATTCAGAAGCAGATCGACCAGATATTCGACGCGTTCATAGAGGGACGAGCGGCCGCCGGCCCGCCTGCGTCGGTGAACCCCGACCAGCAATTCTGGCGCCCGCCGATGGATGTGTATGAGGCGGCCGACGCGTTCATAGTGCGGGTAGAGTTGCCCGGCGTGAACCCCGACGACGAGGTCGAGATCGAACTCACCGACAGCGTCCTCACCATCCGAGGCACGCGACGTGACCGCTCCCGCGAGAAGAAGCAGCACTACCACCTCGCCGAGATCAACTACGGCGGCTTCGAACGCGCCGTGGCGCTTCCCCAGGCGATCGACGACGACGGCGAACTCACGGCTAACTACGCCGACGGCTTCCTCGAGGTCACGCTGCCGAAGGTGGCCCCGCCCGTAGCGAAGACGATCCCCGTGCAGATGGAGCGGCCTGAGCAGCCTAGGACGATCGATGCCGACGAGTCCCAGGAAGGCCCCTCGCTCCCCGGAGGAGACGACGCCGCGTCGCCCGAGGAGGATGAAGGATGACGACGAAAACCGACGTCGACATCGAAGAGCTTGAGGAAACGGAAGACGCCGAGGAAGCGGAAGAGCTGGAGGAGCCTGCCGAGCCCGAAGAGCCCCAGGAGGAGATCGATCTCGACGAACTAGCGGAGGAAGCCGAGGACGAGGGGATGCCGCTGCCGGAGATGATGTTCGGCCAGGAGAACCCCGACGACGAACCGATGGAGGAGGTCGACCTTCCTGAGGAACTCCCCATCATCGCGATGCGCGGCGGCACGGTGGTCTTCCCAGGCATGCCCCCCACGCCGCCGTTCATGCCTCCGTATCTCGCCTTCCAGGGCGGCCGGGCGATGTCGGCCGTCGAGGCGGCGATGCGTGACGAGCCGCGCATAGTCGGTCTGATCCAGTTGAAGGATGATCCGACGGACAAGGCGTTCACGCTCGACGACATCCATCCGATCGGCACGCTCATCTACATCGCCCGATTCCGCAAGGGCGACGAGGGCGCGTTTCTCTTGGTCCAGGGCCGCGCGCGCATCCGCATCCTCGAGTTCACGCAGCAGGACCCGTATATCACCGCGCGCGTCGAGTCCCTGACTGATCTGGTGCTCGAAGACGTGGAGATGGAGGCGCTGAAGAGGTCCGTACGCTCGCAGTTCGGCGAGATGGCCAAGCTCTCCGGGAACCATCAGGAAGAGATAGCGGAACTGGCCGACCACATCGAGCATCCAGGGCACCTGGCCGACTTCGTCGCGACGTTGACCGAGTTCAAGTCCGAGCAGAAGCAGGACCTCCTCGGAACCCTCAACGTGACGGAGCGCCTGCGCAAACTGGGGCAGATGCTCGCTCGCGAGGTGAACGTGCTGGCGGTCGGGGCCGAGATCCAGTCGCAGGCGCAGGAGGAACTCAGCAAGGATCAGCGCGAGTACGTGCTGCGCCAGCAACTCAAACAGATACGCAAGGAACTCGGCGAGGAGGAAGACCAGTCCGCGGAGATCGACGAACTCCGGGAGCGGCTGGCAGAAGCAAGCCTCCCCGAAGAGGCGCACAAGGCCACCACGCGCGAGCTGGATCGACTCGCTCGCATGCCCACCGCTGCTGCGGAGTACACGGTCTCGCGGACGTATATCGAGACGATCCTCGAACTGCCCTGGCACGAGGCCACTGAGGACAACCACGACATCAAGGCGGCTTCCGACGTCCTCGATGAGGACCACTTCGGGCTGAACAAGGTCAAGGAGCGCATCGTCGAGTACCTCGCCGTGCGCAAGCTCAAGGCGAACATGCGTGGGCCGATCCTGTGCTTCGTCGGCCCGCCGGGTGTCGGTAAGACATCGCTCGGGCGGTCGATCGCGCGCGCGCTGGGACGCAAGTTCATCAGGATGTCCCTTGGCGGGCTGCGGGACGAGGCCGAGATTCGCGGACACAGGCGCACGTACATCGGTTCGCTGCCCGGGCGGATCATCCAGAACCTGCGCACTGCGAACTCGAACAATCCGGTCTTCATGCTCGACGAGGTGGACAAGCTCGGAAGCGACTTCCGCGGCGACCCGGCATCGGCGCTCCTGGAAGTGCTCGACCCCGAGCAGAACCACACGTTCACCGACCACTACCTCGACATTCCATTCGACCTGTCGAGGGTGATGTTCATCGCCACCGCGAACATGATGGACTCAATCCCCGCGCCGCTGCTGGATCGCATGGAGGTCATCACGATCGCCGGCTACACGCCGGAGGAGAAGATCGCCATCGCCCGGCAGTACCTCGTCCCGAAACAGACCGAGGAGCACGGTCTGACAGCCGAGCAAGCAGACATCGACGACGGGGCCCTGGCCCGCGTCGTGAAGGAGTACACACGCGAGGCGGGCGTCCGCAACCTTGAACGCGAAGTCGGCTCCGTCGTGCGCAAGATCGCGCTGAAGGTCGCGCAAGAGGACGCCGAACTCGTCAAGGTCACCTCCGACGATATCCCGGAACACCTCGGCCCGCCGAAGATCATCGAGGAACTGGCCGAGCGCGTCGACGAGCCGGGCATCGTCACCGGTCTGGCGTGGACGCCCAGCGGCGGCGACATCCTGTTCATCGAGGCGACCAAGATGCCCGGTAAGGGCGTCATGAACATCACCGGAAGCCTGAGCGACGTGATGAAGGAATCCGCGCAGGCGGCGCTGAGCTACGTTCGCTCCAACGCCGGCAGTCTGGGAGTCGACTCGGAGATGTTCGAGAAGAACGACTTCCACATACACGTCCCGGCGGGCGCGGTGCCGAAGGACGGACCCTCGGCGGGAGTGGCCATGACCACTGCGATCGCGTCGCTGGTCATGGGCCGGAAGCTCAAGTCGTATCTGGCGATCACCGGCGAGGTGACGCTGCGCGGGAAGGTGCTGCCGGTGGGCGGCATCAAGGAGAAGTCGCTCGCGGCCAAGCGCGCGGGTGTGAAGACGGTGATTCTCCCCGCACAGAACGAGAAGGATCTCGCGGAACTCACTGACGCGGAGCGGGAGGGGCTGACGTTCATCCTCGCCGCATCGGTGTCGGACGCGATGGACGCGGCGCTGGAGGCGTAGCATTGCTCGCGAAACGCATCATCCCCTGCCTCGACGTCAAGCTGGGGCGAGTCGTCAAGGGCGTGAACTTCGTCGGCCTCCAAGACGCAGGCGATCCCGTCGAAGCCGCGGAGATGTACGACAAGCAGGGCGCCGACGAGTTGGTCTTCCTCGACATCACGGCGTCCCATGAAGAGCGCGACATCATCCTCGATATCGTGAGCCGCACGGCGGAGCAGTGCTTCATGCCGCTCACCGTGGGCGGCGGCGTGCGCGTGGTGGAGGACATCCGTCGCCTTCTGAACTTCGGGGCCGACAAGGTGTCGATGAATACCGCCGCCGTGCTGAACCCGGACATGGTCGCGGCCGCGTCGGCTGCGGTGGGATGCCAATGTATCGTCGTCGCGATCGACGCCAAGGGCCGCGGGGACGGCACGTGGGAGGTCTACACGCACGGAGGGCGTAAGCCGACGGGCATCGACGCGGTCGAGTGGGCACAACGCGTAGCGGAACTCGGCGCGGGTGAGATACTGCTGACCAGCATGGACGCCGACGGCACCAAGGACGGCTACGACATCCCCATCACACGGGCGATATCGGAAGCCGTGACGATCCCTGTGATCGCGTCGGGCGGCGCGGGCAGTCTGGAGCATCTCCGCGAAGCCTTGGACGAGGGGAAGGCGGACGCTGCGCTCGCCGCGTCCATATTCCACTACAAAGAGCACACGGTGCAGGACGCCAAGGACTACCTGCGCGAGCATGGCGTGTGCGTCCGCTAACCCGGCCGCCGTATGGCGCGCAGTAGGGCGGCCTCGCGCGGGGGCGGTCCAACGGCAACACTGGGCGCGTCGCATCCCTGGTCATGACGAGTCAGCCGTGAGCCCTCCCCAGAACTCGCTCGCCCTTTTCCGCGCGCTCCCCAAGATCGAACTGCACGTCCATCTCGAGGGCGCGATCCGGCCGAGCACGGTCGAGGAGCTAGCCCACCGTTTCGACGCCTCTTTCCGCATCGCGGATTGGGAGTGGACGCGCCCCGGCTTCCGGTACGACGATCTGTCCGACTTCGTGGCGACGATGCGGCGCATGCTGAACATGGCGCTGAACGAGGTGGACGACTACGCTCGATCCACGCACGAACTCCTGCACGACCTTGCCGACGAGAACGTCCGCTACGCTGAACCGAGCGTCAGCATGAATCGCCTCGCTCGCATGGATCTGGACATGGGCGACGTGCTCCGCGCGATCGACGATGCGCGACTACGCGCCGAGGCCGAACGCGACGTCCGCGCCGGGATCATCATCGCGTTCGGTCGCGAGGGCGACCTCCAGATCGCCGAGGAGTGCGTGAAGCTTTTCGCGGAGTGGCGCGCACACGGGGTGGTCGGCATCGACCTGCACGGCGACGAGAGCGCGGGGCCGGCGGCGCCTTACGCCGACGTGTATCGCGCCGCGCGAGACGCGGGCCTCGGCCTACGCGCGCACGCTGGCGAGGGCATGGGCGCGGACAGCGTGTGGGAGGTCGTTCGGTCACTGGATGTGTCGCGCATCGCGCACGGCGTCCGCGCGATCGAGGACGAGCGGTTGGTCGACTACCTGTCTGAACACGGCATCACCCTCGACATCTGCCCGGCGAGCAACGTCAAGCTACGCGTCGCTCCTTCCGTCGCCGAACACCCTATCCGCGCCCTGTACGATCGTGGCGTGCCGGTGACCGTCAGCACGGACGACCCGTTGATGTTCATGGTGACCATGTCGGACGAGTACGCCGCGCTCGCGGAGCATCTCGGCTTCACGCTGGAGGAGCTGAAGGGCATCACGCTGAACGCGGTAGACGCTGCGTTCCTACCCGACGACGCCAAACGCGGACTGCGCGCGACGGTGATGGTTGGCCACGCCGTGCGGCACACGCGATAGGCGGCGCGGTGGAGGCGAGCCCGCGCCGCCCGCCTGTGGCCACTACCCGCCATCTCACGTATCCTGCCCAACGAGGTAGACCGCCACCGAGTCCATCGCCCCTCGCACGGACACGGCGCCAGAGCCACGCCTATGCCCAAAGACCACGCCCCGACACCCGTACGGGGTCGCGCCATCTGGCTGGGTCTCATCCTGATTCTGGCGAATTGCTACTGGACCGTCTATCTGGAGGCGATCTGGTACGCGTGGCCTACCGACGCGGTCCCGTTCTCCACGGTCATCGTGCTCGTTTTCGTCCTCAGTCTCGTGAACGCTCACCTGTCGAAGTACAGGCCGGCGCTCGCCCTCAACTACGGCGAGCTGATCACGGTGTACGTCATGGCGTCGCTGTCCTCAGCCATCGCGAACTGGAACATGCTCGCCGGGGCAGTGCCAGTCGCCGGGCACGCGTACTGGTTCGCTACGCCTGAGAACGACTGGCGCGGTCTCATCTGGCGCCACCTGCCGTCGTGGCTTACGGTCTCCGATCCGGCGGTGCTGCGGGACTACTACGGCGGTGACTCCACGTTCTTCACGCTGCGACACATGGCGGGATGGGCCCCGCCGATCCTTGCGTGGACGGTGTTCTCCACCGCGCTCTTCGGTTCCATGGCTCTGTTGTGTGTTCTGCTTCGGAAGCAGTGGACGGAGCGTGAGCGTCTCACATTCCCGGTAGTTCAGATGCCGCTGCAGCTTATGAACGCGCGGTCCGGGTTCTTTCGGTCACGGCTGATGTGGGTCGGCTTCGCTCTGTCGGCGACGATAGTGATCGTGAACGCCATCCACTTCTACTATCCGGCCGCGCCGCACATCCCGGTCAAGCGACAGCACATCGACCACCTGTTCGCGCGGAAGCCGTGGAGCGCCATCGCGCCCATCAAGATCTCGTTCTACCCGTTCATGATCGGGCTTGGTTTCCTGATGCCGCTTGATCTGTGCTTCTCCGCGTGGGTGTTCTATCTGCTCGGGAAGGCACAACTCGTCGCGATCACCGCCGCGGGCGTCCGGCTGAGCGGCCGATACCCGTACTTCCGGGAACAGTCGTTCGGGGCGGTGGTCGCCGTATGCGTCGTGAGTGTCTGGGTCGGGAGAGATCACTTCCGCGAGGCGCTGCGTAGCGTGTTCGTCACGCGCCGCGCTGACGGCCTCGCCCGTGCCGACACCGGCGAGGCGATCACGTATCGCACGGCGTTGATCGGCATCGCTGTCTGCTTCGCGCTCCTACTCGCCTTCTGTATCCGCATGGGCATGTCCGCGTGGTTCGCCGTGCCCTACCTCCTCATCATGTACGTGCTGGCAGTCGTCATTACGCGCGTGCGGGCCGAACTCGGCATGCCCGTGCACGACTTCGAGGGACTCGAGCCACGGACCACGCTGTTGACGATGACCGGCACCGCGAGGGCGGGCGCCGGGAACCTGACGGCCGTGGCCCTGCTCTTATGGGCCGAGACGGGAGACTACAACCCACACCCGATGCCGCATCACCTCGAAGGCCTGCACATGATGGCTCGGGCCGGTGGGAACCGTCGTCGGTTCCTCATGGCTGCCCTGCTCGCCGTCGTTGTCAGTTCCGTGCTGTGTTTCGTGGCGTCGCTGGACATGTACTACGATATCGGCGCTATCACCGGCCGAGATGCCGGCGTTATGACGCGCTGGTATGGCGAGGCGCCATACGCCCGGCTGCAGGCACAGTTGACCCATCCGACGGATCCTGACGTCCCGGCGGCCGCGTTCATGGGGTTCGGAGCGGTTGTGGGGTTCGCGCTCATGGCGCTCCGCATGCGGTTCATCTGGTGGCCATTCCACACGCTGGGGTACATCCTGGCGAGCAGTTGGGCCATGTACAACCTGTGGACATGCGTCCTGATCAGTTGGGCCCTGAAACTCGCGATCATCAGACAGGGCGGGCTTAAGGCGTATCACCGGGCGATGCCGTTCTTCTGGGGGCTCATCCTGGGCGACTTCGTTGTCGGCGGCGCGCTGCTTGGGGCTGCGGTGATCTTCGATGTGCGGGTGTACATCTTCTACCTGTGAGGGCCCCCTCGCCCAGGGCACGCGAGGCCCGTGCGGGCAGATATCCCGGCCTGAATCCAGCGCATTCCGTGACAGCGCGGTTCCCTGCGCCGCCACTGCCGGAGCCTACTCGGGTCGCGGTACGCCGTCACGCGGGAGGCGGAGGCCGTGATACACTACGCTGCGACACCCCGCCATCCAATGGGAGCGACACATGGCGTTTACGTTGGGCGTTCTGACGGACGAGATCAGCGAAGACCTCCAGGAAGCGATTGATATCGCCAAAAGCTGGGGTATCGACCATATCGAGTTGCACAGCGCCTGGGGGGCGAACGTCTGCGACCTGTCGGACGCCGACCTCAGCCGCGCGCTTCGCATCGTCCGTGGGAGCGAAGTCACCGTTACGGTCATCGACGCGCTCACGCTCCGCTGTAGCCTCGACAACGACGACGAATACGCACAGCACATGAGGCATATGCGCCGGTCGATCGAGATCGCACCCCTCTTCGACGCGAGCATCGTCCGCCTGTTCTCGTTTTGGAAAGAGGACGAGATGACGGACGAGAAATGGGAGCGCGTCTTCGAGAAGCTCGAGCTACCCATACGCATCGCGGAGGCCGAGGGCGTGACGATCGGCTTCGAGAACGTGTCCTCCGGCAACATCGGCACGAGCCAGGATCTCGAACGCCTGTTCGGCCACTTCGACTCGCCCGCGCTCAAGCTCATCTGGGACCCGGGCAACGCGCTCGCAGCCGGCGACGACCGTTCGGCCGCTGACGGCTACGCGGCGGTGCGCGACCACGTCGTGAACGTGCACGTGAAGGACGCCGGCTTCATCGATGGCAAGCGCCACTGGTTGCCCATCGGCGCGGGTGACGTGGACTACCTCGAGCTCTTCCTCGCGCTCGCGGAAGACGAGTACGACGGCGTCGTCGCGCTGGAAACGCACTACCGCCCCGAGAGCGGGAGCCGCATCGAAGGCTCGCGAGAATC
>JABGQA010000088.1 GCA_018644665.1 Candidatus Poribacteria bacterium
TCGACTACGCCGACCGTCACGCGAAGCCCAACCCGGGCCGCGTCACGATGCGGCGTCTGAATCGCGCGGAGTACAGGAACACAATCCGCGATCTGATCGGCGTTGACTTCGACCCGACCGAGGAGTTCCCGTCGGACAACATCGGCTACGGCTTCGACAACATCGGCGACGTGCTGACCCTCTCCCCAATGCTGATGGAGCGCTACCTTGCCGCGGCCGACAGCATCGCGCGTCGAGCGATCTTCCCGTACCCGCCCGACCCTCCCGTGCGACGCGTGTGGTCTCGTCAGATCGAGCCGACGATCCCCGAGGATGTCGAGGTCGTTGAGGAGGCCGAGGACGCTGAGGATGTCGAGGAGGCCGAAGACACCGAGGACAGGTTCTTCGAAGACGGCTGGCGACGCATCTCGACTGGTGGTCTGGATCCCGTCGAGACCGGGCCGCTGCACGCGGATTACCCGTGGCAGGAAGACGCCGAGTACGTCTTCCGCACGCGCATCTACGCCAAGAGCGCTGCGCCAGTCCGGGTTGCGGTCCTGATCTACGGCGACGAACTGCCGGAAACGGCTTCGGAGGACGAGTTCGCCGCGTTGGCGGGCGAGGTCCCAGCAACGGCGCGACTCCTGAAGATCCTTGAAGTCACCGCGGACACGCGTGACGACGCCGAAACACTCGAGGTCCCCGTTCCGCCGATGCCCCGATGGGAAGGCATGAAGCTGGCTCTCGTGAAGCCGTCGGACGGAGAGCCGCCTGCTGAGGTTGTCGTCGAACGCCTGGAGCTCGAAGGCCCGCTCGACACGCGCCCCGCCAGCCATTACCGCCTTCTGGGGAGGTCCGACGAAGAACCCGAAACCGAACGGACGCGCGAGACACTGAGGCGATTCATGCGGCGGGCGTACCGACGGCCGCCCACGGACGACGAACTGTATCGGATGGTCGCGCTGGTCGAGAGCGTTGTCGCGGATGGCGAGAACTGGGAATCAGGGATGCAGCTCGCGATTCAGGCAACCCTCTGTTCACCGAAGTTCCTGTTCCGCGTCGAGTTGGACGACCGGCCGGAGAGCGCGGGAGCGCAGGCGTTGGACGAATTCCAACTCGCCTCACGCCTGTCGTACTTCCTCTGGAACTCGATGCCGGACGACGCGTTGCTCGACGCGGCAGAGCGAAACGAACTCGCCGCGACCCTCGAGGCGCAAACGCTGCGGATGTTGGCGGACCCGAAATCGAAGGCGCTGGTCGAGAGCTTCGCGCCGCAGTGGTTACAGATTCAACGGATCGCCACCATCGCGCCGGATGGGGTCATGTTCCCGAACTTCGACGACCGACTACGCGCCGCCATGCTGGAAGAGACGTCGCTATTCTTCGAGTCCGTGATGCGCGAGGATCGGAGCATCATGGATCTGATCGACGCCGACTACACGTTCCTCAACGAACGGCTGGCGAACCACTACGGAATCAACGCACCGGACGGCGAACCCATCGTGGGCGATGCGTTTCGTCGGGTATCGCTACCGGAGCGGCAGCGCGGGGGACTCCTGACGCAGGCGAGCGTGCTTACGGTCACGTCGAATCCAACGCGCACCTCGCCCGTCAAACGCGGCCGTTGGGCGTTGGAGCAGATTCTCGGCGAGCCTCCGCCTCCTCCACCGCCCGACGTGCCGGACCTGCCCGAAGACGAGCAGGCCGTCAGCAGCGGATCGATTCGGGAGCGGATGGAGATGCACCGCAAGAACCCAGCTTGCGCCAACTGCCATCGAGAGATGGACGCCATCGGGTTCGCGTTTGAAAACTACGATGCTATCGGGGCGTATCGAGAGAAGGACGGCCGGTTCGAGATCGATCCGGCGGGTGAGTTCGCCGACGGGACGCGATTCCGAGGCGCCCAAGATCTGAAGCGGATCATCGCCCAGCGCAGGACGCCGTTCGCGCGCTGCCTTACCGAGAAAATGCTGACTTACGCTCTAGGGCGCGGAACGGAGAGCTATGACCGTCCAGTCGTTGAGCGGATCGTGGGAACGCTGGAGGCGAATGAGTACAGGTTCTCCACATTGGTGGCCGAGATCGTGAAGAGCGATCCGTTTCGGAAGCGACGCGGAGCAGCTACGCTAGCGGACGCGGAGTAACCGGTCGGGCCTGCAACGCGCGCGATGACGATGTACTATGCCCTTGAGGACACGGTAGGTTTAGCCCCGCGCCCGTCGCGGTCGAATCGGAGCGAATTGTCATGCCGATGACGAAACGGATCTCACGCCGAACCATGCTGCGTGGGGTGGGCGTGAGCTTGCTGTTACCGTGGCTGGAAGCGATGAGCCCGATGGTCGCCCGGGGCAAGCAACTGTCAGGTGGGGATCCGCCAAAGCGGATGGCGTTCGTGTACGTCCCCAACGGGAAGAACATGGTCGATTGGACGCCGGAGCAGGAGGGCGCCGGCTTCGACCTTCCACCGATCCTTCAGCCTCTCGCGCCGTTCCAAGATAAGTTGCTCGCGCTGAGCGGACTGACGGCCGACAAGGCTCGTGCAAACGGAGACGGCGGCGGCGACCACGCGCGGGCGATGGCGGCCTTCCTGACCGGAGCGCAGCCACGCAAGACCGATGGCGCGAACATTCGCGCGGGCGTTTCGGCCGATCAGGTCGCGGCGGCGCACATCGGCCACAAGACGCGGTTGTCCTCGCTTGAAATCGGGTGCGAACCAGGCGCCATGGCCGGTAACTGCGACTCGGGGTATAGCTGCGCGTACGCGTCGACGATGTCCTGGCGATCCAGCACGCAACCGCTGCCCAAGGAAGTCAATCCGAAGCTGGTCTTCGAGCGACTGTTCGGGTCCGGCTCGGACGCTCAGCGCGTCGAACGAAGCTCACGACGCCAGAGCATTCTGGACTTCGTTCGTGACGACTCCAAGAGCCTCGTCCAACGGCTTGGGGCCGGCGATGTGCGGAAGCTCGACGAGTACTTCTCCTCCGTGCGCGACATTGAACAGCGGATGGAACGGGCCAAGACGCTGCCGCCGGTGGAGGTCCCCGATGTCGAGGCCCCGGTGGGCGCGCCGGAGGAGTATGAAGAACACATCCGGCTCATGTGCGACATGCTCGTCTTGGCGTTTGAGGCGGACGTTACACGGGTGGCCACGTTCGTGGTGGCCAACGAAGGGAGCAACCGGCCTTACCCGTTCATCGACGTGCCGGACGGGCATCACGACCTGTCGCACCACGGCGACGACGAAGAGAAGAAGGCCAAGGTCCGCGACATCAACACCTTCCACACGGGGCAATTCGCGTATCTGCTCGAGAGGCTGAACTCCATATCCGAAGGCGACGGCACGCTGCTGGACAACTCGATGGTGATCTACGGCAGCGGTAATTCAGACGGCAACCGCCACAACCACGACGACCTGCCGATCTTGCTGGCGGGCGGCGGAAGCGGAACGCTGAAAACGGGTCGTCACGTGCGATATCCCAACGAAACGCCGCTGAACAACCTGTGGTTGGCGATGCTCGAGCGGATGGACGTCGATATCGCGAAGCTCGGAGACAGCTCCGGCGCCCTGCCACATCTGAGTTAGCGCGAGCCGGCCGCGTTTGGGACAGTCGGGACGGCGGCCGCCCTGGGAGGCCCGCACAGACGCCCGAACCCGCCGCCGCCGACGCGTACATGCCAAACCCGTCCTCGACATAGCGGGGCGTGTCCTGCCCTTCATGCGCGCCGATGAGGGCGCGTGGGCGCAAGATGCTGCGTAGCAGGGCGCGCCAACCCGGAAATCAGGTCTATCGGGTAGCGGGCGACCACGCCGGCTCGAGGTCCTCCTTGGCATGGTTGGTGAGGTTGCGTTGATTCGCCCCGTCTGGGTCCATCACGTAGATCTCATAGTTGCCATCGCGAGACGAGTAGAACGCGATGCTGCCTCCGTCGGCAGCCCAAGCTGGGAAAGCGTCGAGGCCCGGGCGTTCGGTGAGATTACGCTGGTTCGTACCGTCTGCGTCCATCACATAGATGTCCTCGTTCCCATCGCGCGACGAGTAGAATGCGATGCGCTGGCCATCAGGGGACCATGCGGGCTGACCGTCATCCGCTGGGTGCTTGGTGATGTTGCGGTGGTTCGTGCCGTCCGCGTCCATGACGTAGACCTCATAGGCGCCATCGCGCGACGAGTAGAACGCGATCGTGCTCCCGTCGGGCGACCACGCGGGTTGCCAGTCTTCGTCGTTCGGATGGTTCGTGAGGTTGCGTTGGTGAGCGCCGTCGTTGTCCATTGCGTAGATGTCCGACGTGCCATCCCGATCCGATGCAAAGGCGACGCTTTCTCCGTCTGGGGCCCACGTGGGCATGTAGTCATCCTTGGGATGGTTCGTAAGATTGCGCTGGTTCTTCCCAGTGGCCTCCATCACGTAGATTTCCCCGCCCCCGTCGCGCCACGATTCGAACGCTATCTTTCGTCCATCAGGCGACCACGTAGGGTAGTGATCACGGCCGGGCATTCTGGTGAGTCGGCGCTGATTCGTCCCGTCGGCGCGCATGACGTAGATCTCTGAGTTGCCGTCGCGCCGTGACTCGAACGCAATCTTGGGAGGACCTTCCGCAAGAGGGACGACGTTGTTCCCGTCGGGCATGTCGTAGACGCGGCCGTCGGTGGTAGCGCCTTCGTCGGGTATCTCGTCGTCGAGCGGCAGGTCAGCATCCTCGCTCCCACACGCACCGATCAACACTGTGAGCGCGATCAGGGACGGGGTGAGTTTGCCGATGCGTGTGCCCATGGCGGAGCTTCCTCATGCGCTTGGGGATGGGTCTTGCGCGAAGCGGAGCCACCGGCACAGACCGCCAAGTCCTCGATCCTCGGCCGGGCGCGGCAATCGAGGGAGTACGGCAGAATGGGCCTACCGGAAAAAGGGCGGCCACGCGGGGCCGTAGTCCCGCGCAGGATGGTTGGTGAGGTTGCGTTGGTTGGCGCCGTTGGCGTCCATCACGTAGATCTCAGGGTTATCGTCCCCGTCGCGCTTTGACATGAACGCGATGCTCTTGCCATCGGGCGACCAGGCGGGCGTGTCGTCCTTCTCAGGATGGTTGGTGCGCCTGCGTTGACGGCCGCCGCTGGCGTCCATGACGTAGATCTCTGTGTTCCCGTTGCGAGTTGACACGAACGCGATGCTCTTGCCGTCGGGCGACCAGGAGGCGGAATCGTCGCTGTCGGGGTGGTTCGTGATCCTACGCTGATTCGCGCCGTCTGCATCCATCACGTAGATCTCT
The DNA here is from genome assembly GCA_018644665.1 of Candidatus Poribacteria bacterium. GTDB lineage: Bacteria > Poribacteria > WGA-4E. The sequence goes on from JABGQA010000088.1 coordinate 5,242, forward strand.
GAGTTCCCGTCGCGCCCCGACGAGAACGCGACGCTCTTGCCGTCGGGTGACCAGGCGGCGGAATAGTCGCTGTCGGGGTGGTTCGTGATGTTGCGCTGGTTCCCACCATCTCCATCCATGACGTAGACCTCGCCGTTGTCGTCGCGTCGCGACTGGAACGCAATGCTCTTGCCGTCAGGTGACCAGGCAGCGGACGTGTCGACGGCGGGGTGATTGGTGATGTTGCGTTGGTTCGTGCCGTCGGCGTCCATCACGTAGATCTCAGCGTTGGTTGCGCCGTCGCGCCACGACGTGAACGCGATGCTTTTCCCATCAGGCGACCATGCGGGACGAGAGTACCCCGAGCTGTCTTCGGTAATCCTGCGCAGATTGGCGCCGCCGACATCCATCACGTAGATATCCGAGCCGCCCTCGCCGCGTGGAGCGTCGCGGTTGGAGGTGAAGGCGATGGTGGCGCGACCTGGCGTTGGAAGGCCGACGACATCCGCGCCGTCCATGCCATAACCGTTCGCGTCCGTGGCGGTGTCTCCACCGGGGATCGCATCGTCGAGCGGTAGATCGGCGTCGTCGCCGCACGCGCTGATGCACGCAATGAGCGCAAGCAGGGGCGGGATGAGTTTGCGGCTGCGCGGGACCATGGCGGGGCTTCCTCATGCGCTTGGTGATGGGTCTTGCGCGAAGCGGAGCCACCGTAGCAGACGGCCAAGTCTACGATCCTCGGCCGGGCGCGGCAATTGAGGGAGGATGGCCAAATGAGGCCCATCGGGCAGAGCCGGTCTTCGGGGCGCCTTGCCCCACGACGCGGGTTGTGACAGCGTGATGCAGGGCCAGGCGGGGCCGCATTAGCTAGACGCGCAGAGGAGGACGCGTGGCGTATCAGTTCAGCTATCGCAGCGTCGAGGAGTTCCACACTCTCGGCTACACCGTGTTCCGACAGATACTGCCGCCTTCCCTCATCGCCGATCTCAGGCGGGTCACGGACGCGGCGCGGGTCATAGCGCGGGAGCGTGCTGGCCCGCAGGCGCAGCGCCTACAGCCCGTCGGCGCCTTCGACCTGGACACGGCCGCCTTCCAGGACTACGCCGACTTGCCCGAACTGATCGACGCAATCGCGCGCGTCCTGTCGCCACGGCATCGCCACGGGAACCGAGACCTGTTCGGGGTGCTGTTCGAGCCAGCCGAGCAGCCCTGGTGCACGGCATGGCACCGCGACTGGCGTGACAATATTCCGGGCCTGGATATCGACATGTGGGAACGGTCGATGGCCGACGGCGAACTGTTCAACCAGGTGAACTGCGCGCTATATGAAGACAACTGCACGTGGGTGGTTCCGGGCAGCCACCTCCGGCACGACACGCCCGACGAGAAGGCCCTGTTCCCACAGGGCGCCATCCCCAGTCCAAAGCTCGATGGGCTGACATACGAGGAACGCGAACGGGCCGGCCTGGACTACTCGCGCAGCATGCCCGGCGCGGTGCGATTGTGTCTTGATGCGGGGGACTTCGCGCTCTACCGGAACACGCTGTGGCACATCGGGAACTACTCGCCACACCTGAAACGCGCGACGCTGCACGACTACGGACACACGCCCGTGTACGGCGTCTGGACGCGCAACGCTCGCGAGAAGGCCAGGGAGCGTCGGGGCGCGGGCTGACGCTCGGGGACGCATCGGCTCTGCATGTTCCCGGCTGATGCCCGGGTAGCGTCAGCGACGACGACGTTCGCATAGCAGGTCTCATGTCGTCCTCCTCGCAGATGCGCCGGCGCTCCCAGCCTGGCCTGCACGGTGTGGGGTTGCGCATAGCGGCGGCAATTGCGCAGAACGGCAACTTAACCGGGATCGGCGGAGATCGACGGATCAGCGCGATGGGTCCACGCGCGTACGCGGCCGCGCTCATTCAGGATGACTAGCGTTGCTACCATTGCACGAAGATCCGTGGTCGAACAGGAGAGATGCATGGTCCTTCTTGCGGCAATGACCCACCTCGTTGGGATGGCGTGGGCTCAGAGCGAGCGAACGCAGGTCGAAGCGTCCAACTTGGCGGATCTGCAAGCGTACGCTGAACAGAGCGGTCTCGAGATCACGATGGAGCCTGGTCTATACCGACTAATAGACTGGCTGCCGCTTGACTCAATGACCGCGCGGCGAGAGAGCAAACGATTCGAGTTCATGAACCTCAGCGGAAGCGGGAACGTGTTTCGGTTGCGCGGCGTCACGATTGAAGTGGACACCGCCCTCCGGTCCGAACTTCGCCCGCCCACTCACACGAGCGAGTTTCTCGTCACCGGAAACGGGAACGTCGTCGAGGGCCTGACGATCACTGACATCGGCGAGGGACTGTCTCGCGGCGGCTCCGTCGTCTCTGTTGGCGGCGACGGAAACACGCTCCGCGACATAACGCTCCACGTGCGTGGATCGTCCCCATACGGCTATGGCGATCTGTTCGGCAAGAGCGGCGGCTACAAGCACAGCGGATTGCTTGTCGTCGGAAACGACGCACACATCGTGGGCTGCAAGCTGTACATGGGATCCTTCGGACACGGCTACTACATCCAGAAGGAAGCGGAGAACGCGCGATTCGAAAACTGCTACGTTGAGGGCGTCATGCGCTCAACCGACGAGATGCTGGCAGAAACGTCTGGATTCGGCTTCGACCGCAACTTCGAATCGGTGTACAAGAACCGCGACGGCGAAGCGAGGGTCACGCCGGGGTATATGAAGTCGCTGGCCGAAGACGGCTATCGAACGTATGGTGATATCAAGAACATCTCGTTCACGAACTGCGTCGCCAAACACATGCGGGGCGGGTTCGAGTTGCGCACGGACGGCGGCGCGCGCGTCGAAGATTGCCGCACGATTGGGACGGAACGGGGCTATTGGGTGGCCGGCAACGCCGTCGTGGTGAACAGCGTCGGAGATGCTCAGTACGGCCCGCTGTTGTTCGTTGAAGGCGCCAACGCTTCCGTCGAGTTGTCCCTGACATCGGCGGAATCGGAGTTGACAGTGCATTCGCTTGCGACCATCCATGGGTCTGGGCATCAGGTGACTATTCGGCGATTCAACGGCGAGAGTCGGTCGAAGGTACTGCCGATCCTCATCGGCTACGCGCAGCCCGGCGCAGGCGAAGGCATATCGCCGTACAGCGAACGGGCGACGCGTGGTGTGACGCTCCGCAACGAAACATCCATGCCGATCATCGTCGGGCAGGAGGCGCGCGACGGTGTCATCCAATCGGCGGGGCCGACCGTCGAGAACAAGGGTCGTAGCGTGTCGATTGAGCCGCTATGAAGCGGATTGACCGGGCGAGGCCGCGACTGTAAGGTGACGCCCTGCGACACAAGCTCCGTCGACGACGCGCGGCCCACGGTAGACGGCAGTGGCGATGATCTTCTGGACGGCTCGGCGCGCTCAGAGGCGACGGCTGAACGGCTTGGATCTGAGCCCCGTAGACCGCTCCATTTCACAGGCCAATATCGGCTAAGGTCACCGACGAGACTCCCTCGACCAACCAGTTCCCGAGGAACTCCTCGTAGGTTGATAATGCAACGCCGAGTGCCGGCGTTCCTGGTTGTAGTAGACCATCTGCCTACCCACGATCTCGACCACCCCGTCCAGCGTCTCCGCTTCCCACAACAGGGAAGCGTTTCCCGTCTTGAAGCGACCCCAGAACGACTCGATCCACGGGTCGTCTCGTGCCCCACGGTGCGCGTAGGAGAGTCGACCGCGGTCGACCGGCAGCACCTGCCGCAGCCAGTCGTGACTCGTGTAGACCGAATCCTGGTCGTGATGGAACACCACGCCCTCCAACGAGAGATCGCGGTCTCCCATGCTTCGTCGTAGATGGACCCAGCGCGTCCGACGCAGTCTCTCGATTGCGCCAGGAAGCCGCTGACCATCCGCCTGCCCAGCGACTGGCGATGCCCACCAACGCCATGGACCATGCCTTCCGCTCTCCCTCCGCGTACACCAATTCCGTGAAGTCGGTGGAGAACGCTTCCATCGGAGCGAGGCGACGACCCTTCGTCAGGTCGGCGGAATCTCCCGCTCCCGCAATCACCCGCTGCACGGGGGAAGGCGGCGATGCCGGTAGACACCGAGGAAGACCCAGTTCGTAGCACCGCAGGACACGACGCACCCGCTTGTGGTTCACCGGCGCGCCCAAACGCTTGGACAACTCCGGGCAGATGCGGCGATACCCGAATCCCGGATGATCCTCAGTCACCGAGAGGATCCACTCCTTCAGCCGCAGATCCGCAGCCTTACGCCCCTTCCGTCGCTCGGAACGCCTACGCCGGCGCGATCGGGACATCGAGAAAGACCGTGGTCCCTTGACCCGGACTCGCCTCGAACGCCACCTCCCCGGAAAACGGGCGGAGGCGCTCCGTCATCGCCAGAAGTCCGAACCGGCCGTCGACCGGCTGCGCCAGGGTGGCATCGATATCGAAGCCCACACCATCGTCCTCGACGATCACGGTGAGACGGTCGCCTCGCTGCTGCATTGTCACGCTCACGCTGCTGGCCTTGGCGTGCAGCTTCACGTTCGTGAGCGCCGCATGCGCGGCCCGATACAGAGCGATCTCCACCGCAGGGGGTAGACGACCGCCTGTCGGGTCATGCCCATGGAAGCCTACCTTGACGCCGAGTTGCTCTCCCAGACGCAGGACGTCCTGTTCCAACGTCGCAGCAAGACCGAGATGCTCCAGAGAACTCGGCCGCATCTCCAACGCCAGGTTCCGGATGCTGGCCAGCGTCTCCGTGGTGAGTTCGCGAAGCTGTGCGACATCGTGCCCCAGCGAGTCGGAACTCAGTTTACGCTCCAGCGCGCGCATTCCCAGAAGCAGGGATGACAGACCCTGTCCCGCCCGGTCGTGGAGTTCCCGCGCGATGTGCGTGTGTTCCTCCTCCTGGATCGTGAGGATACGCTGCATGAGACGCGATCGCTCATCCTGCGTCGTGCGGAGATTCTGCTCTGCACGCTCTCGCACGGTCAGCTCGCTCTGCAGCTGCTGATAGGCTTCGTCCAGCGCGCGAGTGCGCTCAGCCACGCGCGCCTCAAGGCGAACATTGAGATCCTGGATCGCCTCCTCGTGCGCCGCGCGCACGATCGCGGACGCCAGTACATTGGCGATGGACTCAATGAAGTCCACGTCCTCAGCCCGGAATTCACGATGGCGGGACGTGTGTGCGCCTAGAACTCCGTAAGGTCCTTCCACGCCGCGAACCACGACGCTCAGACCACTGACGACCCGATGGTCCAGTAGCAGTTGCGGCCCGCGGAAGCGGGCCTCCTCCCGCAGGTTCTGGACGACCACGGGACTGTCGGAGAGCAGTGTGAATCCAGCCTGCGATTCCGGGCCCGCATCCACAGCGGCATGGCCCACCAGCCCTGATGACCAGCCTATCCCTGCTTCCAAACGCAGATTCTCGCCATCGGGCATCAACCGCAGCACCTTGGCGTGTGTCGCGTCGAGGGTATCGACCAACACTTCACATGCGCGCTGCAGAAGCGACGGCAAGTCTCGACCCGCGAGCGCCTCTTGGCCGAACTGAGCCGCCACTGCCTGCTGACGCGCGCGGGCCGCCAGCAACGCCTCCGCGCGGCGATGGCTGGTCACGTCGCGGATAACACTCACGACCTCGTCGGCGCCCACGGGAGCCATTCGCAGATCGTAGAAGCTGCCGTCACCCTCACCTTCGATCTGATACTGATCGGTCTGGACGGTCTGGGTGCGCAGCGCGCGATCGATCAACTGTCGCCCACTCGCCGCCAGATCCGGCGGCAACACCTCCTCCATGAACTTGCCCAGGAACGCGTCCACCGGAATGAGCGTGTCGATCTCCGGAGCCTTGTAGCAGTTGAGATAGCGACCGTCGGCGTCCTGGTGCAGGACGAGGTCGGGCATCGCAGAGAGGATCGCAGCCTTCTCGTTCTCACTCTCTCGGAGGGAGCGCTCCGCCGAGAGCCGATCGGTGATGTCCTCCACCATCGCGAACGTCTGCACGAAACGACCGCTATTATCGCGGAGCGCCGTCGCCACTCGATCCCCCACGACGACCGTGCCGTCCGCGCGGACGTACCGCTTCACCGTCCGATATTGGTCCCGCTTCCCGTCGACCAACTCCGCAAACAGACGCGCGTTCCCGTCGGCATCGTCCGGGTGCGTGTATTCTCGAATCGGCAGTCCCAGCAGCTCTGCTTCGCTCCGCTGCAGCATCCGCGCGAACGCCGGATTCGCGTGGATGAGATCCCCGGCGGCGCTGGCGACGGCGATCCCTATCGGGGATGCATCGTAGATGGCTCGGAATCTACGTTCTCCTTCCCGGAGCGCATCTTCCATCGATCTACGTTCCGTGATGTCCTCGACCACACTGAGGAAACGCACAGATCCGTCGTCAAGACGATCCGCGGCGATGTCCACGGCCGCCCACACGATCTCCCCGTCCCTACGCACGTAACGCTTCTCGAAGCGGCAGCGATCCTGCGCCCCATCGACCAGCGTCCCCGCCATGGCCACGCTGCTGTCGACATCGTCGGCGTGGGTCACGTCGACAATCGACATCTCCCGCAGTTGCTCTTCCGAATACCCAAGCATCTGCTGGATCGCGAGGTTGACCTCGACGAACCGTCCGTCCGAGCCAACAAGCGCGAGACCGACAGGCGAGTGCGCGAAGAACACGTGGAATCTGTCGTCTGCTCCGCGGCCCCGCCCATCTTCCTGTCGGCCGCGATGCTGCGAATCTCCTGTATCGGAAGCCGACCCACCCTTCGACGCCGCGCGCGGGGGCGCAGTCGCGACGCGTTCCTCTCGTCGGCTGGAAGACGGACGCCGGTATTCGCCGAGGATACGCGTGATGAGATCCGTGCTCCCGCCGACGGTACCGCGCACTTCGCGCACCGTGGGGAGGATCCCAGAGGAAGAGACATGACGCTCGATATGGCGCCGGATGCGGCGGGTTCGCTCTGGGCCAGATAGCCTGGATGGCGCCGACGTCGTCATCGCCTTCTCCTCACGGACGACGGGAACATGTTCCTATATCGCGACACTACTCCCAGAGAGAAGGTGTGTCAATGGGGACGAACGCGCACGTACCACGCTCCCTCGACATCCCGACGCGCGACTGAAGACGGCGTCATAGAACCCTATTGGACCGACACCGGTGAATGCGCTTGCCATGCGGGTCGGATCTGGCCATATTGCTGGTGTCCCAAGTGTCGGGACGCTGACGGCTAGCCAGGGTCAATGCCGATCGGAGCCGATGAGCCGGTTGGAACAGAACACACGTCGCTATTCCGCGTTCCCCGCGGCTCTAACGCAGCGGAAACCGTAGATGTCGTACCCAAAGCACACGTCCACATAGCCAGGAGCTTCGTTGTAGCGGTAGGCCGATCGGCACTGCCCGGCGTCGGCCGCCCAGCTCCCGCCACGAACGACTCTGGTGTCACCGGCGTCGGGCCCGGTAGGATCCTGTTGGGGGCTACTCCCGTAGTAGTCGACCCCGTAGAAGTCGTTGCACCACTCCCAGACGTTCCCGTACATGTCGAATAGACCCCAGGGGTTGGGCAGCTTTGCGCCGACAGGCCGAGGTCGTCCTCCGGAGTTGTCTTCGAACCAGGCGTAATCCTTGAGCTTGCGGGCCGCGTCTCCGAACCAGTAGCGCGTCCGAGTGCCGGCGCGGCAGGCGTACTCCCACTCGGCCTCGGTCGGAAGCCGGTATCCATCCGCATCGAAGGCGCATTCCCACGTGTCTTCGTCGTATGCGGGCTGCAGACCTTCGACGCGCGAGCGCGCGTTGCAGAACCGAACCGCATCAGACCAACGGACCTGCTCGACCGGGTTCTTGTCCGCTACCCATCTCGCCGGGTTCGCACCCATGATCTGTTGGTGCGTCGCCTGCGTCACGAGAGTTCGGTCCATGTAGAACGCGCCCACCTCGACCGGGTGAGGGGTCTCGTCGGGCTCGCCGTTCTCATCTCCCATCGTGAAGGCGCCTCCCGGCACAAGAACCATGTCGATGCCGGACTTGGCTCCCTCGGCGCCCCTCGTCAGTTCCGCCAGGCCGCGCCGTGCCGACCCGGCGACGATGACGGCAATCGTCCCGTAGACGGCATCGGACAGGAAGCGACGTCGAGTGATGGCGATGCTCGGCATGCAGGTACCCCCAAGTGCTTTCGCGGTGGCGTCGACGGCGGGCAGATCGGATCAGTAGTCCGACCATATCTCGTACTCTCTAGGTTCCCTGAGCAGCGCCTTCGTGCGGCGTCGGATCTCCTCGGCGAACGGAATCGCGCGACGATCCGGGGCGCTACGGTATCCCGCTTCCTGGAACAGCTTGCGGGCGGTCGTGTGCAACTGCCGCATTAGGGTCTCTAGAGACCCACCCATCCCAGTCCACTCGTTCTTCAGCTTCATGAATTCCGAGAGCGCATCCACATCCGCGTCCACGCTTTGGGCCAATGCGACCGTGCGTATGCCTAACTCCCGCGCGTATGCTAGATCCCTGATGTTCTCTCGGTGATGGTCGAACACATCCGACATGCGGCTAGTGATGTCGGCCATCTCGCCGAGGTACGCGTCCATCTCGGGTCGATCCGCGCGACTCGCCGAGAGGTACTCGGTCATCTCGTCGACGAACGCGCGGTATTCGTCGGCGCGTTCGGCCAGTACGACCAGGTGCGACATCATGTCCTCTATCCCGGCCTGTATGTACTCGATCTTCTCGCGCTGCTGCCCCTCCGCGAAGATCGGTTTCAGCCTGTCCGTGACGCCACAGGTTGCCGTGGCGACGACCGTGTTGGGCCGATACGCGGGTCGCATCACGCGGCCGTCGACGTCCATTTCGCCGACGTACGCCGCCTCATCCAAGGCGCGCCTCAAGACGTCCGCGGGAGTGCGCGCGGCTTCGACGGGGTCGCCGTCAGATTCCAGGCAGTAGACCAGGGAGAACCCCTTGGCAGGGATTCTCTTGCCGAGATGGAACATCGCGCGGTCGCCATCGAACCACGCGGGATAGGCGTACGTGCCGATCCCTGCTCTCCACATCCGTCCCCGCTTGGCTTCGAGGAATCGGAACGTCGTCTTCACCCGGTCCTCGACCAACTGGGTAGTCCACTTGGCGCGGAAGGGCCGCTGCCAGTCCGAGGCGACGTCTCGTTCCACGTAGGCTGACGTGAACGTCTCCCTGTGCCAGATGCCGGGCGTATCGAGCAGCGCCACGTGGATCGGCCTCCCACCGGCCCCGATGTCCATCGACGTCGCCTGACGCTCTCGGGATTCGGCGGCGCCGAGAGTCAGACTGGCTTTCCGTCCCACGTCCGGCCAGGCAGCGACGAGCATACCGTCCCCACCCCGCAGTAGTCCCAAGAGAACCTTACCGGAGGACGGCACGTGCAGCGTCTCAACGCCGTACTCGTCGGGAACGAAGACAAGATCGTCGGTGAGGAAGTCTGGAGCGACGACGTATTCGATATCCGCGAGAAGACGGATGCCGCTCGCGCCCGGCGTGACCTTCAGAACACAGTCGTCCGTGAACTCGAAGGCCACGCGCTCCTTCGCGCCCGGGTCGGAGTACTCGACTTCGACGGTCACTGCGCCGTCGGCGCTCCGCAGTATATTGCGGACAACCATGGACGCCGTCTTTGCCCGGAACGGGCCCAGCCGCACCCGGCGACTTCCATTGCGCGAATGTACGGCCACTCCCTGATCTGAGCGGAAGACCGCGGACACGTGCTCGTTCTCAACTACGATATGCCCTCGCGGTCGGTATCCCGGCGCGGCGTTCCCCGGAACGTCGGCCCAACCGGCCCTATCCCCGAGGTCGATCGCATCGACATCCGGCGACTGCGTGTCCCAGACGTGGATGCGCGCAACGCTGGTCGAGGCGATGGCGCAAAAAAGGAACAGCGCGACGATAAGCGAGTCAATCCGGGACGGCTCGGGCATCAACAGACCCCCTGCGTAATCGGCCCATCCACTCTCGGAAGGACCGGCTCTCGAACAGTGTGTCGGCGATTCTTGCGTAGCCTTCCGCGAGTACGTGGCTCGCGTCGGCGTAATACTCGCCGGGCATGTCGGACACGGTCAGATGCGGCGTCTCCATCGCGACTAGTAGCGACTCCATGGCGCCTCTTGCAGTGCGGTAACGCGCGAGACTGGACGGAGCCAGGAGGTGAGGATTGAACGGCCCCACTACGACGAACACGTCGTTGTCCCGCGCGACGAGGAGGTGTATCAGATCGCGGAACGACTGCCACTGCAGCGATTCCTCCAAGTCGATCCAGGGCAGGTCGACGGGCTCTATCCCGCGGCGTGTCCAGGGAACCGGGTTGGAGCGAGGCCTCCGCTCCGGCTGCGGTGCGACGAATGCACCACCACGGAATGGATTCCGGTACGGGTTCAGCATGGACCACTCCGCCGGCGCCATGTTCTCGAAGTGGTTGAGACGAATGTGGGCGGCCAGATCGAGGAAGGGCGCCTGCCGTGCCACGACTACGCCGAGTCGCTCGACCAGGGACGCGTCGTAGCAGGCGAGCCACGGCGTGATCTGGGGCGCCAGGCGAGGGTGGTTGAAACGGGTCTCCTCCTCGCCCTGGAGGTCGCGTTCCACGGAACTCATCCACAGCGCGTTCAGATGGAGAATCACGCCTCGACCCGATACGGCCCTCCCGTAGTGTTTCATCAAGCCGAGCATCGCGACCGGATGCAGCCCGTCGACGCCCAGGTTCGCGACCATACGCGCCCCCGCCCGCCGGTTCAAATAGTGCGACAGCGTCTGCTCGGGCGGTGCGTACTGACCCCAGACGAACGAATCCCCAATGACTACCGCGGGGTAGCGGGCGGCGGCGTATCGACTCCATCGAGACAACGACCAGTAGTCCGTGCTCAGATGGTACGGAGTCCGGTAATCGTCCATGGGCTCGAATCTCTCGAGTCCGCGCCAAGCGTGAGGCGCCCCCAAGGCCACGGCCCCCAGCAGGACAGCGACGATCAGCCAGTCACGCCACGATAGGCGGAGGGCGTTAGAACTGAAAGTAAATGAACGGCTCATGGCTCGGGCTCGCAAACAGGACGAGGTAGATCAAGATGCAACACATCATCGCCACCTTCACCGGCCTCATCTCGGCGATGCGCCCGAGGCGAGACTCGAAGAATAGCTGATACGCCCAGACTGCCAGGCACAACGTCAGTACGATCAGGGGCACTTGCGGATCCGCCAGGCCGGTGGTGAACAGTCGTCCTACGATCAGATAGGCGTCGCCCAGGCTTTCCGCTCGGAAGAATATCCACGCGAACGTGACGAACGCGAAGACGAACAGGCGTTTCACGGAGGCCGGGATCCTATCTCGATAGAACGACGTGCCCTCGAGTTCACGGGTAAGACATCTCCCGACGGCGTGCACGGCACCCCAGAGAACGAACGTCCACGCGGCCCCATGCCACAACCCCGAAAGGAGCATCGTCAACGCCATGTTGCGGTAAGTCCTTAGCCGGCCGCCGCGGTTTCCTCCCAAGGGAATATACACGTACTCCTTGAACCACGAGGACAGACTGATGTGCCAGCGACTCCAGAAGTCACCCAGGCCCGTGGCGAGGTACGGATTCCGGAAGTTGAGCATCAGATCGAAGCCCATCATCCGCGCGACTCCGCGCGCCATGTCGGTATAGCCGCTGAAATCGAAGTAGATCTGCCAGCTGAAGGCGAAAGTCGCCAGCGCTAGGGCGGGCCCGTGGAAAAGAGCCGGAGCGCCGTAGACTCGATCGACATACAGCGACAAATGGTCAGCCAGGGCAACCTTCTTGAACAGTCCGACGGCGAAGAGTGACAGGCCGTCGGTGACCCTCTCGGGGGATATCTCGCGCCGTCGTTCCAACTGAGGAAGAAGGCCACCGGCCCGTTCGATCGGTCCTGCCACGAGTTGCGGGAACAGCGAGACAAAGGTCGCGAACTTAACGAAGTCCTTCTCCCTCGGGATCTTGCCTCGATAGAAGTCGATCGTGTAGCTCATAGACTGGAACGTGTAGAACGAGATGCCCACGGGGAGAAGGAATCCGGGACTGGGAATCCTCGTAGAGGCGCCCAGCTGGGCAAGCAGCGCGTTCATGTTCTCGGTGACAAACGTCCCGTACTTGAGCGTCGCCAACAGCCCTAGATTGTTGATCACACTGACGACGAGCCCGAGTCGCCGTCTTGGGCTTCTCGCCATCCAGAGGACGGCGAAGTAGTCGATCGCCGTCGAGTACACGATGAGCAGCAGATAGAGCGGGTTCCACCATCCATAGAAGAAGTACGAGGCGGCCAGGAGCCAGGGGAGCCGAAGTCTCGTCGTCCGTAGCGGTAGGTAGGCGAGATAGACGATGAGGAAGAAGACTGCGAATTGCCAACTATGGAACAGCATCGCGCATCGGCCTGGGGTGTCGGGCGTGCCCAGATCTTAGGAGTAGCCTCAAGGGCCATCCCCTCCGCCCGGGCGCTCGGTCTGCGTGGCCCGAGTATGACACTCTACGTGGCCAAGCGCAGCTCATGTCACAGCACCGTCGCGGCATCCGAGTGCGACATATCGGCCTCTATAGGAAGGCGGCCGGATCTACGTCCTGTACGTGAGCGCCAGCATCGCTCGTCGGCCTCGACGCTCTGGGTTCATTCTTACGTGCCAGTGGTGCGTGGGCAGCTCCGTTCCCCTCCCATATTCCCGAGCCATGTTGATCCAGTTGGCGCTCAGGTAAGCATCCCCGGCTGCCCATGTATAGGCAGTTAGTTTCACTACAGCGCCTCCGAGCAGGCGGCTGCCGGCCTCCGTGGTCCAGTGGTACTCACCTATCCACCCGGCCGGCTCATACATAACGAGGAACCAGCCCAGGATGGACCCCGCAGCGAATCCCAGAGCCTTCCATCCTTCCCCGTTGTACAGCTGACCGGCCCCATCCACGAAGATCCCACTACCAGCGACGACCTCAAAGCTACACCAGGTCTCTTGCGACCGCGAACGGGTACGGCAGCTGCTTGTGCGGCCGGTGCGGACGCATCTTGGTCGACTGGATACAGTTCCTGGGGCAGCTTCTCACCCATCTCACTCAATCGGCGGTCAATCGCATGAGTTCTGGCCGTTCCATCAGGAGCCAGTCCTTCGGCTGAGGCCGGGATGCTGATGACGTCCTTCGACCATGCGATAGAGACGTAGTCTTGGGCGGAGGCCCTCCTGACACGAGCATTGTCCCGACGGTAAGAAGTGGCTCGAGTAACCGCGTTGGCACGCCTTCCATCGGCCCGGCACACGACTGCCCGATCCTGTCGACTATGTCACGCGTCCGGCGGTCCTAGATGCGCCTCGGTCAAGGGAACACACGAACCACGCAGCGTAGCTCGGATCCCAAGAGAGGAACATGACGTAACCTAAGTTGGCTCTACCCAGGTCATCTGCATTCGGTCGGAAACGAACGTTTGGTGATGGCGCGGGCGCCCTGCCACGCCCTACGCAAGCAGCGACTCCAGCAACTCGCGCGCCCGAAGCACCACAGGCGTTCCTTCTCCCTCGGTGATCTCGCCGCAGACGGGCCCCATGATGTCGCGCGCCTCCTCCGACCTCCCCTGGCTCCGTAGGAATGTACCCAGGCTCGTCGCCGCGCGGAGTTCCATGAACTTCGCCTGTTGTTCCCGCGCGATCTCGATCCCGGCGCGGAAGCTGCGTTCCGCAGCGGCGTGGTCCGGGTCGGGCGACCTGTAGAGGACTTCGCCCCGGACGCGGCATAGCTCGTGGGCGCATACCCGCTCGCCGGTGCGGTCGACGCGCTTCTGGGCATCGTCCAGGGACGCTGCGGCTAGCGCGTATTCGTGGAGTTCCACCTGCCCCTCGGCCATGAGGGTGAGGGCGTATGGCATGAGGTTGTCAGTGCCTGCCCGTGCGAAGAGATCGAGCGCTACCGTCATCTCGTCCACCCCGGCCCTCGGGTCGCCCTGTAGCGCGACGGCCCACCCGTGCAAGATAGTCCCAGCCGCCAGCCAGTAGGGCATGTATTGCTCCCGCGCCTGCACGATGAGTTCCTCCGCCACCTCTCTTACGCCAGCCAGGTCGCCACACAACTGCAGCACATACGCTCTGAAGGCCAACGCGAAGGCCCCTGTCAACGGGTGGTCGAGCGCGTGCGGCGACGACAGAGCGCGTCCACTACGCTCCAGCCCCTCCTCGGGGAAGCCGAGGATCGTCTTCGCAACGGCCGAGAATCCCAGACACATGACCTGCGGGTCGCCCCCATAGTGCAAGGCGTGGGAACGATGCGTCCCGGCGTCATACGACGCGATCGCGGAATCGAAGTGCGCCACCGCGAGTTGCTGCTTGCCCACGCTCCACAGGACATGACCCATGGCGCGATGCGCCTCCATTTGCAGCCCCACGTCGTCAGTCCCGTTCGCCAGCGACAGTAGCTTCTCCCCGAGGCCCTCCGCCGTCGCGTGCTCGCCCCGCGTAGTGTAGTACCGGCATATACCGTGGAGGGCCGGAAAGAACCGGAGTGGGTCATCGACCACACTGACGAGTTCTCGAGCCCGTTCGTAGGCCGATCCGACCTCAGGCGCCGCGTACCCCTTGGCAGCGATGTGCGCCACCGCTAAGAGGGACAGGACGCTGAGCTCACGTTCGTCTCGCCCGTCAATAGCGGCCCCGTCGCTGAGGAGGTCGAGAGCCGCAGTCAATTGAGCGGCGGCCTCCACGTTCGCCGACCGATGGATAGACAGTTCACCCGCGCGGGCCCACCAGTCGACGGCATCCGAGATCGCCCCCGCCTCCGTGAAGTGCTGCGCCAGCAACTCCGGCTGATTCTCCAACACATCCGGGAACTGCGCGGCGAGCAACTCCGCGGCGCGAAGGTGGTACTCCTGTCGCCGGGTGCGCAGCAGCGACTCGTACGCGGCATCCCGGATGAGGGCGTGCCGGAAGATGTAAGTCGACCTTGGCGGCAGACCACGTTGATGCAGCAACTCTTCGGCGACCAGCTTGTCCAGCGCGTCGCGTAGGGCCCTCTCCTGATCCCCGATGAACGCCTCGAGGAGTTCGTAGCCGAACTCCCGACCGAGCACCGCCGCGACCTGAGCGAGTTCCTTGCCCTCGTCGAGACGGTCGAGGCGCGCCATGAGCGAGTCGTGCAGGGTCGCAGGAATCGCTGGCACGCGCGGACCTGTCCCCCTGGCGCCGTATTCTGACCAGTTCTCGGCCAAACGCGAGTCGCCTGCCATCATGGTGAGCTCTTCGATGAACAGGGGGATTCCGTCTGCCCGTGCGACGATCTGCTCCACCAGGCTCGTAGGCATCCGCTCGCATGACGAGAGCGATTCCACCATCGTCTTCGCCTCGCTGGGCGGCAGACGTCCCAAGTGCACCGGCGTGACGTGCGTCCCAACCGGCCAGGACGGTCGGAACGTGGGGCGGTACGTCAGCAGGACGACAAGAGACGACGTGGGCGCCTGGCGGACTAGCATCCCTAGGAAGTCCAGCGTGGAGGGATCGGCCCAGTGCAGGTCCTCGACGGCCAGCACGACCGGTTGCCGATCCGCCATGCTCAGCAGGATCCGAAGCAGCAGTTCACACGCCTCACGTTTCTGCCGCTCCGGCGTGGCGTGGACCTCGCCGACATCGTCGGGGACGACGATCCCGAGAAGCGACGCCACGAAGGCTTCCTCCTCCGCTCCGCCGTCGTGAGGGCTTGTCGCTGCCCGGAGTCTGTCGAGTTGCTGCGCGCGCGTGTCGTCGGGCCGGAAGCCACACACTTGACGCCAGACGTTGGCCAGAGGATGGAGCGCGCTGCTCGTGTGGTACGGAGAGCAATTCGACACCAGGTAGAGCGGAGCGTGCGCCTCCACGTGACGCCTGAACGCCGTCACAAGACGGGACTTGCCCATACCCGCCTCGCCGCTGAGCAAGATGATCTGGCCGGAACCTTCCTGCGCCTGCCGCCAACGGCCACGTATGAGACTCAGTTCGTCGGCGCGGCCTATGACGGGCGCGGACGTCTCTTCAGACTCCCTGTCCCGCGGTGCGATGCCACCGCGCGCTGAGTGGACGCGATACACGCGCATGGGTTCGGCGATGCCCTTCAGCGACTGGCTCCCGAGGTCGTCGCACTCGAATGCCTTGCCGATGAGCCGGAACGTGTCATGGCTCACAAAGACACTATCGGGTTCCGCGATGCCTTGTAGCCGCGCGGCGATATTGGGAGTGTCGCCAACCGCAAGATCGCCGCCATCGTCGCCACCCACGACCACAAGTCCGGTATGTATGCCGATGCGGGCCTGCAACTGCACATCGGCCAACTCGATGTCGGCATTCAACGGACCTAGGCGCGACATGATCCCGACCGCGGAATGCACCGCGCGTTCCGCGCTGTCCTCGTGCGCCCGTGGATACCCGAAGTACACGAGAAGTCCGTCACCCAGGTACTGCGCGATCGTACCCTCGTAGCGTTCGATCACATCGCGTGACGTGTGTTGGTAGCGTCGTAGAAGATCCCTCAGTTCCTCAGGATCGAGACGGTCCGAAAGAGGGGTCGCCCCGACAAGGTCGCAGAACATCACGGTCAGTTGCCGACGTTCGGCAACCCCGTTCGCCGTGTCGTCTCGCAACGCGGCCAGGGTTCGCCTTGGGTCGCCTTCGGCAAGGGATACGTCGAGTCCACCCAACCGCTTGCCGCACACGTGACAGAAGCTCGCGGTCGGGAGCGCCTTGGCGCCACACGAAGGGCAACTCGCGACGAGTTGTGTGCCACACTCCGGGCAGAACTTCGCGGGAGAAGCTGGTTCGTGACCACAGGCTGGGCATTCCATGACTGACCCAAACAGCGTGTCGCGCGCATCGCGCGTAGTCTCGTCCGGCGCGGCGAGTATCCCGGGCCGCAACCTACTCCCCATGACCGGTACCACGACCGACGGAGGCGGCCGCGGACGCGTGCTGCCTCAATGCACGGCTACGTCCAAGCAGACCCCGGACACGGCCTCGGCAGCCCAAACCCACTGGTAGCGCGCGCGGAAAGTCAAACCCACGTACGTGAAGCCAAGAGGGATGGTAGGGGTCTGCACGCCGATCCCGAGCCTGACGCCATCGCTCTTGGGGGACCCGCGCAGATCCCACGCATAGCCCGCCTCAACTCTCAGGGCCTCGGCCAGGCGCAGTACCCGAGGAATGCTGCTGTGTAGAAGCGGGAGCTTCACGCCGAAACCAACGCCTGGCGATAGCAGGACACGGCGCGAATCCCCCGACACGCAAGTCACGGACAGCTCCGCCGAGAGTTGTCGCAGCCCAGCCAGGTCGTTGAGGAGTCCGTACCCGATCCCCACGCAGTAGCCGGCGCCCTGGGAGTTCCTCCGCCGGAGGCTCCCACCAACGGTGAGGAGCATCCCCAGGTAGCTTGGTGGGTAGTTCCACACCTGGTCATACCGCACCGAGGCAACGTCAGGATGTGTCCGAATCAGTTCGCCGGCATCGTGGTCGATCAGGATCCGCGGTACCAGCCAGTCGGGAACGGCATCTCGCGCGTATAGCTGATCGACGGCGATGTCCTGTGTGTCCGGGTCGTGCAGTCCGTCCGCGCGCAACTGCGGATAGTGCATCCGGCGGCGTATCCCGTGGCTATCGGTCTCGGCAGTGCGGATGCTCCATGTTGCGGTCACGGGTGTCGGTATGAGGAGAAGAGCGGGCATCTTCGCCCGCGCGTAATACTCCCACCCGTCGTGGACACCGAGCCAGGTCTCAGCCACCTCGGCCGCCGTGCGTCCGGCCGACACGCGGTCTGCCCACTGACGCAGCGAACTGGGAATGGACGGCTCTGCCCGCGCGGTGTGATAAACGAGCAGGAGTTCCCGCATCGACGTCACGCAGGCCGCCAGAGCGTGGTCGTAGGTCGGCCCGTACCACTGAAGCACGCCGTCACCGAACGCTTGCCACGCGTCACCCGCCGAATCGGCCACGTACATGCCCACATCTCGGTAGTAGCTGTGGGCCGCCGCGCTGTTGGCGCGGTGCCATCGAGACAGCCGGTTGTGCACCGGTGTCCTCATATGGGAGGACGAGAACGCGTCGCTCAAGTAACTGAGCGCGGCCGCTTCGTAGGTCAGAGCTACGGTAAAGGCATCCCTGCCGTCCGGTCCCGCCTGCGCGGCGACCTGCGCCCAGCGTAGGGCGACGAGGTGGTGGAGGAGGTAACTCGTCACAACATTCCCGTGCGACGCGTCGATCTGCCATTCACCGTTCGGCCACGCGTCCCGGCGGGCCCGTTGCGACGCCTCCCACGTCGCGGCAATCACGGTTGACGGCAATCGCCGCAACTGCTGCTGCACGGTCCGCCCGGGTTCATGGTACCTGTCGCCCGTTTCGTCCCGCCGCGCGGCAAATGCAGACTCCTCTTCAAATGTGCGCCGGTGGTGGATGGGGTCGGCGATGTCGATCGAGAAGCCGGCGGGCGACGTGAACACCAGCTCCGGATGGGCGTCGGCCCCAAGTTGCAGGCCGGCGTCAGGGTCGAGCGCGACGATCGCTGCCCGACGGGCGAGCACCGTGTGCTCATCATGATCCCACGCGTGTACCGCCGTCGCGACACCGACGACCACGAGCAGCGTTGTGTGGAGGACCGTGCCCCTCATGCGAATCCCGTCCGCCAGTTCTCCCGCAGGAATCGGATGGCGTTGTTCGCCATGATGTCCTCGACGACTTGCTCGTCCTCGCCGAACTCCTTGAGCAGCCGGCTTCGGAGCCGACCGATCTGCGAAAGCCGGTTCATCTCCGCGGATCTGCCGATGTATCCCGAGTAGTCGGATCCTATGGCCACGCTTCGGTGGCTTCCACAGATCTTGGCGACGTACCGCACCATCCTCACGGCATCGCGTAACGAGCCGTGGCGTTTGGCGAGGGTCACGTCGGCGTAGTTGGCGAGCAGATAGGGATCCAAGATCACGCCGATGAGCCCGCCGCGCTGAGCGATTTCCTGCATGTGGTCGTCGTAGAGCCCGTACGCGTGATCGGCCAATGTGCGCGCGGCGGAGTGCGACGCGACTATGGGTTTGTGCGCACAGTCGAGGACGTCTCGCACCGCTGTTGCCGACGCGTGGGTGATGTCGACGATCATCCCCAGCTCTTCCATGCGCCGCACGACTTCCTTACCGAAGGCGCTTGCGCCCTGGGCGGGCCACGGGCTGCTGCCGTCTGGGAAGAACGGGTACGCATTGGCTGCGGTGGCGATCCCCTTGTTGAAGAAGTGCGTGATGGTCATGCTCGCCGCGCCTCGGCGTGCGAGGGACCCAAGCACCTCGAGGTCTCCACCGAGAGCGTGGCCGCCCTCGATCGTATGTACGACCGCGATGCGGAAGTCTGGGTCGCCCTTGCGGACACGGAGTAGGTCGGCCAGCTGCACGTGGTTCTTGGCCAGCGTGGCGTACGGCGCCGCGGGCCCCGCGAGTTCCTGTTCGAGCAGGTCCATCATGAGCATCGTACTGCTTGGCGCACGAGGGTTGGGGTCGGTCGGCATCGAAAGCCATTCGTCGCCCAGGTTGAAGTGGGCGGCACACATCAGATCGACGCCCGCCTCGTGGCACCGCTGCCAGGACACCTTCGTCGGGTTGAATTCGGTCTCGGCGATCGTGGCAAGAATGGGGTAGCGCACCGCGATTGGGGTCCGCCGCAGCCAGGCGTTGAGCATCGGGTGGACATGGAGGTCCGCCAACACCCTTCGCGGCGTCTCATTCGTGCTGGGCGTAACCTTAGGGGCGGCACAACTCATGGCGGACAGGATCGATGCTGAAGAGCACATGGCGGCCGCGCTGCCTAGGGCTGAGCGGAGGAACCCACGGCGTGTGAGCGTGCGCATCCTCTACTTCCCTCGCGCTCCGACGACCGCGCGTGTCTGGGGACGACAGGCGCCAACCGTCGGTCAGAACCAACGCCAGCCTCGTCCGCAACCAACCGTAGCCACTCGCGCAGCTTCGTGCAAACGACGAGACAGCAACCGCTCAGGTGACCTCCGGTGTACGAAGAGTCGGTTTCAGCGGGAGAAGCATGGCTCCGAACCCGACCACACGAGGCCGCTTGGTCAGGGCCTAAAAGCCTGAGCCCAGTGCAGCGAATCAATCAGCTAGCCAGTGCCCATCATCCAGAACGGACAAGATGCCCCGAACTCAAGACGCTGCTCTTCGGCGAACCGAGATGGCCGCGACGTACTACCAATGCCATCACCACGGACCCCGGTTCCGACAATCTTGACCATGTCGCACGAACCCGCCCCTACCAGAGCCTTCAGGGATACCCATGAGTTCGCGGAACTTCGCGATGGGAATCGACGGCGTCTCGCCGTCGCCGCTTTCTCGGCGTCGCCAATGCACGCAGAGCTCGTAGAGGGAGAGGGTGTGCTTCGATGAAAACCGGCTCTGCACCGTGACCGAGATGCGGATGGCTTCCTTGCCCTTGATGACATGTGGCTGCGCGCGGGCAGGGCGCTGCCCTCGTCGACTGCTGCTTCGTGCGTCGCCATACGCCGTCGCCCTTCGCATGTGCCTCTGTCGGGTGCATGCCGCGTGTTGTCTACACGGTCGAGGCCTGTGCGTGGCCATTACCCTTCGGGGGCGTCGACGTTTCCCATCCGTCCGGGACTAGCCACGGAGCCTTCCCCAATTCTGTGGGCACGTCGCAGGCAGGCGTATGCGCGTCTTCCCCAATCGTGTGGGCACGTCGCGGCCAGGCGGTTGCGCGTCTTCCCCAAATCTGTGGGCACTCTACAGCGGAAGCCGTGAGAGGCCTCCGAGCGCGTCTGATTCCGTCACGCAGGTCTGTCCCTTACGCAGACCTGGGGTGGCTGTCGCCGAGGGCGCCCGGCGGGGCATACTGCGGAAGTCGACCGCTGTCGATCTCCGTACGTCTACTGGTCTGCGTGTAGTCCCTGGCGGACCGCGCACTGTCATCCTGGCGGCCGCTGACGGACGCGTCGAACCGAACGGAGTCGCGTCTCTGACGCCACTAGACGGGTATCACGGCCCCACTACATATGGGATCGGCGTCCGATCACGAAACAGCGCCGAGCTTGCGCTGAATGCCTTCAGATCCGCGGCGCCGGCCACAACATGGGGCATGCCGGACGCGGAATTGGCTAGGAAGGTATGACAGAATGAGGCTTACCAGAAAGCGTCCAAGCCCAAAGGGGGCTTCAAGAAAGGATCCACATGACCATAAGTCCAATCATCTCTGGCGAGCCATTCAGCGAGGGAAAAACGCAGCAGGTTGTTGAGCAGTTCCATCGCGATGGCTTCGTCCACCTCCCTGACGTGCTGACCTCCGAGGAAGTCACCGCCGTACGCGACAAAACCGACGAACTATTTGCTGACCCGCTCCTTGCCGAAAGAACGAACCCGGAACTCGCCGACACGAGATACATCCAGTTGGGGAAACATGAAGAATCCGGCGAGGAACTCCCGTTCATCCTGAGGAATACGATCGAACTCGATAAGGTCTTTCGGGATATGCTCCTTCGAGAGCCGATTCTCAGTTTGGCTGAATCGATTGTGGGGCAGGACTGTAGGTTCTGCGGTCAGAACGTCCTCCGGAACCTTCCTGGTCTGGCAATTGAGCAATGGCACGTTGACGGGCAGGTTCACTTTCCAGTACCCGAGAACGTCCCGCGCCACGATCCACGGATTCGGATGCCGGTCATGTGGTTTACCGTCCAGATGGCACTGACCGACATTGAGTCAATCGAGCACGGCCCAACGCAGTACGTTCCCGGAAGTCATCATTCTGGCCGTAATCCGAACGATCAGGATCACCCGGAGTTTGAAGGTCAGGGGGCCACGTCGGTTTTCTGCAAAGCCGGGGACATCTACCTGCAAGATCCCCAGTGCTGGCACCGCGGCGCCCCAAACCGATCTGACCGCACGCGCTATATTCTGCAATCGCAGTACGCCGCCCCCTGGGCATTCTGGCGGTTTAGCTTGTGCAACCGTGTTCCCGTCCCCGAAAATGCCCTCCAAACCGCCAGCGATCGGCTCCTGAACATACTGGGTCGAAGCCGCCCGAACAGCCCTTGCACGGTTCCGCCGACCACCTGCGGTCAGGCTGAGTAGTTACCCGTTCTGATCAATGAGGCTGTGGGACACGACGTTCTCGTCATCCTACCAGTTGATGCTCCGGGAGGCCCGGAGTCCCGCATATCCGATAGTCGGTAGACTGCTGGCGCCGACCGGACGGACACATCCGGCGGTAGGGCGGGTTCGCGGGGATTCTACCCGCGTATCTGCGCGACGATGACAGGAATCACTTCGGACTTGCGCGGAGTCTCCGACAATCGATGATATGGGCCGACAGCAGGTCGCCCGCGAGTATGATGATCTAACAGCTACCGGGAAGCGCGGGCGAGGGCGATTATGTCCTGATCGACGGGTGTTGTGGCGCTCCCTGTGCGACGCCGCCGAGGTTGCGCGCGAAGAGCTGCGATCAGGCGGGGAGCTGTAGGCTGGCGGCCTCGATCGCCTCTTCCAGACTCATCCGTGCTGCGGATTCGGCCGCGGCGTGGACTCCTTGGGGACCCAACTCGGCGAGCAGTTGGTCCCGGAGTTCGCTCACGCGAGCCTCATGGGGCCGTGTGGGGCGCCAGTTGGCTCGCGGACACGCGTTCCCGACCGGATCCGCCTATCGACGAACGCGAGCAGGGGACATGACGTCTCCGCTGATCCGACGAGGCATGACAGCCGCGCGTTGCAGGAACTCCGATGCCTCGCTCGCCACGGTCAATTGCCGGACGCGTATTAGCCGTCGCCAGCCGATCGTAGTTAATCCCACCCTCCCACTATTTCGCCCGGCGAACGCTGGATGGGTTACCTTTCGACATGCCCGGCCATGCCGACGTTCACGCGGGTCCCCCGACGAGACCAACGAAGGCGCGAGAACATGATGACGAGAAGGCGATTCCTCGGCGCCTCGGCCCTCGCCGGAATGAGCGCGCTGATGCCGCGTCGTGGCGCCCCGGCAGAGGCGGCGCCAGAGGCGCGCGTGTCCCTCGTGAAATCGAGCGATCGCGCGGAGGGAATATCGACCGCGATCGACCTCCTGGAGATCGACCCGGTCAGAGGCAAGCAGGTGGTCCTCAAGCCCAACTTCAACAGCGCCGACCCGTTCCCAGGCTCGACGCATCCGACAACGCTCCGGTCCCTGATCGAGAAGCTCGGTGAGATGGGCGCCCGGTCGACTGTGGTGGCCGATCGCAGCGGGATGGGTGATACGCGAAGGGTCATGGAGCAGAAAGGCGTATTCGATCTCGGCGCCGAGATGGGATTCGACGCGCTCGCACTGGACGAACTTCCCGGCGAAGCCTGGACCCACTTCGAGATGCCCGACACCCACTGGCAGCGGGGGGCGCACTTCCCGAAGCTGTTCGTCGAGGCCGAGAGCATCGTCCAGACGTGCTGCCTGAAGACGCATCGCTTCGGCGGTCACTTCACCATGTCGCTGAAGAACTCCGTGGGGATGGCGGCGAAGTTCTCTCCCGTCGACAACTACAACTACATGGGCGAACTTCACTCCTCGCGCGACCAGCGCTCGATGATCGCCGAACTCAACACGCTCTACCGACCAGACCTGATACTGCTCGACGGGATGCAGGCGTTCGTGGATGGCGGGCCCGACACGGGCAGGCGTGTTTCGCCCGGCGTCGTCATCGCGGGCGCCGACCGTGTCGCGGTCGATGCCGTCGGCGTCGCGGTGTTGCGACTGCTGGGGACGACCCTCGCCGTTTCATCCGGGAAGGTGTTCGGGCAGGAACAGATACGCCGCGCGGCGGAACTGGGGATCGGCGTCGGCTCCCCGGAGCAGATCACCGTGGTCGCGCCAGACCACGAAAGCGCGGTCTTCGCCCGGAAATTGGTCCCGATCCTCGGCATGTCCGTCCTAACGCGGGATGTGGAATCAGGCGGCAAGCTCACGACCACATGGGCCGACGTTAAGACAGGCTAGCGCGGACTCACCCGTCGCTGCCAGCAATGCACGACCCTAGCGAGCTACCGGCCAGTTGGGGGAATCGACCCGGCAGTCCGCAAGGAACTCCTCGATCGACGCGACTACCTCAGGGCGCTCTGCGGCGACGTTCGACGACTCCGAGACGTCCTCGGATAGGTCGTAGAGTTCCAGCGGCTCATCGAACACGCGATCGGTGGATGGACGCACCGCCTTCCAGTCGCCGTATCGAACCGCCTGCTGGAAGCCGCGACCGTAGAACTCCCAATACAGGAAGCGTTCCGTCAGATCCTGGGGTTCGCCGAGGAGGCTCGGTAAGATGCTGACGCCATCCACATCGTCGGGCTCCTGTCTGCCGGTGATTTCCGCGACCGTGGGCAGGAAGTCCGCGTAGTACCAGACCTGATCGCTCACCGCGCCTGACGGTATGTGTCCCGGCCACGAGCAGATCATCGGCGTGCGTATGCCGCCCTCGTACACGATCCCCTTCTGTCCACGAAGGGCGCCACAACTGTCGAACACGCCTTCCCACCGACGCGCGGCTCCGTGATCGGAACCGAAGAACAGGAGCGTGTCGTCACGGATGTCTAGTTCGTCCAGTAGCGCCACGATCTCACCCACCTGACGGTCGATCCGACTGACCATCGCGGCGTACACCTTCTCATCGTCGGACCAGGGCATGTCGTCGTAGGGCTCTACGCTCGGTATCTCATACTGTCCGTGGGGCAACGTCCAGGGGATGTGGAGATAGCACGGACCGGCGTGATTCCTGCGGATGAAGTCGAGGGCGAACTGGACGACCATATCGTGCGAGTATTCGCCCTGCTGGTCGTCGCGGTTGCCGTCCAGGAACACCTTCGTCTCGTTGTGCCATAGATACGGCGGATAGTAGGTGTGGGCGTTGCGCTGGTTCAGGTAGCCGAACCACTCGTCGAAGCCCTTGCGGTTCGGGATGCCTGTCGAGCCCGGCTCTCCCAACCCCCATTTGCCCGTCATGCCGGTCGCATAGCCCGCCTGCTTGAGGAGTTCGGCGACGGTGAAGTCTTCCGACTCCAGGGGCACCCGCTTCTGTTCCCCGACGCCGCCGACGCGCCCGAAGTTGTCCCGCACGCGGCAGTGGCCCGTGTGTTTGCCGGTCATCAGGACGCATCGTGACGGTGCGCAGATCGGCGCGCCCGTATAGCACTGCGTGAACCGCATGCCGGTCCCCGCAAGGCGATCCAGGTTGGGGGTCGGGATGACGCTCCCGCCGTAGCAGCCGAGGTCGTTGTAACCGAGGTCGTCGCAGAGGATGAAGATGATGTTGGGCGTTGATGTCATGCCTGCCTCCCGCGCGAAACGACGACCGGACGGCCTCGTGAGTAGTCGATGTGCCGTTCAACAGGGCCGACTGTACGCGAGCGGGGCGTGTAGATGAAGCAGAGCTTCGTCTACACGCCACCGTGTTTGTCGGCATGGAAGATCCTTGAAGCCTCAAGTCGGCGACTTGCGGGCCGGCCGCATGCGCGAGGCGGCATGCCGGCCGTCTGATGCCGGGCTATCCATCACTATGGCTCCATTCCTCAGTCGGAGCACGCCTGTGGAGCCCTCGGGCATACGCGTAGGATGCCGAGCTCTCGCGTTCTCCGCGCGTCCGGCGCGTGGCGCCGGCAGCACAGATCGGAGCCGGGGTCCGGCGGACGCAGCCGGACGATACAGCGCACGCCACCAAGACGGAGATGGGAAAGACATGCAGTTTCCGCACGACTACGCCGAACGTGTCTATGCGGGCGTGCTGGGCAAGATCATAGGCGTGTACCTTGGGCGGCCGTTCGAAGGGTGGACGTATGAACGGATCATGGAGCACCTCGGCGAGGTCGACTACTACGTCCACGACCGACTCGGGGCCCCGTTGGTCGTGACCGATGACGACATCTCCGGCACGTTCACGTTCTTCCGCGCGCTCGAAGACTACGGCCACCCCGCGGGCTTGTCCCCGCAGCAGATCGGTCAGACGTGGCTGAACTACCTGATCGAGGAACGGACCATCTTGTGGTGGGGAGGAATCGGCAATTCGACGGAGCACACGGCGTATCTCAGGCTGAAGCGCGGCATCCCGGCGCCGAGGAGCGGCTCCGCGGACCTGAACAGCAAGGTCGTCGCCGAGCAGATCGGATCACAGATATTCATCGACGCCTGGGGCATGATGGCCCCGGCCAACCCGGAGCTGGCCGTCGATTTCGCCAAGCGCGCCGCAAGCGTGAGCCACGACGGCGAAGCGATCTACGGCGCGCAGGTCGTGGCCGCCATGGTCGCGCAGGCGTTCGTCGAGCCGGACGTAGGGAAGCTCCTCGACACGGCCGTCCGGTTCATCCCAACCGACTGCGTCATCCGCCGACTGATCGACGATGTCCGCGAATGGCACGCGGGCGACGGAGACTGGAAGCGCACGCGGGAACGCATTGCCGAGCGATACGGCTACGACACGTACGGCGGCAACGTGCACATGGTCCCCAACCACGCGCTGATCATCCTCGGCCTGCTCTACGGGGACGACGACTTTCAGCGCGCGCTCATGGTCACGAACACCGCAGGCTGGGATACCGACTGCAACTCCGGCAATGTCGGGTGCATCATGGCGATCAAGGACGGCCTGGACTCGCTGAACGGCGACCCGGACTGGCGTGGCCCCGTCGCGGATCGCCTCTACCTGTCTACAGCGGAAGGCGGCCGGGGTGTGAGCGACGCCGCGCGGGAAGCCGCGGAAGTCGTGCGATCGGCACACACGCTGGCCGGCGCGAGCTATGACCCGCCCAAAGACGGCGCGTGGTACCACTTCGAGTTCCCCGGGTCTGTGCAGGGCTTCGCCGTCGACACGGCCGGCAACGATGCCCCCCAGGCGTCGATCGAGAACGTGGCCGGGCACAGCGTCGGCGGAACGCGCAGCCTGGCAGTCCATTTCAGCCCCGGGACCACGCGCGTCACCACGCCTGTATTCATCCCGCCCGACGCCATCGACATGAAGGGCTACCGGCTGTTCGCTTCGCCGAGGGTGTATCCGGGGCAGACGATCGTCGCCACGGTCGCAGGCGGCCCCGACGACGCGACGCCAGCCAGCGCAGCCATCTGCGCGCTCGTCTATGACGCCGACAACGCCCTCGTGGCACGAAGCGGGTCGTCTGTGACCCTCCCAGAGGACGGCCCCGTTGAACTCCGGTGGGACATCCCTGACCTCGATGGCGCGCCAATCGCCGCGGTGGGCATTGAGATCGTGGCAGAGAATGCCGGGACTGCCTATGTGGATTGCCTCACGTGGGACGGAACGCCCGATGTCGCGTTCAAGCGGCCGGACGGCGGGACGATGTGGCAGCGCGCGTGGGTGGATGCCACCGACCAGTCGCACTTCATGGGGAATCCCGAGCGTACCTACCGCGTCATCCACAACGAAGGAACCGGCCTTCTAACGCAAGGCACACGCGAGTGGCAGGGGTATCGGTTCCAGGCCACGGTGGAACCTCACCTGTGCGACGCGGCCGGGATCGCCGTGGGTGTGCAAGGCCTCAAGCGTTATTACGGGTTGCTGCTCGACCGCTCGGGGACGCTCCGTCTCGTCAAGGAACTGGACGGACACACGCTCCTGGCCGAGCGGGCTTACGAATGGAAGTGGGACGCGCCGGTCGAACTGTCCCTGGACACGAACGGTCGGACGTTGGTGGCACGCGCGGACGGTGAGGTGGTCCTAACTCATACCGACGACGACCGGCCGTTGCTCGGGGGTGGTGTTGGGCTGGTCGTCTGTGAAGGGCGCGTTGACTTCGGTGAGGTGCGCGTCCTCCCGATACCGGTGTGACCGTCGCTCTCGTCGACGACTCGGCGTCCTCAGGAACGCCACCACTGCGCAGCATCCCGACAAGCTACGCCGTCCAGTGCGACTGCGTTCGGCACGAGATGCCCGTTGCCGGTGTAGGCACTTCGAGCGCGCCTCGAGGCGCATCGACGTGTTTGAGCCGCCGGCCACGGGCGCATGGCTTACCGACCGCGCCGGGCGAATGCTACCATCGGTCTAGGAACAGTCCTACATCCCGGCGCCCGTGGAATCACGCCGCGTGACACATCTCGAAGCCGCCTTTCTCGGCCTGGTTCAGGGACTCACGGAGTTCCTGCCGGTGAGCAGTTCCGGGCATCTCGTACTTGCTCAGCACGCGCTCGGGCTCGGCGGCGCCGAGAACCTGACGATGGACCTGCTCCTGCACGTGGCCACGCTGGCCGCTGTGGTCATCTCGTTTCGCGCCGAGCTTATCCGCCTCGTCGTCGGAATCGTCTCGGACGCCAGTCAGCGGCGTCTTGCGCTGCTGCTCGTTGCGGCGATGGTCCCTACAGGTGTGATCGCGCTGAGCATCCGGGGCTCCATCACCGACGCGTTCGAGAGTCCGGTCATCGTCGGCTTCCTGCTCATCACGACGGGCGCGCTGCTTTACGTCTCTCCGCGGCTTCGTAAGGGCTCCGGCGCGTTATCGGAGTTGCGCCTGCCCAACGCGCTGTTGATTGGCGTTGCCCAGGGGGCTGCGGTGCTTCCGGGCATCTCGCGATCCGGTACCACGATATGCGCGGGCATGGCCGGCGGGATGACCGGCGAGGCCTCCGCGCGCTTCTCGTTCCTACTCGCGATCCTTGCAATCAGCGCGGCCATGGTACTCAATATCCCGAAGGCAGCCTCGTTGGCGGAGACGCAACTGTCCACGGTATGCGTAGGGATGCTAGTGGCGTTTGTCGCTGGGATGGTCTCTATACGGTGGCTGATGCGCGTTGCGCGGCGAGGGCGGTTCGACGGGTTCGCATACTACTGCTGGGCCGTCGGCGCGGTGGCGATCGGCGTCACGCTGTGGCCGAGTGGCTAGACAGATCGTAGACGGGCAGGTCGTATGAAGATAGGTCACTATCAGTGCGAGGTCGTCGACGGCTGCTTCGAGCGCAACGTCGAGACCACGCTCGCCGGGATCGAACGCGCGGAAGCCGAAGGCGTGGCGATCCTGTCGTTCCCCGAATCCGGGCTCACCGGCTATTTTTCGGACGAAAGCGCCGCGCGCGAGCACAGCATGGAGGTGTGCGACCCGCGTATCGACGCGCTTCTACACGCCACGCGCGACCGTTCCCTCACGTTCATCGTCGGGATAAACGAGCGTCGCGCGGCCGAGCTGTACAACACGGCCATCATCGCCCACGGCGGGAAGATTCTCGGCACGTACAGCAAGGCGTTTCCCTGCTATCGTTACTTTACGCCGGGGCGCGACTTCCCGGTGTTTGAGAAGCACGGCGTCACATTCGGCGTCGTCATATGCGCCGACGGCGGGTACGTGGAGCCTTGCCGCATACTGGCCGTGAAAGGCGCGCAGGTGATCTTCGCGCCACACTACAACGCCATCGGCCTCGACGGCCTCCTGAACCACTTCACGTTCGTCCGCTCGGACCACACCGCGCGCGCGGTGGAGAATGGCGTGTGGTTCCTGCGAGGCAACAACGTCAGGGTCGGGCCGGCCGAGGAGCGAATCGCCTACGGCGACAGCTACCTGGTTGATCCCGCGGGCGAGATCGTCGTGCGCAGTCGGCGACACGCCGAGTCCCTCGTCACGGCGGACATAGATGTCGAGGGGTACTCGTATCACCGGGATCGGTCGGTGAAGAGCGGGCACGCCCTTGGACGCATTCTGGCGGAGGCCCTCGACGAGGCCGCGCCTATCGAACGTCACTTCTGTTAATCGAGTTTGACTGCAACTGCACGGCCGACCACGCAAGATAATCGACGGGAGACAACGATGGCCGATCTATACGGAGCCGAGTGGACGCGACGTGACCTGTTGCGGCGTGTTGGGGACGTGTCGCAGATCGCGGGCATACGCCGCTCGACGCTTCTCGACGGCCGCGAGCGTGGCGTCAAGGTGTTCGAGTTCCGCACCGGCGGAGGCCTCGACTTCACGGTCGTCCCGAGCCGCGGCATGGACATCGCCAACGCCGAGTACCGGGGAACCCCGCTGGCGTGGATCAGCCCCTCAGGTCTCATGGCCCCCGACTTCTTCGACCCCCGGAACGCGCTGCGTAGTTTCTCCGGCGGCCTTCTCACCACCTGCGGGATGATGAACGTGGGGCCGGGAGGCGAGGACGAAGGCGAGGAACTCCCGTTCCACGGGCGCGTGTCGAACATCCCGGCGCACCAGGTCACCGCCGACGCGCGGTGGGAGAGGGATCGCCTAACGCTGGTGACGCAGGGCATCGTGCGCGAGACGTCGGCGAGCGGCCACACGTTGGAGCTGACACGGAATATCTCGTCGGTCGCGGGCAGCCGGAAGATCCGCATCACGGACATCGTCGAGAACATGGGCTTCCGCGAGGCGCCGTTCATGTTCCTGTATCACATCAACGCCGGCTTCCCGGTCGTCGACGAGGGCTCCGAGCTTGTGCTCCCGGCGACGACGGCGGAGCCGCGCGACGCCGTCGCCGAAGCCGGCCTCTCGGATAGGCTGCGGTTCTCCGAGCCGATCGCCGGTTACGACGAGCAGGTCTTCTATCACGACGTCATGCCGGACGAGAACCGTCACGCCTGGGCCGCGGTGATCAACAAGCGACACAACGGCGGCGAGGGTCTTGGTCTCTATGTGCGCTACCACAAGACGCAGTTCCCGAACTTCATCGAGTGGAAGATGATGGGCGAGGGCACCTACGTCGTGGGGATGGAGCCGGCAAACTGCCGCGTCGGCGGCCGCGCCGCCGAACGCGAGGCGGGCACGCTCGAGTCGATCGAGGTCGGCGGTCGCCGCCACTTTGAGACGGAAATCGGCGTCCTCGTGGGTCAGGAAGAGATAGCAGAATTCGAGGAGCGCGTCGCGGCGACGCGCAGTGGGGCATAACACGATGGATCTCCCGTTACGCGTCGGCATCGTCGGAGCGCCCAGGGGCGGTGGTTCCATATCCGCCCTGCGGGCCGTGACGGAGGTCGAGGTTGCGGCGCTGTGTGACATCAACGCGGACGCGCTTGCGGCCGCGGCCGACGCGCACGACGTGGCGGGACGGTTCACCGAGTACGAGGCGATGCTCGATTCGGGCGTCGACATGGTCATCGTGGCGACGCCCATGCATCTCCACGCTCCCCAGGCGATTGCCGCGCTGGATCGGGGCATCCACGTGATGTCGGAAGTCACCGCGGCGGTGAGCGTCGAGCAGTGCGTCGAACTTCGAGACGCGGTCCTCGCCTCGTCGGCGAAGTATATGATGGCGGAGAACTACTGCTACCGCCGCGAGAACGTCCTCGTGCGTAGCCTCGTCGAGCACGGCTTGTTCGGCGAGATCTACTTCGGCGAGGGCGAGTACATCCACGACGTGAAGTCCCTGCACCACACCGCCGACGGCAAGCCTACCTGGCGCTACTACGACCAGGTAGGCAAGCGGGGCTGCACCTACGGCACGCACAGCCTCGGCCCCGTGCTGCAATGGTTCGGCGAGCGCGTCGTGACGGTGTCGTGCATGGGCACGGGCGCGCGCACCGATCCCGAGCATCCCATGGACGACACGGTGCTCATGAACTGCGTGACGGAGAGCGGCGCGCTCATCAAGGTTCGTCTCGACATGATGTCGAACCGGCCGCACGTGATGGACTACTACAGCTTGCAGGGCACGAAGGGCTGCTACGAGGCGCCGCGAGGCTTCGGCGCCAGGCACAAGATCTGGCTAGAAGACCACAGCGACGGCGTCGAATGGCGCTCGCTGTGGGACCTGTCCGACGAGTTCATGCCCGAGATGTGGAAGAACCCGCCCGAGGAAGCCAAACGCGCGGGACACGGTGGTGGCGACTACTACACGGTGCGCGAGTTCGTCGACGCCATCCTGAACGACACCGACCCTCCCATCGACATCTGGGACACGTTGGACTTTACGTTGCCCGGGTTGATCTCCGAGCAGTCCATCTTGCAGGACGGCGCGCCGCTGCCGGTGCCTGATCCACGCTCGCTGTAGCTGCTTGTCCTACGGCGTTCGTAGCTGTGAGCCGGGTGCCTATGGGCCTGTGGCTCACATACTGCGCTAGGCGTTAGCGTCGGTGTCGTCGCTCGGTGGGGGATCGGCGTCGATGCCCTGTAGGTACTCTTCAATGAGGCGCGTTGCCTCTTCGGCCCGCTCAGCTGGGACCAGCAGCGCTCCCCAGGAGTCCGCCTTGAGCGAACTGCGCAGCGCGCCGTACGCGGCCATCGTGCTCGCCTCGACGCGGACCGGGATCTCTTCCGCTTCGAGGACGCCTTGCAGCATCAGCGCCGCCACCTGATCCGGCGGGCCGTAGACACGCTCCCACCGCACGAACTCGACACTCGAATCCGGCGTGGCCTCCGCCGGGCCGTCGACGAGACTCGCCTGGCAGTCCGAGCAGACTACGGCTTTGTCCGTGTATTCGGTTCCGCAAGCCGGGCAACTACGCATGGCGCCTCCCGCGGTGATTGTGGCACATGGGATCGCCAGATGCTAAGCGCTCCCACTCCACCGCCGCTTCTGGACTCAGTCCACGTCCGGGCCGAGCACGCCGTACGACCACGGCTCGACCGCGCCAACGCTCTCCGGCCGCTCGATGCCGCAGCCGCTCGGGGACTCACCTGGGGTCAATGTCTCGGCGAGTTCCAGAGAGGCGTCCACTAGCTTCGTTCCCGCTGTGACCTCGGCGGTGGAGTAGCTCGTAAGCACCGTCTCGTAGCCGCCCTCGTGGGGTTCGAACGCATGCTCGGGAGCGACGTACCCGATGCAGCCGTTCGCAAGCTCAACGACGTACGTCCTCGGGAACGGCGACCGCCGCTTGATGTCGAGGCCCAACTCGCAGAACAGCTCCGCGGAGTTGGACAGGATCAGCGTTTCCCCCACCTGAATCGCCTGCGCCTGCGTCGTGAACTCCGGCTCGCGCTCGCAGATGTAGTCGACCAGCACGCGCTCCTTCGCGAAGGTCCACTCTGTCGTGAACCGACCCGATCGGAGCGCCTCGTCGACGATCTCTCGACTCGTCGCGATGCTCTCCTGGCTCGGACGCCGCCGAGAAAGACGCACGTCAGCCGCACAGGCAGTGACCGGCGTGTGCCGTCCACGCTCCGCGGTGACCATCACCTTCACGGCCTCCGCGCCGACGCGCGTCCCGACGAACCGTCGCCAGCGCTCGCCGAACTGAGGCCCCGTGATGGCCAGGTTGTCGACCTGCGTGACATCGCCCGATGCCCCCTGCAGGAACACCACCGGGGCCGCCGAGCCCATCGCGCCTTGTATCGTGCGCTCCATGTCGTACACGTAGTCGGCGGATACCGTGCTGCCGTGGATGGTGCAGTGGCAGGCGTAGTTGACGACGCCCCCCAGCCACTCCCCGTCCGTGGACCACGCGGAGATCACGCCTACCTCGGGATCGGTAGGGCCGGCGGGCCCGATGATGTCGGCGTTGCCCTTGCCGGGGTGCGTGTAGACTCGACCGTTCCGCATGCGGAAGCGACGGTTGTGCGCGACCTGGTCCTCGTGGCCGCTTCCAATGGCGAGTTCCGCATCCTGCCGCCTCCGGGCAGCCTCACAGACTCCGGTGACGATCTGTTCTCCGACGTACTCCGAGTACAGCCTATCCCCGTTGACGGAGTGCTCGTAGAAGAGCGTCCGCACGAGTTCGGGCGCCTCGGAGAGATCCTCGAAGCCCGTTTCCCACAACGGGCCACCGCTGTGCGTGTGCGACGCGCCGATCAGCAGGTGCGATGCGGGTATCCCAACACGCCGCTCGATCTCCTCCCGGACGTGGTTTACCAGCGCGTCCGAGCCGATCTGGCAGGTGTCCACACCTACGAGCGCGACGGCTTCGCCGTCGTCCTCGATCACCGCAGCTCGTACTTTCAACGGGTCGTGGATCGCGTCGATGAAGACCTTGCTGTAGCCGCCTGGCTTCTCCATCCCGAACGTGGGGGTGATGTCCGTGGTGTGGAATCCGGCCTTCATGGCGGCGCTCCGGGGTTGAGTGTGAGCCGTCATTGTGTGTCCCACGCCTGCAACGGCCAAGAGGGAAAACGCCTTCTCTCGTTGCGACCGAGCCGGTGCGCCCGGACACTATTCGTCCGGCCACTCGAATGCGCCCATATCCGGCCCTGCTCCACGCACGCCACCCCACCCGTCTGAGATATTCGGTATCCAGAGACCGGCATCGACGGCGGGACTTCCTTCCGTGAGGTGAAGGTCGGCGGCAGACATGGGGTTCGCGCCGCCAACGAACTGCGGGTCGGCCTCTACGCCGTGCATCTCCCACCCCAGCTCTGACCGCATGCCTTGCAGGTCGTACAGGTACATGTTCTTTCCGTTGGCGCCGGCGATCTGGAGAAAGGGGTCGAAGTTCTCCTTCTCGCCGACGCGGTCCTTGTATAGCAGGTCGTAGTCGAAGTCGTGATGCTCGCGCTGCAAGAGCTGAGCGATCTCCGTGTGGTCAGGGACGCCGCGAACCACCAGGACGTTGTTGCGGAGACGGAAATACCGGCCGTCCGTGCTTCGCGCGAGGGCCGCCGTGAATTCCCCCGACCTGCGAGCGTTGAAGAACGTGTTGTGGTAGACAAACGTCGTTCCCTGCGAGTCCTCGGCGGCGGAGAACTTCAGAAACGAGTAGGGGCGAACAAGCATGTCCGGCCGCCCAAGGAAGACGTTGCGGACCACGTACGCTGGGCCCATTGTGTTGGGACAGTTGGAGATGGCCTGGTTCACGCCGTAGAACGCGTTGTGCCAGATACGGACGTTGTTGCAGGAGCCGTCCGGCTCGACGCCGTCGTCCCGAAGGTCGTAGAACTCGTTCCCGTACACGTCCATGTCTGCCCCCGACAGTCGTGGGTGGTGGACGTTCCCGTCGCCCAGGGAGCCGTTCTTCACGCCGCCGAAGGAGCCGTGGAGCTTGTTGTGGCGGATCACCGTTCCTCGGCCCAACTGGCACTGAATCGTGGCGCATTCGAAGTCCGGGGGCGTCGCCTTGTAGAACTGCCAACTGACACCGGCCGGCCCGACGTCGTAGATGTCGTTGCGCTCGAAGGTGTTGTTGTCGTAGCCGTCGACATTCCGCGGCTGCGGCCAGTCGTGATAGCGAATGCCGTAGTTGACGCCGTAGATGACGCAGTTCCGCACCACGCAGTTGGAGGAGCGTCGCACCTTGATGCCGTATGAGTCCCTCTCGTCATGTCCCACGCCGTAGTGACGGATGGTCAGGCCATCGAGGATGATGTACTGGGAGTCGGCCAGGACCACTCC
Organism: Candidatus Poribacteria bacterium; assembly: GCA_018644665.1. Classification (GTDB taxonomy): domain Bacteria; phylum Poribacteria; class WGA-4E. The sequence goes on from JABGQA010000088.1 coordinate 40,464, forward strand.
ATGGTTGAACTCCGGGACCTGAACGCCCAACTCGTCGGGGTCCGCGCGTCCCGGCAGCCGGACGGATAGGCGCGCGGCTTCCTTGTCGTAGTAGCACGCCCCCTCGTAGAACACTGAGTCGGCGTCCATCGCGTGCTCGCCGAGGAGCTTGCCGCCGTCGAAGTCGTCCTGGCTGAAGTACTGGTATAGGCGCCGTCCGTCCCACCAAACGCAACGCACGTCGCGCGGCGTGTCCAACGTCGTGTGGTAGACGCCATCGCCGCGGTGCGTCCATCGCCCGCTGCCCGCGGCAAAGGTGGCGTCGCTGCCGTCCAAAACAGCGCTCCCGGGCACGCGGCTCCTGATTAGGATGTAGCCGTCCGCCGTCCCCCGCTTTCCGGTGATGTCCAGGCCTAGGTGGTACGTACCGGGTTCGAGTTCGATGACGTCGCCGGGACGGGCGTCGCTGACGGCTCGCCGCAGTTCCGTCTCGGTCCGCACCGAAACGACGTGATCACCCGTGGGGAACGTGTCGTCACGTGTGGTCACGGCGCCGAGCATCGGCGTCCCACCCTCGGGCGTCACGCGCAGCTCGTAGGGCGTGGCGGGCTGCAGGTAGAACAGACTGCCGCTCAGCGGCGCAGCGCCCAACTCGAGGGAGGTCTCGTTCGTGATACGCGCCAGGTCATGCGCAGGTAGCCACTCGGAAGACCCGGCGCGCCGATACTCGACCGTCGCCCTCTCGGCCTCCACGCCGTGGACATACACCGACAGGGCGTTGAAGTTGGGGTAAAGCTCTAGCTCTGCGGCCGGCGTTGCGGCGACGGCAACGGTGGTCGAGGCCAGCAGGAACAGAGTCGCGCGCCGCAGGAACAGCCTGTTCGTCATTGCGGTGAAAGAGGCGACCATGTCCACCCTCCGCTTCCGCTCGCCTCTAGGAAGGCTGGGCACGGGCCGCCCGGGCGTTCGCACGTAACGCGAAGCCACGCGTTCGGGGTGGCTGGGTCTGTTGTGCATAGGGGACCCCATCTTGATCTTCCCCTGCCTGGGGAAGACATTCGGCGGTCACAACGCGACCTGTCTGCATGGTCTCAGTCCGTGCTCATCTTTGAACTCTCGCGCGCTCGGTCGGCGGGCGGGCTATCGCGCTTCGGCGTAGCTGCGGGCGAGCATCTCCGCGATCTTGGCGCCGGCCAAAGTCTTCAGACTACCGAGATCGTGGCCCACGCCGTCGTAGGCCTCGAACGTATACGGGATGACCAGCGCGTCAAGGAGCCCGAGGAACAGCTCGTGTCTGGAGAAGAGGCCATCGTCTTCCCCGCAAACCAACATCAGCTTGGTCCGCGTGCGGACCGCTTCCGCGTTCTTCTCCGCGTAATCCGACGCGGTCAGATCCCCGCCGTCTTCGGACTGCCAGCCGATCGCGGCGGCCATGGACGCGGCCGCGCAGAACATCTCTGGATACTTGAGCGCGAACCGTATGGCGCCTCCGCCGCCCATCGACCAGCCGCACAACGCACGACCCTCCCGGTCGGCGATCGTGCGGTACGTCTCGTCGATGCGCGGGATCAGCTCCTCAATGATGAGCGTCTCCGCCTTGACGTTCGCCGCTTTCCAGTCGCGGTAGCGGCTGAAGTGGCCACCGTTGGGAAAGACGTAGATCACGTCGCCGATGCGCCCAGCAGCGACCGCGTCCCGAACGATGTCGCCGAATTCGAGCGCGGACCGCTCCGAACCGCTCGCGCCGTGGAGATAGTAGACAACGGGATAGTGGCGCGCGGCCTCCACAGCGTACGACGGGGGCAGCCAGATGTTGTACCCGACCGTCCGAACCATCGCCTGACTGTGAATCGTGGAGTGGATGAAACCGGGGATCTCGTCGGGGATGTTCCAATGCCACGTCTCGGGAGGGCCGTCCCACTCGACCTCAGTCCGCTGCGCGCGCGCGGCGCGCGTGAGAACCAGCGCGGCAGCAAAGACCGACATGGCGATTAGCAGCAGGCTGTACCTATGCGTGGTCGTTTCTCCTTCGCCAGGAATCCTCTCCGTCCGCGCAGACGAACCGATCTCAGCGCGCGAACCGAGCATAGCCGCGTGGGGTACCCGACTCAACGCACGCGCGACCGGTGGCGCGGGAAACGGAAGCGACCGCCCGCGACCACGGCCACACCGTGCGACAGTTACCGCGCTCGGTCGTGTTCTTCGATCAGCGCGGCGATCTCGTCCTGTCCAAGGAATCGCGCCCACCCGAGCGGCGTTGAGTTGTGAATCGCGTCCTCGATGTCCAGGTCGGGACTTGCCTCCAGGGCGAATCGGGCGAACTCGATGTCGCCGCGCAACGCCGCTTCGTGGAGCAGCGTCGCGCTGTACTTCCCGTGACGTTCGTTCACGCGTTCCGGCGATGCCGCCAAGAGCGCCAGCGCCCTATCCTGCCAACCAAGATCCCACGCCGTCAGGACACTCAGCGTCCCACCGTGGTTCATCAGCCATTCCGCGATGTCGTGGCGCCCCAAGTGGGCCGCGAGCTCGATAGGCGTACGGCCGTTCGCGAGGGAAGCGTTCATCGCACCCGACGGCAGCGACGAGGCGATCTCGCTCAGGACGGCGACGTCGCCGCTGGCGATACTCTCAGCCAACACGCGTTCCGTTTCGGTCGGAGCCGGCCGGGCCTGCGCCTCGTCGCCGAACGTCCATGCCATGCCGTCCTTGATCGTGCGGAATCCGAGGCGTTCGTAGCCCGGCTGCCCCATGTGAGAGGCGACGAGGAGGGCGTAGTTCGCGCCGCGATCGCGCGCGACACGGCACGCGTGCGCGGCGACCTCCTTACCAATACCTCTGCTGCGATACGCCGGGAAGACGCCAACATCCCAAATGGACGCGACGCCGTGCGCTCCCTCGGTGAGTAGGAGGGTGCTGTGTCCGACGGGCTTGTCGTCGAGCCATGCGACGAAGTGCCATAGCCGTTGCGGGCGTTGGGTCGCGGCCGCTTGGCGGGATTCGGCGGTGGCGCGCCAGTTCGGGTCGTCGGACAGTCCGTGGTATGGATGCGCGTGCGTGTCCCACAGCGAAACATCGGTCGCCTCCTCAATGCGGAGGCCGTCCGGAATGGGGAATCGGCCGGTCATGGTCGCGAGTTCGAGCGCCATACAACGCGGGCGGTAGTTCCGTTCGAAACCAAGCGCGACCAGGACCGGTTCGAGGGACAGCGACGCGTCGGACAAGCCGAAGCACCACACCTCCCCATCGTCGACCCGGTCTCGGTAGTGCGCCGTTATCTGGTCGACGATACCGAGGAGGGCGCCCGGGTCGTCGTACGGGTAGTAGATGGCCGCGCTGCCGGCTCCGTTCGCGCCATCGAGCCAGCCCACTCCGTTCTTCTCGAACACGCCACGCCCGGCTCCACGCGTGATGCGCGTCTCCCAGTCGGCAAGTGACTCGTACTGGGCGCGGAGTAGGCCGTCGTCGGACGCGTTTTGCAGGAACCTCATCCGTGTCGAATCCCCATCGTGGAAGGTCGGAAGCGGATTGCGTTCGTGATGTCTACGCGGGCGCAGCGACACGCGCGTACCGAAGGGACGTCCGATCCCACGGGTCCGAAGACGACGCGCTCAGGGATCGCGTCTGGGCCGCGTGCATTGCCGTGGCCGCCGCCGGGCGTCTCGATCCGCACGACATCGATCGCGCCGAGACGCGGCGTGACCTTCCCGGGCGCGGCGGACTCCTCGCCACCACCCGTTGAAATCGGTGACGGATACGGCGAGCGAGACGCGTCTAATATGGACCGCCTGATACGCGCCGGGCACGCGCCCGCCTAGAGATACGCGCGCAGGCGGACATCGGACAAGGGAGGATTCAGATGTCCAGGGCGTCTCCTGTATTGGTACGGCAACGTGTCCCCCAGCCCCAGCAACGGACTATCCAGCACGCCATCGCTGTATTCCTAGCTCTGTGGGCAGTGCCAGGAGTACTGGCTGGGACCTTCATCGACGACTTCGAAGATGGCGATACCGAGGGGTGGGTGTCTCTCGGTGGGAAGCCACGCTGTGAAGGTGGCGTGGTCACGCTTCACGAGCAGTCACCCGTTCTCGTGCTGGACACGGATGCTATCGCGGAATGTGTCGTAGAGATGCACGTGCGAATGTTGTCCCTCCAGCCCTGGGACGGCGAGGGTAACGGCGTGACGATCGGAACACGCGCACAGGGCGCCTTTCTGGACAGCATGGAAGCCGTCATGCTCGGCCTTAACGGTCACGCCGACGGCGCGCCTGGGCTCATGGCCGTATCGTGGGTCGGATCCTTCGTTGACCAGGATCTACGGTTCGTCCCCCACGTGACGGCGCTCGGAGAATGGTACCGCCTCAGAGTGGCCGTCGAAGGCGATCAGGTCAGCTGCTCGATAGACGGGCAGGAGGTGATGCGCTTCCATGACGATCTACTCCCGCCAGGCCGGATACTGATCGGTGTTGGGTTCGGTTACAACGTCGCCCAGTTCGACAACGTGGTCATCACGGGCGAAGGCGTGCCCGACTACGCGCCGCCGGGATGGTCATCAGACCACCCGACGCCACTGGCTTCACCACCCAACGCACTGGCCTCGGCGTGGGCGGAGTTGAAGGTTGCCGACAGATAGGAGGCCCGATGGGAGCCGAGTACGTCCCGCTGTCTGTCAAGGTCTGGGGTCCCGGCGCCTGCTTCACTCGTCCAGAGATGAAGGTAGAGCGTGTCACCTACGACGTGATGACACCGTCGGCCGCGCGGGGGTGTCTCGAAGCGATCTACTGGACGCCTCAGTTCCAGTGGCGCGTGCGAAGCATCGCCGTGCTGCGCCCGATTAGGCGCTTCTCGATGGTGAGAAACGAGCTGAAGAGTCGACCTTCGCTCCGCGCAATGGCGAGTCTCCGCCAGGAGGATCGTCCGCTCTATGTCGAGAATGACAGGACACAGCGACACACTTTGGCCCTTCGCGACGTCGCCTACGTGGTTCTCGCCGACGTGGTCCCGGAAGACCCCACGGACGATCCGGCGAGGTACCGGAATCAGTTCCGACGTCGTGTCGCCCGCGGACAGTGCTTTCGCAGGCCGTACCTCGGATGTCGCGAATTCGCGGCGGATTTCTCCGAGCCTGGCAGCGGCGACGCGGCCATCGACCACACGCAGGATCTTGGCTCGATGCTGTTCGACCTGGTGTACGAACACCAATCCCGCTCCACACGCTCCTCGGCGCGACCGCTGTTCTTCCAGGCTCACATCGAGGCCGGCGTCCTACACGTCCCCGACCGGCTGTACGACGCCCGACGGCCCTGGTCCGGCCCCGGAGGCGACCCGCGTGCTTCTTAGGCGGCTTGTCGAAGCATACGAGCGTCTGGATGTGGTTCCGGCATTTCACCGGAAGCGCGCGGTGCGCTGGGTCATCCATGTCGCTCTTGATGGTCGATATCTGGGCCTTGAGTCGGCCACAAGCGCGGACGGCGCCCCCATGCAGCGGATCGCGCCTTACTGTCGCCGCTCGGGCACAGCGCCTCCTCCCTGCCTACTGGCCGATCGCGTGATCTATACGCTAGGCGTGACGTCAACCGGATTGCTATCGGACGCAGCGGCGCCTCGCCACGCCGCCTATGCAACACTCGTGCGTCAGTGCGCCGCACAGACGGGGGATGCACGCGTGCGCGCCGTAGCCGCGTTCCTACGCTCGCAGGTCGAAGAGGCGCGCGCCGGCCTGCCGGCCGAGCTGTGCGTTGGTGACACGATCCTGTTCCGGGTAGGTAAGACGTTCCCAACGGATCTACCGGCGGTCCAGGAATTCTGGCAGGAGATGCAGGCCACCAAGCTGGTCCGATCTGGAGCAGTGGTTGCGGATTGCGTCGTCTGTGGAACCGAAGGACCGGCGGTGCGCCGAATGCCCGTAGAACTGCACCTTGGACGGGAACGTGTTCAGATGATCTCCGCAGACAAGGGCGCGTACGAATCGTATGGACTCAAGGCCTCCGAGACGGCGCCGACGTGTCCCGACTGCGCCGTAAAACACGGGCACGCCGCGGACTACCTGATGACATCGCCCGACCACCGTTACCGCCTCGGCGATCTCGCCTTCCTGTTCTGGACGGCGTCGGGAGCTTCGCCCGACATCCTACAGCATGTGTGGGACCCACAACGGCACGCCGCCGCGCACCTTTCCTCGGGTGGGCCCGATCCTCCACTGCCAACAGGGAGGACCGACCGGCTGCACATCGCGGCGGTAACGACCAACACCTCGCGGTTGGTCGTTCGAGACTGGATAGAGACTGGGTTCACCCCGGCAACCAAAGCGCTGAGGGAGTACTTCCGACTCCAGGAATTGGCGTCCGTAGAGGACGGACATCCGAAGCCGCTTAGCCTGTACGCGCTATCTGCCGCCGCAGCGCCCGCTGGGGGAGACATCTCCGCGTCCATACCCGTCGCGATCCTGCGATGCGCCGTGCTAGGCGAACCCCTCCCCCTCTCACTCGTCCGGCACGCGCTCCGGCGGGCTCGCTCCGATGTGGAGTTCCGCATCACCTACCCCCGCGCCGTGCTTATCAAGATGACCCTCAACTCCCAGGCCAGGAAGGAGGAAGCGAAGATGACTCCGTCCCTCGACCGGGGGTCTGGACACCCCGCCTACAACTACGGTCGCCTGCTGTGCGTCCTCGACGAAGTGCAGCGTCGGACTCTCGGAGCCATGAGCGCCACCATGGCGGATAGATGCTTCGCCACGGCGAGCACGGCTCCCGGGGCAGTGTTCCCTCGTCTGCTGCGCGCGACGCAATACCATCTCGCCGATTTGCGACGGCGTAGTCCCGGCGCGTCGCGCGCCCTTCAGCGCGAAATCGCGGGGATCGTCAACGCCGTGCCCGCTCCGTTCCGCACAACGCTTACCCTGGAAGAGCAGGGGATGTTCGCGATCGGCTACTACCATCAGCGGGCAGACAACGCTGAGGGATTCCGAGACCGAACCGCGCCGGCCTCTGATATCGCGGCCGGGGGTGGCTGATGGCAGCGGCGCACCTCGACGCGACACGTCGTCACGACTTCGTCTTCATGTTCGACGTCGTCGACGGAAACCCGAACGGCGACCCCGACGCCGGCAACCAGCCGCGCACGGATCTAGAGACGCAGCATGGCATCGTCACGGACGTCAGCACCAAGCGGAAGATCCGCGACTACGTGGACGTCGCGCGCGGAGATCAGGAACGCTACAAGATCTACGTGCAGCGGCGATCCGTTCTCACGGAAAAGCGTCAACGGGCGTACGCGGCCGCCGGCATCACCCCGGTCGGCACTCGCTCGCCTGACGACGCGAGTAAGGAGGCCGAAGTGCGCGACTGGATGTGCGCCAACTTCTACGACATCCGGGCCTTCGGGGCTGTGATGGCGCTTCAGGCGAATTGCGGCCAGGTCCGCGGACCCATGCAGCTTACCTTCGCGCGCTCGGTGGACCGCATCGCACCACAAGAGTTGGCCATCGTCCGCGTGGCCGTGGAAAGCACGCGCATGGGTGAAGGACACGATGGTGGGGATGGGGAAGCCCCCTCTTACCGCGGCACCATGGGCCGGCGATCCGTGGTCCCGTACGCGTTGTATCGCGGTCACGGGTTCTACAGCCCGCACTCAGCGAAGCTGACGGGGTTCGACGACGACGACATGTCGCTGTTCTGGGAGGCCCTCGCAGGCGCATGGGAGCTGGACAGGTCCTCGGCTCGAGGAATGATGTCCTTCCGTGGCGCGTACGTGTTCAGCCACGACAACCCTCTGGGAAACGCGCCCGCGCACGCTCTGTTCGAGAGGATCACCACAGCGAGAACCCAGACAGGCGTCGAGAGTCCGCCGCGCGCCTTCTCCGACTACACAGTGCACGCGCGATCCGAAGACATGCCCAACGGCGTGGCGCTAGCGACGCTAGGAGTTGAGTAGAGGAGGCAATGGTCGATTAGCATCCACACCTTGTGGATGAGGGTTGAAACGCCTGCAAGAACGATGGCCCCGGCAACGCAAGCCGCCCCGTGCACGTACCGACGACGCGGGGCGGCAACTCCATGCTGCTATGGATCAGGTGCTGACCCCCGCGCGCCAATGCCATCCGCACTCCCGTGCCCCGAAGGCGGCTGATCCTCTGATGGATGAATACGTGACCCGAGTCGGCAGGGGTGTCGCGAAGGCGTTCACACGCGTGGGATGCGCTCTGGCGGCTCCATATTACATGTCATGGCCCAGCTCGGGACGCTGATATGAGCGCCTGCACGCGACTGGGATGCGCCGGCGTGCTAGCTCGACAGTGAGGGACATTCCCGACCACGCGGTGCACCGCGGTTGCGTGCTCAGGGCCCGCCGTCGTGTCGGCCTGCCTTAGTGTGGCCGCCGCCGCCCGGCGTCTCGATTCGCACGACATCGCCCGCGCCGAGATGCAGCGTGACCTTCCCTGGCGCCTCGGACTCCTCGCCATCGCGGATGACGACGTTACGACCCGTCTTGCCCGGCTTCGCGCCGGCGAGGCCGTACGGCGGAAACTTCCGGCGCTCCGCCAGGATCGTCACCTGCGCGTCGCTCAGCAGTTCGACCTCGCGGTTGACGCCATCGCCACCGCGGAAGGCCCCGTCGCCGCCGGAGCCACGTCGCACGCTGTACTCGCGCACTCGGAACGGGTACGCGTACTCCAGCGCCTCGACGGGTGTGTTCATCGTGTTCGTCATGTGGTTGTGGATCGCGTCGGCGCCGTCCTTGCCGGGCCGGGCGCCCATGCCACCCGCGATGGTCTCGTAATAGGCGTAGGGCTCGTCGCGGGCGGGGTTCCATCCCCCGATGGTGACGTTGTTCATGGTCCCCTGGCTCGCCGCCGGGACGCGCTCGGGGCACGCCTGCGCCAATGCTCCGAGCAGCGTGTCCGTGATGCGCTGCGACGTCTCGACGTTTCCGCCCGCCACCGCGGCTGGACGCCGCGCGTTCACGACGCTCCCCTCCGGCGCGATGACGCGGATCGGCGCGTGACACCCCGCGTTCGACGGTATGTCGAGACCGATGAGCGCGCGGAAGACGTAGTACGTCGCCGAAAGCGTGATGGCGTAGACAGCGTTCACGTTGCCGGCGCACTGCGGCGCGCTGCCCGTGAAATCGACCGTCGCTTCGTCGCCATCCACCGTCACGGCGACGCGTATCTCGACGGGGTCCGAAGTCACGCCGTCGTTGTCGAGGAAGTCAGCGTACTCGTGGCGGCCGTCGGGCAGCGTCTCGATGAGGCGGCGGGTCATGCGCTCCGAGTAAGCCAGCAGGGCCGACATGTACTCGGTCGCGTCGTCAACGCCGTACCTCGCGATGAGCGCCCTTAGCCGTTCGGCGCCCTTGTGGTTCGCGGCCAACTGCGCCCGCAGGTCTCCGGCGCGCTCGTCCGGCGTGCGGACGTTCGCGAGGAGCATCGCCCATAGCGCTTCGTTCGTCTCGCCCGCCTCTATGAGCTTGAGCGGAGGGATGATGACGCCTTCCTGGTACAACTCGCGCGACAGCGGCATCGACCCCGGCGACATGCCACCCACGTCCGCGTGGTGCGCGCGATTCGCCGCGAAACCAAGCAGCGTCCCATCATCGAGATGGATCGGCGTCACGAGCGTGATGTCTGGCAGATGCGTGCCGCCCAGGAACGGGTCGTTCAGGATGGCGACATCGCCAGGGACGAACTCGAACGCCTCGATGCACGCCCGCACGGACAGCGGCATCGCGCCGAGATGGACGGGGATGTGCGCCGCCTGCGCGATCATGCGTCCCGATGCGTCGAACAGGGCGCAGGAGAAATCGCGCCGCTCCTTGATGTTCGGCGAGTAGGCGGTACGGCGGAGAACGACGCCCATCTCGTCTGCGACGGAGGCGAACAGGTGCTTGAACACTTCCAGCCGGACGGGATCGTGCGTCATGTCGCGCTCACCTCTACCAGGACGTTTCGCCGGGCGTCGACGCAGGCGCGATCACCGTCGCCTAGCAGGATCGTAGTGTCGCGCTGCATGATGACCGCCGGGCCCACGATGCGCGAACCTGGGCGTAGCGCCTCGCCGTCGTAGAAATCGGCCTCGACCACTCCGCCCGCGAGGACGACCTCCCGGCGCTCCCGTCTCGCCACGGAAGGATCGTCCCCTTCGACATCCTCGACCCGAAGCGCCGGAGTCGGCGTGCTCCCTACCGCACGGACGCGCAGATTCACGATCTCTACCGGCGTGCCGGCGTCACCGTGCCCGTATCGCTCCTCGTGCGCGCGATGGAACGCCGCGGCGTAGTCGGCCGCGAACGGCACGGTGAGTTCGTAGGATTGGCCGCGGTAGCGCATGTCGAGTTCTCGATGCACGGTCACCTGCGTTTCCGACACGCCCTCCGCGACGGTCTCGGCCGCTCCGCGTTCGACGAGTGGGGCGAACATCTCCGCGAGGTCGTCAGCCGCTGTGTCGCCAGGCAGCATGACGGTGCGCACGTAGTCCTTCACGACATCCGCTACGAGCATGCCAAAGGCAGACAGCGTGGACGCCCCGTACGGGGCCAACACGCGGTCCATGCCGAGACCGCGCGCGAGGTCGCACGCGTGGAGACCGCCGGCGCCGCCGAACGACAGGAACACGAAGTCCGTCGGGTCGTGCCCCCGCTCGACGGAGATAACACGGACGGCGCGTTCCATGTGCGCGTTCACGACCGCCACCACCCCAAGAGCGGCCGTCTGTGCGACGGTCAACGAGCCCGCCGGCGTCAGGCCCGCCTGTCGCCCAAGCTCGTCCAATGCCTTCGTGGCGCGCGCGACATCCAGGGCCATTTCGCCGCCTAAGAATCGCTCCGGGGCCAGGCGGCCGAGAACGACGTTCGCGTCCGTGACTGTAGGCCGGGAGCCACCACGGCGGTAGCAGACCGGCCCGGGGTCAGACCCCGCGCTTTCCGGCCCGACACGTAGCGCGCCGCCCGCGTCCACGTAGGCGATGGACCCACCGCCGGAACCTACGGTGTGGATGTCGATCACGGGTATGCGTATGGGTAGTCCGCCGATCTCAGACTCCGTGGTCACCTGCGGCTCGCCCAGCGACAGGGAGACGTCCGTCGACGTGCCGCCCATGTCGAAACCGACCACGCGGTCGAATCCCGCCGCCTGCCCGACATGCACCGCCCCAACCACCCCGCCCGCCGGCCCCGAGAGTATCGTGCGCACGGCTTGGGTTCGGGCCTCGTCGGAGCGGATACTGCCGCCGTTGGACTGCATGATTCGGAAGTCTCGCCCCTTCAGGGCATCTTCGAGATGACCCAGGTAGCGGTTCAGTATCGGCGCGACGTAGGCGTTCACAGCGGTCGTGCTCGCGCGTTCGTATTCCCGGAACTCCGGCAGAATTTCAGCGGACGCGGAGACAAGGAATCCGGCGTCCCTCAGCGCGCGCGAGACGGTCGCCTCGTGTTCAGGACGCAGAAACGAGAACAGGAAGCACAGCGCCACCGACTCGGTCCGCGCCTCGCGTAGCGCGCCCGTGAGATCGGCGAAGTCCGACGCGTCTGGGGAGGCGAGCGCGACGCCATCGCGCGTCACGCGCTCCGTTAGCTCGAAGCAGAGGTCGGGCGGGACGAGCGGCTCGGGACGGTCACAGAAGAAGTCGTATATGTCGGTGCGCGTCTGCCGGGCGATCGTCAACAGGTCGCGGAAGCCGCGCGTCGTGACGAACGCCGTGCGCGCTCCCTTGCGCTCCAGCAGCGCGTTCGTGGCCACCGTCGAGCCATGCACGATGGTGGCCCCGCCACCCTCGGACACCCGGGCGAGGCCTTCGAGCACGGCGTGCGCCGGGTTGTCCGGGGTGGACAGGAGCTTGAAGGTCGTGATCTCCTCGCTGTGTTCGTCGAAGAGCACGAAGTCTGTGAACGTGCCGCCGATGTCGACGCCTATGCGCATGTTCTGCGCGTGCTCCGGGTGGGTGGCGCCCAACGCGACATCTACCGCCCTTCGTCAACGCCCGTAGGATCGAGAACATCGCTGACGAATTGGCTTCCGGGTTCGAGAACGTACTTCTTCACCACCGCGCTGGCATCGAAGTAGTAGTCCGCCACCTACCCACGATCCTCGATGAGCGTCTCAGAGACGGGCTTACCCTCGACCCGTATGGGCTTGAACCGCCGACCCCTTCTCGGACCGTTGGGGTCCGGTATTCGGTCAATGACACCCGCCGCTTGGAGCCGTAGATGGTATTCGGGAATGTCTTGGTCGTCGTATCTCTTGGCGAGGCGCTGCAAAGCGTCGCGGGCGGCGTCCAACTCCTCGTCTGCCAACTGTTCGACTAACAGACGTAGTTCACCACGTGTCGCGGTAGCCATATTCAGAACCCCCAGAGTAGAGAACCCCAACGCGGCACGGTGGAATGGTAAGCGCCGCCACGGGGAAACGGAAGTCGCCACGCCACGTGCGGCCGCTCGTCGCCGGGGAACGGCTCGCAGATGCTCGGCTCCCTGAGGTACTCCACGACGGATCGCGGCGCCCCGATGGTGCACGGCTTGCATCGGCTCCGAGCATCGTGTTCCATGTTCGCCGTTCACACACGTCGACCCACGGACGCCCAGAGGAGCGCGACATGCCCGCAATGTCCGAAGCCATCCTCGTACGCGGCGACGATGCTCCACTGACGACGCCCGTCGAACTGCGCGCCGGTTCGCTCAGCATGTCCTTCGAACCCGACACGGCGTTCCTCAGGTACGTCCGCGTCGATAACGAGGAAATCGTGCGTGGGGTGTACGTCGCCGTGCGGGATCACAACTGGGGAACCGTCGAGCCGTCGTTGTCCGACCTCGACATCGACGTTCGCGAAGACGCCTTCGACGTCCGGTTTGTCGCCGACTGCCGTCAGGACGACATACACTTCGTCTGGCGTGGCGCCATCACGGGATCGTCGGAGGGGATCGTGCGCTTCTCGATGGACGGCGTGGCGCGCAGCCGATTCGAGCGGAACCGCATCGGTTTCTGCGTGCTACACCCCATGTCCGTGGCCGGGCGGAAGTGCTCGGTCGAGCATGTGGACGGGTCCCGAACCGACGGCGTGTTCCCGGAGCGCATAGCGCCGCATCAGCCGTTCATGGACTTGCGCGCCATCACGCACGAGCTTCGCCGCGGCGGACGAGCCGAAGTGCGCATGGACGGCGATACGTTCGAGATGGAAGACCAACGAAACTGGACGGACGCGTCGTACAAGACTTACTGCACGCCACTGGCCATGCCGTTTCCCGTTAGGGTCGAGCGGGAAGACACCGTAGCGCAGAGCATCACGATGCGTGCCCGCGACGCTTCGAGGACGTCTCGCGCTCGGACGCCAGCGGCCGAGACCACGCCGGTGGTGCGGCTCGGGGACGACATCGTGGGCGCCATGCCGTCCGTAGGCCTCGGAGCCGCGTCGCACGACGCAATGCCGACAGAAGACGAGCTGTCGCGTCTACGGTCGCTTGGCGCGCGACACCTACGCGTCGACATACGCACCGACGACAACGCGTGGCGCGAGGAAGCGACGCGGGCAGCCACCCTTGCAGCGCAAATCGACGCGCCAATGGAGGTCGCCCTGCTTCTGCCCGCCGGCAACACATCGGACGACGCGCTACGCGGGGTGATGGAGTGGGCCGAGGCGGAGCGTCCGCGCGTCGCTCGGTGGATCGCGCTGCACGACGACCTGTCGACGACATCCGCGCGGACGTTCGCCGCCGCGCGTCGAGCTCTCGGCGCCTACGCGCCCGACGCTCCGGTCGGGGTGGGCACGGACTGCTACTTCACCGAGTTGAACCGCGATCGGCCGGATGTCGAGGGCGCCGACTTCATCAGCTACTCGATCAACCCGCAGGTGCATGCCTTCGACGACGCGTCCCTCGTCGAGACGCTGGAGGCGCAACCGGTGACCGTCGCGAGCGCGCGGGCATTTGCTGGCGGGGCTCCCGTGGCCGTCACTCCGGTGACGCTACGACCGCGGTTCAATCCCAACGCGACGGGCGAGGCGCCCGCGCCGACGTCGGGCGAGCTTCCGCCCGAGGTGGACAAGCGACAGATGTCGCTGTTCGGGGCGGCGTGGACGTTGGGGAGCATCGCGCGTCTCGCGGCGGCCGGAGTCGTCAGCGCGACGTACTACGAGCCCACCGGGCCACGAGGCGTGATGGACGCGTCCGCATCGCACGAGGCGCCGACCGAGTTCGCCCGCGTCGAGGGTGGCGTCTACCCGCTGTACCACGCGCTTCGTGACGTATGCGGCTTCGCCGGAGGGAGCGTGCGCCGCGCGGAGGCGAGCGATCCTGTTGCGGTCGTGGCCCTCAACGTGGCTAGCGGATCACGGCGCTCCGTATTCGTCGCCAACCTCACCGGACGGGATTGCAGTGTGCGCATCGAAGGCCTGGAACCCGGTCGCTACACGGTGAGGACGCTGGGCGCTGCCAACGCGGAACGCGCGATGTTGGAACCAGAGGCGCATCGGGCGGACACGGCGCCTATCGACGTAGCCCAGGGCTACACGTCGGTGACGCTCGGGGCGTACGGATTGGCGCGTGTCGACGCTGACGTGGCGGCGTAGAACGGCGCACTCACCGGACGCGCATCGTCGAGGCGCGGGACGCAATCGCGCTGGGTTCGATCCTCGCGGCGTGGCTCCGGCCGCTGTGGGATGAGGCAGCTACCACCCGACGTGGTTATGCGCTGGCTCCGGGTGGTCGCCGTTGTAACGCCTGGCCGTTCAGCCCCGTCTTCTGGACCAGAGTGGCTCTCCAAGGGAGCCGGCAAGACCGCGAAAGGGCTGAGCCCACCTTCGCAACGCTCGGTCGATCTGATATCGACACTCCTTTCTGCCTGTCCGCGTGGCCAGCAGGCGCATCGAAAGGGGTGTAGTATGCCCGCACGTTCCGACCTTCCCGCGCGCCCGAATATCGAACAGCTCAAGAACCAGGCGAAGGATCTTCGCGCGTCTCACGGATCCGGCAGTCCCGAATCCATACCCCGTCTGAGGGATCACCTGCCCAGCCTGTCAGGGGCATCCGACGCCGCGGTTCTAGCGGCGAAGTTCTCGCTGTTGGACGCGCAGTTGGTCGTCGCTCGCGAGTACGGCTTCGACAACTGGCACATGCTCGCCGAACACGTCGAATCGCTGGCACATCCGCCGACTCCGATTGGCCCGGACGCAGACCCAAAGACTCGCCGTGTCGAGCGTTTGGTACGGGACGGTCTGATGAGTCCACGCGAGGCGGAGTATGTCCTCGCGGGCACGACGCACTGGCTCAGGGACGATATGACGCTCGCCGGCGAATACACGGACCGCCAACTCGAGTTCATGGACGCGGCGATGATACGGGGACCGCGAATGAGCGATACCTGCGATGTCGAGCGCCTGCGAGCGATGCTCGCGGAGGACCCTGAGCTCATCGAAACTGCGGGACCTGCGGCCCTAGCGAAGGCGCTGACAAAGAAAGGATCACTGCCAGCGGTCGAGTTTCTGATACGGCGCGGCGTCCCTCGTCTCACGCTGAACCCACTCGAACACAACGAACTGTCGGAGGCGGCGTATGGGGACAACATTGACGGCCTGCGAATGGTGTTCGATGCTGGGTTCGCCGATGCATCCGACATTCAGCATCGATGGGCTCACTCGGGATGGCCTGCCCACGTCGGGCTTCTGTTCTGGGCTCGGCGTGAGGCCGAAATGACAGAACTCCTCCTCGATCACGGCGCGGATCGGATCCTCGAGGTACCGGATCGAGGAGGACTCACGCCGCTTCAGCATATTGTGTACGAATGGGACGGGCGGTGGGGCCGGTGGGAGGGCAACTTCCCGGCCGGTCGGCTCTACTTGGAACGAGGCGCGTACTACGACGTGTTCTCCGCGTGCGGGTTCGATGACGTAGAGCGTGTCCGGGAACTCATCGAGGAGGACTCCTCATGCGTCAACGCCCGCCACGCAAACGGCTCAGCGCCGCTGCACTGGGCGGCGCGGCAATCGTCCTACGCGTGCGCCGAACTCCTTCTGAATAGCGGCGCCGAAGTCGACCCGGTCTATCCGTCGCTGGGTTTCACGCCGTTTCACTGGGCAGTTAATTCAGAACTCATCCACTTACTCCTCGATCACGGCGCGAACATCAACGCTCAGGACAAGAAAGGGCGGACGAAGCTCCATCATGCGACTTCCATCAACAGCAGAGACCAGGCGGAGGACTTGATGGCGTTGGGAGCGGACGTGACGCTGAGAAACGCCAAAGGGAAGACCGCGTTCGACGTCGCGGGGTTGCACTGCGCGTATTTGCGCCCGACGAAGTCGGGCGAGAGACGCTGGCCGGGGCCTGACGTTCCGCAGACGG
The DNA here is from genome assembly GCA_018644665.1 of Candidatus Poribacteria bacterium. Classification (GTDB taxonomy): domain Bacteria; phylum Poribacteria; class WGA-4E. Next base: position 56,766 of record JABGQA010000088.1, read on the forward strand.
TGTTCGAAATCGCTGAACTGCCCGGGCTCGGCATGAAGACGGTTCGGGCGCTGTACGAACGCCACGATGTCCAGTCGCTCGATGATGTCCAACGGATGGTGAACGACGGATCGCTCGCGACCGTCAAAGGCATCAGCGAGAAGACCTTCGACTCCATTCGCGTGGTGTTCGAGCTTGCCGCCATACTCACCGCGGAGCGCATGCCAGATTGCAGGCGCATGAAGATCATTCGACTGCTGGTCATCGGCCATGGTGTGCATTCTGTGGAAGATATCGTGCGATTGGTAGAGGACGGAACCCTCGCCCAAAGAGCCGTGGAAGGGATCGGTATAGGCGAATACAAGGACATTCTGGACGCGGTGGGGATCGACTACTAGCAACACGTAGCGGTCGCATCGAAGGGTCCGCTGTTGGCGAACGCCCGGCGTAACGCTTGACGATCCGCTCCGTTCGTCGTACAAGAGATCGGCTCTCCAAGGGGGCCGGCAAGACCGCGAAAGGGCTTAGCCCACCTTCGCAACGCTCGGTCGATCTGATATCGACACTCCTTTCTGCCTGTCTACGTGGTCAGCAGGCGCATTGAAAGGGGTGTAGTATGCCCGCCCGCAGCAACCTTCCCGCGCGTCCGAATCTCGAACATCTCAAGAACCAGGCCAAAGATCTTCGCAGTTCGCACAGCTCCGGCGGCCTGGAGTCCATACCGCGGCTGAGAGCCCATCTGCCTAGACTGTCGGACGCGTCCGACGCCACGGTTTTGGCGGCGAAGTTCTCGCTGTTGGATGCGCAGTTGGTCGTCGCTCGCGAATACGGGTTCGACAACTGGATGGCGCTCCAGCGCCACGTCGAACGCGCCGCCCCCCTCGCGGCGGGAGAGAATCTGGCGCCCCTGATACGCGCCGTGAAGGCGGCGGACGCGCCCACCGTAGCGGCCATGCTCGCCGAGGACTCCGCCCTCGCACGGGCCCGGATCTACGACGCGGACCTCGCCTCCGACGGCAACACTCTCCTCCACTTGGCCGACGCCGGTTGGTCCGACTCCGGCGAACTTACCACCGATGCGCACCTCGAAGTCGCAAGGCTCCTGCTGGACCACGGCGCAGATATCCATGCCCAGGGCGGGGCCGAAAACACCGTTGGCGAGTCGCCCCTGGGCGCGGCGGCCTGGGCGGGCAACTTGCGCATGTGCCAACTCCTGCTGGACCACGGAGCGGACGCCAACTACGTCACGCCGAAGGGGTTCGACGCACTGGGCACGGCAACCGACCACGGCAGGGCCGCCATTGTCGAAGCGATGATGCGGGCCGGCGCAACGGTCGAGCCCCGCCACCTGCTGCAACTGAGCATCGGCGCCCGCAGCGTTGATGACGGGACCGGGCGTCGGTTCAAACAGCGGTTTGTTGAGGCGCTGGATCGCCAGCCCCACAAGCTGCACCAGTACATCGACATCGGGCACTTCGATGGCGTTCTCGGCACGCTTCTGCACGTGGCCACCATCGAGAACCTAGAAGAGATGGCCGCGCTGTTGCTGGAGCGCGGCGCTCACATTGACGCTCGGGACAGTGGAGGTAGTACGGCCCTGCACTGGGGCCTCCAGAACCGACGACGCCACTCGCAATCAGGAATGGTGGACCTTCTGCTGGATTGCGGCGCTCAGGTCGATATCCGAGCCGCTGCGGCTTTGGGCGATGTCCAGCGCGCCATCGCCATCCTTGACGATGAACCCTCCCAGATTCAGAGGAGACTCTACGCCGGCTACACACCCCTGCACACGGCGGTCGAGTACGATCAGCCCGAGATCGTCGCCCTTCTCCTTGAACGCGGTGCGGACGTAGAGGCGATCTCCAACCCGTCGACCGACTATCCCGGCGGCAAAACGCCCCTCGCGCTGGCGAACGACAACGAGCGAGAAGACTGCGCCCAACTCCTGCGGGAAGCAGGGGCCACGCGATAGAGGCTCCGCGTGTCTCGAGTGTGCGTTCTCGAGACACGCGGCTCTACATACTGGATGAGCGCGCGGTCAATCGAACACTCAGGCAGCTTTGTTCGATCGGGAGACGCGGCCGGAGGACATGATTGACGAATCAAGAGGCTTCGACTCATATCACAGGGACGGATCACAGGGACGGAGCGGGCCAGCGGGCCGTCCACTGTTGCATGGGTGCGAACTTGCACGCGCGTCAAAGGTTGCGTTCTCCGCAACTGGGCAGCGCGCGGTAGTAGGGAGGAGTGCGCGTTGCGTATGAGACGCCCGGTAGCCATCAGCCGATCGAGAACCCTACGCCTCCTGTGCGTGGCCTTCATCGTCTCCGCAGTCGTGGGATGTTCGTCCTGTGCGATTGCGTCGACGGCGTCGGTGGCGCCAATGGCCGCCGCGGCGCTGGTCGACCGAATGTCGGCGCAAGGGCCTTCCCGTAGAGCCCTGATCAGCAATCGAGTCCACGCAATAGCCGCCGATGCGACGAACGTGTGGATCGCGACGGATAAGGGAGTTTCCCGCCTCGTCCGCGCGACCGGCGCGTGGTCGCACTACACGCAGGACGATGGGCTCGGGTCCGACGACGTTCGCGATGTTGCCGCTGACGAGAGCACGGTGTGGGTCGGCACGTCAGCCGGAGTCAGCGTCTACAACCTACAGGCGGGCACGTGGCGCACGCTCCGGGAGCGTGACGGTCTCCGCAGCGACACTGTCAGCCGGATTGCCCTCGACGGCGAGTACGTGTGGGTCGGAACGGAATGGAATGGCGTGAGTCGCTACAACCGTCGGACGGAGAGCTGGGAGGTACGCACGCATTCTGACGGACTCTCGCACGAAGGAGTCACGGCCTTCGCGGTTGACCGTGAGTCCGTATGGATCGGCACGTACGTGGGCGTCAACCGCTACGACAAGGTCACGGATTCGTGGAACGTCTACCAACACCAGGACGGTCTCGTGCGAGGCCCGACCCGTGCCATCGCGATTAGCGACAGTCTCGTCTGGCTCGGGTCCGAGTACGGCGGCGTCAGCGTGTACGACGAAGTCAATCGCGCCTTCGTGCAGACGTACACAGAGTCAGACCTGCTGAGCAGCGACGACATAAGGGCCTTCCTCATAGACGGTTCCAGCGTCTGGATTGGCACTGCCAACGGCGGAGCGCAGCGGTACATACGCGCGGTAGACTCCTGGATCCAATACACCACAGACGACGGTCTGGCCGGCAATCACGTGAGCGCGATCGCCGCGTACGGCGACGAAGTGTGGCTAGGGACGTGGGACAACGGCGTAAGCGTGTACGACAAGGTCCGGAACAGTTGGACCCACTATGGCGTGGTCGAGTTCGCGCCGGAGGAAGACGTGCGTGACATCGCCGAGGACGCTGCTGGCGCGGCGTGGCTGGCGACGCCCCGCGGTCTGTATCGATACGACCCGACGCCGGATTCATGGACCCGGTTCGGGAAGCGTGAGGGGCTGCCCACGGAGTACATCACGGCCGTAGAAGCGGCCGATGGCGCCCTGTGGATCGGATCATCCCGGGGGCTCGTCGAGGCGCGGCCGCTGAACGGCGGCGTCGACCTGGCGATTGATGCTGTCTTTCCTGAGCTGGGCTATGTCACGGCCCTTGCCCACGCGCACGACACGTTGCACGTCGGCACGGCCGACGGGGTGTTCACGCACGACTCAGAGGGTGACTACCACATTGTCCAACGAACCGCAGGCCGTCCGGTCCGCTGTCTGGCGGCGGGCGACGACGGCATCTTGCTAGGGACCGACGACGGCGCGTACTCCCTCGATCCGCAATATGGGCCTGCCAAACCAATCTGGACGGGCGGGTCCGTCAACGCCGCCGCGTGGATGGGCGGCGTGGCGTGGCTCGGAACCGACGCTGGCGTGGTTCGGGTCGACGCCGTGTCGAAGGTCGCATCCACGGTGCACGGAAGTCCCACGCACGTGGCGAGCGTCGTGCCCTCAGCCGACGGTGAGACCCTCTGGGTCGGGTCGCCATCCGGTCTGACGTCCGTTCACACCTCGACGTTGGTGGTTACGTCTGATTCAGCAGACCGCCGGGCAGTACTCTCAGTGGCGACACGCGCGGCCGGCGGCACGTGGGTAGGCACGACTGCTGGTCTCACGGAACGCGCTCCTTCCGGCGCCAGCAAACGCCACGACGCCCGTGTGGTACGCGACCCGCTTATCCAGGACGGCGCGGCGCACATCGAATACGACGGCGACTACATCTGGTTCTCGAACTGGTCGGAGTCACCGAACGGAGCCATCGTACGGCGCGATCGCCGTGACGGGACGTGGCGTCGATTCACGCGGGAGGCGATTCTCGGAGCGACCGATGTGCGGGCGCCGACAGAGGTGAACCGGGTAGTCGCCAGCAAGGGACGCGTCTGGTTCGCGACCGACTACGGCGTGCTGCGGTACGATCACCTGTCCGACGGCTGGCGCCACTACACCGCCGCCGACGGCTTGCACTCAGATGACGTTCGCACGCTGGCGGTATCGGACAATGCGGTGTGGGCGGCGTCGGAGCTCTCCACCTGGGTCAGCCAACTGGACTTGCGGACTGATCAGTGGTCACACAGGCGGCCTTCACAACTCATCCACCCGAGGGACCACGCCGGCGGCGCCACGGACCACATCTACGAAATGGCGGCGGACGGGGACACGGTGTGGCTCACGCTGACCGCATCCGGTGTGCGCCGACTGAGCGAAGATGGCCTAGAGGCTGTCTACACGAAAGAGGACGGCCTGGCGCAGACTGGCTCCTGGTGGATTGCGGCCGAGGGCGAACGCGTCTGGGTTGGCCACCGGAATGGTCGCGGCGCCGGGGCCCTCTCCATGTACGACAACGCCGCCAACGTGTGGACCGTCTACTCCACCGGCGACATGCTCGAACACGACTCCGTACGGAAGGTGGTTGTCGGGGAGAAGTACGTCTGGGTCCTCTACGATGAGTGGAAGGGCGGCAGCATCACGGGCTATCACCGGGGCGCCGGCGAGTGGCTCACGATTCGTGGCGCGATCGACGGACCTGAGCAAGTCACCGAGGTATGGGAGGACGGAGCTCACCTGTGGCTAGCCGCCGGACAGCAGGGGGTCTATCGCTACCACCTCGGAGCGGGTACGTGGATGCACTTCAGCTCGGAAGGGACGAAGAGATCCCTACCCGCTGACTTCGTCAACGAACGTGGCATAGGTGGTGACGCTAGCGATGTCTGGGTCGCGACCTCAGCGGGCGTGGCCAGATACGAGAAGGATTCCGAGAGTTGGACGACGTTCCAGAGCCGCGCGCACCTTGACGGAGAGGAAGTGCGCGCCCTCGCAGTCGACGAGCGGTACGTCTGGGTCGGCACAGACCGGGACACCTCACGCTACGACAAACGCTACGGCGTTTGGAATCGCACTCGGCTCGGCCGCCGCAACAGCCTCGGGGGCGCCACCGCGTTAGCCGTGGACCCGCGCTACCTGTGGATGGGCACTGCAGGCAAAGGACTGGGCCGGTACGACAAGATCACCGACCGTTGGTTCGTCTGGGGCGCCGAGGACGGCCTGGTGGGCGACAAGGTCAGGGCCATCGCGGTGGATGAGACCAACGTGTGGATCGGCGCCGCCGGAGGCGTGGGCAAACTGACCCGCTTATCGGACACGTTCACGGGGTGGGTGAACTACACGTCGGCGATGAGCCTGACAGCCGACGAGCTCACACGCGAGTACTCCGAGAGTCTGGTCTCCAACGACGTGTGGTCGCTTGCCGTCCAGGGCGATAAGGTCTGGGTAGGCACGCGGCACGGGGCCAGCCAATACCACGACCGCCGCGACGTGTGGCGTGCGTTCACGACGTCAGACGGCCTCCCAGACAACGAAATCACCGCCGTTTGCGTCGATGGCGCGGATACCTACTTCGCGCACAACGCGGGCGTGTCCGTGTATCACACAGGCTTGGACGCATGGGATCACTACGCCAACTTAGGCGAAGGCCCACTCGTAGGCGAGCATATCAGCACGGCGGTGGCTGGGCCCGACGCTATATGGTTCGGCACGCTAGACGCAGGAGTCATGCGCCTCGATAAAGCAGCCCGCAAGTGGACGCAATTGGGCGTCGCTGAGGGACTCCCTCACCGCAGTGTGCTTTCGCTAGCCATGGATGGATTGCAGCTCTGGGTCGGTACGCATCGCGGGCTGGCGCGGTACGACACCCGCACAGACGGGATCGTGGTGTTCATGCCCTACGGAGATTCCGAGGATCTACAGCGCATGGTGAGAACGACCACGATGGAAGAGGTGCGACGGGACGGCTCGGCGCCGGAAAGCCCCGGCGGCCGCTGATGTGGAGTATCTCCCGTTCTGTTGCGTCAGTGCGAAGATGACAAGATCGGCGTCGTTCTCTCACGTGTGCGAGGGGCATACGCCGTAACGCTTGACGATCCCCTTCGTTCGTCACAGCAGAGAATGGCTCTCCGAGGGAGCCGGCAAGACCGCGAAAGGGCTGAGCCCACCTTCGCACCGCTCGGTCGATCTCGTATCGACACTCCTTTCTGCCTGTCCGCGTGGTCAGCAGGCGCATCGAAAGGGGTGTAGTATGTCCGCACGTCGCAACCTGCCCACGCGTCCGAATATCGAACAGCTCAAGAACCAGGCGAAGGATCTTCGCGCATCGCACAGATCCGGCAGTCCCGCATCCATCCCACGTCTGAGGGATCACCTGCCTAGCCTATCAGGGGCATCCGACGCCGCGGTTCTGGCGGCGAAGTTCTCGCTGTTGGATGCGCAGTTGGTCGTCGCTCGCGAGTACGGCTTCGACAACTGGCACATGCTCGTCGAACACGTCGAATCATCGGCACATCCGCCGGCTCCGACTGATCCGGCGGCGGACCCAAAGACTCTCCGTATCGCGCAATTGGTGCGCGACGGTCTGATGAGTCCGCGGGAGGCGGAGTATGTCCGCGACGGCAGCACGGACATGCTCAGAGTGGACATGACAAAGGCCGGCGAATACACGGAGCGCGAACTCGAGTTCATGGACGCGACGATGGTACGCGGCCCGCTGAGGAGCGGGATATGCGATGTCGACCGAATGCGAGCGCTCCTCGTGGAGGAACCGTCGCTCATCGAAACCGCCGGACCCGCAGCCCTAGCGAAGGCGCTGCAGACGAACGGATCACTGCCGGCGGTCGAGCTTCTGATGCGGCGCGGCGTCTCGCGGCTGACGCTGAACCCGTTCGAATACAACGAACTGTCGGAGGCCGTGAGCCCCGACAACCTTGACGGCCTGCGAGCGGTGTTCGACGCTGGGTTCGCGGATGCATCCTATATCCAAGAGCAATGGGCTCACTCGGGATGGCCTGCCCACGTCGGGTTGCTGTTCTGGGCACGGGAGAGCGTCGAGGCGACCCGATTTCTGCTTGATTACGGCGCCAAAGCGATTCTCGATGAGCCGGACCGAGGCGGCGTTACCCCGCTGCAGCACATTGTGTACGACTGGCATGGGAGCCGTGGACGGAAGGAAGGCGCGTTCTCGACAGGGCGTCTTTACCTGGAACGCGGCGCGTACTACGACCTATTTTCCGCGTGCGGATTCGATGATGTAGAGCGTGTCCGGGAACTCATTGAGGAGAACGTCTCCTGCGTCAACGCCTGCCACGCAAACGGTTCCGCGCCATTGCACTGGGCCGTGCGGCAGTCGTCCTACGCGTGCGCACAGGTACTGCTCGATAGCGGCGCGGAGGCCAATGCGGTCTATCCGTCGCTGGGTTGGACGCCCCTCCACTGGGCGACGGACCTCGAAGTCATCCGCTTACTCGTTGATCACGGCGCGGACATCAATGCGCAGGACAGGAAAGGACGGACGGCCCTCCACATCGCGACGTACCAGAGCGACAGAGCACTTGCGGAAGGCTTGCTCGCTCTGGGACCAGACACGACGCTCCGGAACAGGAGTGGGAAGACCGCATTCGAAGTCGCGCGGATACACTGCGCGTACTTACGCCCGACGAAATCCGGCGAGAGAGGCTGGCCGGGGCCTGACGTACCGCTCACAATCTTTGAGGTCTTCGATCTGCCGGGGGTGGGCAAGAAGACGGTGCGAACGCTTCATGAGCAACACGGTGTGCAGTCGCTCGATGATGTCAAACGAATGGCCCAGGACGGTTCGCTCGTCGAGGTGCGCGGCATCTCCAAGAAGACGTTCGAGAATCTTCGCGGGATGTTCGATCTTGCCCTCACGTTGGAAGCTGTTGGAGTATCGGATTTCAGCGTGGAGACGATGTGGGCGCTTTACGGAGTGCGAGGAGTGAGATCGCTAGACGATCTAGAGCGCATGCTACACGACGGCTCGCTGGCTGCGCCGCGCGTCGGTGGGATCGACAACCGCACCATCGACGCCATCCGAGAAGCGTTGGGACGTCAGCTCAAGTGACACGTTGTCCCGTTCCTGCGATGGGGATTTCCCCGCGCGCAGGGCTCGGAGGCGCGCGTGCCTGACGGCGGCTCGCTATCCATGAGATCTGTCGATCGACGGAATGCGGCTTGCCGTCTGCCCAGCCAACTTCGGCGTGCCAGAGTATCAGCAAGCCAGCGCGAGGGCGTCGGCCTGTGATGGGCCGACCACCGTGGACGTTCCGTCCCATGGGAACATGCGCGTCGGATGACCAGACGGTGGCAGGCGGGCCCTCATAGGGCGTAGGACGATCAACGCCGTAGTGCATCCCACCACCGGTATGGTCGTGAGCCGCGCGATGTATGAGGAGGAGACTCGGAGAGGACTGCGTCCCTGCATTCGGTCGAGACGACACGCTACCGCACACTACTCGCCGAATACCTGCGTCCGCAGTGGCGCAAGGTGGCCCTGCTGTCGGCGTTGCTCCTGGCGGGTGTCGGGCTGAACCTGCTGCGCCCGCAGATCGTGCGCCACTTCATCGACGAGGCACGTGCCGGCGCCGCCGTTCGCAGCCTGATCATGGCGGGGTGCGTTCTGCTGGGGGCAGGCGTCGCAGGTCAGATCGTGCAGGTCATGGGGTCGTACGTCGCCGAGAACGTCGGCTGGATCGCGACGAACCTTCTACGCGCGGATCTGGCCCTCCACTGCCTACGGCTCGATCTCCGCTTTCACAACGACCGCACGCCGGGAGAGATGATCGAGCGGGTCGACGGCGACGTCACCGCTCTGTCCAACTTCCTCTCGCAGTTCATCTTGCAGATCGTCGGGAACGCCCTGTTCCTCGCCGGCGCCTTGGTGATGATATGGATCGAGGACTGGCAGCTCGGTCTCACGCTCACTCTGTTCGCCGCGGCCACCATCGCGATCCTCATCAAGCTTCGCCACATCGCCGTCCCGGCGTTCGAGGCGGAACGCGAGGCGTTCGCGACCCAGTTTGGCGTTATCGAAGAGCGACTCGCCGGGGTCGAGGACATCCGAACCAACGGCGGGGACGGCTACACGATGAACCGCCTGTACGCCGTCATGGGCGACGCGTACGCGAAGGTGAAGAAATCGGCGATCCTGGGACACGTCGTGTACGGGACGGCGGACGCGCTGTTCGCGCTGAGCTACCTGATCGTGTTGGGCTTCGGGATCGTGCGGTACCGCGAGGGCGCGTTCACCATCGGGTCCGTGTACCTGGTCTTCCACTACACGGGCATGCTGCAGATGCCCCTCCAGCAACTGACGCGGCAATTGCAGGACCTCCAGAGCGCCACCGCGGGCATCGTGCGCATCGACGAGCTGTACAAGACAAAGAGCGCCCTGGTCGAGAACGGCACGGCGCGGATTCCGACCGGCGCGCTGTCCGTGCAGTTCGATGACGTCTCGTTCCGGTACGTCGAGGATGAGCCGGTGCTGCGGGATGTCGCGTTCGAACTCGGGTCGGGACAGACTCTCGGACTGCTGGGACGGACGGGCAGCGGGAAGACGACCATCACGCGGCTGCTGTTCCGGCTGTACGACCCGGACGAAGGCAGCGTGCGTCTTGGGGGCGTCGATCTGCGGGACGCGTCGGTCGAAGCGGCGCGACATCGCGTGGGGATGGTGACGCAGGATGTACAGCTCTTCAACGCCAGCGTGCGCGACAACCTGACGCTCTTCGACTCCTCCGTCCCCACGGCGCATATCCAAGCCGTGCTGAGCGACCTCGGCATGATGGACTGGGTGACTGGGCTGTCGGACGGCCTCGACACGCGCCTGGACGCGACCGGCGCGGGGCTGTCGGCGGGGCAGGCGCAGCTTCTGGCGTTCGCGCGCGTGTTCGTGAAGGACCCCGGGGTGGTGATCCTCGACGAGCCGTCCTCGCGACTCGATCCGGCGACCGAACGACAGTTGGACCACGCCGTGTCGCGACTGCTCGAAGGACGCACCGGGATCATCATCGCCCACCGGCTCTCTACCGTCCGTCGGGTGGACAACATACTGATCCTCGACTCGGGTCGTGTCGCGGAGCACGGAGAACGCGAGCGCCTGGCGGCCGATCCCGATTCGAGATTCGCTCAGCTTCTGCGGACGGGGCTCGAGGACGAGCTGGCATGACGATGTGGCACGTTCTCTGGCGACTCATCCGCTACCGTCCCTGGCTGTATGTCCTCAGCATCCTGCTGTGGGGCCTCGACGATGTGGTCCCCATCGTCACCGGTCTGCTGGGTCGCGAGTTCTTCGACGCGCTTACCGGCGAGGCGGTCGTCGGCTGGAACCCGTGGACGTTGCTCGTGCTGTTCGTCATGATCCGCCTGGCGAATACCGGATGGCTTTTCGGCGCCGTCGCGGCGTGGTCTCGGTGTTGGTGGCCGATCGAATGTCTGCTGCGCAAGAACCTGATGACCGCGATCCTCAAGACGCGCCACGCGCGGCATGTCGCCGACCATTCCGGGGAGATCACCAACCGATTCCGAGGCGATGTCGGCAGCGTCGCGATACCTTACGAGAACTGGGTCGACCTCTGGGGCAACCTGTTCCACTCGGGGTTCGCCCTTGTCGTGCTCCTGCGTACGGATTGGCTGATCGCCGTGATCGCCGTCGCGCCGGCGTTGGGGATCGTCGCCGCGCTTCAGTTCATCCACCCCCTGTTCCGCAAGTACCGGACGCGCAATCGGCAGACGACCGAAACGGCGACCGCGTTCGTCGGGGAGATGTTCCGGAACGTGCTCGCCGTGAAGTCGGGGACGGGCGAGCCGCGCATCGTAGAGCGATATCGCGAGCTGAACGACGAGCGTCGAAAGGCGACCCTGAAGGACAAGGTGATCGGGGATTCGTTCAGCGCGCTGCAGTGGAACCTCGTGCATCTGACCACAGGACTCGTCCTGATCGTATCGGCGACGAAGATGCGTTCGGGCGTCTTCACGGTCGGCGATTTCGCGCTGTTCATGGCGTTCGTGCCGACCGTGGGGCGAGGGTTGGGTATGATCGGCGTGGTGGCAACGGGGCACATCCGCGCGACGGTGTCGTGGAAGCGACTGGTCGAGACGGTACCGGACGCAGAGCCGGGATCGCTCGTCGGCGATGGGCCGCTCTACCTGGACGGCGATCTCCCCGCGCTACCGACTCCCGCGCGCACGCACGCAGCCCGACTGGAGGAACTCGCCATATCGGGGTTGACCTACCTGTATCCCGACTCCACGAACGGCATCCACGACGTGACGCTCCGCATGCAGCGGGGATCGTTCACCGTCGTCACGGGACGCATCGGCTCCGGGAAGACGACGCTCGTGCAGGCGCTCTTGGGTGTGTTGCCCAAGGACTCGGGGGAGATTCATTGGAACGGGGAGATCGTCAAGGAGCCGGCGTCGCACTTCACGCCGCCGCGCGCCGCGTACACACCGCAGGCGCCCCGGCTATTCGGCGAGCCACTGCGCGACAACATCCTCATGGGAATGCCGGGCAGCTCGGACGACCTGGAGCGCGCCATACGCCTTGGGGTCATGGAGAACGATGTCGACGAACTGGACGAGGGACTCGACACACTCGTCGGCTCGCGCGGCGTCAAGCTCTCGGGCGGGCAGATCCAACGGGCCGCTGCCGCGCGGATGTTCGTTAGGCGGCCGGAACTCCTCGTCTTCGACGACCTGTCCAGCGCCCTAGATGTGAACACCGAACAGACGATGTGGGAGCGGGTGTTCGAGTCACGCGAGGCCACGTGTCTGGTCGTCTCGCATCGCCGGCCCGTCTTGCGTCGCGCAGACCACATCCTCGTGCTCAAGGACGGCCGGGTCGAGGCGGAAGGGAAGCTGGACGAACTGCTGGCATCCTGCGAGGAGATGCAGCGCCTGTGGCGTGGGGAACTCACCCGCGAAGATGAGGCAGAAACCTAGCAGCCACTACCCGTCTTCGGACGGCGCTATCTCAGTCGAAGCGCTTCTGTAGGGAGTACGTCCAGTCGGCTGTGTGGTACCCGAAGTTCGAGTAGAACAGCCGCGCGCGGTAGTTCTCCTGGTTCGTGCTGATGACGGCGTGGCGATACCCGGCGTCACGCGCCTCGACCAGAGACCGGCGCATCAGATGCTTGCCTAGCCCGGCGCCCTGGAATTCACTGTCGACTCCCAGCCCTACCGTATAGATGCGGTCCTGAGCCTCATCCACTCGTGAATACTCGCCACAGGAATCACTGTGGCATTCGCCGATGACGTCGCCGTCATGTACCGCCTTGACGCACAGGTTCTGTCTGCGCCCGCCTCCCGCCTCCCACTCGACGACGATGCCGAACGCGATGTCGACCGGCGCCGGCGCGATCGGGTCGTATTCGGGCCAGTCGAGGTATATCTCGCCGTGCCGTCGACGATAGTCGTTGTAGTGCAACAGGGCGTGCACGTGTTCGAGGCGATCCGATCCCCAGACGTGGCGCATGTGGTAGATCGGGTATCTGTGGTTCTGGTGGAACACCTCCATCTGGTCGGCGCCGTACGCTCGGACATGTTCCTCCGCGGCGCCCAGTAGAGCCTGCCCTGCGACGCGCTGACCACGGTCGTACCAGAAGAAGCGCGTCAGGCCCTGCGGATCGTCGTCGCTGGACGTGACGGCGACGTGGAGGAAACCCACCGGCGCAGAGCCGTCGACCGCGACGAGGACGGCGTCGTGTGCCAGTCCAGACCGGCTCGCCTCGTCGCCTACGTGCGCCGCTGAGGCGAACTCTTGCGCGGTGATCGGATAGCAGTACGGCAGACTGTGCACCAACCGGTTGTACGATGAGGCGAGGTCGGCGGACATGTCGGCGGAATACCGAAGCACTTCCATACAGGAATCCTGTCAGGGTGATGAGCGGGCTCAACGGTAGACTCGGACACCTCCTACTTCAGGCCTCTGCACGGATGCAGGTTCGGTCGGACTCCGCGCATAGCTAGGTTAGCGCCTGCCTGCGGCCTTAACATCATGGCTATTCCGCCCAATGCGCGGTGTAGCGGCGCGATTCGGGGTTGATCCGTTCCCTTCGGTCCTGCCTGGTAGAGCGTCTGTGACTTTTCCCCGCCAAAACGCGCGCCGCGATGTGTCCTATAGGGCTAGTGTCCTGCTATCGGTTAAGACGCCGTGGAAAGATGTCGGAAGGGGCTCTCGATGGAGTCTAGGAACGGCGAGGCGAGTTTCGAACGGCAGCTCTCGACGCAAATCGAGATGGTCCGGCGGATCGGGAGGCGGATGCTCCGCGGCGCCGACCATGACGTCGACGACTTCACGCAGGAGGTGCTCCTACGCGCCTGGGCGCATCGAGACAGGCTCAGGGAGACGGACAGCTTGTCGCGCTGGGTGGCCGCGATCGCGCGGAATGCGGCTCGCAACACTAGACGGACGCGGTCCCAGCCGCCGAGTGGAGATGTCGACGGCCTGCTGGACGAGCGCCCAACGGTCTCAGACGAGCTTGAGACGACAGAACGTTGGGAGCGTCTGCTCAACGCCCTCGGGGCGCTCGACGCAACCAATCGAGAGTTGCTCATCGCCCGATACGTCGACGACGCGACGTACGACGAGTTGCAGGCGCTGCACGGGCTGTCCTACGCCGCGGTGACGTCTCGGGTTCGCCGAGCAAAGCAGCACGCGCGGCGGCTTATCCAGGCAACTCTCGGGAGCATCTTAGCGGCCTTCTCTGCCAAATCGGAGCGCGCCTTCGCGCAGACTCCGCGGAGCGCGATGAGCGGATCCGCGGCCATGAGCACGATTCTCGCGACAAGTGGCCTGATCGTTGGGGCCGTCGCCGTCGGCGTCCACGCATACGGGCCCACGGACGCTGGGCCCGCGTCGCGAGAGATCGCGGTGACGGGCGTGTCCGAACAGACGATGGGTGGAGAAGAGACCATGGGCGATCTGCAAGTACGACGCGAGGACGGTCGCGTATGGATCGAGGCCGTGCCCGGCGGCCAATTCGGGGAGGGTTGGGACAGGTTCCTGCTGGCCATGCAGGCGCTTCTCAAGGCGCGTGGGGTCGACGCGGACATGGCCACGTTGATGGCCCTCTCCGGGGACGCCTTCGCCCTATGCCACGCGTCCCATTGGCAGGGAGTCGCCAACCTGGCTGTCCCGACGGACCCGGTTCGGAATCTTGCCGAGGCCTACGGGTTCGAATACGGCGCGACGCACGAAGGCTACACAGGCCCGGTACTTGGCCGTCCGATGGAGGAACGTGAACGGCTGACAGGAGATGCGCTCGCACGCCTGCGTCAGGAGATCGACGCTGGCAGGCCGGTCCTGATCGCAGGGGCGGAGGATCATTGCGGCAGTTGCTCGGTCGTCGTCGGCTACTCGGAAGAGGACGGCACACTATGCCACGTGGGCGATGGCGAGCCGTATCGCTGGACGCCGATACGTGGTGTGACGCCGGGCGCGGTCGACTACGGCTTCGGTGTGATAGACGGACGCATCCGGGGCATCGGCGCGCCCGGAGCCAACGGAGGCTGGTACGCGAATCCGATCTACCTGCTCGGGGTAAGGGAGACGCCGCCCTCGGCCAGGGAACGCGCGCTGTCCGCGTTGCGCGTCGCGGTAGCCCTGCACGACTCGCCGACGTACGAGCGGTCCAACTGGGGTGGGGTGGAGTATTTCTTTGGCGCGCGGGCGTATGCGGAGTGGGAGAAGGCGCTGCGGGAACTTCGGTACCCCGAGGATCTCTCACGCGACGTGACGGCCGAGGTCACCGGCTTTGACGACGCGTACGATTGGTACGCGATGGACAACATGGTGACGCAGGTGGACCAGATCGTGCGCGGCCGTAGCGCGGCGGCAGCGCTTCTCGATCGCTCGGTCGATCTCTTCCCGGAGGCGTCCGAGTTCGTGCGGCAAGCTGCGCGGCACTATCGCGAGGAGGTGGACATCGCCAAGCGGAAGCTCCACGTCTTCATCCCACGGGACGAAGACACGTCAAAGGAGCGCGCCGCCTGGCTTTCCGACGAGACGAACCGCGAGGACGGCGCGGGGGCAATCGCGGAGATGGCCGTGGCAGAACGCGCCGCCATCGCCCAGATCGAGAAGGTCTTGGGGGTCGTCGATCCCGGAGAGATGCAGTAGCGCCGCGTCCAGACTTCCATCCGGCATGATGGCGGGGCGGAAGCCCGGACGCGGATGCTAGGAAGCGGCCCTCCTCGCGATGATCTCAAAGCCACCACCGGTCCAGGCGCCCATGCGATGGTAGCTGCCCGGCGGGGCGTCTGGGAGTTGCCGCCATCGGGCGCCATCGATCACCTGGACCAGTGAGAGCCCGGCGTCAAGCAGCCCGTTGAATATGTCGTCCATGTAGTGTCTGGTCTCGACGCCGCCATCGTCGTCGTACGGACCCCGGGACTCACAGTACGGCTTCGTGATGCGGTATCCAGAGCCGTCCCACTCGACGAAGTGGAGGCCGGGCTTCCCGACATCCGTTCTGTACACCCCGCCCACACGCAACACCCTGGCGACCTGAGCGTACACCGCCCGAATGTCTGGAGCCCAACAGGGAGTCATGCCGTATACGAGATCCATGGATTCAGGTCGTAGCGATGACAGGTCTCGCATGTCCGCGTGGACGGTCGTGACGTCGTAGCCGTGGTGGGCAGCGGCCTCCCGGTCGGCCTCCAGCTGTCCCTGAGCGATGTCGACGACTGTGACCCGCGCCCCAAGCAGGCCGAACACCGCCGACTGTTGTCCGCCACCGGCCGATAGACACAGCACGTCCTTCCCCTCAAGATCGGTGAAGAGGCTCAGCGGGCCGATGGACACGTATCGTCTTGGCTCCAGGCGCCCCACGAGCCTGTCCTCTCTGGCATCCCCTCGGACGAACCGGCGGAGTTCCTCGACGTCCAGGTCCAGGAACGGGATCGTGTGGCCGCCCCCTTTCTGAACTTCTCTCTCCCACTTCCTCTCGTTGGCAGCTGCTACTTCGTCAATATGCTCCATTGCCTTCTCCTACCAATGCCTCAGGACGGGGCATGCATCACTACGTGATCAGCCGAGGGGCGAGTCCCGTATTACGGACGTTGGGATGCACCCGGTGGCGTCCACATCGAGGGCTGTGCACGGGACACGATCAGCAGAACGGCTGTTCTGTTCGATTGGCGGAAGGACGTAGTCAGTGGGTGTGCGATGGGACTCGAGTATAGGGACTGTGATGGCGCTGCGCGCCTGCCACCACCTCGGCGTTCGCCCCAGTCACCGCCGCCGGAGTCCAGACGCGGGCGATCTCGATCGCGCGTTCGAGGCGAAGAGAGGCGCCCGCGTCCTGCCGAGGCAGGGCCGTTACAGCCCTGATCCGACCAAGCTGGGAACCTAAGACGGCTCCTCAATCGAGGACGACGCCTCCTCCAGCCTGATCGCGTACCAATCGATCCCTCTCGTCAGGTACATGACCGCCGCCAAGGCGGCCAAGAGCCCCACGCTGCCCATGAGAAGGGCGTAGTCCGCCATTTGCAGGACCAGGTAGAGATACCCGTACAGGAGGCCGAGCACGCCGCTCACCAGGAAGGTGGCCCGCCTATTCCCTGTGACGCTGTTTGTATAGGCGCCGATCAACGCCAGGATGACCGCGCTCGATATGAGATAGGCCGCCCCAAAACCGAAGAACTCCGCGATGGAGAGCAAGAGGGCGTAGAAGATCGAGACCGCGAACCCGATGAGCAGATACTGCAGGGGGTGAATGGGCCGCCCGTTCATGATCTCGGAGAAGAAGAGGACCATGAAGGTGAAGCCAAGGAACATGACGGCGTATTTCAGGGTGCGCATCGTCTTCTGGTAGACATCCACGGGTATGAAGAGTTCCACCCCGAAACCGGAGCCAGCGAGCGAGTGCGCGTCCCCGACCCATGACTGGGGGTAGTTGCGATTCAGGTGCAGGACCTTCCAATCGGCCTCGAAGCCGGTCTCGGTGATCGTCCTCGCCACGGGCAGGTACTCGCCGTTGAAGCTCGGGTGCGGCCACGCGGATCGGAGACGCACGGAGGTCACCTTGCCTACGGGCACGAATTGGACCTGCCGGCTCCCGTTGAGTTCCAGCGTAAACTCGAACGGGACCCCCTCCGCTTCCCGACGGAGCGGCACGCGAGCGCTCACCCCGGATGAGATGACTTCCCGCACCGGGATGCCGGGGTCCATCTCGACCGGGCCGTCGCCCACCACGGCCACGATCTCCTCGCGGATTCCCTTCATGTCGGAAATTCCGAGCGAGACGAACGCCCTATCCCATTCGACATCCTCCACGGACGCATCGATCTCTTCGAGCATGGGGTTGGGGAACGTGCCCCTGATCGACAGCGTGGCGCCGTAGAGGATCGTCCGATATATCCCCCGGTAGCGTTCCTGCGTGGACAGATCCCCCTCGATGCCGATTTCGTCCGGCAGGAAGTGGAGGCGCTTTTCGACGAGGTGGATCTTGCCCTTGTCGTCCTCCATCTTGACGGAGAAGGGGACGCTCAGGACGGGACCGGTGACCGTCTGCGACGCGCCCCATTTCGCGCTTACGTCGCTGATGACGGCGTCCCTGCGGCTCTTTCTTTCGCGTACGAGGCCGGTCATCATGCTGGCCGGGATGAGAAGCGCCAAGATGATGGCAGCGATCAGAATCAGCTTGAACGTAACCGAAGTCCTTATCCAGCCGCGAATGGACCGGTGTGCGTGCTCGCTCATGTTCGTCTCCAGTACGGCCCGGAACTCGTGATCGGCGGTAAGGCGCTTCCTACCGTCCTTGACGCCAGTCGAACAGCCAACTCGCTCCCCTTAGCATGGACAAGTCGATAGAGGTTCCCCAGGCTGCGTGCGTCGCCTCTCGCCGCTCCAATTCCGTGCCTCATCGGGGAGATCCCTTCCCATCATGCCACCACCACGCCAAGAGCGGAGGGCTTGTCGCTCGCCCATATGTGCGTATATGCACACTATGTGCAGTACGGCAATCCTAGCTGCGTGCCCTGAAGCTGTCAAGGGTACAGCCACCTTTGTCGCTGCGCGCCGACGCAGCGACCGGATATGTAGCATATATGCACACCTGCCCGCACTGGATTGCGCGTGGGCGGTCGTGGGCGCTGCACGCCGATTGCTCGAAGGGCAGTTGAAGGCGGGCAGCACTCGCGCTTGGGGAGACGCTGGCGTCGAGTCCGCCGAGGCTCGTGCTGGAGCCGGTTTGGCAATCAAGGGCGGGCAATGTCCGGGGTGTCCGGCCCGGCAGGATGTCTCTTGGCCGAGCTGAGCTGTTGTCCTCTGACCTACGCCGGTGAAACCGGCAAGAGTAGCTCGACATCGGCGCGGTCGTATAGACGCTCCCAGTCTCGCCGGAGGATCACGTAGCGGCAATCGTCCTCCAGGTCTCCTGCCTCATTCCGGCCGTACTCGCGAAGACGCCTTCGAGCGCAACGAGTCAGGAGACGCCCAGCGTCGACTCCCACTCGAAGAAGCCGACCTCGCCGATGGCGTGTTGGAAGATCGCTCGGGCGGCGGACGCCTTCTCAGGCATGGACGCGGCGGTGTAGAAGGCGTGGACGTGGCCGGCGAGCGTCGAGTCGACCTCGTGCAGACGCGCGACGACCTCCTTGTCGCGCGGCAGCCAATGACCTGCCGCCAGGTACTGCGCACACACGAGCATCTCCACCGCGCCGGACATGAGCATCGTGGCGCCGGCGGGGTCGTCGATTGCGATGTCGAAGCCGTCTTCGAGGAGCGTCGCGGCTCGGTAGCGCTGCGCGATCAGCGCCTCGTCGCTCACCTCAGGGCCGTGCGCTAACTCCTTCGCGGCCTGCTCGCGTATCTCGCCGAGGACCGGGTCGCCGTCGTAGAGGACATAGCCGGTGCTGACCATGTGCGCCGTGATTGGCTTGCCCTCGCCGCGCTGCTCGTCGAAGTAGCGTTGCACACGCGAGGGCGGGTTCACGAAAATCTCCGCGGGAACGCCGTTGAAGCGCTTCTGCGCGCGCTGCCGCCTGGGATCGTCCCACAACACCCACATGTCGAGATCGCTCGTAGGACTGGGATTGCCGCGGAGTATCGTCCCCGTCACGATGATGGCTATGGGGTCGTACCGTTCAATGATGTGTACAACCGCCTGCCGCAAAGCCTCATCGTAGGGTTCTCCGAGTTCGGGAAACCGGCACCGTTCCAGCTTGCCATCCACATGAATCCTCCACGCGCCGCGCGGCGTTGAGACAACGATAACCGGGCGGGGCGGCGAGGGAAATAGACGCAACCCGGTTCGGGAGGATCGCGTAAGTTGCAGTGTCGAGAGTATGTGGACAGTATGTGGATAACTTGCGCGCCGAGCCCAATGGTATCTCTGCTCCGGCCCGGCGCTCCCGCTGACACGTGACCTCTCTCGTCATGTCCCGAGACAGTTTGATCGGGCCTCGGAGGCGGCGCGGGCATGTCCCGGGCCTGAGCGTGGGGGCGAACCGGACAACGACGATGGCAGAACAGACCGAATTCGTCTGGAGCGATCTCGTCGGCGAGTTGCAGGACGGCCCGCGCGATCCGTACTTGGATCAGGCGGCGGGGGAACTGTTTCCCGACAAGACAACGCTGCAAATCCGCGTTGCCTCCACCTGGGCGCTCAAGACGATCGAGGACCGGCACCTCGACCGCATCCGCGCCAGCCTGCGAGCGAGATACGAAGAGCCTTACGACGTGGAATTCCTCATCGACGCCAGCCTGGACCCGCCGGAGAAGGTCGTCGAGGAAGTCGAGGACGGCCACGACTCGCCGACGGAAGTAGTCGCTGCCCGCGAACCGCGAAGAGAAGCCCGGCCGCGGGGCGTGCCCGGCGTCGGTGAGCAGGCGAGCGGGCTAAACCGTCGGTACACGTTCGAACGGTTCATTGTGGGATCGAGTAACCGGCTCGCGTTTGCCGCGTCCCTGCAAATCGCGGAAAGCCCGGACGGCAGCCGGGTGAACCCGATGTTCATCTACGGCGGCGTCGGGCTCGGCAAGACGCACCTGCTGCACGCCATCGGGAACCTCGCGCAGGCAAAGAATCCCGGCCTGCGCGTGCTGTACGTCTCGGCGGAGACGTTCACGAACGACATGGTGGAAGCAATCCGTCGGCAGGAAACGAGCCTCATCCGCAACAAGTACCGCACGATGGATGTGCTGCTGATGGACGACATCCAGTTCCTTCAGCGCAAGGAAGCTACGCAGATCGAGTTCTTCAACACCTTCAACGACCTGCATAACGCGAACAAGCAGATCGTGCTGGCCAGCGACAGCAGTCCGCAGGACATGTCGCAATTAGAAGAACGCGTCAAGTCCCGGTTCATGTGGGGCATGCTCACGAGCATCGACTCGCCGGAAGTCGAGACGCGAACGGCGATCCTGCACCGGAAGGCGGAAGATCTGGGAATCCCCGACTTCCCGAACGACGTCGCCACGTACATGGCGGAGCACGTGACGTCGAACATCCGCGAGTTGGAAGGCGCGCTACAGACCGTCTACCAGCACACGTCGTTGCAGTCGCAGCCGCTGACGTTGGATGTCGTACAGGGCATACTCGACCCGCACGCCGGCGACGGGGAGGCGTTCCGAGGACAACCCGTTTCGACGGACGCCATCCAGCGTGTGGTCGCCGAGTACTATCACATGAAGCCAACGGAGCTAAAATCGAAACGCCGGACGAAGCGCGTGGCGATGGTGCGGCATATCGCGATGTACCTCTGCCGCCAGTTGACCGACCTGTCGTTGGTCGATATCGGTCGGGACTTCGGTGGACGCGATCACAGCACCGTCATCAACGGCTGCGTGAAGATCGAACGCGAGGTGAACCGAGATCCCCAACTCGCGGAGATCGTGCAGCAGTTGACACGGCGCATCGCCGGCAAGCGGTAGGGCCAATTGGCCGGCCCGAACTTGGAAAGTATACTTGACGAAAGTACCCCACACCCACATACACGCGTGCGCGGACGGAGGCCCTGATGGGCCTCTCGGACCCCTGTTCTTGGGAAGGTCGGAGCACGACGCGCGGTCCGCGTGGCCAAGCGGTAACCGCACAAGTTATCCACAAGGTGCCCACAGGAACCACACACGCACGCGCACCGCGGCCAGCTCGACAAATCGACAGGAGATACAAGAAGAGTCGATTGTGGGTAAGTTCGTGGAAAAGGCGTGGGCACACGGTGAACAGGCCGTCGAGAAGCGTGGACAACCGGAGGCGCGGCGATTCGGCCCACAGGCGTGGGAAGTAGGCCACATCGGTTTTCCACACAGCGCGCACATGCCTATTCCCCAGCGGCCACGCGGTTTTCGGGGGTTGTCCACGCTGTCCACCGTCCCTACTACGTCTACTGCATGTACTAAAGAAACCAGAAGTAACGGCAAGCGGAGCGGATCCATACACGGGAAGGTCGGCGGACGAACCTCGACGATGTGGGTCATGCATATCGCAACGGAACTCGATAACGGAGGGAGCCTCCCATGAGAGTGATTTTCGCCAGGAACGACCTACATCGAGCTATGCAGTCGCTTCATAGCATCGCATCCACGAAGAACGTGCTGCCGATTCTCAGCAATGTGCTGCTCGACGCCAGCGACGCGGGCATCCGAATGACGACGACGGATACGGAAGTCGGCCTGCAGCTACAGGTGGAGGGATCGGTCGAGGAGACGGGCAGGCTGACGATTCCCGCGCGCAAGCTTGCGGAACTCGTGCGCGAGTTGCCGGACGAGGACGTTCGACTGGAAGCCTCCGAAGGCGGACAGATACAGATCGAATGCGGCACGGTGCACTACAAGATGATCGGCACGCCTGCGGACGATTTTCCGAGCATTCCCGACCTCGGCGAGAGCTTCTTTACGGTGGACGCCGGCGTGCTGCGTCAGATGATTCAGAGGACGCGTTTTGCCGCGTCGCGGGAGGAGAACCGCTACTTCCTCAAGGGCGTGTACATGCACCTCTCGCCCGAGTGGCTGCGCATGGTTGCGACCGACAGTCGTCGGCTGGCGTTGATGACATTCGCCGCGGAGGGCCTGTCCGAGCGAGACCGGGGCGTCATCATCCCGATCAAAGCGGTGGATGAAGTGGTCAAGACGTTCACCCAGGACGAGGAAGTCAAAGTCGCCATCCAGGACAACCAGGTCATCGTCGCGAACGACAGCGCGGTGCTGAACGCGCGACTCGTGGACGGCGAGTATCCGTCGTACTCGCAGATCCTGCCGAAGGACAATCCGATCCGGTTCGAAGCGGATCGCGACGCGTTCCTGACGGCGATACGTCGCGTCAGTCTGTTCTCGGACCCCAAGACGACCTCCGTCCGGCTGGACATCAAGGAGACGTCCGTCGTGCTCTCGGCGAGCACTCCCGACTTCGGCGAGGCGCGTGAGGAAATCCAGGCCACCAGCACGGAGCCCATCACCATCGGGTTCAACGCGGAGTTCCTGAAAGACGCTCTTACGGCCGCGGATTCCGAGAACGTCGCGTTCGAGCTCAAAGAGCCGCTCAGCGCCGCGGTGATGCGGCCGTCCGGCACGGACGACTACCTGTGTCTCATCATGCCGATGCGTATCGAGGCGTAAAGCCGACAGCGCCGGTCCATGACGGGAGTTGCGATTGCAGCTTACCGAACTCGTTCTGGTGAACTATCGGAACTACGCGGAGCAATCGCTCGAGTTCGGCGCGTTCAACCTGTTCGTCGGGGCGAACGCGCAGGGCAAGACGAACCTGCTGGAAGCGATCCTCTTCCTCGCGACGACGCGCTCCCATCGCACGTCGACGGACGATGAACTCATCCGCCAGGGGGAACAGACCGGGTACCTGAGCGGTAACATCGAGGATTCCATCGCGCGTCGACGCATTGAGGTCGGGAACACGCGCGGCAAACGGAAGCAGGTCAAACTCGACGGCAAGATTCAGAACCGGCTGTCGAACCTGATCGGGTTGCTGAAGGTGGTGTTCTTCGCGCCCGAGTCCACGGCCATCGTGAAGGGTGGGCCGGAGGATCGCCGGCGGTTCCTCGACTCGCTCATATCCCAGGTCCACGGCGAGTACCTGCGCAGCCTCCAACGATACAGGCGGGCGCTTCAGCAGCGGAACGAGTCGCTGAAGCAGATCCGCGATCGGCGGGCATCCCGCGACACGCTACAGGCGTGGGAGGACCCACTCATCACGTCGGGTATCGATGTCGCGCGACGGCGAAGGGCGGTGTGCGAGGAACTGCGTCCGGTGCTTTTGCAGCAGCAGCAGTACCTCACGGAAGGCTGTGAGGAAGCGGGATTGCGGTACGCGCCGAACGTACTCATCAATGAGGACGACGAGGACTCGAGGGAGGAGTTCGAACGACGCTTGATCGCCTCCGTCGAATCGGACATTGCGCGCGGCACGACATCCGTGGGGCCGCATCGCGACGATGTCGAGCTTGTGGTGGATGGGTTGGACGCGCGGCGGTTCGCGTCACAAGGTCAGCAACGCACTCTGACGCTGGCGCTCAAACTCGCGGAGATCGACTGGATGCACCGCGCCTCGGGCGAGCTGCCGATCGTCCTGTTGGACGACGTGACCTCGGAGCTTGACGAGCTGCGCACACGGCTGCTGTTTGAGGCGCTACACGCGCTGCCGCCACAGGTGTTCCTCACTACCACTCGCATTGACCCGACTCTGTTCGGCGAGACACCGGCCCATGCGTGGGAGGTCCGGGCGGGGACGGCGAACCCCGTGGAGGCCGACGCGGCATGAAGTCTACGCCCATAGGCGAGGTGCTGGGCCGTTACTTCGCAGATCGCGACTACGACCGGCGGCGTAGCGTCGAGTCCATGTTCGACATGTGGGATGTCGTGATCGGCGAACCGGAATGCGAGATGGCGCAGCCGCTCACCATTGAGGACGGCCTGCTCACGTTGACCGCGGTGAATGCGACCGTTGCGTCGGAGGTGTCGTTCGCGCAGGCGACCTACGTGCAACGGGTGAACATGTACTTCGGCGCCGAAGTCGTGCATTCGGTGCGCGTCCGGGTCGCGCCCGCCGGCGGACGGCAGAGAGGCGACGGCGTCGAGCGGGAGACCGTGGCGGAGGGTTCCGACGAACCGACGTTCGACGTGAGCGCCGTCAGCCTCACGGCGGATGAACTAGCGTGGGTCGATGAGATGTCCGCCCACCTCTCCGACGCGGAGACGAAGAAGCGCTATCGCAGCCTGCTGTTGACGCGGCTCAGACGAGAGAAATGGGACGCGGAGCGAGAGGCAGAGACCGCGGCCGTCCGGTGACCGGGACGGCGCGCAAACCCGCTTGCCAAGCGGGCATCCGCCGTGCGGGCGCTCGACGTATCGGCGGCCAGATGATACAATTCCTATACGCGTGGCATGGCAGACAGGATGGGAGCGCACAGGCAATATGACGGTCGAATATAACGCCGACAGTATTCAGGTGTTGGAGGGGCTGGAAGCGGTCCGAAAGCGTCCGGGTATGTACATCGGAAGCACCGGATCGTCAGGTCTGCATCAGCTCGTCACCGAGCTCGTAGACAACAGCATCGACGAGGCGGCGGCCGGCTTTTGCGAACTCATCGAAGTGATCCTGCACACCGACGGTAGCGTAACCGTCACCGACGACGGGCGCGGCATTCCGGTCGGGGAGCATGTCTCAGGCAAGTCCGCCCTCGAAGTCGCCATGACAGTGCTGCACGCCGGCGGTAAGTTCGACGGGCGTGAAGGCGCGGGCTACAAGGTCGCGAGCGGCCTGCACGGCGTCGGTCTCTCGTGCGTGAACGCACTTTCGGACTGGATGCACACGGAAGTGCGCCTGGACGGCCTCGTGCACCAACAGAAGTACGAACGGGGCGTGCCTTCCGGCGAGGTCGAAGTCACCGGCAAGTCGAAGAAGACCGGCACGCGGCATACGTTCCATCCCGACGGAACCATCTTCTCGGAGATGGAGTACAGCTTCGACACGCTCTCGACGCGCTTGCGTGAGTTGGCCTTCCTGAACCGCGGCGTGCGGATCGCGCTGAAAGACGAGCGCGCGGACGCCGACGGCAAGCAGCGCGATGACCGCGAGTTCTATTACGAGAACGGCATCGTCGAGTTCGTGAGCCACCTGAACGAGGGCAAGGATCTCCTGCACCCGGAGCCGGTATACCTCACCGGAGAGCGGGACGATGTGATCGTCGAGGTCGCCTTCCAGTTCGACGATGGTTACAACGAGGTCATCTACTCCTACGTCAACAGCGTGAACACGAAGAACGGTGGAACGCACGTCAGCGGGTTCAAGACCGCGTTTACGCGCACGTTCAATGCCTACGCCAAGAACAGCGGGCTGGCTAAGAACGCGAATATCAAGCTGACGGGCGAGGACATCCGCGAGGGGATGATCTGCGTCATCAGCGCGCGGGTGGCGAACCCGCAGTTCGAGGGCCAGACGAAGAACGCGCTCGGGAACCCCGAGGTGGACGGGATCGTCCAGACCATCGTGAACGAAGGGTTGGCACAGCTCCTCGAAGAGAACCCGACGCTCGCGAAGAACATCATCCAGAAGAGCATCCAGGCCGCGGCGGCCCGTGAAGCGGCGCGTCAGGCGCGCGAGATGACGCGGCGTAAGGGTGTCCTGAACTCCGGCTCGTTGCCCGGCAAGCTGGCCGACTGCTCGGAGCGTGACCCGACCCGCACGGAACTGTTCCTCGTCGAGGGAGATTCCGCCGGCGGGACGGCAAAGCAGGGGCGTGACCGTCGCTTCCAGGCGGTGCTGCCGCTGTGGGGTAAGGGCATCAACGTCGCGAAGGCGCGGCTGGACAAGGTTCTCAAGAACCGGAACATCGTCACGATCGTCTCCGCTCTCGGCACGGGAATCGGCTTCGGCGACTTCGAGATCGAGAAGCTGCGGTATCACAAGATCGTCCTGATGGCAGACGCCGACGTGGACGGGGCGCACATTCGGACGCTGCTGCTCACGTTCTTCTTCCGGCAGATGCCGGAGCTCGTCGAGGCGGGGCATCTCTACATCGCGCAGCCGCCTCTGTACCGCGTGTCGCGCGGCCGCCGAGCGCAGTATCTGAACACCGAAGAAGAAATGACGGAGTACCTCCTGAACTCCGCCCTCGGCAACCTCGAGGTGACGAACCTTCGACGCGATGAACCGTACACGACGGAACAGCTCGAGACCGTCGTCCAGTCGATCCGGCGTATCGAGACGCTTGTGAACGACCTGGGGCGCCGCGGCATCGACCAGGAGCGCCTGTTCGGCCAGCACTTCCGCGGGACCGAGCGTGTGACGCTCTGGCGTATCGAGACCGACGAAGGCGACGTCTACCGCTTCGAGGACGAGGGGTACGCGGACCTCCTTCCCGACGACTCGGAGGAGGAGAATCGCGAGATGTCGTTCGCGGAGCTTTCCGAGGACTCGGAGCTTCACGAGATCATCGTGGAAGACGCCAGCGATATGGCGGAGATCCAGGAGATCGACGAACTCATCGAGCTTCTTGCGCCGCTGGACGTTCAGCCGCACGACTTCATCGCGACGGGGCAGGCGGACTCGAACGGGGAGGCGATTCTTCGCCTTCAGCACGGCAATCGGGACGCGAAGGAAGCGCAGTCGGTCTGGGAGCTGTTCGATCTCATCCTCGCCGCCGGGCGTCAGGGCATCAACGTGCTGCGCTACAAGGGCCTCGCGGAGATGTCCTGGGAGCAACTGCGCGAGACAGCCATGGCCGTCGACAAGCGGACGCTGATCCAGGTGAAGATCGAGGACCTTGTCGAGGCGGACCGGATGTTCACCGTGCTGATGAGCAAGCACGTCGAGCCGCGACGGCAACTCATCGAGCGCTTCGGGCAGTACGCGGACCTAGACCTCTACGGCGCGTGAGGCAAGCTGCATGGACATAACGCTCGCGCCGGAGCAGGAGAAGCTCGTCAAGCAGCTCATGGAGTCGGGTGCCTACAAGAACGAAGACGCGGCCGTCGCCGAGGCGCTCCGGGTGTTCGAGGAAGAGTTCGATGTCGAGCTCATGATGCCAAAGTCAGCGGCGCGGGCGGAGATTCAGAAATCCCTCGACTAGTCCGACCGAGGCGAAGGCAAACCTTGGGATTTGCAGGACTTCCTGGCGGAGGCGCGTGCGTGGTTCGCCGAGAAGCACGGTCGCAAGAAGGAACATGCCTAAGCCGATTGTCCTGCCGGCATATACGTCTACCTTGCGCACGGCGACATTGCGGTTGCCGAGCGGTTCGCACGGGAATTCGACCGTCGGCGCCATCTGCTCGCGGCGCGTCCCCATCTAGGCCGTCCTTCCGAGCATAGGCCCGGCCTCCGACGCTTCCCTGTGCAGTCTCACGTGATCTTCTATCGACCCATCGAAGACGGCGCTGAAATCCTGCGGATCCTGCACGGAAGTCGCGACCTCGGGGCGATCTTCCGGCCGGACGAAGAGTCGTAGGTCGCTGCGTTGTCACGAAGGATCGTCGCCTTGCGGAAGCCTTGGGTTGTACAGGCGACCGAATGAGGAGAGCTATGCTGGACAGAGCCCAGTTGGTAGACGAGGTACGGGAGTATGTGCGGCAGTTCGTCGCCAATCCGCAGCAAGCGGACCGATCACTGCTCGGGTCTGCGTGGGAGGGACTGGACAATCTTCTGGAGTACGACGATTGGTCACCCGAAGAGGCGCGAACCGCACTCGACGTGTGCGTCCACATAGGACGGCAGGATCGCGGGAACGACATACTGAGGCGCTACCTGACGCAACGACTGTCGGTGGAAGCAGAGGCGTGGGCGCGGTGGAACTTGACGGACGGCTACGCCCTGTGCCGTGAGTGTGAGAGCGCCGTGAAAGAGCATAGGCGATTTCTCGCCTGGGCTCGCGCGTCGTTGCCGCCGCATCGATGGGCGTGGGTGTTCATGGACGGCACGCAGGCGAACTGCTGGATTCAGCAGGATGTCGCGCAGGACTGGATCGCGATCTTCCGCGAACTTACAACTGTCGTGCCTGCGGTCGAGGCGAATCGGGAGGATCGGTTCCAGTTGCTTCGCACCGCCGGACGTGTGTTCGGAGAACTACATCAGACGCAAGGAGTTGAGGCCGCTGTCGCTAAGATGCGGGCCCTTGCAGGCGAGTGCGAGACCGGTGAGGCCGCGCTGAGGATACAGATGGAAGCAGCCATCGTGGAGCTGAACCTCTACGAGAAGGTCGGCCCCGGCGCTAGACTGCGCGCCTCCGCGCGCGCGACGCTTTCGGAACTGGATGCACGGACCTGCGATCCGGAGACGGCAGACGCCCCCGCGCTTCGCCTCTTCGCGAGTCTCTATCACAACGCCGGCGCGCCTCTGTACCGTGCCAAGGAATACGGCCTCGCTGTGACGTTCTTGCGCCGGTCGATGCAGTACGGCGGCGGAAACGCCCACACGTACGGATGGCTCTCCGCGTGCCTACACGCGACGGGCGGCGATCACGGAGAGGTTCTCTCCCTACTCCGTGAAGCGGCTTGGCGGGACTACAAGGGAGGGAACCTGTGGTCGCGGTACAGGCGTAAGCTGCCTGAGTTCGCGGACGTGGCGGAGGATCCAGAGTTCGCCGCGGCGGCGTCTCTGCCGCAGCAGGCCGATCCCACGCGGTGACGTGTGTATGTCCCTCGTAACGGTCCGCCTCGAACGCGTCTGGACGATGGTCCGGCGCGATCTCTCTTACCTGAAACAGCAGATCGAAGCGATCCTTGCCGATCCGGGAGAGCGGTAGGAGACGTGGTCGTAGATGCGTCCGCAACCCCGTGGGGCCGTTGTGCTCGGACAGTTTCCGCTTACATTCATGGCGTAAACCGGGTCTTCTACGATGGCGACGCTCGCTATGGGAGGAGGCCCGGCATCGCCATCGACGCGCTCATCGCTCATCGCTCAGGCGACGGATCGGCAAGCGACGGTTCCGGCGCCACCGGGCGTTCGAGGGGATTGCCCGCCTGTACCAGGACATGGCGTACGGATACGCCTATGCCCTGCTCGGCGACGGGCGCCTTGCCGAGGATACTGCGCAGGAGGCGTTCATCGTGGCGTGGCGAAGGCTCGAGGACGTTCGGAACGCAGAGGCGTTCCCTGGATGGTCTCGGCGCGTCGTCCGCACGCAGTGCGACCGATTGACGCGCGGCAAGCGTCTCCCAACCGTGACGCTAGAAGCGGCGGCGCAGGTTCGCTCGACAGACGCGCGTCCCGACGTTCACGTCGAGGCGCAGGAAACGCGCGCTCGCGTCGCGACAGCCGTTCGCTCCCTGCCGGAGGCCGAGAGGGTCGCGACGACCCTGTACTACCTGGATGGGCACACGCAGAACGAGATAGCCCGTTTCCTCGGCATCAAGTCGGCAGCGGTTAGCACGCGGCTCTACTCGGCGAGGCAGCGACTCAAGGGGAGGCCCATGCACATGGTTCGCGAGGATGTTCGGGGAACGCGACCGTCACGCGATGAAGCCTTCGTGCGCGATGTCCTGTTCCGTTCGATCCAGGAAGGCGACGCCGAGAAAGTGAGCGAACTCGTCGGCTCGGACGCGTCCCTGCTGAACGCGTCGGATGAGCAGGGGCGAACGCCGATCGAGGCGCTCTCGAAGTCCGAGCATCCCAACACCGTGCGGCGCGACTTCGACAAGCGGCGCGGGATCTACGAGTTCCTCACAGAGCGCGGGGCCGCGCCCGACCTGCCGGTGGCCATCGCGATGAACGACATCTCGCTGGCGGAGGGCCTCATCAGACGGCGGCCCGAGCAGATCGACGCGCCATTGACCGCTCCGAGCCCCGCGTATGGGATGCGCCGACTTCGCATGCGTCCGCTCGCGATAGCGATCGCGTTCCATCGCGAAGAGATCGCGCGGGTGCTCCTCGCGGCGGGAGCGGATGTCCACGCGGATAACGACCAGGCGGCTGTCATAGCAGCGACGGTCCCCGCACACCTGCTCAGCATTCTGCGCCTCCTGATGGATCACGGCGCGCAGCCGAATCCCCATCCCAACGCGCCATACGGCCCCCTCGCCTCCGCGTGCGAGTGGCTGGAGGGCGAGAGCGCCCGAGCGCTCATCGAGGCGGGAGCCGATCCGAATGCCCCTGTCTACGCGACCTACACCGGGACATGGTCGAGCGCTTCACGGGCCTCGTGCCATATGACGGCCCGACGTACCCGACGAATCCCCAATGGAGTGGCTGCGGCCGGCAGCAGAACCCATGTCGCCGCTGTTCGTGGCACTCGGGAGTCCGGCGGGCCACTGCGTGGATTGGGACGGGTTGCCGCGTGTCGTCGAGGTTCTGCTGGGCCACGGCGCCGACGCGCGACAGGAAGGATCGATAGCGGTACATGGCGAACGTGTGACGATGACGCCGCTCGCGTACCTGCGAAGTATGACGGAGAACGTCGGGGAGGCGGAACGGCGCCATCGTAATCGAGACGACCAGGCGCCGCACAATCTGTCCCACCCGGAGAACTGGCGGTTCGTGGAAGAGACAGTCGCGCTGCTGCTTCGCCATGGGGCGGCCCGTTGACACCGGACGATCGCGTACGTCAAGCTGCGGGTCATGGGTTTGGTCGAGATCGCAACCGGCCAAAGGTCACGGCCACAAGCTCCCTGGGCTCGCGATGGACAGGCCGGTGTACGTCGGATACACGGCGCCACTTCCGGACGAGACACGCGTCTCCGTCTGGCGCGGTACTCCGGTTCCCAACATCTGAACGGTAACCAACACGCGACGCGTTCCCCGTCTTCGCTGCTGTCTATATGGAGACCGGCGCGCGGGTAACCTGGGCACAAGTGGACGCCACACAATGCGCAATATCAACGTCGTATACGTCTATCTCGATCCCAACGAGAGCCACGCGTTACGACGGGGCGACGTCCGAATCGTCTGGTCCGCCTCGCCCGTACCGGATTGCGATCTCTACGCGTACGTCAGCGCGTACAGCTTCTCCGGGAGGCGTCCCGGCCCGCAGGTGCTGGTCCAGGCGGAGCCCGTCGTCACGCAGCCTAGAGAATTCACTTGCGAAGTCTTCGGACAGTTCGACCATGTTCTGACACTACTTGACGCGCTAGACGGTATTACACCGCAGGTCGGCAAGTGGCAGTTCCCTGTATGCAAGATGGACGTGAAATCGGAGCCCCTACCTGAGGAGTCGGAGTTCGCCGTCCGCTATCCGACGGAAGGTCGCCGGAACGCCATCTGTATGATCAACGGATACAAGGCCTCGGCGATCCCGGGCGAGCTCTACTCGCGTCGCGTCGAGATGGCTCTATGGTTCCACGAACACTCCGATATCCCATTCGATGTGTTTGGAAAGCCTGCCTTCGTGGGGCTGCCCAACTACATCCGATCTCTGGAAGCCGAAGAGAAGCGTTCTGTCCTCGCCGGATACCGGTACTCACTGTGTCTGGAGAACTGCTACGACCCGTTCTGGTCACGAGGGTACCTGACGGAGAAGCTCACGGAATGCCTCGCCTGTCGCACAGTTCCCATCTACCTCGGCTGCGCGAATATCGAGGAGTACATCCCGACCAGTTGCTTCATCGACTACCGCGATTTTGAGGGCTGCGAGCAGCTAAACGACTACATACGGGGAATGAGCGATCGTGACTACCAGTCCTATGTCGACAACATCGATGAGTGGCTGAGCGGCGGCGGCCTACGCGCGTACGCCGTGTCCCACCTCTACGACAAGCTCACCGAATTGCTCGCGGACGCTGTGGGCGACGGCGCCACGTCTATGTGGCGTGGGGAGTCGCAATGGCAGTCGGCCGACATGCCCGACGAGCCACCAACGCGAGACGTCGACGCGGATGGCTCCTTGATCACGTGGATCGAGATGAATCGGGCGACATATTGGTCGTGGGACTATCTGACGCGGGCGTCGCTCGATGACTGTGTAGAGAGTGTCGACGCAATGAGGAAGACGCAGGCGCTTGGGCCCACTCTCCACGACGAGGCCGTCCCGGACAAGCAGAAATCAACCCGGGTGAGCCGCCTTCTCTATCTCGGCGTGCAGACGGTCCCTGGCGATTCCGGAGGCGAGTTTGACTACAACGTACGCAACTTCCTGATGGACTGGCGGGCGTGGCCCGACATCGATGTCCACTATTTCGACCCAGCCGCTCGCGCGCAGGCGTCTGGTGTCGCCGGGATGTCGGAAGAGGCAATCGAGTGCGCGCTTGGCGGGAACTTCGATCTCGTGTTCTGCGTCCCATACGCGCGGGGCATCGATGTTCTGCACGACACCATGCGTCGTATCACGCTTCACGCCAACACCATGATGTGGCTGCCGTATCGTCCCGATCTGTTCGAAACGCACTCGCTGCCGTGGGCATCGTGCGTGGATCGTCTGGTCACCACGTCTGAGACTGACTACCGCGCGTTCCAGGAAGCTGGCTACGGGGACCGCGTAGTGCAGAGCCAATGGGCGTTCAGTCCCAGCACGTACGGGCGCGTGCGCGCGAAACGCGAGCCTATGGTGATGCTTGTTGGACAGCGGACCGACGTGCGCGCGCAGGCATGCGAGTATGTGGCTTCGAGCGGAATCAGCATCGCAGCCTATGGCCACGGATGGGGCGAAGGTCGCTTCCTTCCGTTGACTCGGTTCCAGCGCCGATTCAGTGAATCGGCCATAAACCTGAGCCTGGGCAGCCGACGCCGAGTCTACGAGGTAACGGGTAGCGGAGGCTTCCTCATGACGACACCCGTCGAGGGGCTTGACGATGCGTTCGTCACCGATGCGGTCGACCCGGACAGAGCCGAGGTCGTGGTCGTGCACGCAATGGACGAACTCGTCGAAAAAGCGCGCTACTACATCGAGCGGGGGAAGGAACGCGAAGCGATAGCCCGTCGAGGCTACAAGCGGGCCCACGCGCATCACACGTGGACGCATCGGTTCGCGGACGTGTTTTCCAAAGTTGGGTGGGAACTCCCGGAACTGCCCCCCGAGCGTAGTGTACGCTGAGCAATACGGCCACCAGACCAACCTCGTGTGGGGCGCTAGCACGCAGGCGGCGCCGGTGAGGCCATTTTGGGCGCGAGGCGCTCCGGGCCGTAGCGTAGTCGCACACGCGGTCCGCCAGGAGGGCAGGGGCTGCTGGTGGTAGCACGGTCGCGAAACTCCCGCGAGGACATGAACGGTGAAACGAGTCGCACCGGCGCCCAACATCGTCCTGATTTACGCCGACGACCTCGGGTGGGGTGATGTCGGCTGCCTGAACCCCGACTCGAAGATCCCGACGCCGCACATCGACGCGTTGGCCGCGGGGAATGTCGTTCACCGACGCCCACGCGCCGGGAACCGTCTGCTCCGCGAGTCGATACGGCATCATGACGGGTCGGTATTCGTGGCGCACGTCGGTGAAGCAGGGGATCATCTACGGCGACCACCCTCCGTGGATCGAGCCCGGGCGGATGACGTTGGCGTCGCTGCTCCGTGACGCCGGGTACGACACCGCAGCGGTCGGGAAGTGGCATCTTGGCTCCGACTGGGACGCCGCCGCGCGTCCCGGCCGCGAGGGGAACGACTGCATGCCCTCCGGAATCGACTTCTCCCGCCCGGTTCACAGCGGGCATGCCGTCGGCTTCACGTACGACTTCCTCCACCTCGACTGGAACGCGGCCGGGCCGGAGCTGGCGCGATCATACCCCGGCGGGAATGGCTCGACGCTGCTCCCCGAAATGCAGGACTGCGCCCGGTGGTACTTCGAGAACGGCATGTCCGAGGGAGGCGACCCGGACTTCCTCGCCTTCGACATGCGGGAGGCGCAGTTGCGGTTCGGCGAGCGGTGCGTCGAGTACATCGACGCAAAGGGCGACGCGACAGGACGAGGAGCCGCGGGCAGCCGACTCAACCAACGCGACGACGCGCCGTTCTTCCTATACTACGCTCCGCCAATGCCGCACACGCCCGTGGTGCCTGCCGATCGGTTCCTTGGCATGAGCGGCGCGGGTCTCTACGGTGACTTCGTATGTGAGTTCGATTGGATCATCGGGCGAATCGTGAACGCCCTGGAGCGCAACGACCTGCTCGACGACACGATGATCATCGTGAGTTCCGACAACGGGCCGGAGAACACCTGCTACCCGCGCATACGCGAGTTCGGCCACGCGAGCATGGGGCCGTTCCGCGGCGTGAAACGCGACATGTGGGAGACGGGGCATCGCATGCCGTTCATCGTCAGTTGGCCTGGCGTGGTCGAGCCGGGGGCGACGTGCAACGCCGTCGTGGGGCAGACGGACCTGCTGGCGACCTTCTCGGACATGCTGGGCGCGTCGCTGCCGGAAGGCGCGGGAGAAGATAGCGTCAGCATCCTGCCACTGCTGCGGGGCGAACGTGACCGCGTCCGGGACTCCATCGTGTACCACGCGAACGAAGGGCCGCTCGCAATCCGACGCGGCGATTGGGTCTTGATGGAAGAGCCGAGTGTCGTGAGCTGGCAGTTGGAGCCGGACTGGTTTCGTGAGGAGCGTGGCATCGTGTCGCCGGAGCCGGGGCCGCAGCTGTTCGACCTGGCGGAAGACCCGTATCAGCGACACAACCTGTTCGATCGGCGCCCGGCGACCGTTGAGGAACTCAGGGCGCTGTTGGCGGAACATGTCGCGGCGGGCCGGAGCGTTGACGGGTAGCCGTTGGCCAGCAGCGTCTAACGCGCCGGATGACCAGGCGTATTCGGCGATTGAGGATGCGTGGGATCGCGACCCTACTGGGCCGCTCGTACGCGCGGGTCGGCGCCCGGGGGCGGAGCGAGGCTTGGCGTGAACAGACGCCGCTCGACATCCGCGACATCGGAGCCGAGAGTGGAGCGCATCGCCGTCGAGATCGTCTCCCCTTGCCGTAGCTCTCGTAGCACCTGCTGCACGAGTTCGCCGCCGAAGGTGTTCAGCAGGTAGCTGCCCAGAACGGCGCATTGGTGGTACGCGAGCGAGACGTGTTCGCCCGGGAGTTCGGAGAACGGCATGTCGAGGTCGGACAGCGCGAGAGCGCAGTCCCCGTCGACCGCTTGGCGAACGCGGTCCTTCTCCCACTGCATGAGCGGCTTCGACAGCGCGCCGGCGAGCGCCTCGTCGAGCCAATGCGGGCAGCGGCCGCGCGTGATTTCATGCACCAGGATATGCGTGTATTCGTGTCTCAGGAGCGCGCACAGCAGGCCGGGGTTCGGCGTCGGGCTGTGCAGGAAGATGGCGATGCCCGAACTGTCCTGCGCCAGACCGGCGGCCCACAACGGCCAGCCCTTCCGCGCGGGGTTCGTCGCGGGCAGCAGATGGACGGTAACTCTCGAGGACGGCGTCACGCCCAACGTCTGCTCGAACTCGGCGTACGCGTGGGACAGGGCGCGGCAGGCGATGTCACCGGCCGCGGGCGGGATTCCCTCCGCCAGCGTTACCGTGAACCTGTGCTGATACGCTTGCGCCTCGGGCGTACTGAGGGCGTCCGCCAGTTGCTCGAACGCGACGCGTTCTTCCAAGATGCGCTGCTGGCGTCTCTTCGCGGCCTCATGATCGGGCGCGGCAAAGAGCGCCTTGTCCAGGGCGGCCAGGGCGCTATCCCAGTCACCGAGGTACTCGCACACCTTCGCGTAGTCCACGTATGCGGACGTGTGCTCGGGCTGTAGCGCGAGTCCTTCGCGGTAGAACCCCGCGGAAGCGACGTAGTCGCCACGCTGGTACGCGCCGACGGCAGCGTTGAAGTAGGCGCTCGCGCTGTATGCGCTTTCGGTCATAACCACACGCGGTCCACGATGATAGAAAACGCGTTTAGCAGCGTATCATCCCCACGACGCGTATCTCGGCGCCTCCGAACTGCACCAGTGACTCGGACTCTATCTGAGCCGAACCGTCGATACGGGAGGCGTTCACGATGACGCCGTTCATGCTCTCGAGATCGGTCACGAAGACCTTGCCGTCGCACAGATCCAGACGCGCGTGGCGGCGGGACAGGCGTCGGCTGGAG
The DNA here is from genome assembly GCA_018644665.1 of Candidatus Poribacteria bacterium. Taxonomy (GTDB): domain Bacteria; phylum Poribacteria; class WGA-4E. Next base: position 93,004 of record JABGQA010000088.1, read on the forward strand.
TCGTGTAGACTCACGGTCGCTTTGCGGCCGCGGCCGAGGACGACTTCACTCAGGTCGACGACGTACCGGTCGCCGGTCGCCGAGCCGAAGATGGCACGGGCGTATCCACGCGTCTCGGACTCGATCTGCTCCAGTGTCAGCTTTGTGCCACCCATCTCGACGACGCAGCCTATCTCTATGGGCGTCGGCTCGTCGATGCGCTCGCCGTTCACGAGCGTGCCGTTCTGACTACCGAGGTCCGTAACGACGACTTCACCGTCGAGCAGGAGAACCCGCGTGTGACGCCGGGAGATCTGTCCATCCCCTTCGACGCGGAACGCCACGTGCCCTCGCCCGAAGACCGCCTCACAGAGCTTGATCTCGATTTCCCGCGGCTCGATCGCGTCGTCTTCCAACGCCTCGGCATAGAGGAGGACGCTGTCGGAACGCGCCGTGCGAGACGGCATGTCCACCGCTTCGACCGCCCTCGGCACGGACGGGAACGTGTCCATGGCCGCCTGACGATCGGAATACGACGCCTGCACGAGTTCGCTGTCCGTTCCGGCAGGGAGCGGACTTGCGGCTATGCGGCTTCGTCGCTGCACATCGCGGAAGCTACGGAGCGTCTTCACCTTAAGGCGCGCGACTCTCGCCTGTATTTGCGGGTCACGTTCGTCGCCGCCGCGCATAGTCTCCTTACGAACCGCGCGGATCGTGGTCTTGAGGCCTTCGAACTCGCCGTCCCCGGTCCATTTGTGGAGCGCCTTCTGCTCGTCGCGCGTCAGGCGATTCCCCTCCCGATACCGGGTATGCGCTTCGAGTGCCTCAGAGAGTTCACCCTCTCGGCATTCGTCGCGATCTGCGTCATACCTGTTCATCGCCGTCCTCCGAGTACTGGTCGAAGTCGAAACCCCGTCTTACCAGTATCTGTCTCAGTTCCCGGGTGCCACGGAATATCCACACCTTGACAGTGTTTTCCTTCTGATTGAGGGCGTTTCCGATCTCCGCGATGCTCATCCCCTCGAGGTGACGGAACGTCCAAGCTACCCGATGGTTGCTCTTGGTCATCAACTCGAGTCCTTGTTCGATGAGTTCGCGGGTCTCCTTGTTCTCAAGGAGCTCGTCGGGCAGCGGTCCATCGTCTTTGTACCGATGGAGCATCTCCTCGACGCCCTCGTCCTCCCCGTGCTGCAGTACTTCCCGGACCCGGCTGCGCTTACGGAAGATATCGATGATCGCGTTCTTTGCGATCTGATTCAGCCAGGACTGGAAATTCCCACGCTCGGGATCCCACAGGTCTATCTTCTGCCAGACACGCATGAAGATGTCTTGCCATGCTTCCTCGGCATCCTCATGGCTCTGCAACATCCGATACGCTTTGCTGTATATCCAGGTTCCATATTGATCGAGCAGCCATTGAAGGCCGGTGTCGTTGCCCTGCTGCAGAGCCTGCAACCACCAGTAGTCCTGGTCTGTAGTGCCGTCAGACACGCTCACCGATTGATTCCTATAACCTACCGCGACGGCGCCTTTTGTCGGCGTTTTCGTCGCGACCGCAGTTCTCGCCATACTTGACTCCCGTGACCCTCGGCCCGCGTCCGGCGGGGACTTTTCGGACCCCGGCGGATTCCTGTCTGACATAGAGCAAACCCCTTGCTACTTGATACGGCGTGCCGTTGGAAACGGTTGCAGGCATAGCCGCGCCAGCAGGCTGGGGGTTGCCTCACGGGAGATAGCTTCGTCAGAATACCAGCAGAAGGTCATCGCTACACGCATGGGCACGTTGGTTTCTCGGCCGGGTACGGAGTGGGTCGAAGTCGTTGGGTAACCTGTACGCTCGAAAAGCTGCGCGCGCAAATCGGGGCATTGTCGCGTCTGCGTCGATGCGGCGATTCCCCGTGTCATTGCTCTCAGTCTTTGCGCTCGGGGCGCTTGTGCTGTGTGGCTGTCGCGTGCAGGTGGCGTCGGTCAAGGAGGCGAATCTCGACTTCGCGAAGGGGGCCTTCGCCTCCGCGGGCGAAGCGTATGACAACGCCATCGCCAACGCGAAGCGTCCCTCGCCCGAGGAGATCCGGCTCCGCTACAACCTCGGCTCGGCCTACTACAAGCAGGATGAGGCCACCAAGGCGACCGGTCAACTGCAGCAGGCGGCGGAGCGCGTCGCCGGTCACGGCGCGCGTGAGGACTCGGCCACGCGACCCACGGACCATTCCCACGAAGAGACGCGCGGAGAGGTTGATACATCGTTCCAATTTGCCGCGTATTACAACCTGGGCGCCGCGTACTATCGGGAGCGCGAATACTCCCGTTCCGCAGAGGCGTTGCAGGCGGCCCTTGTCGTAAATCCGGACGACGTGGACGCGAAGCACAATCTCGAACTCGCGCTCGAGGAGCTGCGTAGCCAGATGTCCGTCGGAGGGGCTCCGGATGAAGATACGCCACAGCCGACCCCGCGACAGGGAGATGGCGATCCCGAACCCATGCCGCAGAATCCCACCAATCTCTCTCCAGAAGAAGCTGAGCGTCTGGTGGACATGTTCGGCGGCGACGACGCCGGCCATCAGCAACAGCGAATCCGCAGCATGCTCCCGCCGCGCTACGACGTCGAGAAGGACTGGTAGAAGCGTCCTACCGGGGCTTCGACTCGCGCTGCTCTTGGTCTTGGCCACGGGCTCCCTGGCTGGTCTATGTGCATGCAACCGCCACGCGGACGACTCCGCGCCACGCGTCGGCGTGCTCTTCCCGACGGCCACCACCCCGACAACCAGCGCCATGAAGACCGCCATCATGCGCTACGCCGCGAGCGCGGACGTCCACGTTTCATGGCGCGACGGCGACGACCGCGACCCGGCTCTGACCCCGGCCGAGCAGGAACTCCAAAACGCCGTGGACCTCATACGGGAGGATGGCGTACAGGCGCTTGTCTACACTCCATCCGACGGTCGTACGGCATCCGACGTGCTGCGTGAGGCAGCTTCCGCGGGCGTGCCGGTTATCTGCGTGGACTCCGTGCCCGAGAACTTCTCCGTCGACGGCATCGTGATGGTCCCGCCGGCATACGCAGGGGAAATGGCCGCCACCGCGGCGCTGGAGCGCGCTCGGCAGCAACGTCGCGTGAATGTCGAAGGCTTCATCAACGCGCTCGTCATCGAGGGCTCCTGGCAGAGCGACATCGACCGCGAAGTGGCGCGTGGCTTCTACAACGTCCTCGACAAGGACCCGGCTGTCCGCGTGCTCTCGCACACGTCGACGCTTACCCCTACCGACGCATTCCAGTTCGTGAGCCGCGAACTGAACAGCTACGCGGGAAACGTGCAACTCCTGCTGGTTGCGTCCACTGAGTACGTCCCCGGCGCCCTCCTCGCGGCGCGGACGCACGGCCTGTCTGATTGGCTGATATCCGCGGGTGTAGGCGCCGGGGTCGAGGCATGTCGGCTAACGCTCGACAACGTGCACGACTTCGAGGTGGACGGCATGGCGGCCGAAAGGGCGACGTTCGCCGTCCGGGTCGCGCGCAGCCTGGCGGTCGGAGAACCTGTGGCGCCCGATGGCGTGTATCGGAACGGCACAGTGGACGTGCCTCTGTACCGGCAGGAGCCGCGCGTGCTTTCGCGCGACAACGTGCGGGAGATGCAGGATCTGTGGCCGAGCCTGTTCCCGCAGTAGCGCGCGACGACGATGGGCGGCCGGTGAGAGCGTAGCGCTGCTATCACGGTTTGCGTGGCGCCGTGGCATCACCCATCGGGCGGCCGTGCAGGCCTACCTGACCGGCCCCATCGCGCCGTTTCTACTCGGTATGGCCATGCGCTCTGGCGTCGCGAATCGCCTGCTGGGACGGGGCCAACGCTGTGAGGTCCAATCCGCTTTGCGGGCAGCGCCGTCACGCCTTGGCCCTCGCACGAGTCACCGTCCATAGACCAGACGTCCGTCAAACACGCCCTACATCGCGCGCGCGGTCTGCCAACGAGTCGAACGCGCGCCGCATGTCCTCGGTCTGCGCCGCCGAAATGGCCCCCTCTGGCCGGTCGACTTGGTACAGGCCGGCGTCTATCTTCCCGGTATCGAGCTCCGCCCTACCCCGCCCTATCACATCGCTAGCCTTGTCGTGTCGGCGATTCAGGAGGTGGGCTTCGGCAAGCCCGAGATACATCTGGATGCGCGACGCTGTCGGCGATAGGTAGGACAGTAACGCGTCCTCAAGCAGTGCAACCGCCTCGCCCGGCCGGTCCAGCGTCCGCAGGAGAGCCGCGAACTCGCAATAGGCTTGGGCGAAGTGGGGCTCGGAGCTGATCGCGTGAGTGTAGTGGGCGATGGCTTCGGTGGAGCGGCCGAGGCGCCATGCCGTGCGGGCGCGATAGGCCGCCACGTAGCCGTCGTCGGCGAGCGTGTGGGCCGCCCGTGACAGAGCCTTGTAGGCGTCGGCGTGTTTCTGCTGTTCGTACAGCGTGATGCCCCGGTTCTTGTAGAGCTGCGCCAAGAGCAGGCCGTGCAGACGTTCTCGGAGTTGCGCGCCGGGCGTCGACTCCAGATACGCGCGGATGATGTCGAGCCGGAGCCGGATGTCGCTCAGCGCTGTCAGGCCTTCTATGTCGCTCTCATCTAGCTCGCGCGGATTGACCCTCGTGAAGCGCCCGATGGCCGTCTGCGTCGCCGCCAGGACGCCGCGGGCCCCGATCCCCTCGCGCGACGTGAACATGCGTTCCGCGTAGTTGTAGATTGTCAGCAGATGCAGCGGCGCCATATCCAGCACGGCCTGGACGTCGTTGGAGTAGTCGGCAGAACCGGCGGCCGCATACATCCCGCGGACGTACGGATCCGCTTCCCACCCCGGTATACGCGTGAGTTCCTCGCGTGCCTGATCGTGTTGATGGCTACACATGGCGAAATACATGGCGCGGTCTATCTGCTGCTTCCGACCGTCCACGCCGAAGCGCGCCAGACGCTCTCGTCGACGCCCCCGGAAGTCCGCATCGATGGTATACACATGCTGATCCAGGAAAGCCTGCACCTGGCTCACCCACGGCGCTTCTACGCGCACGTAGCGGTGACCGGCCTCGGCGACCCTACGCCGCTCGTCGTCGTGGTCGAGGTAGTAGCGGATCGACTCGGCGGCCTCGTCGAAGTCGTCGTAATAGACGATGTGCTCGCCTTCGACCAACGGCCTCACGAGGCCGCCTACTCGATTCGGGCGCTTCGCAAGCACCATAGCCCCGGCCGCCATGGCCTCACCCACACGGTAGGTCAGGTTCGGCGGCCCTTGGCCAGAGTGCTGGAAGACGATCTTTGAGCGGGCGTATATCCGCATCATGCCTTGGAGGACGGGACCCTCGAGCACGCACACGCCAACGCCTTCGCGCGTCAGGCGCCTGAGCTTCTCGAGTTCGAGACACCGCAGCCGCGTCATCTTTGGAACGGAATGCCCAACGAACGAGATATCGATCGCACGATCGGAGAACTGAATCGGCACATCCGGTGTGAGCCAGCCTGCCGTGAAGTAGTTGAAGCAGACCCAGTTGTCGTGACCGGCCTGTCGGAAATTCTCCTCGATCTCGGGGTAGGCCGTGCCTACAAGGTCGAAGTAATAGGCCAGGCGCCTGTACGCGTCGATGTTCTTGAATTCATCTTCCAGCCAGGCGACCGTCGGCACGGGACACTCCGCCAACCCCCGTGGTAGGAATCCGATGTGCGGTCGTAGGTAGAAGACCCAGTCCGGCTCCCCGCCGATCAGGCGGAAGATGTCCGTCAGTTCCGCGTCGGCGGCGACAGTTTGGTATGAGGACGTGGGGTCCATCGCGCGCCAGGCGTCGGTCGACACGTACTCGCCCTCGGGGCCGACGCACACGACATCGTGCCCCAGTTCCCTCAGTCCCCGCTCGAACGTGTACAGACATGGCACGGGTGGGTATGAATGCAGCACGAGGACCCGATCGCCGGGCCTTGGGCGCCGGTTGCTGCCGCCGGGCCGCACGTCTGTGGAGGACATCATTCCGGCCGGTTGCCGCTCTTCTGACACCGCGATCGCTCCGCGTTTGCCGCTGCGATGGCTACAGGCGTCGCCCTCGCTTCGCCTGCGCGCCACTATCGCCGTGCTGCGCGCGCATGGCAAGCGTGTCAGACACGAGCGGCTCAGGATCGTGGTCGAGGATCATCGCATGGGGTCAGATCCAGATCTGCCGCCTGGATTCCCGTTACAGACGCGCGGACAAGGCCGCATGGGCCGACGCGTACCGTGCGTACGAACCCGCCCAGGGAAAAACGACGGCTACGGTCGGAGCATGGGGTGTCGGTCTCCGCCAGAGTCGCGCGGGAAGCGGTCCAACGCGACATCACCGGGCAGGTAGTGCCACGCCGTGCTGAATCGGGATCGATCGCTGGTATTGTCGTGCGTGCCGTGCAGGAGGTTCGCGGAGAAAAACACAACCGTGCCCGCGGGTACGCACACGTCGACTGCGTCCTCGTCGGCGACATCCGTCTCCATGCCGAAGCCGCCGTCGATGCGTCGATGCTCCGCGATGTCCTGCGACCGGTGACTACCCGGAGCCACCCGCAAGCAGCCGTTGCCCGCGTCCGTATCCTCGTAGTAGATAGCGCAACTCAGGATTCGGTCGGTGTTCGTCCCGAAGTAGTAGTTGTCCTGATGCCAGCGCACGGACGTGCCGCCGTCGGGCAGTTTCGGGAAGAACTTCGTGCCGAATACGTCCAGATCTCGCCCGAGCAGAACCGCGACGCGCTCGACGATCTCCGGCTCGCGCGCGATGTCGAGGATCTTCGGCTCGACGGCCGCGACGCCCTGTATCTTGTGCAGGAAGCCCGGTGTCTGCTCTCCGCCTTCTCCGAATTCGAACGACCAGTGGGGTGTGCCCAACTCGACGATACGGCCCCTCGCCACGAGGTCGAGGAAGAGCGACGTGTAGCGTTCGAGCTTCTCCCCGTGGATGAGACCCGGGAAGATCAGGAATCCCTCGTCCTCGAACTGCCCGACTTCCGCCTTGGTGAGCATGTGGTACCTCTGCTGCGGGTTCCGCGCCGCGGCGCCAGGTCGCGCGGCCTTTTCGACACGCGGATTATCGGACCGCGAGCAGACGACCACAACCCGCCTTACGTTGGCTACCTCGCCGGATCGCGCCGCGTGTAGCACTACCGAGAGGCGCCATGATCCCGTAGAAGCGCGGCGACCTCCTCGGAGTTCGCAGGCAGGTCGGGCGCGTGGCGGGGATAGTCCGCGTTCGGCGCCTCTGTCCAATGCAGTGGCGTCGCCCAGGCGCCTTGCGCCGCGTTGACGTCGGCTCCCTTTTCCAGAAGGAACGCGACCATCTCGGTCTTCCCCTTCCGCGCCGCCCATGCGAGCGCCGTCCCACCCTCCTCGTACTCGATGGCGTCGATGTCTGCGCCACATCCCAACAGCGCGTCCGCCACGTCGAGATTGCCGCCGGTCGCCGCCGTGTGGAGATGGGCCTTGCCGAGCCAATCGGTTCCATTCGGATCGAAGCCGTGATGCACGAGGAGACGGATCGCCTCGCGGGTCTCCGAGTGAGAGCTGCGCAGGACGCCGCTCCCCAACTGATCGACGCGCTCGGGGTACGCCTCGACCATCTCCTTGAACAGGTCGAAATCCCCGCAATCCCACAAGCTTGGCGCGAGACCGCTGGTCCCAATGGCCTTCGGGGCGTCTGCTCGGAACGCCTCTAGCACCTCCTCCGGGCTCATCTGGTAGTCCTGCTTCACCGCGCCGAACTCGCGCAGCAACTTCTGCATGTCGTCGTGCTGGCCCTTGGCGCCGTGCCGATGTTCGCTGATGGAGAGGCAGCATCCGCTGGAGTCCGAATCAGCGTTCGGGTCGGCTCCTGCCTCGAGCAGCGTGCGCGCCACCTCCAGGTGATTGCCTGCACTCGCCCCGAACAGGGATCGTCCGCGCGTGGCGAGGTCCTCCGGTTGGTTCGGGTCGGCCCCGTTCGAGAGCAGTAGATTCACGATGCGTAGATGTCCCTGCTCCGCCGCGTATCCCAAGACACTTGCCCGTGTCGAATCCAGACGATTCGCAGCGTCAGGGTCGTTCTGGAGGATCTCCGCGACGCGTTCTTCATCGCCTATCGCACAGGCGACGGAGAGCGTGCATTTCGCGCCCTTGGCGAGGAGGTATCCCGTGACGATAGAGCCGTCTCGAATCGAGGAAGGCGGAAGGTCGCGACCGGAACGGTACCAGTAGTCGCCGTGCAGCGCGAGGAGAATCGGCGTCCTTCCGTCGGCGCGCGGCGCATCGATATCCGCGCCCAGTTCCACCATCATGTCGATCAGCCAGAGCTGACGTGTCATCACCGCCCAGTGAATGGCGTTGTTCCCGCGAACGTCGCTGGCCTTCGCTAGAGTCGCACGCGCTTCCACGACGGCCTCAACCGCCGAGCGGTCGCGGTTTCGGATGGCGTCGGCGAGGGGTTCAAAGTCGGGCGAATAGCCGTAGCGACTCGTCAACGCCGACTCAAGTAGCGACACGACTTCCGTATAGCCCCGCTCCTGCGCTATCGGGAGGAGGCGTTGCCATGCCCTGTACATGAAACGCGACCGGCCCGGTTCCGCGCCAGCATCGAGCAAGATCCGAACGACGTTCGGGTTGTTCCCACGGACCGCGTTGTGCAGCGGGTACTGGTACCAATACTGCGCGTGCACGAGGTTCGGATCTTTCGCGAGGAGGCGCCGTACCGCGTCCTCGTCGCCGTCGAACGCGGAGCAGAAGAGCTCCCATGCGTCGTTCCCGTCGACAGGAATCACGTCGTTCACGTAATGCTCCGTCTTCATCGATGACGGCTGCGTCAGTCGGGCGCTGATTCGTGTTACGAACGCGTCGTCTCGGGACGGGGCGTTGCTCCGCATGTTCTCTCTTACCATGTTCGTCAGGCCCTTACTGGAGTTGCGCGCGCTTTCGGAAGGCGGGGTCTCACTGTTCCCGTCGGCAGGTCGAGGGAGTCTACGATTCCGGGCCGGGCGCACCCGTTGATGTAGTAGCAGAGCGCGGTGACGAGTTGCTCATGCGCGGGGCGTGTCCTGACCGCTTGCATGACCGGCAGTTCACCGGCCTCGGTGCGTTCGCGCGGGTTCGGGTCGCCCGACGCAACCTCCAACGCGTTCTCCATGGTTGCGGTTGCTATTCGGTTGCCCCGCGTGAGCCGCGCAACCGCGTGACACGATGTGTCTGAGCCACCCGACAAACGCGTCGGGCCGTCGCAGGCGGTCAAGCGTTCCTCGGCCTCCAGGAATGTCTACTGCGCGGCGTCGTCGGTGAGGCGGAAGGCTCCGAGACGCACGTCCTGATACCATCGCGCGGACGTGCCACCGGCGGCAGTTTTGGGAAGAGCCTCGTGCCGAACACGTCCAGATCTCGCCCGAGCAGAACCGCGACACGGTCGACGATCTCCGTCTCGACGACCGCGACGCCCTGCACCTGCTGACCGTCCTGCCCGAACTCGAACGACCAGTGCGGCGCGCCGATCACCGCCGCACGGCCCTCGCCACGAGGTCGCTCAGTAGCGGTATCGCTCGAGCTTCTCGCCCTGGAACAGGCCAGGCAGGATCAAGAACCCGTTGTCCTCGATCCGCTCGACTTAGGCTTCGATGAGCATCGGGGCCTTTCTGCCACTGGGTCGGTGGCGTAGCGGTCGGTCGCATGCTCTCTTCCGCATGAGAACGCCACCATCGCCGACATAGGGTGCACGCGGGCTATGGGACCGCAACCAGACGGCCACAACCCATTGCATGCGGGCCGTCCGGGGCCGGGATGTGGGTCATTCGCGGGAGGCGCCGTGCTGCCGCAGAAGGGCCGACACCTCTTCCGAATTGTCAGGCAGGTCGGGCGCGTAGCGTGGATAGTCCGCGTTCGGCGCCTCTGTCCAACGCAGTGGCGTCGCCCAGGCGCCTTGCGCCGCGTTTACGTCCGCCCCCTTTTCCAGAAGGAACGCGACCATCTCGGTCTTCCCCTTCCGCGCCGCCCATGCGAGCGCCGTCCCACCCTCCTCGTACTCGATGGCGTCGATGTCTGCGCCACATCCCAACAGCGCGTCCGCCACGTCGAGATTGCCGCCGGTCGCCGCCGTGTGGAGATGGGCCTTGCCGAGCCAATCGGTTCCATTCGGATCGAAGCCGTGATGCACGAGGAGACGGATCGCCTCGCGGGTCTCCGAGTGAGAGCTGCGCAGGACGCCGCTCCCCAACTGATCGACGCGCTCGGGGTACGCCTCGACCATCTCCTTGAACAGGTCGAAATCCCCGCAATCCCACAGCTTCGAGGCAAGATCGGTGTTTCGCGCGGCCTGCGCCGCGTCCGTCCTGAATTGCTCGAGCACCTGCTCGGAACTCATCTCGTAGGTGTGGGTCACCGCGCCGAACTTACGCAGCAACTTCTGCATGTCGTGGTGTTCGTCCTTGGCTCCATGTCGGGCTTCGCTGATCGAGAGACATGACCCGCTGGAGTCCATGCCCACGTTGGGGTCCGCCCCTGCGTCGAGAAGCGCGCGCGCAACGTCCAGATGATTCCCGGCGCTTGCCTCGAACAGGGATCGTCCGTGCGTGGCGAGATCCTCCGGTTGGTTTGGGTCGGCTCCGTGCGAGAGCAGCAAATTCACGATGTTCAGATGGCCACTGCCCGCCGCGTAGCCCAACTCACTCGCCCGTGTCGAATTCAGACGATTCGCTGCGTCCGGGTCGTCTCGGAGGATTTGCGCGACGCGTTCCTCATCGCCGACAGCACAGGCGACGGAGAGCTTGTATTCCGCGCCCTTGGCGAGGAGATATCCCGTGACGATAGAGCCGTCCCGAATCGAGGAAGGTGTCAGCTCGCGATGGGTGCGGTACCAGTAGTCGCCGTGCAGAGCCAGTAGAATCGGCGTCTTGCCATCGGCGCGTTCCGCATCTATATCCGCGCCCAGCTCCGCCATCATGTCGATGAGCCAGAGCTGACGCGTCATCACCGCCCAGTGAATGGCGTTGTTCCCGCGAACGTCGCTGGCTTTCGCCAGCGTCGGGCGCTCTGCCACGACGGCCTCGACGGCGGAGCGGTCGCGGCTTCGGATCGCATCGGCGAGGGTCTCGAAGTCGGGTGAGTAGCCATATCGACGCGTCAACGTCGCCTCGAGGAGCGCCGCGACCTCAGCATAGCCCCGCTCCCGCGCCATCGGGACAAGGACCCGCCATTCTTTGTACATGAAGCGTGACCTGCCCGGCTCGGCTCCCCCTTCAAGCAGAATGCGAACGACGTTCGGGTTGTTCCCACGGACCGCGTTGTGCAGCGGGTACTGGTACCAATACTGCGCGTGCACGAGGTTCGGGTCTTTCGCCAACAGACGCCGGACTTCCTCCTCGTCCCCGTCGAACGCAGCGCAGAAGAGCTCCCATGCGTCGTTCCCGTCGACGGGAATCACGTCGTTCACGTAGTGCTCCGTCTGCATCTCTTCCGGCTGTGCCAGTCGGGCGCTGATTCGCGTCACGAACGCGTCGTCGCGAGATGGCGCGTTGCTTCGCATGTTCTCCCTCACCATATCCATCAACCCCCTCTGCAGGCGAGTGCGTGCTTTGTGAAGCCGGGATTTGACCGTCCCCGTCGGTACTTCGAGAAAGTCCGCGATTTCAGGCTGCGTGTACCCGTCGATGTAGTAGAGCGCGGTGACGAGTTGCTCGTGCTCAGGTAACGACTTGATCGCTTCCATAACCCGACGGTGGAGCTCGCCAGCCTCGGCGCTTTCGTGCGGATTCGGGTCGCCTGACGCGACCTCCCAGGCGTCCTCCGCCGGGACGGTGAGTACCTGCCTTTTTCGGGTTATCCGGGCGCAGCTCCGCGACACGATCTGTCTGAACCACGCGACAAACGCATCCGGCTGCTGCAGGCCATCAAGGCTCTTCCAGGCCTCCAGGAACGCCTCCTGCGCTGCGTCTTCGGCGAGCTGGAAGGCGCCGAGACGCACGAACGCATACCCGACCGCCATGTCCTGATACCGACGCACGATCTCCCCAAACGCCTCCAACCGTTTGGCCTGAGACGCCCCCATGTCCGTGGCTTGCCTGACTACCGACGCGATCACTACCATGCAACTCCTCTTCGCTCCGTCCTGCTACAGAGTGCCGACTTTATAGCGAGGGGTTCGCAGAACTTGACGAGAGGCGGGAAGGCCCGCGGTCGAGTTTCAGGACGGAAGCTTAGGCAAGCCGCTGCGATACGCGAACCGCTCGCATTGCCGCTGTTATGGCTGGCCCAGCATGTACGTGATAGCCATCAGTTCGGCATCGAGGCGGGGCCCGTCGGCAGGCGACGTCGCTGCGTGCGCAGGCGCAGAACGGCCGGGGAGGTCGGCGCCAGGCGATGGCTTCGCGTGGGCGCCGACGGTGGGTTTCGGCGCGTGCGTGAGTGGCGCGATCACGCCCCTAGATCGCGCTGGCTCGTTCACTGCCTACGTGAGTCGACGTTCGTGCCGCAAGCGCGTCGCGCGCATGACCGGGGCGACCTCGGGCCACAGCGGCCCTCCGAGGATCACCCGTTTCTCGGCCCGCTTTCCACGCTCTACGCCGGCGCGTCGACGCTCTCGCTGAGCGTGTGTCGCAGGTGGTCCAAACTGTCGGTCAGGACGCGTTCCGTCGTGATCCACTCGAACGCGATCTGCAAGGCGGCGCGCATCACCGCGCGCTCCGGCGTGTCGGCCTGGTCGCGGAGCTTGCCGATGTAGTCCCGCACGAACTGCGCGGCGTGGTGCACGTCCTGCACCTGCTCGGGCGGCACGCGCACCCGGAGGTGCGTGCCCATGATCTCTACCTGTACCGCTTCGGTATCCGGCGATGCTTCCATTGAGGTTCCCCCACGACGGTTCACAGCGAGGCGATGAGTGCGTCGCGCATGACGTCGACGGGAGCCGAAGCGCCCGTCCAGCACTCGAAGGCGATGGCGGCCTGATGTACCAGCATCGACAGGCCGTTCAGAACGTCGCACCCGTTGGCCGCGGCCGCTTTCAGCAGGTCGGTCTCGGGCGGCGAGTAGACAATATCGTACACTACGAGCGGCGGGGCCAAGAGGCGCCCGTCGACGTTCAGCGGCGTCGACCCATGCATTCCGCCCGACGTGGTGTTCACCAGCATCGCGGCGCCCGGCAGAGCCTCTTCCAGCGAGTCCGACGTGAGTGCGCAGCCTCGCGCTGCAACGCCCATCCGATCGCGGGCCCTGGCGGCAAGGTCGACGGCGCGTGACTCCGTCCTGTTCACAATGACGATCTCGGAGACGCCGACGCTGCCCAACGCGGCGACGACGGCCCGCGCCGCGCCTCCCGCGCCGAGGACGACCACCCGCTCGCCGTCGGGGACGGCTACGTCGTGATCCCGCATCGCGGCGAGGAATCCCCGAGCGTCGGTATTGTCGCCACGGATGCGCCCGTCCGGCTCGCCGTCGGGGTCGAATGTGAGTGTGTTGATGGCGCCGATGAACGACGCTTCGTCGCTCACACAGTCCACCAGGTCCAGGAGGGCGGGCTTGTGCGGGACCGTCGCGTTGATTCCTCGCACGCCAGCCGCGCGGAATCCCGCGACGGCACTCTTGAGATCCTCCGCGACGACGTGGAACGGCACGTACACCCAGTCGAGACCCAGCGCCGCGAACGCCGCGTTGTGCATTGCCGGCGACCGCGTGTGTGAGATCGGATCGCCGATCACCCCCGCGATCTGGGTCCTACCGGTGATGTTCACGGAGCGCTTTCGTGGTCGAGTTCGTCGGATTGGCCGACGCCGCGGGCGTCCAGCAGCTTCTGCACGCGACGGCGCGCCACGTCCATCGTGGGATACCGAATGTCTCGATACCCGCGCACCTCCTCGGGACACTCCAGCGCCTCGACCATCCGCATGTAGCTCGCCTCGTCCGCATAGGAGAATCGCTGCACGATGCCGATGTACCAATCGCGGAATTCGCGTTCTCGCCGGTGCCACGCCGGCAACATCTTACGCAGGAACTTCATGCGGCGCATCGCGCGCAGGTGCCAATCCCGAGTTCGCATGCGGAACTCAACGTCCCGTCCGAATATGGTGAACACCGGCCGATTAAGGTGCGTGTACTTGATGGAGTCGCCGTTCGCGGGCTCCACGCCATACCGCGCGTAGTCGCGTCTGCGCTTCTCTTCGCTCGTCAGCAGATGCGCGACGTAAACCTCGTCCTTGATGCACATCGCCTTGTGCAGGTAGTGAATCACGGCGCATGTCGCGGCATAGCCACGCGCCGCGTCGTCGTCGGCGTACACCTGCAACACCAGATCCACGTAGCGCCGCGCGAACGCCGCGTCCTGGTACTGGATCATGTCGTAGATGCGGATCGCGGCGTGCCGTTGCTCGTCGGGTGGCAGTTCCGCAAGCGCGTTCACCGCGCCACGCGCCATTTCCTCGTACACGCGCGCGATCTTGTCGCCGCGCTTGCCGTGGCGCCCGCGCAGTATACCCGATTTGTCCGCGATCGCCTCTTCCGTCGTCTGGTCGACATCCGCCTCGAAGCGCTCGGGCTGCTCGGCCATCACGCGGCCGATGCGGAAGGCGTCCAGGTTTGCGGAGATGTCGCGCGCAGGCACGCTATGCTCGATGGCCCAGAGCATCGTATCCAACGAGAAGGGTAAGAGCCCTCGCTGGTACGCGGTCCCGAGGAGCATCAGGTTGCCGTATATCTTGTTCCCGAGGAACTTCTCGGAGACCGTGGCGAAGTCCGCGGCGAAGTAGCCTCCGTCGACGGTCTGGGCGCGTACGCGCGCGTCGATGTCCTCGGCGTCGTAGTCGGCGCGGCCGATGAGCATCGGGATCGTGTCCGTCTTGGCGGTGTTCAGGACCACGCGCGTGCGGTCCCGCGCCGCGAGCCGCATTTTGCCGTCCGCGTCCATCGCGCGAGCCGCCTCCAAGGCGTCCATCCCCAGAACCACGTCGGCCTTGCCGGCCGGTATCAGCGTGGACAGCACCGTCTCCGGGTCCTTCGACAGGATGAGATGCCCGTAGACGCCGCCGTTGCGGATGGCCAGACCCTTCTTGTCACAAAAGCGGACATCGTAGCCGTCCCTATGCCCCGCCTGGGTCAGCACCGCGGAGAGGACGCCGATGCCCATGCCACCGACGCCCGCGGAGTAGATGTTGTAGACATCGTCGAAGTCGGCGCTGCGGGGTTCCGACTCGGGATGCACCGGGAAGTCCTGCGCTTGCGGGCGCGCCGTCCGCTCGACCGTCACCTCCTCGAAGGAGGGGCAGACCAACGCCTTCGCGCACGCCAGGTCGGCCACGCAGGTAGATCGGTCGGTTTCGATCTTGGGACCGTAATCCGTGTCCACGATCTTCAGGGCCGGGCAGCCCGTGAATCTTGTGCATTCCAGGCAGAACTCACATGCCTCGGGCGTGATGTTCACATGCGTTTCGCTGCGCACGAAGCCCTGCTCGGCGATCACCTTCGCCTTTTCGCGTCGCTTCTTGCGATGGTGGGTGATCCCGCATTCCTTGTCCGCGATGACGATCTTCACGCCGTCGTGGAGAATTGTGGACTCCAGCAGCTTCCTGAACGAGTCGTGGTCCGACGGGTCGGCGCGGACGATCAGACTGTCGTGCGTGCCAGCGAGGCCCCTCAGCGTCTGCTCGATGTCTTGGACGCGCGTCGGATTGCCCATCAGGTCGTGTTCGAGGCCGGGCGTCGTCTGGTGCCCCGTCATCCCGGTGGTCTTGTTGTCCAGGATGATGTACGTGATGTCCTGCCCATGCTTGATCGAATCGGAAATCCCGATCACGCCGCTGTGGAAGAACGTCGAGTCGCCCATGAAGACGACCTGCTTGTTCGTGATGAACTTGTCGATACCCGCGCCCGTGCCGCCCCCGCCAAGGCCCATCCCCGAGAGGTTCACCATGAGATGGTCGAACGGCTCGAAGGTGAACATGCTGTAGCAGCCAATGTCGCCGTGGAACACGACCTTCGTCGGGCCGGTCCCGTAGTTCTTCTCCATGTACTCCGGGTCCGCGAGGTCCAGGTACATGCGCTCCAGGATGGCGCCCGAGTCTCGATGTGGGCATCCCGGACAGAAGCCCGGCGTGCGTGCGGGCAGCATTGAGAGTTGTGTCGAGTCGAACGCGGAAGCCGGCGGCTCTGGGGCGGTCACGAACGCCTTCTCCCGGGCGAGGCGCTCTGGCGTGACGCGGACGTCGTCCACATGCTCTAGCAACGGGATGATGCAGGAGAGGACGATCGTCGGGTTCAGGCCCTGCGTTACCGGGAACCCGTCGAGACCGAAGGGGAACCGCTTGCCCCAGACCGGCGGTGCGTCTTCCACGACGCCATCGCGCGCGGCGTCGCTCAGAAGCTCCTTGATCCCACCCTCCATCAACGGCCGACGTTCCTCCGCCACGATGAGGTGGTCGACCGTGGCGGCGAACTCGAAGATGTATTCCGAGTCGATGGGATACGACATCCCCATCTTCAGGATGGGTATCTGTCCCTGCAAGCCAAGCTCATGCAGCGCGTGTTCGAGGTACAGATAGGCCCCGCCGCTCGCGACGAATCCCACCTGCGAGTGCGGTTTCGGGTGCACGATGCGGTTCACACCCATGTCGCGCGCGCGGCGGAGGATCAGCGGGAACCTCTCGTTGACGACGTCCCGCTCCATCCGCGCCGTTTCGGGCGGCAGGATGATCCTGTCCTGACGGTTGATCTTGTCGGGATCGATCGATGTCGGGTTGTTCGGCGTGATGTCGAGCGCGGGATGGGGCGACACGGACACGGCGCCTCCGCCATCCGCCTGATACGTCGTGATGATGTAGGCGATGTAGAGTCCCGTTTCCGCCGACAAATCGAGCCCCAGCTCCACCCAGTCCTTGATCTCCTGGAAGGTGCTGGGTTCGAGCGTCGGGAGGAAGAGATGCTGTGCGATGTAGCGTGAATCCGACGGGACCTGCGTCGAGTCGCTGTGCGGGTCTTCGCCCATGACCACCACGGCCCCGCCGACGGCGCCGGCCATGTTGCTGATGGCCAAGGCGTCGCTGGCGACGTGCACGCCGACGCTCTTCATGAACGAGATCGCGCGCAGGTTCGCCATCTGCGCGCCGTTCAGCCGTGCCGCGCTGAGCGCCTCGTTGTTGGCAAGTTGGGCGAGTACGCCATGCTCCTGAAGCGGCTTCCCGTGGCGCTCGATGATGTCGAACACTTCGGCAATCGGCGACCCTGGATAGCCTGTAAGCAGATTCACCCGGCCTTCGAGTCCGCCCTTCACGAGCAGCTCGCAGCCCGTGTAGACGTTCCGGCCGTCCTCTTGAAAGAAGCGGTCCGCCATGATGATTCTCTTTCGACCCAGCGCGCCGGGCTCAGGATCGGCGTTTGGGTCTCTTGGCTGACGAAGGCGTCGCGCGCATCAGTTCGCGAGCGTGCGCCTTGCTCGTCTCCGTGGCGCCGCCGAGCATATTGGCCAGTTCCGCGACGCGGCTTTCCTCGTCCAACTGAGTCGCGGTCGTTCGCGTGCGTTCCCGGTCAACGGTCTTTTCGACTCGGAAGTGCCTGTCCGCCATCGCGGCGATCTGGGGCAGGTGGGTGATGCACACGACCTGCCGTGACTCCGCCAATTGGCGCAACTTCCGCCCGACCACCGTCGCGGTGGCGCCCCCGATGCCGGAGTCCACTTCATCGAATACGAGGGTAGATACGCGATCCATTTCACTCAGGACGGTCTTGAGCGCGAGCATCACGCGGGAGATCTCGCCGCCGGACGCGATCCGGTTCAGCGGCCGCGGAGCTTCGCCCACGTTCGGAGCGATGAGGAACTCCACGTCGTCGACTCCTCCGGCGCCTAATTTGTAGCTCTTTCCACCCCGCTTTATCAAGCCGTTGGGCGCTTCGACGGGTTCTACGCGCACGTGGAAATCCGCCTTGTCCATGCCGAGCTCACGCAGTTCGGCGGCGACCGCCTTCTCCAGCC
The DNA here is from genome assembly GCA_018644665.1 of Candidatus Poribacteria bacterium. Taxonomy (GTDB): domain Bacteria; phylum Poribacteria; class WGA-4E. The sequence goes on from JABGQA010000088.1 coordinate 110,919, forward strand.
CCTCGGCCGCCGACCGACGCGCGTCGGACAGGGCGAGAGCCTGCTCGGTCGCTTGGCGCAACTCCGCGCGGAGCTCTCCGACGAGACGCCGGATGGCATCCGCTCCGCCGGTGATCCGCCGTAGCTTCTCCTTCGCGTCCTCGTGGTAGCGCAACACGTCGGCGATCGTGTCGCCGTACTTCCGCTTCAATTGATAGATCAGGTCGAGTCGTTCGCCAACCGTCGAGAGTCGCCCTGGGCTCGCGTCGAGTTCGTCGCGGTAGTCGCGCAGTTGCAGCGCGATGTCTTCGAGTTCGTAGTACGCCGCGTTGAGGCGGCTCTCCAGGGGCTTTACCGAGTCGTCGAGTTCGCGTAGTCCCTGCAATTCGGTCAGCGCGGCGCGCAGTTGCTCGAGGACAGCCGCGTCGTCGGACCCGTGCAGTCGCTCCTGCAGCGAATCCGCCGCGTCGTGGATCTTCTCGGCGTTTAGGAGGCGTCGTCGCTCGGCGTCGAGCTTCTCTTCCTCGCCGTCCCGCAACGCCGCGCGGTCTAGCTCATCCACCTCGTGGGTGAGTAGCTCGCGCTCGCGCTCGGCGGCCCTCTGATTCTGCTGGTGGTCTCGCAGTTCGCGCCGGAGCGTCAGTATGCGTTCGTGGCATGCCGCGACCGCCGTCCGCAGGCCCTCGACGCCCGCGAAGGCGTCCACCAGATCCATATGCGTCTGCACGCGGAAGAGAGACTGGTGCTCGTGCTGGCCGTGTATGTCGATGCACGCCTCGCCGACCACGCGAAGCATGGAGTTGGTGGTTAGGCTGCCGTTGAGCTGCGCCCGGGTGCGCCCGGCGGCGTTCACGCGCCGGGTCACGATCAGGGGCTCGTCGTCGCGCATCTCGATCCCGGCGTCGTGGAGGAGCCCTCGCACGTCGGCGGGTATCTCGAACTCCAGCGCCGCCTCGACGCGCGCCGCATCTTCACCCGTGCGGACGAGTTCCGGGCCGCTGCGCTCACCGATCACGAGCCCGAGGGCGCCGAGGATGATGGACTTGCCCGCGCCGGTCTCGCCGGTGAGCACGTTGAACCCCCGCGCGAACTCGAGGGTGAGTTCGTCGATCACCGCAAGGTTCTTGATGTGGAGTTCATGAAGCATAGTCTAGCTTCGCGGCAGATCGCCCAGGTGCAGCTTCGCGCGTACGACGCCGAAGAAATCGCGCTCCCGCGACCGAATGAGGGTCAGCGCTTTGTCGGCGCGCCGGGCCCGAATCTCACTGCCCTCCACCAGAGAGTGCTGCTCCTGTCCGTCCGCGCGGAGCACGCCACTCGGAGTGGTGGAAGTGACCGTGAGCGTAATGTGACACGACGCGGGCATGACAATGGGCCGCATAGCGAGGACGAACGCCGAAATGGGCGTGAGCAGTAGCACATCGCAACCGGGGTGTATGAGCGGCCCGCCTGCCGCGACAGAGTGCGCCGTCGACCCGGTCGGCGTAGCGACGATCATGCCGTCTCCGCGGAACGAGAACAGCCGTCCGCCGTCCGCGGACACTTCCAGCGACAGAAGGTGCGCGTTCTCCCGCACGACGATGTCGTTCAGCGCGTAGCCATGCGCCTGTCGCGTCTCGTCGACAACGACTTCGTACTCGATCATCGCACGTTGCTCGGTTTCGTAGTCACCGCGCAGCACGCGATCCAACGCGCTTTCCGTTTCGTCGCGCGTGAAGGCGGTAAGGAACCCGAGGTGTCCCATGTTCACCGCAAGGATAGGCACGTTCTCGGAGCCGGTCGTGCGCGCGACTCCCAAGAGCGTGCCGTCGCCCCCGAGGACCACGAGCGTGTCAGCTCCCGCGACGACCTCCGCGCATGGGTGGAGAGGCATCGCCGGCGCCGGAGGGGGGTCTACTACTACGTCGGCGACGGCCACGGAGACCTCGGCCCCGCGGTCTTCCAGCCACGCGGAGGCCCGTTCCGCTACGCCGAAGGCGTCCTTCAGCTTCGGATTCACGATGAAGCCGATGCGGCGTGGAGTCGTCATCACAAGACCATCTTTACCACGACGAAGCCGCCGATGAGCAGCACGGTGAAGACCACCACGAGCATGTCGAAATACCGGTCCACCCACGGCATGATCGCTGGCCCGGCCACGCGCAGCAGACCGCCCTCTAGGAAGAACCGCGCCCCGCGTCCGACACACGACGCCCCGATCAAGACCGGCAGCGCCACCGTTCCATTCCATCCCGCGAGTATCGTGAACACCTTGTAGGGTATCGGGGTGAAGCCCGCGACCACGATGGCCGCGAAGCCGTTCTCGCCGTACCTGGCGAGCACTTCCTCCACCTCGTGCGTGATCCCATAGAATTCGAAGATCGCGCGGCCCACGGTGCCATAGAGGAAATAGCCAATCGCCCAGCCACCCACACCCCCGATGACCGAGCCCAGGGTGCAGATGAACGCGAACCGCAACGCCCGCTTCGGCGCCGACGCGCCCAGAGGCAGCAGCAGCACATCCGGCGGTATCGGGAAGAACGACGACTCCATCGCCGCGATCAGGAAGAGCCACGCCGACGCGTGCCGCGATTCCGCCCGGGCCTCCACCCACGCCTTCACGCGCCGAACGTGCCGGAAGACGCCCCAACCTTCCACGTGAACGGCCGGTTCCGGCGCCGCGTCGTTCGGTGTCTCGTCTTCCATCCAGGCCTCTCCAATGCCGGGCGTCCCGGCGGGCAATTCGCCCTATAGTGCCGTGGCGCGTCCGTGCGTGGCAAGCGTCGGAACGGCGGGAACCCTTTCATTGACTGCGTTCGGGCGGGTCCGTATAATGCCGCATCGTCCTGCCCTTCGATCACCGACGCCATCGCCGCGCGAGGATTCCCCATGCAAGCCGTCCGTCGGGAACGCTGCTGGGGGAGGAATGGGGTAGGTGCGGATTGCCCGCCACCGTCGCAGGTCGCCAGACACAGCGTTGAGCCGTGTGACCACCGGATTCCTTCCCCTCGCAGGGGAAGGCTAGGATGGGGTCCAGGTTGCGCCGGCGCCACGCGCACGCCTGTACGACCCATCTGCGTCGGTGGTGGCCAACATGCTGATCTTCGACGTCGCGCGTCGACAAGGCGTGGACCCCATCTCAATCTTCCCCTGCTAGGGGAAGACGTTCGCTGCTCTGCGCCTGGCGTAGGGGCGCTGCTTGTTGCTGCGTTGCTGTTGCTCGCTTCATGCTTGTCCAGCGCGACGGCGCACGAGGCGGGGCAGCCGCTCTCGCCTGGAGCGGTCGTGCAGGCGTTCGAATCCGCCCTCGTGGACGTCGTGCGCGAGAGCCGAGAGTCCGTAGTCGCCATACGGGCACAGGACGTCACGACGCCCGTGGCGGCGAGCCCGAGACTGCGTGGACGCCGCATTCCCCACACGAGCGGGGCTGGGTTCTTCATCCATCCCGACGGCTACATCCTCACGAACGATCACGTCGTGCACGACGCGGTCGACATCTACGTCACCCTGTCCGGCGGCGAGCGGCTCGAAGCCACGTTGACAGGGACCGACGCGAACACGGACCTCGCGGTCATCAAGGTGGAACTGGACGAGCCCGCCCGTGTGATGCCTCCCGGCGACTCGGACGCCGCGCAGGTCGGGCAATTCGTCATCAGCCTCGGCAACCCGCTCAGTCTCGACTTCTCCGCGAACATCGGAATCATCAGCGCCAAGGGCCGCGGCAATCTCATCGGTGGCGGCGACGGCGACCTCATCCGCTATCAGGACTTCATCCAGACCGACGCTTACATGAACCGTGGCAACAGCGGCGGGCCTCTCATCAACTTGCGGGGCGAGGCCATCGGCGTGAACTCTATGATCCGCACGCAGGGCCGCGACTCCGACGAGTACATTGGCCTCGGCTTCGCGATACCGATGAAGATCGCGGCCTCAGTGAGCGCGGACATCATCGAACACGGACACGTGATCCGTGGGTGGCTGGGCATCGAATTCAGGTCGACGCCCGAGGGAATCCGCGTGCTGCGCGTTGTCCCCGGGTCGCCCGCGCAGGTTGGCGACCTTCGCGCTGGAGATGTCATCACGGCTGTCGACGGCGTGGACCTCCGCGGCGGGGCTCCGCACGTCGAGCCAGCGTTCAAGTGGACGATCGCCACGGCTCCACTGGACACGGGAATCCCCTTCGCAATATCGAGGGACGGGACGTCCGAGACGCTGACCGTCGCCCTCCAGCAGATGCCGGACGAGTATTCGGGCGTAACGCGCCTGAGATTCCCGCTCGTGTCGGCGCTCGGTGTGCGCGTACGGCCTCTGCCGGCTGAGGCGGCCGTGGTGCACGGCTTCGACAAGGGTGACGAGGGTCTCATCATCGAGGACGTCAGCCGAGACGGCGTGGCTGCCGCGGCCGGCGTTGGGCGCGGCGCGCTGATCGTCTCGGTCGGAGGCCTGACGGTATACACGACCGAGTCACTGGAGGCGACGCTGCGGCATGCTGCCGGGAGTTCGAGCCGGCCGATCTCCATTGAGATCAAGCTGCGCAACACGGCAGGGACGAAGAAGCTCGCGATACCGTCCGAACCTTTCCGCAAGCTGCTCGAAGACAAAGACTAGACGCGGGAACATGGAAAATGTCAGCGGCGACGAACGAACGACAGGTCGGCATCGGCATCATCGGGTTGGGCCGCCATGGAGAGCGCTACGCCAACCACACTCTCGCCGGAGACGCTCCCGGCGCGCGGCTCGTGGCCGTGCAACGGCGTGACGCCGCCCAGGGGCAGGCGTTCGCTGAGGAGCACGGTCTCCGCTTCCACGCGGACGCGGACGCCCTGCTCGCGGACCCGGCAGTGGACGCGGTCATCATCACGACGCCGACGAAGCAGCATCTGCCGATGGCGGAGTTGGCCGTCGCCGCGGGCAAGCACATCCTCTGTGAAAAGCCGATGGCGCGCTCCGTGGCGGAATGCCGCGCGATGCGCGACGCCGCGCGAAACGCGGGGCTACAAGCCACAATAGGTCAGACGATGCGCTTCGCGCCGATACTCGGTGTCCTGCGCGACAAGCTGCCCGACGTCGGCGACCTCTACGCCCTGCACGCCTGCATGCGCCAGGAGCGCTCGCCGACGGCGTGGCATATGGACGCGGACCTGGCGGGTGGCGGGGTGGTGGTCGAGGTGGGCGTACACCTGTTCGACGCCGTGCGTTATCTGACCGGGCGCAACTTCACGCGCGTCTCCGGCGAGATGCGCGACACCTACGACGCGGGCGTGGAGACGTACGCCACCGGCATTGGATGGCTCGACGGCGGCGCGACATCCAGCTTCGAGATCGCGAAGACCGTGAACGGCCGCCTGTCGCGGTTCGAGGCGGTCGGCTCCGAGGGCGCGCTGATCGCCAATCTCACGACGAACACGCTCGAACGCATCCACGAGCGGAACGTCATTCCGATCGACGTTCCCGACAACATCCCGACGATACCGATACTCGTGCAGGGGTTCTGTGAGGCGATACTGCACGGGTCTCCCGTGCCGGTGACGGCGGACGACGGGGTGCACACCCTCGCAGTGTGCGAAGCCTTCTACGCCTCCGTCCAGAGCGGCGTCGCCACCGACGTACGGACCTGACGCGAAGCGCACGAGCGAGGAAGACATCTCCATGGCCAAGGACACGGACATTCGATTCCTCGACATCGAGTACGACTTCGAGGAGCACCCCTATCGTACGCCCCTGAAGTTCGGCGGTGTACCCACGGACAACTGCACGCTATTCAACGTGCGGCTGCGGGCGCAAACGCGCGACGGCAAGGAGGCTGTCGGCTTCGGGTCGATGCCTCTGGGAAACGTATGGGCATTCCCGCCGAGGTTCGTGTCCGTCGATGCCAGCCTCGCGGCGATGAAGCTGCTCGCCATCCGCGCGGCGGAGGACGTGCTGAGTTGGACTTTGTGCGCGCACCCCATCGACCTGTCCGCGATGCTCGAGCCGCAGTTCAAGCGCCTGGCCGCCATCGTGTCGGACGACCTCGAACTCACCACGCCGATCCCGGATCTCTGCACGCTCGTCACGACCAGCCCCATTGACGCGGCCATCCACGACGCCTTCGGTAAGGCGAACGGGATCAACAGCTACAACGCGCTCGGCCCGGACTTCGTACACGACGACCTCGCCAGCTACCTCGGCTCCGAATTCGCTGGCAAATACCTCGACGCCTACGTCTCCGAACGCCCTCAGCCGTCGATCCCCCTGTACCACCTCGTCGGCGCCCTCGACCCGCTCACGGACGCGGACATCAGCAAACGACTCGACGACGGTCTGCCGGAGACGCTGCCGGAGTGGATTCTCGCCGACGGGCTCACGCATCTGAAGGTGAAGCTCAACGGCGACGACCTCGACTGGGACGTCGACCGGTTCCTGAGCGTGGACCGCATCACCGCGGAAACGCAGGCGGGTAGGGGCGTCACGGAGTGGCGCTACTCCGCCGACTTCAACGAGCAATGCCAGGACGTGCAGTACCTCCTGGATTTCCTCGCGAAGACGCAGGAGGGCGATGGGCAGGCGTTTTCACGGCTGGCGTACATCGAACAGCCGACGGATCGTGACCTGCGCGCGCATCCCGAGAACCGCATGCATAAGGCCGCGGAGATCAAGCCGGTCGTCATCGACGAGGCGCTCACGGACCACGAGACGCTGCTTCTCGCGCGGGAGCAGGGGTATTCGGGCGTCGCGCTCAAGGCGTGCAAGGGGCAGACGGAATCGCTGCTCATGGGCGCCGCCGCGATCGAATACGGCATGTTCCTCGCCGTTCAGGATCTCACGTGCCCCGGGGCGTCGTTCCTGCACTCGGCGGGGTTGGCGGCGCGCGTTCCCGGCGTGACGGCCATCGAGGGCAACGGGCGGCAGTACTGCCCGGCGGCGAACGAAGAGTGGGAGGACGACTTCCCCTCCATCTTCGACATCACCGATGGCACGGTGGGCACGCACGTCTTGACCGGTCCGGGCCTGGGACATTAGTGGCGTTGGCGTATCGCGGGAATCCCTCGGAGCGCCAGAGCCCACGCGCGGTGAGGTTGTTCGCCCGCGCCGCGCATGGACAGACCGTGCTCAGCCCGCGGCGACCACCGGATACACGAGCGGGTTCTGCGCCGGGTCGCAGAGTGCGTCTCCGATCTCGAGGCGCGCGATCTGCTCGTCCTTGAGGACGTTCCGCTGACCGTTGAACGTGGACCCGTCGGGCATGTAGGCACAGGTCATCGCGCGACGGTAGCCGTTGGTCATGTTCGCGCCCGCTCCGTGCGCGAGCAGGCCGTTGTGGAACGAACATGACCCGGCGCGCATCGGCCCCGACACCGACTCGATCTTCGCCCACTCCGGGTACACGGAGAAGATGTCGGCCATGTTTTGGCCTATGCCGACGTTCTCCCAGGTCGCCGTCTTGTGCGTGCCGGGGAGGAAATGGAGGCAGCCGTTCTCCACGGTCACGTCGTCCAGCGCCACCCATATGCTGATCGCGTGGCGTGAACTGAACGACCAGTACGGGTTGTCGAGATGGAAGCTCGTCTGGTTCCCCCACGGCTCCTTGATGAGAGCCTGGTCGTGCCATACTCGAATGCCGTCGATGCCCTCCAGGTCGCAGCACATCTTCCCGATGCGTGGGTCCAGGACGAGATTCTTGATGCGCTCGCTTTCCTGCCACATGTTCAGCGACTGGATGAACACGCGGGTGTAGTAGCCCGCGTTCTCCCCCGCGCGTTCCGTCGGCGGGCGGTAGAGGCCGCGTTCGGTGACGGTCTCGTCGACCGCCGCTCGCCACTCCTCCAGCTCGTCGGGAGTGAGGAAGTCCTCGACGATCGTGAAGCCGTTCTCCTGGTAGGCCGCGATCTGTTCGCTCGGTAGTTCAGTTCGCATACGCCGACAGTCCCCCGTCTCGGTCCTTATCCCGCGTGGCGCGCGAGCCGCCCACGCATGTAGCCGTCCTCGACATCGACGAGTTCCACTCGCCGGAGTAGACCCACGTCCTCATCCTGCGCATCGGTCAGGACGCGCAGATAGTTCCCCGCGTATCCCGCGTACTCCGCGCGCGGGCCTTCGCGCGTGTCCTCGACCATCACCTCGACCACGTTGCCCGCCGACGCCTCCTGGTACTGTCGCTCCAGGCGCTTGCCCAGTCCACGAACGGCCTTGCTGCGCTCTACTGCCACATGCGCCGGGACCTGATCGGGGTAGGCCGCCGCGGGGGTGCCCTCGCGCGGGGAGTACCGGAACACGTGGAGCCGATGGAACGCGGACTTCTCGACGACGCGATGGGTGTCCTCGAACTCCGCGTCCGTCTCGCCGGGGAAGCCGACCATCACGTCCGTGGTCAGGCCGACATCCGGCATCGCCTCGTAGAGCGCCGCTACGAGGCCGAGGAACTCCTCGCGCGTGTACTTGCGGCGCATGCGCTCCAGCACTTCCGTCGAGCCGCTCTGCAGCGGGATGTGGAAGTGGCGCGCGACCTTCGGCAGGTCGGCCGCGGCGCGGATCAGGTTGCTCGGGACGTCCATCGGCTCGATGGAGCTCAGGCGGATGCGCGCGATGTCGTCGATGTCGTGCAGCGCGGCCAGGACATCGGCCAGGCCATAGCGCCGACGCAGGTCCTTGCCGTACGAACCCAGTTGCACGCCCGTGATGACGACCTCCCGGAACCCGCGCTGCGCGAGCCGTTCGACCTCGGCGACGATGTCGGGCAGGTCGCGGCTACGCATGCGCCCACGGACGTAAGGGATGATGCAGAATGTGCAGAAGGCGCTGCAGCCGTCCTGGACCTTCACCATCGCCCGCGTCTGCTCGTCGAAGGTGGCGATGCTGAGGCCGAACTCGCCGAGATCAACCTGCGCGTCAGGATCGCCGACGAACTCGCGGGACAAGGTCTGCGTTATCTCGGCCTCGCGGATCATCTCCTTGAGCTGGAACTTCTCGCGATTGCCGAACACCTTTGTGACGCCTTCGATGCCGAGCAGGTCGGACTTCGCGGCCTGCGCGTAGCACCCGGTGACGAAGATGTGGGACTCGGGGCTGAATCGGTGGAGCGCGCGGATGGCCTTGCGCGCCTTCGCGTCGGACGCGCTCGTCACGGTGCAGGTGTTCACGATGTACAGGTCGGCGCCGGAGGAGACTGGCCGTACTTGGTAGCCGATGCCGCGTAGGGCCTCCGCCATCGCTTGCGTGTCGTACTGGTTCACCTTGCAGCCGAACGTCACGAAGGCCGCGGTGGGCGTGGCGTCGCTCAACCGAGTTCCCTTCGCGCGTCCGTCGCCGTCTCCCGTAGCTCCGCGATGGCCTCGCCCAGATCCGGGGCGCCGTATGCAGCCGAACCCGCGACGAACACGTTCACGCCGGCCTTCACGAGCGCGGGGATGGTGTCGCGGGACACGCCTCCGTCCGCCTGGATGTCCACGGGCAGATCGCGTTCCTCCACGGCCTCGGCGATTTCGGTGATCGTCCCGAGTACCTCTGGCATGAACTTCTGACCCGAGAAGCCGGGGCGCACGGTCATGGGCAGGACGAGATCGACCTGCTCCAGGTGAGCCGTCGCCATCTCAGCGGGAGTTCCCGGCATGAGTGAGACGCCGACGCGGCAGCCAAGCTCGCGAACTGCGGCGAGGGTGGCGGTGACATCGCCCTCCGCCTCGACGTGGACCGTGATCAAGTCGGCTCCCGCCTTCGCGAACCGCTCGATGTGGTCCATCGGGCGGGCGAGCATCAGATGGACGTCGAAGAAGATGTCGGACCAACTCCGCAGGTCCGCCACCGTCTGCGGACCGAAGGACAGGTTGGGCGCGAAGTGTCCGTCGAAGACATCTATATGCAGCCAGTCGGCGCCGCTCTCCTTGGCGCGTCGCGCCTCGGCTCCCAGTTCCGCCATGTTCGCAGACAGCAGGGACGGCGCGATGCGGATACCGCCTCGGGTCACAGCGTTTCCCTCCGTATCGGCTCGCGCATGTCGTCTTCGTACACGGTCAGTTCAGCCTCGCCTACCACGTTGCGCGGGAACGAGATGCTCTCGCCGGGCCGCGCCATCTCGTCGTACAGCTCGCGATAGCCGGTGTCGTCTCTCAGCATGATGCGCACGCGGATGAGGGGTGTCCCGAGATCCAACGCGGGGTCGTCTGCGCCATCGGCTAAGACCGGTTCGCCGTTCTCCGTTGCGACGGGTGCCGTGGGAGGCTCCCCGTCGCCAGGAGCGCCACTGGCGACGGCCGGTTCTGCGTTGTCCGAGCTGCCATCGTCTGCGGTCGGGCCGACATCTACTGCAGGTCCGATGGAGCCGTCGGCACCCTCATCCGGGACCGGCACGGTGGCGTCGTCGGGGACGCCGCCGGACACGGTGTGCTGGATGATGACGAGTCGGGAACCCCCGCTTGCGCGAGCCGGTGGCTCGTTGACGGTGAGCGTCACGCCGGAGCCAGAGAGCACGCGCGAACCTGCGGGCGGGATTTGGGCGAGCACCAGGTCGGCCTTCGCGCGCGGCGCCCGTCGTCGCTCGACCTTCTCGACGTAGAGCAGTTCGTCCGTCGCCAGCTTGCGCGCCTCGGCGAGGGTCAACCCCGTCAGGGTGGGCATCGTCATCTCGACGGGTCTCGGCCCGAGGCTGACCAGGAGGTCCACGCGATCGCCGCGCGCCAACTCGGTTCCGGCGCCGGGGGTGGTCGCGATGATGCTCTGCGGGGTCGGGAGCCTCTCGGAATGCGTGTGGGCGACCATGCCTGTTCGGAGACCGAGTATGGACAGTTCGAACTCGGCCTGTCCGACGGTCTTGTGCCGCAGGTCGGGGACGGTGGACCGCTCGGGGCCGCTGCTCAGTATGAATCGGATCGGTCGCGTGCGTTTCACGGTCTGCATCGGCGCCGGGACGTGGGAGAGGACGTATCCACGCGGCTGCGACGCGTCGTTCCGCGTCTCGGTGGCCGCGTAGTTGACCTTCAGTCCCAGGTCGAGAGCGCGTTGCTTGGCCCGCTCGGCGGGGAGTCCTTCGAGGTCGGGGATGGTCACGACCTCGCCCTCGACATAGTTGGGTATCCACGAGTAGAGGAACCCCAACACCGAGCCCGCCCACAGGATCATGACGAGCACGCTGATGGTGAATACGCCGTTGAGCGTCAGGAACCACCGCCATCGCATGTGGAACGCTCCAGGGTGAGTCGGAGGCCATCGCGTGATGCGAAGTCGTCGGTCGCGGACTAGCCGAGCTCGAACGCTGCCGGGACGTCGCCTCGGAGGCCGTTCAGGTAGCCGGGGACATCCATCTCGGCACGGTTCTCGGGCTGCACGCGCAGCAACTCCAGCGACCCCTGCCCGGTCTGCGCGAACATCCTGCCACCCTCGACGACGATGGCTCCGGGGTTCGGCGCGACATCCCGATCCGTCGGCGCGCAGCTTTTCACCCGGAGGGCCACCCCGCCGGGTAGGAACGCCTGAGCGCCCGGCCAGGGCACACACGCACGGTAACGATTGTGGATCGCGCCAGAGGGGAGTGTCCAGTCCACGACGCCCATCTCGCGGGTGAACTTCGGGGCGTGTGTGGCCGTCGAGTCGTCCTGGGGCGTGGTCGCGATGCCCTCCCTCGGGAGGTGGAGGATCACGTCGCTGAGCATCTCCGCGCCGGTCTCCGCGAGGCGCGCCATCAGTTCCGGCGCCGTCTCCGTCGGTTCGATGGCGGTCGCTTCCTGCCGCACGATGGGGCCGGTGTCCTCACCCTCGTCGATCTGCATGACCGTCACGCCGGTCTGCTCGTCGCCGTTCCAGAGGGCCCATTGGACGGGGGCGGCTCCGCGATAGGTCGGGAGCAACGACGGGTGGATGTTCAGGCATCCGTGGGGCGGGATGTCGAGTATGGAGCGCGGGAGTATCTGCCCGTAGGCGACGATCGCGATGACGTCCGGCGCGAGTTCGGAGAGCACTCGCACGAACTCCCGGGCGCGGGCGCGCTCAGGTTGGTGAATCGGCAGCCCCAACGCCTCGGCTTCGACCTTGACGGGCGAGGGCGTCAGCTTGCGCCCCCGCCCGCTCGGCCGATCCGGCTGGGTGACCACGGCCGCGAGTTCCACGGACGTCGCGAGTAGCCGCAACGCCGGCACGGCGAACTCGGGAGTTCCCATGAAGACGACGCGCGGCCGTGAGTCTGCGTCGGGCATACGCGTCCTTAGAGCGGCAGCGACACCGCCTGGCCCGTGGAGGACGCGCGGTACACTGCCTCCATCACCTCGGTCAGGTTGCGGCCGTCCTGGATGGTGATCGTCATGGGCGCGTCGTTGAGGATGGCGTTCACCCACTGGTCCATGGCGCTCGGGAGGTTGTCGGGGGCGTTCGCGAGGAACGCGTCCCGCGCGTCGTCATCGAGCACACGCGTCTGCAACTGCGTGTCGCCCATTCCCTGCACGAGCGAGCCCTCGGTCCCGTAGAGTTCCAGGAGCGCGGGGCCGGAGCGGTGGACCCAGGAGCAGTCGACGACGCCGATGGCGTTGTTCGGGAACTCCATGAGCGTGACGCTGTTGTCGTCGATGGGGTAGGCGTTGGAGTGGTTGTTGATGAAGCCAGTGATCTTCTTTGGCGAGCCGCCCATGAGCCACGGGAGGATATCCATGACGTGGCAGCCGAGGTCGAAGAGGGCTCCGCCGCCCGCGCGTTCCGCGTCGGCGAACCAGGCGCTGGGGCCGGAGAACCACTTGTCGAGACCGGCGTTGTGGGCAATGCGGGCGCGACCGAACGTGAGGTCGCCCAGCAGGCCGTCTTCGACCGCCTTCTTTGCAAGCAGGATCCCGGAACGCGAGCGGGAAGGGAGCGAGATGATGAACTTCACCCCGGCCGCATCGACGGCGTCGATGATGGGGTCGCACTCGGCGACGGTGATCGCGAGGGCCTTCTCGGTGAAGATGTGCTTGCCGGCCTTCGCGGCCGCGATCATCACCTTGGGGTGGTCCGACGTGATCGCGTTCACGATGACGGCGTCGATGTCATCGCGGGCGAGAAGCTCGTCGAGGTCTTCGTGGAAGTCGAGGCCGTGGCGCTCGGCTCCCTCTCTGCCCCCGTATTCGTCCTCGTCCCAGACGGCGAGCAGGTCTATATTCTCATTGGCCATGGCCTGCTTCGCGTAGCCCTCTGCGTGGACGTGGGCGAAGCTGAGCATTGCCGCGCGGACTTTGTCGCTCATGTCGGGGTCCTATCGTGTCGCTTGTGGCTTCGGGATCTTCGCGAGTGTCGCGCTTCTCGCTAGCCGTTCTTCTTAGCGGCTCGGGCCTTCGTCGGGCGCGTCATTATCCGCGTCCCCGCGAATGCGACGCAAGACGGCCGCCCGCCATGACGGCTCGGCGTCGTCCATGTCCACACATAGCTCGGCCGCCGTGCCGACGCCCACCACGCGACCCTCGTGGAGCAGTATCGCGCGGTCTATCGTCGCCTCGACGAACTCGGGCAGGTTCGTCGCGATGAGCATCGTCTTCCCCATCGCGCGTAGCTCCGTGAGGATCTCCGCCATCTCCGCCTGGCCCGCCGGATCAAGACCGGCGAGGGGCTCGTCCAGGAGCAGTATCGGAGGGTCGTGGAGCAGCGCGCGCGCGAGTTCCACCCGCTGCGCCTCGCCGCGTGACAGGTCGGTCAGCAGGGCGTCCGTCAGGTGCCCAACATCTGTCAGATCCAGGGACTGCGCGATGGCGTCCGCGCGATCCTCCCTCGGCAGTCGGTGGGACGCCGCCATCGCCTTCATGTACTCGCTGACGTCCGTCTGTTCGGGGAGCGCCGGCGTCTCCATGACGTAACCCACGCGGCGACGCGCTTCGCGGGGCTTTCGGCGCACGTCTACTCCCGCTACTAGGGCGGTTCCCGAGGTCGCGCGCGTCGCCGTCCCGAACACCCGGATGACGAGCGACTTGCCGCAGCCGTTTGCGCCCAGCAGCGCGACGCACTCGCCCTCGTCGACGACGAAGGAGACGTCCGAGAGGAGGTCTCGGCGTCGGGCGCGGACGGTGATGCTGTCGGCTTGAATCACGGCGTTGCACCTGTGTGCCTTGCGGAATGACGATGTCGGAGTTCTACGACCCGCCTGTAAGCATGTCAAGCGCCATGGACTCGATTGCCGGCGAACTGCGACTGCCGCGCGGCCAGCAGCCAACAGAGGCGGCTATTGCTGTGATGTGTCCTGTCGTCTATCTTGTGATCGACGGGGAGTGATGGGACCTCAACGAAGGTGAAACTATGTCCCGTCGCATTCTGTACGGTGCCCAGTTCCGTTCGTCCCTATCGCGCGTCGCCAGCGCGGTGCCCGGTCCCACCAGATTCGCTCGGCCAGCGGCCATGGCCAGGGTGACCTGCCGCACGCGATTCGTGCTGACGCTGCCGCACCGTGGCATCTGCCATCGTGCGCGCCGCGCCGCAGCCTTGTGCTGGCTGCGAGCCCAGAGGCCCTTCCTGTCTGATAGAGTGCTCGCGTACGGCGATCCGGGCGCTGCGTTCGTCCGTGAGGCGAACCTATGAGCCAAGTCAATCGGCCCTGTGCGATGCATAATTCCAGCCTGTGTCGCGACCCGTTGCCTAACCTGGCGGTAGTCCCGGCGAACCGTCTGACGCGGCGGGGAAGCTTCCCGGCCCCCAAACTTCGGCACTTAGCGATAGTCCTGATGGGGACAGTCGCTATGTCGGTCACCCCGCGAAGCGACGCCGCGCCGCAAGTGCTAACGCCGTGGCTAGGCTTGCCAGAAGACGACGCTACGATAGACACCACGACGCCCACCTTCGAGTGGCGGTCGGCGATAGGCGCAGATTCATACGGACTACAGGTGTTGCGATTTGGCGGGGTCGTGTACGACAGCGAAGTGTTGTACGGACCCATCCCGTCACGCCTGGGAACGTCGACGTTTACGCTCCCTCCTGGGTACCTCCAGCATGGCAACACCTACCAATGGCGCGTGCGCGCGCACGACGTCGGGACCACCAGTCTCTGGACCATCCTGCCGTGGACGTTCAGTGTCGCATCTCAGCCGCCTGCCACGCCCGTACTAATCCTGCCAGCAAATGGAGCCGTGACGTCGGTCATGCCGGCCCTTCTGTGGTGGGGGACCAACGCCAGCTTCTACGACGTCAGAGTGTACAGGCCACCTTACAACATCACTGAGGATTTGGTCTTCAGCGCTCTCCCGGCAAGTAACGGAGTCACGATCACGGCAGGAAGCCTCCAGCACGGGGTTACATACCTGTGGCTTGTGAGGGCGTACGGGACCGGGTATGGGTGGGGAGCCTTTTCCACCACCGGGTCATTCACGGTCGAGGGTGTCCGCGAAGTCGATGTGCAACCTACCGCAGGCTCTGTCGGAGACTCGGTAACAGTCAGTGGCGCGGGATTCCGGGCAGAAACCACCGTGTTCGTGGACTTTGGTACAGTCTTTGTCGATATCGGGACCACAGATGGCACTGGGAGTTTCACAACTCAGTTCTCTGTGCCACCACAGCCGAAGGGTACGGTCACAGTCACCGTAGAGGACTCGTGGGACTCCGCGATGGGGACGTTCGAGGTCAGAGAGAGTGTCAGCTTCGCGGTCAACGGAGCAGACGCGGCGATCTCCTCTGGCGCGTTCAGCGCAGAGGTCGGTGATAGCGTTACCGTGACGGGAAACGGGTTCCAGGCAACCGCGTCCGTCGACGTAAGCCTGGGCAACGGACAGCAGGCCTCTACAACTACGGATCCTGTGGGATCCGTCTCTCATACCTTCGTCGTGGAGGACTCCTCCTCGCACACACCCTACCAGCCGTCGGTTGACTCCTTCGGGACCACCGGCTCCCACGGTGTTGCATTGCTCGCAGTCACTCCGTCCATTTCGGCGAGTTCGGGCAGCGGGCGAGCAGGCGACGAAGTACAGGTAGTCGGACGCGGGTTCGCAAGGGACTCGCAGGTCGACATCTTCGTGGGCCGCGATTGGTCCGGCGCCGATGCATCGGCGGTGGAAGGTATGGGCATCGGCGTTGCCAACAACGGCAGTTTCGCCGCTACCGTGAGGGTTGGCGACGCGGCCGTGCCGAGCGTCGCATCCCAAATCAAGGCAGGTATCGCGGAGGCGGGCTTCGTGGTCCTGCCCAGCGAGGCGACGCTTACTCTCAGGGCTGGTGGGGACGAAGTCGGCGGGGGTGCGGTGGGCACGTTGCTGACCGTATCGTCCTCGCAGGCGACATTCGTGCGCGGTGAGACCGTCGAAGTGTTCCTCGCTAACCAGTCGATGGCTGTGCTACAGGCGATGAGCGGCACATTCATCACGAGCTTCGCTGTGCCGGTCACGCCCGGTGGCACGAAGCAGGTCCGCGCCGTTGGCGCGGACACGGGCGAAACCCAGACCGTTGCGTTTACTGTTGTGCCTTCCATCACCAGCATCTCCGAGTCACTGTTCGACCTCGGCGAAACGGCGACGATCACAGGCAACGGCGCAGGCGCATCCGACAGCCTACAGGTGATGCTGGCAACGGCAAGCGACGACAGCCCGTTCGGAGATGCGGTAGAGGCCACCTCGGCCCCTGTGACGATTACTGCGGGTGGCGTTGCAGATGCCTCGGGGATCTTCCAGTTGAGCTTTCGGGTCGACAACCGGGTATTCGGCAGCGCTCGCAAGCAGGTCCGCCTCAAGGTTGTCAGCGCAGGTGCGGGGATCGAGTCTGGCTGGTTCGGCGCGGACCATGAGATCCCCGGCGGCCTTGAGATCCTCACTAACGACAGCCCTGCCTTGGAGCGCCGGAATGCTTGGGTCTATGATCCGGCGCCTGGAGGCAACGGAAACGGTGAAGCAGATGCTGGCGAGTCTGTGCGCCCCCGCATACGGCTGAGCAACGTCGGTAATGGGGATGCGGAGAATGTCCGTGTTTCGGTATCGACAACGGACCCGGACATAGACATCACTCGGGGGGTTGTGACCCACGCTACATGGCCGGTGGGAACAGCGCGCAACAACGATGGGCTTTTGTTGGCGATCTCCCCGACCGCCACGGCCCACGACGCGTCGCTGGTGATCGATGTCACAGCGGACAGTGGCGGGCCGTGGCAGTTCACGTTCACATTCCCTGTGGTCGCCCGGACGCTGACGTTCACGAAGCGCAACGCGTGGATTTTCGAGCCGACGGCTTCGACGAGAAACGGCCACGCCGATGCCGGAGAGCGGGTGCACCCTCGCGTGCGACTGATGAACGAGGGGCCGGCGGACGCTCAGAACGTCACCGTGACGCTGAGCACGGACGACCCCGACGTGACCGTCGTCGCCGGCGCCGTCACCCATGCGACATGGCCTGCGGGGGTGGCCTGGAACAACGACGGGCTGGTCCTCGACATCGCGCCGGGCACCACCTCGCACGAGGCGTCCGTGACCGTCAACGTAACGGCGGACACGGGCGGGCCGTGGGAATTCACGTTCGCGTTCCCCGTGGTTGCGCCGGCCCTGAAGTTTACGCAGCGCAACGCCTGGCTCTACGAACCGATCGCGTCCACGAGAAACGGGGAGGCCGACGCCGGGGAGCGCGTGCACCCTCGCGTGCGAATGAGAAACGACGGACCGCCAGACGCGGAGAACGTCACCGTAACCCTCACCACCGACGATCCTGATATCACGATCATCAACGGGAGCGTCTCGCACGCGGCGTGGTCCGTCGGCGCCGTGCTCAACAACAACGGCCTCACGCTCGACATTGCGCCGGATGCCACGTCGCACGAGGCGACCGTGACGGTCGAGGTGACGGCGGACAACGGCGGCCCGTGGGAGTTCACGTTCACATTCCCCGTAGTGGCGCCGGCGCTCACATTTACGAAGCGCAATGCGTGGCTCTTCGAGCCGACGGCATCCACGCGAAACGGCCAGGCGGACGCCGGAGAGCGCGTCCATCCGCGCGTGCGGCTGAAGAACGACGGCCCGACCGATGCCGAGAACGTCGCCGTGACGCTCAGCACGGACGATCCCGACGTGACGGTCGTCACCGGAACTGCGACGCATGCGACATGGCCCGTGGGCGTAGCCCGCAACAACGACGGCCTCGTCCTCGACATCTCACCCGTCGCGACATCGCACGACGCCACCATGACCGTCGACGTGACGGCGGACAGCGGCGGGCCGTGGCAGTTCACATTCTCGTTCCCGGTGGTCGCGTCTCCGCCGACGTTCGTCAAGCGCAACGCGTGGATCTACGACCCCAGGCCACGCGCCGACAAGGACGGCGTCGCGGAACCGGGAGAACGCGTGCGTCCGCGACTCCGGCTGGCGAACGCGGGACGCGCGGATGCGGCCAACGTGGGCGTGACGTTGACCGTCACAGACCCGGATGTGACCGTCGTGCGCGCCGAGGAAACGCACGCGACCTGGCCGGCCGGCGCGGCGCGCACCATCGTCGGGTTCGTGCTCGACATCGCAACGGACGCGACATCACACGAAGTGACGGCGGTCGTAGATCTCACGGCGGACGGCGCCGACGCGCAGCAGTTCACCTTTGCCTTCCCCATCGTGCCCGGGCCGCCGGAGTTCGCGCTACGGAACTCGTGGGTGTATGACCCGACACCTGGCGGGAACAAAGACGGCGCGGCCGACGCGGGTGAGACCGTCCTGCCTCGCGTGCGGCTACTGAACTCCGGTCAGACAGAGGCGGAGAACGTCGTCGTTACGCTCAGCTCGGAGGATGGGAGCGTCACCGTTGCGGGAGCCACGGCGACCCACGCGACCTGGCCGGCTGGCGTGGCTCGGAACAACAGCGGGCTCCAGGTAGACATCGGGGCCGAGGCGTCGGGGGTCGTGGCGTTCACTGTCGATGTGACCGCCGAGAACGGCGGCCCGTGGCAGTTCACGTTCGACATGACCGTCTCGACGCCGGCCGCGCCGACAGCGGTCGTGGCGTTCGGTCCCGTATCGACCGCGCTGCTGGCCAACTACCCGAACCCGTTCAACCCGGAGACGTGGATTCCCTTCGATTTGTCGGAAGCCGGGGACGTTACCGTACGCGTCTACGACATGCAGGGGCGTGATGTGCGTCGCGTGGCGTTGGGGTATCTCGACGCCGGGGCGTATCGGGGCAGGGCCGACGCCGCGTACTGGGATGGACGCAACGAAGTCGGCGAGCCCGCTGCGAGCGGCGTGTACGTCTACGAACTGCGGGCCGGCGAGTTCGTCGAGAGACGTAGGATGGTGATCCGCAAGTAGGGCGTCGACCGCCGTTGGCCAGGCGTAGGCGTTGCTTGCGGCGCTGGAGGCCATCTCCTCGGCGAGGGATGAGTGCATAGCACTTTTGGTTCGAGTGGGCGCGGAGTGCGGGCGCCGCCTGACTGCGGTCCCTAGCGGCCGAGGGCGTAGGCTCTGACCTGGGTGTATCGCGCGCCCTGGCGGGTCAACTCGCTACGCACGAGCGAGATCTCCGACGCCTCGAAGCGCGGAGCGTCGGACCCAACGACGGTCGACGAGCCGTTCTTCTCATCGAGCCAGTCCCCGAGCTGTGCGGGCGGGCGGAAGCGAGCGAGTGTGACATGCGGCACGTACGTCCGCTTCTCTCGGTCGAATCCTAGCGGCTCCAAGGCGTCTTCGACGCGACGCGCGCACGCCTTCAGTCCGTCGGCTCCGGCTTCTGCCCCCCACCACAGCACGGACGCGCGCTCCGCCGTAGCAAACGCGCCGAGGCGGTTAAGAGCCACATGAAACGCTCGGATGCCGTCGAACGCCGGGTCGAGGGCGTCGGCCACAGCCTGCGCGTCGACGGGATCGACATCCCCCAGGAACTTGAGCGTGAAGTGGTACTCGGCGGCGGGTCGGGCGCGGTACCGCTGTCGCAGTTCGGGCCATGCGCGGCACACGCTACGGATGCGCTCCTGCGCGTCGCGAGGAAGCATCAACGCCACGAAGAGCCGCATCGATCAGTTGCCGCGTGCGGCCAGGGCGCGAACCTGCGTGCGGTTGTTGTAGAGGAACTCGAGGCCAGAAACCACCGTGAGCGCCAACGGCAGGAACATCATCCAGAAGATGGGTCCGTGACCCGTGGTCACCTGGCGCACAGGGTAGCCCGCCGCGCTGTTCACGATCAGCAGGAGCATGCTCGCGACGAGGATGCTCATTTGGGAGGCGGTCTTGAGTTTGCCCCACTGTGACGCGCTGATGACGCGTCCTCCACGCGCCACGAGCGCCGAGCGAAGCACCGTCACGCCGACCTCGCGCCCCGCCATGATGAGGATCATCCACACCGGGATGAGGCCACCCCAGTGCTTGAAGGCGAACAGCGTGGCAAGCACGAGCAACTTGTCGGCGATGGGGTCGAGGAACTTGCCGAAGTCGGTGACGCCGCGTTGGCGAGCTATGCGGCCGTCGAGGTAGTCCGTAAGCGAGGCGAGCCCGAACACGACCAGGGCGCCGAAGTAGAACCATGCCGCACTCGTGCGCGCCGTCTTCGCCTCCTGATGCGCGTAGGCGAAGGCCATTAGAAACAGCGGAATGACGCAGATTCGCAGGATGGTGAGCGTGTTCGCCAGGCCCTTGGGCGACCAACTACGCTGCTTGCCACTGCCCATGATAACTCACTCCACGAGGCGTCCGTAGAGGTCGAGGTCGGATGCTTCCGTAATCCGCGCCTTGACGAACGCGCCGCTCTTGATTCCCGTGCCTTCGACATGGACGACATCGTCGATTTCCGGCGCCTGCGTGCGCATCCGGGCCTCGACGACCCCTGCCTCAGGCCGACGTCCATCGACCAGTACTTCCACGGTGCGCCCGACATACTCGGCGCGCAACTCCCGCCCCACCTCGGTCTGCGTGGCGACGAGTTCCATGAAGCGTTCCTGCTTCACGTCGTCCGGGATCTGGCCATCCCAGTCTGCGGACGGCGTGCCGTCTTCCGGCGAGTAGGCGAAGACGCCGCAGTGGTCGAATTCAGACTCTACCACGAAGTCGAGGAGACTGGCAAACGCAGCGTCCGTCTCGCCCGGGAAGCCCACTATGAAGGACGTCCGCAGGGCCACGTCGGGCACGCGGTCGCGCATCCTGGTGACGAGCGCGCGTACGCTCGCCTCGCTTGAGGCTCGTCCCATGCGGCGGAGCACGCCGTCATCGATATGCTGTAGCGGCACGTCGAGGTACGCGCACACCTTCTCCTCCTGAGCGACGACGTCCAAGAGCGCGTCGTCGACCATAGTGGGATAGAGGTAGAGCATGCGAATCCACTCGATGCCGTTCACCTGCGCCAGACGACGCAGCAACTCGGGCAGCTTGCCCTCGCCGTACATGTCGCGACCGTAGTAGGTCGTGTCCTGGGATATCAGCACGAGTTCCTTGACGCCGGACGCCGCTAACATGCCGGCCTCCTGCTCCAGGGATTCCATCGACCGACTGACGAAGTCGCCGCGAAACGACGGTATCGCGCAGAACGTGCAGCGGTGATCGCAGCCCTCGCCGATCTTCATGTAGGCGTAGTGCCAGGGCGTCGTGCGGACGCGGGAGAGCGGGTCCGTGTATTGGTACGCCGGGTGCGAGACGTTCACGATCGGCGGGGCCGCCTGCGGGCGCGGCTTGCTCACCTGTGAGACCACGTCGCCTATGGTCAGGAACTCGCTCGTGCCGATGAACGCGTCCACCTCGGGCATCTCGACGGCGAGTTCCGACGCGTAGCGCTGGGCGAGGCATCCGGTGACGACGAGTCGCTTGGACGGATCGGCCTCCTTAAGAGCCGCCGTCGCGAGGATCGTGTCGACGGACTCCTCTTTCGCCCGGTCGATGAAGGCGCACGTGTTGACCACCAGGACGTCCGCGGCGTCCTCATCGTCGGTGAGGGAGTAGCCCTGATCTTGGAGCGCGCCCATCATCGCCTCGGAATCGACGGCGTTCTTCGGGCATCCGAGGGTTATGAGCTTGACCTGCGCGCGGTCATCGGAAGACGTGGGCGGCAAGGTTGGCTGGCTCCGTCAGTGGGCTGCAAGGACCGTGGCGTCACGGGCTAAGGGTAGCCCACCGACGCGCCGCGATGCCAATGAGGAGCGGGGATCGCTGGCTGTTGGCCAGTCCTACGCGCGGCATGGCGTCGCAAGTCTCGCCCGGCCGGCCCGCGCTACCAACGCCTGACATGTCATCCCGACGAAACGCGCGTGTCGGCACTACGCAGAACGCTGCTGAGGAGGGATCTCGCGCGCTGCCGCCGCGCGCAAGGCAGCCTACAACAGGTCGGCAGCGCCCTGCCCATGGACTTGCCGGCCCGCGAGGGCATCTCGGCAGCAGTCTAGCCGTCGGACTCGTGTCTGTCCGTGATGGTGATGATCTCGACGCCGACGGGTGGTGTGAACGTGAAGGCGTCGGCTCCCGGCTCTGCTTCGAAGTCGACCTCTTCGAGCCGGATGACGGTGGTCATGCGGTTGGGGATGTGGGAGTAGGCGAACTGCAGCGGCATCCATCCCTCGGCTCGCACCCAGACCTCGAGCAGTTCGTCGGCCGGTGTCCCGTCCGCGTCGGGTTTGGGTCGCATCTCGAGGAGGTAAATCTCCTTGCCGTCGGCGACCTCGTCCTGTTTGAGAGCGAGGTCGAAGTTGTCCGGGATCTTCTCGAAGTTGACGCCGCCGCCGGGCAGGATCTCCTGCGCCCGTTCGGTGCTCATGGCCTTCCGCGTGACCTGGTTCAGCCACGGCGTGTACGCCCACGACATCTTGCCGTCCAGCACGATGACCTGCTGCAGGATGTCCGGTTCATCCTTGCCGAAATACTCCTGGCGGAGGAGTCCGGGCTTCTTGAACTGGAGGAGCCCCTGGGCGACCCGGTGCTGGCCGTCCATGATTGTCTCTTCCTCGAACTTCGCGGACATCGCTTCCATCGCGGCGTACGTCGACCGGACGTGCTCGAAGACCTGCAACGCCGTGAGTTCGGCGGCGAAGGCGCTCGTCACGGAGAACGCCAACAGGGCGAAAAACGCCCAAACCGCTACTGCCGGCCGAACGACGCGGGCCGGGGACAGTGCGCGTGTCAATGGAAATCTCCTGCTGCGTGTCACGGTCTGTCGGTCGCTATGGCCGGGGCTAAGGAATGAGCGCCGACACGAGTTCCGCGCCGAGGGTCGTCAGGTTGTGGATCAGCGGCTCGCCCTGTTCGACATGGTGTTCGCGTATTTCCGCGACCACCTCGAGGGCGCGCGCCTGATCGTTGACGCGGCCGGCCGCGTCTTCTTCGGTCTGGAATTCCTGCTCGCTGACCGTCGGGAACTCCTCGGGACGCGGCAGCGCGTCGAGTCGGCCGGTGACTTCGTTCCGTATGATGTCGACGTTCTCGATGGCCGCGGTCACCAGGTTGCGGAGTGCGACGGGGTCGGGGGCCTCTTCTTCGGAGGTCTCGCGCACCGCCACCAGGCCGAGCGTGTTCGGCTGGAATCCGATGCCTTCAAGCGAGATTATCCCCGGCTGGTCCGGGTCGTTTACGTTGAGTTCGACGCCCGCAGTGCGCGCGAGGTCGGTCGCCTGCTGTTCGAGGTCGGCGCTCTTGCCGGCGGTGATCTCCACGTCCCGCGAGCCTTGTATCAAGCCCCGAACCTGCACGAGCGTGTCCCGGGTTGTGTCCAATTGTCCCAGTGACGCCTGTACGTGCCGATGGGCCTCTTCCAGTTCCACGCGTAGCCGCTGGACCTCCGCGTTCTCCTGCAACTGGAGGCGGCGTTCCGCGCGAGCATCGAGTCCGCCGAGCAGATTGCGTGGTTCTGGCGCGGCGACGGGTTGTGTCGTGTCGGGCGCGACAGGAGGTGTCGGCTGGACGGGTGGCGCGCTTGTGACTTCGCGAACGGGAAGTACGCCGGATGGCGATATGAGACTGGCGACAGCCATCGTGACCCTCCTCGGGGCCCCTTAGGGGATGATTCCACACTGAGCCGCCCACACGTGCTATGGAACGGCATCACGCGGCAAGACGTGTACACACCCTACACAAAACGCGCGACCGAGGCAACCGCCATGCGTGCAAGCGGGGCATGCCGACTTCAGTAACACAAACGGGCGGAGGCGTCAGGTGTTCAGTGGTGACGCACGGCGGGCGGGTCATCCGGGCGCGCCCCAGCATGGCGGGACGTCGACTACACGAGGTTGACCTTGGTGTCGAATCCCGCGGGGGTGACCCAGTTCACGTCGGGGGATCCCGCTGCGTGGCCTTCTCGGTGGATGAACGCAGGGCAGCCCCCTCAGCGCCGCACTCTCTAGCGCCTCCACCGTTGACGACTCCCTGCCGGAGCTGTCCGGCCGCGGCGCGACGGAAGAGCGGGTCGCCTTCCTCGACGAGCACAGCTTCCCGGCGCGGTCGTCGGTTGGCACACGGAGCTGGAGAAGCAGGCGGCGGCCGCAGGCGAGGCGTGGGAGCCGGGACAGACCGCGGATAGGCGGCTGCTCGGAAGTCCCTGTAGGCGGTCGTGGCCGCCGGGATGCCCTACGAGCCACGTCCTGAGCCACCCGACGAGCTGACTGTAGAGGACGAACGAGTCCTCCTCGTGGAGTGGATGACGTCGGCGCCGCACCGGAGGAACCGACGGATGCGCATCGGCGATGGAGTAACCCATACATCGACCGAGCTCAGTGACCGAGAGGGTTCCAGACGCTACGGTACTGCCCAGGCGGCTCCTATCGCACGGCTATGGCGGCGAGGACCACACGATGTTGCGGCAGGCTGCGATACAGTGACGGCATAGTGTCGCTCTGTTGGCGGGAGGGCCGATGTTTACATTTTGCGCGCCTGGGACACGGGTTCCCTCGGCCTTGCTGTTTTTGCTGTCGATCGTAGTCAGTGGGTGCGTGGCGCACGCTCCACCTGCGCAGGTGGCCCATGAGACGCCAACGGTAGAGCGACCTCCGTTGGACAACGACGACGTGGCTGCGTGGAGGAACTACTACGAGGATCAGATCAGAATGCATGCTGCGGATACCGCGGAGCCAACGGCCTCCTATCCTGTGAACGCCAGGGAAGCCTATCGGTTGGAAATGCAGAAGTGGGCAATGCAACAGATCGCCTTAGCCAATCGCGAGTTGGAAGAGCCCTTCTACGGCGTGTTGGGCGTCATCCTGTTGGGCCTCGCGGGATACGGGGTGTATGCGCTCGTGACGGGCGACTAGATCGCGGGGACGTGAACTGACTGCGCCAAATCCCGCCATGTGTCTCGGCGTGCCGGGGCCTTCTGAGCAATCCTGCGGCGATCTGCCAGGAAACGGCGAGCCAATATGTCGTCGTGGCGCAGGTCTGGGTAGAGTAGGGATGCGCCTGCGTCCCTTGTTGGCCTCGGAGTCGATCCCCGTGCGTTCTCCCTCCTTGTAAGGAGTGGACGACATACGCGACCAGGGGCCGTACTCCTGCTGAATCGGTCGAAGTAGTCGAGGAGTCTTACACCCGTGTGGAGGAGCGATGTACAGCTCAGCCCGCTCTGTCGTCAGGCGCCACATCGTCCTGTTGCTCCTGGGGCCGCTCGTAATCAGCGGATGCGTGGCGCGAACTACCGTATCGCCCGCTGTCGGCGCCGCGTCTACCGCTAACCGACCGCCACTGGACAACAATGACCTGGCGACGTGGCGTCACTACTACGCGAACCAGTTCAAGGTCTATGCCGACAACGCCTTGGAGCCAGCGGACTTCTACCCAGAGCACGCCAGAGAGGCCTACCACCTGGAACAACGGAAGTGGATGACAGAGCGGGCCGCAGCCAACAAACAGCAAAGGCGGAGAGAGGTCTCCAACGCCCGCCTCGCGTTCATTCTCCTGGGTTTCGCAGGCTACGGCGTGTACGCCCTCGTGACGGGTGACTAGACGACTGCCCCGAGCGCCGCGACGATCCCTAGAGATCGCTGTACGTTGCCCCGGGTCCGCTTCGCTGGCCGTCAGGGAGGCCGGTGGGCTATGCCTTACCGCACATGCACAAGGACATCCCAGGCGCTCCGCGTCGTCGCTACGCAATATGGCTAGCTGCTGGCTTCTTCCTGTTGGCTAGCGCGCCTGCGTTCGGACACGCCCCGCCGCCCGACCAGATAGTGGTACTGACGGTCCAGATCGCCAAATATCCGACGAACGCCCTGCTGTACCTGGAGCGGAGTGACCTCCACCGGATTCACAGCGACTGGAAGGCTGCGCTGACCGACTGCCGTCGTGCTCTCAGGTTGGATTCGGGGCTCGCCGAGGTCGACCTATACCGCGCGAAGACACTGCGGGATGCGGGTCGCGTTAAGCAGAGCAAGAGGCTACTTGACCGATTCCTCGCCAAGAAGCCACGCCACGCGGAAGGCCTGGTGACCAGGGCGCGCGTACTCGTGAAGCTGCATCGCCACATGGATGCCTCGCGCGACTTCACCACGGCGATCTCCGAACTCGCCGACCCACTCCCGGAACACTACATGGAACGCAGTCAGGCGCTTGTTGCTGCAGGGGGCGAACACGTCGATGTAGCCCTACGTGGGCTCGACGAGGGGTTGCGACGCCTTGGCCAGCCCGTGTCGCTGCAGTTGTACGCGATCGAGCTGGAACTGCTTAGCGAACGGTACGATGCCGCGCTGTCACGACTGACGCACATCGCGGCCCAGTCACCGAACAAGGCGGTATGGCTCGCCCAGCGAGGCGATATCTTGACGCAGGCAGGCCGGGTCTGCTCGGC
Organism: Candidatus Poribacteria bacterium; assembly: GCA_018644665.1. Taxonomy (GTDB): domain Bacteria; phylum Poribacteria; class WGA-4E. Next base: position 137,481 of record JABGQA010000088.1, read on the forward strand.
AAGGATCGCTTTCCACGATGCTTTGGTCTTTCTCGAAGAACTGCCGCCGCCGCGACGAGTGGCGCCAGCCATGACGAAACTGCGTGTCCGAATACACACAGCACTCAACAGCCTAGAGGTACAGACTCCATGCGGAGAGCACTCGCCGTAGCGTTCGTCCTCGCACTCGTCGACGTCCCGGTGGCAAAGGCGCTCCAGGTCACGCGGGGTCCGTACCTACAGATAGGGACACCAACGAGCATCGTAGTGCGCTGGCACACCGACGAGGCGACGGACAGCCGCGTCACGTATGGCGCCGCACTCGGCGAAATGGGGAATGAGGCCGACGACGCCTCCGTCACGACAGAGCATGAAGTCAATATCACCGATCTCCTCCCCGCCACGAAGTATCACTACGCCGTGGGCGATCAGTCGGCATCCTTAGCCGGCGCAGACACCGAGCACTTCTTCATCACCGCGCCGCTCCCGGGGACGCCTGTACCCACCCGGATATGGGCGATCGGCGACTCCGGCACCGCTAACAACAATGCGCGGGCGGTGCGCGACGCCTACTATGGCTTTGCGGGGAACTCCTACGCCGACGTGTGGCTGATGCTGGGCGACAACGCCTACCCGGATGGGACGGATGCTCAGTATCAGGCAGCCGTATTCGACATGTATCCCGAAACCCTTCGACAGACCGTCGTCTGGCCGACGCTGGGCAACCATGATGCCCGAAGCGCCTCGTCGCCGAACGAGTCCGGCGTGTATTACGGCATCTTCTCTCTGCCGAAGTCGGCCGAGGCCGGTGGTCTGCCATCTGGAACCGAGGCCTACTATTCCTTCGACTACGGGAATATCCACTTCATCTGCTTGGATTCCCACGACTCACCACGCGCCACGGCTGGGGCCATGTTGACGTGGTTGCAGAGCGATCTCTCTGCAACGCTGCAGGATTGGGTGATCGCGTTCTGGCATCACCCACCTTACAGCAGGGGTTCCCACAATTCCGACAATGACGGCGACAGCGGCGGTCGGATGAGGCAGATGCGTGAAAACGCGCTTCCGATCCTCGAGGAGGCGGGAGTGGATCTCGTGCTGTCGGGACACAGCCATTCGTATGAACGGTCGTTCCTGCTCCATGGGCATTACGGCAAGTCGACCGGGCTGACGGCCCAGATGATCGTCGACGACGGCGATGGCAGCATGCGGGGCGCGGGACCCTACGCGAAGAGCACGGCGAACGACGCGACAAGCGAAGGCGCCGTCTATGCGGTCGCAGGGAGTTCCGGGAAGACAAGTGGTGGAAGCCTCAACCATCCGGTCATGTTCACCTCGTTCAACACACTCGGTTCCATGGCCATCGAAGTAGAGGCCCTCCGACTCGACGCGGTGTTCCTCGACAACACCGGCTCCGTGCTCGACGATTTCACGATCGAAAAGGGCCGCGACGGCACGGCTGTGACGGCGCGCAACCGCCTGGTCACCAGTTGGGGGCAGATGAGACAGAGGGCGAGCCAGCAAGGGAAGTAACGGGGCGTGTCGATCTGGTATGGACCCGTAACAGGCCGGGCGGGCATCAGGCAGGCACTCGCGTCGACGGCGCTCGTAGCCCCGGGCGCGCGCCCCACGTCACCGTCAACCATGCCTGGTGAGAGCTATGGCGCCACGGAGAACACCGCGAACACCGGGTAGTGGTCGGACACCTTCGTCGAGAACTCCTGGGTCAGCCCATACTCCCTGTCGAACCGATACACGCCGATGCTGCCTGTGTATTCGTCCATCAGAGAGTCGGATATGACAAACTGGTCGTACGTGCGGTCCGTGTCCTTGACGGTGGTGTCGAGTCCCGTGGGGGTGATCCAGTTCATGTCGAGGAGATCCCGTTGCATGTCCTCCTTGAAGTAGGCGCCGTCGGCGTTGAAGTCGCCTGCGACTATGAGGTCCGCGTCCCCAAACTCTGATTCCGCCCACGCGCGCACTTCGTCCAGCGCGTCGATCTCGGTCACGGCGTCGTGCGGCTTGATGTGGACGTTCACCAGCACGAAGTCCACCGCTCGAACGCGGAAGCGCGCGACGAACGGCTCGCGCTCGAACACGTCGTCGGGGTCGGGATACGTCGCCGGCCTTCCCACAATCTCGACCACATTCGCGTCGTAGTAGAACGCGTACTCCTCCTTCGAGATGGACCGCCCCAACCTGGGGCCGACGGCCATCCTGTGGTCCTCGTTGCCCTGGGAGTTCATGGCCTCGAGGTAGGCTCCCGCAGTGTCGCCGGAGGCGTCGCGGATCTCCTGGACCGCGAGGATGTCGAATTCGTCCGCGATGTCGACGAGCACCCGCATGACGTCGGGCTTCGACCGCTTGGACCTACCGAACACCTGGATGTTGAAGGTAGCGATTCGGACCGTCGTTGGCGCGTCGTCGGTATCGGCGCCGCGCGTCGAGGCGCGGTCCCGACACCCCGCCAGCAACGCCACGAAGACCAGGGCCAGAGCCCCGAGTAAGCGCCGGCTACGCCGTCGGTTCGGTGCCCAGGCGCTAGATATCGCGTCATTCCTCTCCGTCGTAATACTCCGTCTCCTGCATGCGAAACACCTTCCCGCCACACGCCCACTTCCCGGAGTCCGGGTAGTGGCAATAGTCGGCGGGTGGATTGTCGGCGATGATCTGCACGACCAGATCGCCTTCGCCGGTGTTGTGGAGTTGGTGCGCCTCGTCGGGCGGACACATCATGGCGTCGCCCTTCTCGATCGGCACGGGGCCGTCCTCGAGGCGCATCTCGCCCGACCCCTCCATGACGTAATAGAACTCCCATTGGGCCCCGTGGGAGTGGTACGGCCAAGGGCGTTGACCCGGCGGGATGCGTAGGAATATCACCTCGAAGGGGTGGCCGGACTCGCGCGCCTTCATCGGCCTCGCGTAGTCCAAGCTGGCGGCTTCGAATCCGCCCTTCGGCGACCGGTAGCTCCGCCACTCGACGCCGCTCCGCGAAACGTGGTTCATCGTGCGTCCTCCTCGTGGCCCACAGATAGCATGGCGGCGCCTTTCACGCTACGCCCCCGCTCGCACGCGCCCGGGGCGTCCTGCGGGCCCGGATTCATAGGCAGGCTACTTGTTATGATGGCGGAAGGGGACTTGATCATGTCTTCGGACCACGACGAACGTGTGCTCGGCCACGCAGGGAGGCACGAAGGAACCTCGACGCCAACGGCTCCCCACACGGTGATTCGGAAGGGAGACGCTCATCATGCGATCTGTGACTGCCGTGACCATCATGGCGCTGTGCGTTGCGCCGCTGTTCGCTCAGGAGGCGAACGACATCGTGATCGACGGCGACTTCGCCGACTGGGAAGCCATCCCCATCGCCATCGAAGACCCCAACGACATGGGCCCCGGGAACATCCACGGCGACTACAAGTCGATCAAGGTCGCGTCGACGGACGACACCCTCTTCGCCCTGGAAACGGTCTATGGCGACGCCGCGCCCGCTGACGGCTTCCGCTACTACTACCACCTACTCATCGACGCCGATAGCGACGCCTCGACGGGCGTTCCGAACGACGCGTACGAAGGGAATCCGACCGGCGTCGCCGACGTGATCGGCTCGGACTTCCACGTACAGATCGGCCGAGACGCCGGCGCCAACGACGGGATCAGCGTCACGCACCTCGAATCGCAGGAAGTCGTCTTCGAGGACTTCCGGTGGATGAACGGCGGCGACTCGATGGAGCTGTCGGTCGATTTCGACGTGTTCGTTGCGCCCGCTGGATTCGACATCGGAGCCATCTTCCAGCCCGGCTCTACGATCCGCGTCGCGGCATTCCAAGAGGGCAACGCCGAGGGATGGGGCCCAATCGATTGGACGGAACCCGCGGAGCATGTCATCGGGCGTCCGTTCGCCGTGGATCTCCACGGCAAGGCAACGACGACCTGGGGCGACATCAAGAACTGAAGGTCTCCGACCACGGGAGGCGGACAACTCAGCGAGACGGGGTCCGTGCGGGCGGCCTGTCCAGTCCGCGTGATTCCGTGGGCCGCATCGACCACGCGACGCGGCGCTACGGCTACAGCGCGTCGGCGACGACGAGGCGCCGTCCACCCGTGATGGAGATCGCGCGGCCTGCCGTCATCGACGCCGTGGAATTCAGGCAGAGCGGGCGCGCATGGCCGAGAGTCCTGGGCCACAGACAGCTTAGCCGCGCATTCCTCGCCACATCGCGCCGACGGACGTGCACAGAGGCCATGGCCTCTCGTGGCGATTCGGCGACCCATAGCTGCGCGGATCACCGTATCCCCGTTCGCCGCGCCGCTGTTGGCTCAGGGAGCGGCCGACATCGTCTGATGCCACGCCTCAAGGGCGGCGATGATTCCGTTCCCGATCGGGCGCCTGGAGCCTGCCAGGGCTCGCTCCATTAGCATTGCTGAGCCTGCGCGAGTCGGGCATGATGGCTGCCTTCCGCTACGCTGCGGCGACGGATTCGTCGCGTTTTCCCGGCGATAGGGCGACGGGCCACGGGAGGAGGAACGGCATGCGCGTGCACACGACCTGGGGATTGCGGGCGATCGGAGCCGCATTGAGTCGTCCGGACGCGGTGACCCTCGACGCGAGCGACATGGAGCTGGACGGGTTCGTCGACGACACCCGTAGCGAATACCGACAGCGATCCGTCACGCGGACCGAGGTCGGTGGGTCGATTTCACTGCTCGCGCCCGCTTGTGGCGATCGGTATGTCGGCTTCGTCATATACGACGAGTCGAGGGGCGCGGAGCCCGTGGACATCGAGATCGACGGCGTGGTGGTGGCGACGGCGATCGCGGATGCAAACAACCGACGCGAACGCCTTTTCACGCTGTCCGAGTCGCGCCGATTCGAGGGTGGAGAGCGCGTGCGCCTTGTGGCGCACGGCGCGTCAGGTCGGTACCGCATCGAGCGCGTCGCGTTCCTGACGGAACTCCCGGAGGCGACGGAACGACCCTTCGAGATCCGGCGCCTGCATGTGGGGGCTGCGGAAGAATCGGCCTCGGCGTCGTCGGTCGAGGCGCGCATCACCTGGACCACGACCCGCGATGCGTCGTGTCGGGTGGAATACTGGGGCGACGGGTCCAACGGGCGGGCAATCGTCGAGGAGGACGAACTCGGTATGAACCACCGGGTCGTGCTCCGTGGGCTCGAGACGGACGCGGCCTACCGGTACCGCGTCGTATCGACGGACATCGACGGGGCCACCACGCAAAGCGAAGTCGGCACGTTCTCGACCCGTGCTGCTGCCGCGCCCGCGGGAAGCGTGCGCTCGGCCCATGTGCCGCTCACCGTGACGCACGAGGGCACGCCGTCCTATCCTTCCGCGCCGGTCACTCATGGCGTTCCGTTTCCCGAGGGCGTCCTTGGCGCGTCCGACCACCTGCGACTATGCGATCCCGCGGGCGCCGAAGTGACGCTCCAGGCGTCGACGTTGGGCAGGTGGTTGGATGGCAGTGCGAAGTGGGCCTTGCTGGACTTCCACGCGGACACTGCCGCTGGCCAGTCGGCGCCCTACACGCTGGAGTACGGCGCCGACGTGCGTCGTGGCGCCGACGAGTCGCCGCTGACGGTCGACGAAAGCGACGACACGCTCACGATAGATGCTGGCCCGCTGACGGTCGTCGTAGACAGGTCACACTTCGCGCCGTTCTCGGAGATCCGGGTGGCGGGCCGTGCGCTCATCACCGGATCACGGCTTGTTGTTACCGACGTCGACGGAGCCGTGTTCACCAGCACTCGCGTCGCCGTCACGACCGTTGAGGTTGAGGACCGGGGGCCGGTTCGCTGCGCCGTGCGGATCGAGGGACGACACGCCGACGAGCACGGGGTCGAACTGTTCACGTCGATCTGCCGACTTCACGTCTACGCTGGTCAACCGTACGTGCGGCTCGACCACACGTTCGTCTGCGATGCGTCGTCGGAGACGTTCATCGACATCGCCTCCATGACGCTCGAGATCGACACGCCGGAGTCAGATACCGACGGGATGCACGTGTTCCAGACCCACGACGACGCACGCGTCGTCGACGGCGAGGAGCGCGAAGGCCGCTGCGACGGTCGGTTCCGTGTGGGCGGTCTAGACGTTGTCGTACCCGACTTCTGGCAGTCGTATCCGAAGAGCTTTCGCGCGCTACCTGGACGCGTGGATCTCGGGATCTGTCCGTCGCTGGACGGCGTGCATTACTCCGAGGAGGGAGAGGATGAGCACAAGCTCTACTTCTACCTCAAGCACGGCCGTTACCGATTCCGCGAAGGCGTGGCCAAGACGCACACCGTGTACCTAGGCGCTGATGTGCCACCCTTGCCGTTGCCGACGGTGCAAGCGCCTGCCGAGTGGTACTGCGACAGCGGCGCGCTGGGCGAGATGACGCCGGCCGGGTCGGGTCGCTTTGGCGTTTACGAAGCGAAGGTGGCGCAGGCGTTGGACGGGTACCGGGCGAATCGAGAGGCCGGCTCCGAGTACGGGATGCTGAACTACGGAGATTGGTGGGGCGAGCGGCGGTGGAACTGGGGCAACAGCGAATACGACACCGCCTACGGCTTCTTCCTGCAATGGGCGCGGTCTGGGGATCCCGGGTGGTTCGCCGAAGCTGCACTGGCGGCGCTCCACCACCGCGACGTGGACGTATGCCACGCCTCGGCCGACGCCGGCCGCGTAGATGGCGTCTACACGCACTGCATCGGGCACACGGGCGGCTACTATCCCGACGGCTATCGTCCGGGGGCAATCACGCGCGCATCGTTCAGCGTCAGTCACACGTGGGTGGACGGGTTCCTGCTCCACCACTTCCTGACGGGAGACCGGCGTTCCATGGCCGTCGCGCGGCGGATCGCCGATCGCTACGACGCCGACGGCACGCGGAACTACGACTTCACGAACTGCCGCAGCAACGGGTGGCACTTGATCCTCACCATGGCGATGTACCACGCCACACGCGACCGGTTCTATCTCAACGCCGGGCATCTGATCGTCGAGCGCACCCTGGAGCGCCAGACCGACGATGGTGGCTGGCGACGCATGATGGTGCCGGGGCATTGCTACCACGAACCGCCACGCCACACGGGGAACGCCGGTTTCATGGTCGGCATTCTGCTGGCCGGTTTGAAGCTGTATCACCAGGCGACAGGCGATGCGGCCGTGGCTGACGCGATCGTGCGGGGCGCGGAGTTCCTCATCGACGATATGTGGGTCGATGATTCCGATGGGTTCCGTTACACGTCGTGTCCCGAGTCCAGCCTGTGCACGGACAACTTCCATCGTGGGATCGACGGGATCGGTTACGCCTGGCGTATCAGCGGCAGTGAGGTGTGCGCGGAGATTCTACCCAGGGCGACGGAGATGGCGATCGACCGGCTGAGCCCGTCTGGGAAGTCGATCTCCGCGAGCCTAAGGCACGCCCCGAGCGTTCTGCGCGACGTTGCGCGGTTGCTGGACGGCCGCGTCGACTGACGGCCACCGCGCGGGCCATGCGGCGCGGGAAGATGCCCCGCGGCTCTCATTCCGCGTCGAACTGGGGTCGGCCGATCGCGTCGGTCCCGCTACGTCTCCGGTAGAAAGGCATGGCGCCGCCAGCATCGCCCAGCAGTCGCTCACGCGCTCGCGCAATCCGATCGGCCGCGCGGTCCGCGATGTTGGTCGCGCACGTCGGGTCGTCGTCGAGGTCGAACACCTTGGGATCGGCGAAGTCGGCGCGGCTGTAGAACCACGTGTCCGCGTCACGGTACCACACGAAGTTCCCGTAGCGGCAGGTCACGTACTCCTGCCGGTCGACGAGCGCGCGCAGATCCCGGCCGGCCTCGTCGCTGCCGGCTCCGGCCGCGGCGAGCACTGTCGCCGGCACATCGAGCGTCGTGACGAATTCGTCGACCACCTGCCCACGGGTCGCGCCCGGAGACCGCACGATCAGCGGGATGTCCATCGTGCCGGGATAGAGCGCGTTCGCGGGCTTACCCAACACCCGCTCGGCGTTGTCCGCGAAGTTCGTCCCGTGGTCGCTCAGGAACACGATGACGGTGTTGTCGCTGAGACCGACGCGCTCGATGGTGTCGAGCAGCCGCCCAAACCACGTGTCCACCATCGTGACGAGCCCCGCGTAGTTGGCGCGGATGCTCGGGAGTTGCGACTCGATGTCTGGATGGTCGTTCGCCGAACCATACGGCACCGTGAGCCACATGGGCTCGCGCGCGTCCATATCGCCGTACAGCTCGTAGTAGTGTAGGGGCGCCTCCCAGGTCTCGTGGGGCGTGAAACTGTCGACGTACAGGTAGAACGGTGTGGTTCCTCGGTTCTCCTCGACGAAGCGCATCGCCCATCGAAAGGTGCGCGCCGTCGGCCATTCTTCCTCGGGCTGCTCCGGCTTCACGTTCACGATGTGCGCCCGGATGCGGTTCTCGTTTCCCCGATACTTGTGCACGAGCTTCTCGTCGGCATGGGCGATCGCGCCCCACCGATCCTCCGCTTGGCCGCGGACGAACTCCCACTGCCGGAATCCCCGTGTGAAGTTCATGCCTGGGACGAAGTAGTGTGGTACGTCGGCGACGAATCCGGTGTGGTAGCCGGCCTCTATAAGCCGTTCCGCGACGGTCGGTTCGTCGGGCGCCATAGGTTGCCAGCCCGGGAGGTATACGTTGTCCCACGGCACGGGGTCGTATTCGCGGAACGGGAAGGCACGTCGACCGCTGTGCAGTGTGCGTCGCGTGGGTATCGTAGGCAGACACTCGGGATGGGCGCGCGAGAAGCGAACGCCTTCCGACGCGAACCGGTCGATGTTCGGTGTACGAATCCACGGGTTGCCGTACGCGCCCAGGTACGCCGTGCGCAGCGTGTCCGCTGCGACGACGACGACGTTCATCGGCTGTGCTGAAGCGGCCATGCGTCGCTCCTCGGAGAGTGCCCGAAACGGTTAGGACACCCGACTATCGCCAGATTCGACCCGCGCGACAAGCGGATTTCCGGCACGTGGTCCACCCAGGTCTTGACGCAGGCCATGAATGGCGTGCTTCGCTGCTCCCTCTCCACCGCGGAAGCCAGTGCCGCGGGTCATCGGCTACGCCGCGTCGGCCACCACCACGAGACGCCGCCCGCCGGTGATCGAGATCGCGCGGGCCGCCGTCATCGTCGCCGTGGGATTCAGGTAGAGCATCTGATCGTCGCGCAGGCCCCGGTAGTACTCCTCGAAGTCGTCCGCCGCGTCGTCGTTCAGTTGCACCGCGCGCAACGCCGACATGTCGCGCCAGACGGGTATGTGCTGCGTGTGGCCCCCGCACAGGTGGATCATCCCGCCGCCCGGGTAGTCGCCGAGAAGGTCCGCGTCAGGCTGCGCGACGAAGTCGCGGTACATCTCGGCAGACAGAAGCTGTGTGGAGCACCCGCAGAGCTGGCCGAATCCCGGCGGCTGACATCTGTGCGCGGCCACCACGCCCTGCAACTGCTCGTGCGGGACATGCTCGCGATACCACCGGTGCAGGTCTCGCAGGAGCGTGTTGATGGTGGCCAGGTCGCGGAAGGCGGCGTCCGGGTCGGTCGGGAGCGTCTCGAGGAATCGTTCGCCGTAGAGGTTGACGGCGACGTTCAGAGCGCTCGATAGCGTGGGCGAGCCGAACAGGGCGCCCTCCGCTCCGCGCTCTACGAAAGCCTGCGCCACCTCACGGGCATCGTGCCACATTTCGTCGGCGTCGAGATCGGGAGGGGCGAGAGCCCCCACCGGCGTGGTCAGGCGCTGCGCCCACCATTGCCCATGCCGCCGAAACGTGCGCGCCCCGAGCAACGCGTCGACGAAGTGCACGCCGCGCGACCCGAACTCCACGGCGAGCGGCCGGAACACAGCGTCGTCCGAGGCGGCGTTTGCATGGCGGGCCGCTGCCGCCAGGGCGCTCGCGACCCAGTCGTCCGGCTTGGATTCCCGCGTCGCGTGGACCGGGAAGGTCACGCCACTGAGGAACATCGGTGTCGGGGGGCGGTTCCCGGCGTACAGCTCCGTCAGCCGCTCGATGCCTCGGTCCCGGCGAAGTACCACCTGCGGATCGGAGAGGATTTCCGCGTTGGCGGCCATGTCCCGGCTGCCGGCGTCACCCGTATCCATGCCTGACTCCCCGCTGTACGTCCATGGAAACGCGACTGTCGTCCCCGTCGGCGCCTTGACCACCCCTGACGTGGTCGGTAAACTTCTAGGGATGTGCCCGCTGCTGTTCTATCGTGGACCGTTAGGAACATAGACCGATGCGTGAGATCATCCGCCTCGTCTCCGAGGACGGCAAGTCCACTTACGTGACGAAGAAGAACCGCCGAGCCGACAACACGCGGCTCGAGCGCATGAAGTACTCCAAGCACGAACGCAAGCACGTGCTCCATCGCGAACGCCGATAGCGGCGGACAAACTCGATGGGATACACGGAGCACAAAGAGGCTTCCGAGGGTCGCATTGTCGCATGTGCGGTTGTTACCGTCAGCGACACGCGCACCGAGGCGACCGACAAGAGTGGCGCGTACCTGCGCGAGACTCTGGCGGCCAACGGGCACAAGGTCGTCCACTACGAGATCCTCAAGGACGAACCCGACCAGATCCGGGACTGTCTCGACCGGTTGCTCGGCCACGATGAGCCGCACGCCGTCATCTTCACCGGCGGCACCGGGATCGCGAAGCGGGACACCACGTTCGACATCGTCAGCGCGGCCCTCGACAAAGCCCTCCCGGGGTTCGGCGAGATCTTCCGATATCTCAGCTACGAGGAGATCGGCGCCGGGGCTATCATGTCGCGCGCGACGGCCGGTGTGGCCAAGGACACCATCGTGTTCTCCATACCCGGATCGAGAAACGCCGTCGGCTTGGCGATGGAGAAGCTCATACTGCACGAACTCGCCCACCTCGTCTGGGAAGTAGCCCGCTAGCGCGTCTGCGTCCACGTACACTCGAAGCCGGGCATCACCTCCATGAAGCACGCCACGGATCGTCGCGTGACCGGCGTGACATGGCGGGCGATAGCGATAGGCGCCATCCTGTGCGTGCCCAACGTCTTCTGGGTGCTCGAAGTCGAGGGAATGTGGCACTCGGGCCACCCGACGACGATTTCCCTCTTCTGGAACGTCGTCCTCAACGTTTTCATCCTCATCCTCGCGAACCTGGTCGTCAAGCGCTTCCGGCCCGAATGGGCGATGACCCAGGGCGAGTTGATCACGATATACGTCATGCTGTCCGTCGCCTCTGGCCTCGCGGGGCATGACACGCTCGCGCTGACGATCCCGGCGATCGCGCACCCCTTCCATTTCGCCACTGCCGAGAACCAATGGCGGGAGCTGTTCTTCCGCTACATACCCCGGCATCTGGTCGTCTACGACCCCGAGGAGGTGATACTCCAGGGGTTCTACGAGGGCGACGCGCTGGACCAGTTCTACACCTGGCGGGTGTTCGCTCCCTGGCTCCGCCTGACGCTCTGGTGGACGAGCTTCATCCTCGCGCTCGGCCTCGTGATGGTCTGCATCAACATCTTCGTGCGCAAGCAGTGGACCGAGCACGAGAAGCTCGCCTATCCGATCATCCAGTTGCCCATGGCGATCACGGAGGGCGGCGGAACGTCGAGCTTCTTCCGCAATCGCGCGCTGTGGATCGGGTTCGGACTCGTCGCCGCGCTCGACATCCTCAACGGCCTGCACGCTCTCTTCCCGCACGTCCCCAGCTTCCCGGTGCGCCACGACCAGCGCACGATCCGGTTCACCGAGGCGCCGTGGTCCGCGATGGGCAATCTCCCCGTGCCGCTCTATCCGTTCGTGATCGGCCTGGGTTACCTGCTTCCGCTGGACCTGTCGTTCTCGATGTGGTTCTTCTACCTCTTCGCGCGGTTCCAGCAGGTTTTCTCCGCCGCGAGCGGGTTGCGTTTGCCGGGCGCGCCGTTCCTCAGCGAGCAGTCGATCGGCGGATGGATGGCGGTGTTCTTCGCCGCCGTATGGGCGACTCGTGGACACCTGCGCGCCGTCATCGCGCATCTGTTCGGCGGCAAGCAGATGGACGACTCCGGCGAGCCGATCCGCTATCGGACGGCCGCAGTCATCATGGTCATGTCGTTCGCGTACATCGTCTACTTCTGCGTGCACGCGGGCATGACGATCCCCATCATCCTGCCGTTCATGGCGTTCTTCTTCGCCCTGTCGGTAGGCATCACGCGCGTTCGCGCGGAGTTCGGACCTCCGGCGCACGAGATGGCCGGCATGGTGAACGGCCAGCAGTTCCTGATCAACATCCTCGGCACGCGTGGGTTCGGGTTCGAGAACCTGGGCGTCGTGCCGTTCTTCTGGTTCTTTAGCGGTCGTGGCTACCGCGAGCACATCATGCCCCACCAGTTGGAGGGGCTGAAGATGGCGGAGCGAGCGCGGATGAATACCAAACGGCTGGTGCTCGCCATCGGCATCGCGCTGGTCGTCGGGTCGCTGGGATCATGGTGGGCCGGGGTCAGCGAGATGTACCGGCTCGGGTACGCACGCGCGCAGCCGTTCGTCGGTCACATCGGCCAATTCGGGTGGGCTGCCGGGCACTTCAGCAACCCGCAGGATCCGAACGTGCCCGCCTCCGCCGCGATGGCGGGCGGGCTGGTGTTCACCTTCATGCTCATGTTCATGCGGATGAAGTTCATGTGGTGGCCCCTGCACCCGGCGGCGTATGCCATCGCCATGACCAACGGCGTTGGGTATTTCTGGTCGTGCCTGGTCATCAGTACTGTCATCAAGTTCGTTGTACTGAGGTTCGGGGGGATGCAGGCCAATCGCAAGGCCACGAGCTTCTTCTTCGGCGTGATACTGGGCGAATACTGTGTGGGCGCCTTCTGGAGCGCGCTGAGCGTGATTCTCCAGACCCGCACTTACGACTTTGCCCCCGGCTGATTCACTGAGCGAGGAGTCCATATGCGCGTCGCCAGAGCAACTCGGTGGATCTTGGCGTTCGCCCTGTTCGCGACCGCGGCCGGAGTCCACGCCGCGGACGAGGGTTCGTTCGCCCTGGAGTTTCTCGGGCTTGGAGTAGGCGCGCGCGCCGCCGCTATGGGGTCGGCGTACGTCGCGGTCGCCGAGGACGCCTCCGCGGCGTACTGGAATCCGGCGGGCCTCACGGGCGTGCAGGACTACGGCTTCACGACACAGCACGCCGATATGTTCCAGCAGGGCACTCAGGAATCCGCCCTGATGCGCGGGCTGGCGCAGTACAACTTCATGAACGTCGTCGTGCCGTTTGATCAGGGCAAGCTGGCGATCAGTTGGATACGCCTCGGGATCGACGATGTGCCGCGCGTGACGTTCGATGACGTCAACGGCGACGGCATCCTCGGCACCTTCCGCGACCTGAATCAGAACGGCGTCAAGGACATCGGCGAGCGATACGTCGACAACCCTCAGATCGCCGAGACCTTCACGACCTCGGACAACGCGCTCCTGCTTTCCTACGCTCGCGCCCTGGGCGCCCGCGTGTCCGTCGGTGGTACGGCGAAGATCGTCCGGCAGTCCATCATCGCGAATCGCGGAAACGGCTTCGGCGCCGACCTGGGAGCCATCGTCCGACTGCACGACAACGTCCGCGGCGGCCTGGTCATTCAGGACGCCATCGGCACACGCGTGAAGTGGGACACGCCCGGCAGACCGACTTTCTCACGCGAGGCGAACCCGCGCGCGGGCATCGCCGTGCGTCTACCTGGTGGGAAGCTCGCGGCCTTGGCGCTCGCGGCCGATGTCGACCTAAACCGCACGACGCGCCTGTCCGAAGAGGGCTCCGAGTCGCGCCTGCACGCCGGCGCCGAACTGACGCTGCTCCGCACCGTGAGCTTCCGTGCCGGGCTCGACGCCGGCGAGTTCACTGCGGGAGCCGGCTTCCGAATTCCCGTCCGCGATGTTACCGTCCACGCGGATTACGCCTTCATGACGCATCCCGACCTGGGAGATGCGCAACGCCTGTCGCTGACGGGTTCGTTCTGAGCGTAGCGTGCTGACCGTTGAGCTTCTGGGAGGGAAGCCCTGCCGTGCTGAAACTACTCGTCGCGTTGGCGGCCGTCGTCGCCGCATTCTCGGTCGCCCGTTCCGCCCGGGCCGGCGACGCAATCGCCATCTCCGTGCGTGATCGCCTCCTCAACCTAGACGTGCATGACGTCGACGGCCGCGCCTTTATCCCGATGGCGCCAGTGGTTGAAGCGTTCGGCGCGAAGCTGGAGGCTGTCGCCGACGACACGTTGAGCGTCTGCGTAGAAGACGACGTGTGCTCCATCGTCAGGACCGACGGCACGGACGACCGCATCGCCGGTGATGGCGACGCACGGCTAGTCGCGCTGTCCGCCGTCCCCGAGCTGTTCCGCGCCCACTTCGACTGGAACGACGCCTCGGACGTCATCGCTCTGGCGCCGGGAGCCGACCCCGGCGCCGCGCGTATCGGCAAGGGCGACCCGATGCCCGACGTCACCTTGCCTGACATGGACGGGGCGCCCGTGGCGCTGTCGGGCTACCGGGGCAAGCGGGTCATCATGTACACCTGGGCCAGTTGGTGAGGCTGCCGCGAGAACCTGCCCGGGTGGCAGGACTTCTACGCTGGCCGCGATGACGACAGCATCGAGGTGATCGCCGTCGCCATGGACGTGCAGGGCGCCGAACTCGCCCGCCCGTACGTCGAGATCGCGAAGGCCGATCACGCGAACCTCGTCGATGCCGAGAACATCCTCGGCGACCTGATCGGCTTCAAGGCCGTCCCGAACACGATCCTCATCGACGAGGCGGGCCGGTATCAGGGCATGGTCTCTCCCGACGAAGCCAAGGAGTGGGCGACGGCTGAGGGAAGTGACGTGCCCTCGTCCTCCGTTCAGGCCTCGGCATCGTCGAACGGCGCCGGGCGCATACGGGCGCTGGAGGCGCTCGCGGATTGGCTTCCCAGGGATGCCAGCGTGCAGGCGGACCTTGCCGAACGCTACCTGACTGCGGGAAGAGGCGAGGCGGCGGAGGCGGCGTTCCGACGCGCCCTCACGCTCGGAGCATCCGACGCTCCGACGCACTTCCGCTACGGCAGACTGCTGCTGTCACTGGGCCGCAAGGACGAGGGAATCGCGAGTTTGCGGCGCGCGCTTGCCGTGGATTCCGGGAACTACGTCATCAGGAAGCAGATCTGGGCGCTCGAGAACCCGGGCCGCTTCTACGACGGTGGCATCGACTGGGACTGGCAAAAAGAACAGTCGCAACGCGAAGCCGCTGCGGACTAGCGCCAACACGGAGCCGGCCGCGATGAGCGCACACCCGGGAGTCCTCCCCCGCGAGGAGATCGCGCGCATCGCGCGACGCGAGCGCGACGCCGGACGCGTCGTCGTCACGACCAACGGTTGCTTCGACGTCCTCCACGTAGGTCACGCGCGGTATCTGCAGCAGGCCCGCGCGCTGGGCGACATGCTTATCGTCGGAGTGAACGCCGACGACTCGGTGCGGAAGCTGAAGGGCCCGGAGCGCCCGGTGATCCCCGAGGACGAGCGCGCCGAGATGCTCGCGTCGCTGGAGGCGGTGGACTACGTCACCATCTTCGGCGAGGACACCCCCTGCGACCTGCTGGAACTCATCCGTCCGAGCATCCACGTGAAGGGCGGCGACTACTCGCTCGACCGCGTCATCGAACGCGAGGTCGTCGAACGGAACGGCGGAGAGGTCGTGGTCGGGATACACATCCCCGCGCGGTCGACGACGGACATCGTGCAGCGTATCCGCGAACTCGACCGCCGCGGCGAGGTCGCGCATGGCTCTTGACCAAGCCCTGATAGACCTCCTGTGCCGGGGCATCGCCGACGGCGTCTTCCCCGGCGCGACGGCGCTCGTGATCGACGGTGAACGCACCGTGGCCCGTGTTCTCGCGGGCGACCGCATCACGACCCCCCAACGCCTACCGATGGAGATCGACACCCTCTTCGACCTCGCCTCGCTGACGAAGCCGATCGCCACGGCGACCGTAGTCGCGCTCCTCGTTGAGGACGGCGCGCTGTCCACAAGCGATCCGGTAACGCGCCATCTGCCGGAGTTCACCCGCGACGACGTGACGGTCCTGCATCTGCTTACGCACACGTCCGGGCTGCCCGCGTGGAAGCCGCTCTACCTCGACCCCGGCGATCGAGACGCCGTGGTGACGTATCTCGGGACGCTGCCGCCGGACCAGCCCGTCGGCGCCAAGATTGTCTACAGTTGCCTTAGCTACATTCTGCTCGCCGAGTTGGTGACTGCAGTGACGGGTCGCACCGTCGGCGACCTGGCGGCGGAGCGCATCTTTGGCCCGTTGGGTATGCGGGCGACGGCGTTCAACCCTCCGGCGTCGCTACGCGAGTCGTGCGCCGCCACGGAAAGTCGCTCAGGCGCCGAGAAGCGCATGACGAACCATGCGCGTTACGACTGGCGGGACGGCGTCGTGTGGGGCGTCGTGCACGACGAGAACGCGCACTTCCTGGGTGGCGACACGGGCAACGCCGGCCTGTTCGCGACGCTGGACGACCTGGGGATGTTCGCGCGCTGCCTGCTGAATGACGGCGCGCCCATCATGACCGCCGAGACGCATCGCCTGCTGATGGATGTCGTGATGGACGACGGCGAGACACGCCGCACACACGCTTGGATCGCGCTCGACGACGGCTCGTTGACGCATACGGGATTCACGGGCACGGCTTTGCGTTGGCGTCCGGCCGAGCGGCAGGCGGCGGTCCTGCTCACGAACCGCGTCCACCCCGACGCGACGACGACCGGCATAGTCGCCTTCCGCCGCGAGTTCTTCGCGGCCGCGTTCGACGGTTTGGCTGGCTAACTCGGCGCTACGACGGCGTTCGGAACGTCCATGGGTTGGCGTGTCCTCAGGCGGCGTATCCCGTCAAAGTCGCCTGCATATGAGACGCGTGAACGTCTTCCCTTGGCAGGGGAAGATGGAGATGGGGTCCGGCGCGACCCGGTCGAATCGCTCCCTCAACAACCGCGGCTCGAACAGCTGGGAGTTGTGCTAGCGCAAGCGCGGCAGAACGGCGGGCGCCGCGGTGCTGTACATCACCCATGCCCCCATGGCGACGAGGCCGAGGGCGAGAATCCGCTGCATGAGCAGTTGCGGGGTGCCGGCGGTGAGGTAAGGGCGCAGCGCAACCGGGACGTTCGCGGCGTGCATCCAGGGCGCCCCCAGCTTGGACCGCAGCCAATGTCCCGTGGTAATGGTCGTGGCGCCGTGGATCTCCGCGCCGACCCGCGCGCCGACCTGCCCGCCCAGGATGCCGCCGAGGACCAGCAGCGGGATCGTCAGAGGATGTTCCGCCAGCGTTCCGCCGACCGCTCCGGTGAGGGCGGGGAGGACGAGTCCCGCCGCTGCGATCACCGCGAACGCGCCCAGCAGCCAGGGGCCGGTTCGTCCGGGACGAGGTCGCCACACGGTCGACAACGCCAACACGGCCGCTGCCGCAAGCCACACATAACCCGGCGCCCCTACGAACGCTGGCGCCTGTACGTTCCCCGCCCGAACATGTGCGATCACTCCCGCCGCGGAGACGAGGAGGATCATAAACTGCGACGTCGCCGTGGCGATCCCGGAGGGGAAGCGGAGCAGTTTCATGAATGCAGGTACGCGCAGGACGCCTCCGCCGATCCCGAGCAGATTCGACAGGAATGCGATCGCCGCGTTCACGGCCATGCCGACCGGCGCGGAGTAGGAATACTCGTAGGCGCGTCCCCCGGCGTCGACGATGCGTCGCCGGAAGCCGGGACCCGCCGTGTCAGGCGTGGCTTCGGGGGAATCCATGTCGGCCAGGCTGACCGGCTCTCGGTGACGCAGGAGCTTGACCCCGCCCGCCGCCAACGCCAACGCGAACACGGGCCCGAAGACGATCTTAGGGATGTGCTCTGTTGCCAACGGCGCGAAGTACCCGGCGATCAGCGCCGGCCCCAGCAGCACCGCAGTGGAGACGTAGTCGATCCGTCGCGCGCGGAAGTTCGCCAACGATCCCGACAGCGACGCGGAGAACACCACTAGCAGTGATGTCGCCGCGACCACCTCAATGCGGTCGTGGAAGACGACCATCAGGATCGGCACCAGCACCGACCCGCCGCCCATGCCCACCATCGCCGCGTATGTGGCTATCGCGAACGACAGCGAGAACGCGAAGTATTCCGGCATCCGTCCCCCAACACCCGTCTCGCCCACGGTGTCCGTAGGCGCCGACGGAAAACGATAGACTTCCTGACCGCAGGAGTCAAGAAAACCGGATGTATATGACTGGGATAGTCATATATTGCGGCCGCCGGATCGAGTCGGCGCGACCCGACATCAGCTTGGATTCGCACAGATTCCTGCGTGGCGCCGCCCTGTATCGCCTGCTGTCGGGCGCATCGGAGCGCTTGGGCCGTTCGCCTCGGCTGGCGCGCAATCGCTGTGGCATGGAGACACGTCTCGGGAGCGGGCGTGCCGAGGATGTGCGCGCTCTGCGCGCGTGCCATGGCGTGTTGGCCACGCGAATCGAGGCGCTGGCCTGCCAGGCGTTTGCTCGGCCAGGGCGGCCGCCGTACCATAGGAGCGGCCATCCCACGCGCCACGCGGGCGCTGCCGCCCACGCCGAGGAGCATGTCTTGCGGATCATCCTGTATACGGGGAAGGGCGGCGTCGGGAAGACGAGCGTGACCGCCGCGACCGGCCTTCGGTTGGCGGCCCTGGGTCATCGCACGCTGGTGATGTCCATCGACCCCGCGCACAGCCTCGCCGACGCGTTCGACATGGATCGCACGCTGATGGACCACGGCGGCGGGAAGCCCGTCCCGATCCGCGAGAACCTGGACATGCAGGAGATCCTGATCCAGCAGGAGGTCAAGCGTCACTGGGCCTCGGTGTACGACTACGTGACGAAGATGCTCCACGTCTCCGGTATCGACGAGGTGGTCGCCGACGAGTTGGCCATATTCCCGGGCATGGAGGAGATATGCAGCCTCCTCTATATCAACCAGTACGTGCGCGAGGAGACGTACGATGTCGTCCTGGTGGACTGCGCGCCCACTGGCGAGTCACTACGCTTCATCAGCATCCCCACGACCCTCGACTGGTACATGTCTAAGGTGTTCAAGCTCGAGCGTAGGGTCATGAAGGTGGCCCGCCCGCTGTTAAGGGGCGTAACCGGCGTGCCGTTGCCCGAGGACGAGATGTTCGTCAACATCGAGACGCTCTTCAACAGCCTGCGTGGCATCGACAGCGTGCTGCGTGACGCCGAGATGACAACCGTTCGACTCGTGACCAACCCCGAGAAGATGGTCCTCAAAGAGACCCAGCGGGCGTTCATGTACTTCTGCCTGTACGGGCTGACCGTCGACGCGGTGATAATCAACCGCATCCTGCCCGACGACGCCGACGGCGAGTTCATGGAAGCGTGGCGCAAGACGCAGCAGGGCTACCTGGCGAACATCGAGGAGTTCTTCGCGAGCGTGCCGATATGGCGGGTGCCGATGTTCCGCGGCGAGGTGCTCGGCACGGAGGGACTCGAACGGTTGGGCGACGCGCTCTACGGCGACGAGGATCCGAGCCCGCCGAACACGTCCGAAGCCCCGATGTCGTTCACGAAGGACGGGGACGCCACGCTCCTACGGATGAAGCTGCCCTTCGTCCGCGCGGCGGAAATCGACCTGTCCGCTTTCAACGACGAGCTTGTCGTGCAGATCGGGAACTTCAAGCGGCACGTATCGCTGCCGCGGAATCTCGTCGGCGTGAAGCCGGGCAAGGCGCGTCGTGACGGCGACGTGTTGGAGATCGCCTTCCCCTCCTGACCGTGTAGTCGGCCCACACGGACGGGTCGCGTACGCGGGAACACGCGCCGCCGTAGCATGGCCGCGCGTGCTGTATAAGATGGACCGTGCCTACTTGTCGAAGTAGGCGTAGTTCTTCTTGATGTAGTCGGTCCACTGTTCCGGGACGGCATCTTCTTCGAAGATGGCCTCGACCGGGCATTCGGGCTCACACACGCCACAGTCGATGCACTCGTCCGGCTCGATGTAGAACTGATCCGTGCCCTCGTGGATGCAGTCCACCGGGCACACGTCGACGCAGGCCGAATCCTTCACCTCGACGCATGGCTCGCAGATGATAAACGCCATGTAGGCACACCTCTCTGAATCTGTCGCATTCCCCAGGCGCCTCGGCGCCGAGGTCGGCTGCCTATAGGGCGCGCGATCGCAGTCTACGCGCCGTTCCCCGGGGACTCCTCCTCTATCATAGCGCATAACGGCGGACTATGTGTATTGCATGTCTCCGTGCTTGAAAACGGGGATGTCCACGCTTGCCACATTGTGTGCGCGTGGGGGCCACGTCACCCGTCAACCCGCGGAAACCCAGGGGGATTCCCGTCTCGGGCAGGTAGGCGCCGGGAGCGGCGAGACGGCGCTCCAGGATGGGAGGCGGCTCCACATCACCGGGAGTCGTGCACGGTGCCCGTTTGCGGGGCGCCAGACATTCCCCGCGCCGACCCGCTCCGCTATGATGCGTGATGCCACGCGACACTCGGCAGACGGAGGACGACCGTTGAGCGCACGCCCGAACGTCATCGTATTCTTC